>NZ_JBMMGT010000022.1:0-43967 GCF_049366555.1 Avibacterium volantium | reverse complement strand
TTACCGCCCTTTTCATAACTTTTACCTAAAATCAGACTGTTACAGTTCTTGGCTAGGATAAAATACTGCTCGGCATTAATCTCTAGTTTATGATACATCTCTTTGTTAAAAGGGCGCAGATAACCCACAAGACAAGCAAGAATCACAAAGTAAAAATAAATCACCGCCATTGTTGGCACAATGTTGATTTGTTTTGTGGTGAGAAATTGCCATAGCATACAGATGTTGTAACGGGTGAAAAAACGACATAATAACAAGCTGATGATGAACAGCCCAGCAAGATAAATTAATAAACTATAAAGCGTGAACACTTTAATCAGCACGGTAATTTCTAAAAATAATGGGAAGCTTAAAATGAAGCAAGTTAGCAACGTGCGAACAAAGTTAAAAGGCGATGATGAGAATTTCGCTTTTAATAAAATCAATAGCTTAATCCCTAAAACATAGGTCAGCAGCATAAACGCAGATACGCCGAGAACGTGGAATAAACTGCGTGCAATATCCGATCTTCCCACTTCAACAATATCCCAAGGATAGCCATAATACCAAGCCAATCCCCAGTTATAACAATAAGCCACCGACCAGCCAACCAGCACGAGAAAGCCGAGTAAAATAGAAGAATTGAGTAATTGAGCAAAAGAAATACGTTCGTTCATACTTAACCTCTATAAATAGGAATAATTATCAACTACACAGATTTTAAGCGATTTTTTTCACCTTTTAAATTAATTCCACTTTGCTTTGCTGATGGTTGGATCTCTTTAAAAAATAAGGCAATTTTGCCATTTGTTAAAATGGAGTTAAATGCTTGTAAAATAAGCGTATTTTTGCCATTTGATCTAGATCACAGTTTACTCTTTTAATGCAAAATTGTTTACGCTCTTACCCCTCCAAGTAGGTATAATTTTTCGCAGAAAAAAATTATCAATTTAAAACTTTAGGAGAAATCATTATGAGTAACGTGGTTGAAAACACAATTAGCCCAGCTCAAGCAGAAGTGAACGCCTTGGTGGAAAAAGGCTTGGTTGCCTTAGAAGAATTCCGCCAGCTCAACCAAGAACAGGTTGATTACATTGTGGCGAAAGCCTCGGTGGCGGCGCTCGATCAGCACGGTGTGCTTGCGATGCACGCTTATGAAGAAACGGGGCGCGGTGTGTTTGAAGATAAAGCAACGAAAAATTTATTTGCCTGCGAATATGTGGTGAATAATATGCGAAATCTCAAAACCGTTGGGGTGATTAGTGAAGATGATGTAACAGGCATTACCGAAATTGCCGACCCTGTTGGGGTGATTTGCGGTATCACGCCGACCACTAACCCAACTTCCACCACCATCTTCAAAGCCCTTATCGCCCTCAAAACTCGTAACCCAATTATTTTTGCTTTCCACCCTTCTGCACAACAATCTTCTGCTCATGCTGCGCGTATTGTTTATGATGCCGCAGTGGCAGCGGGCGCGCCAAAACATTGTATTCAATGGATTGAAACGCCATCAATGGAAGGCACAGCAGCCTTAATGAAACACCCTGGTGTCGCAACTATTTTAGCCACAGGCGGTAATGCAATGGTTGAAGCGGCTTATTCTTGCGGTAAACCTGCTCTAGGCGTGGGGGCGGGCAATGTACCAGCTTATGTAGAAAAAAGTGCCGATCTTCCACAAGCTGTACACGATATTGTAATGTCAAAAGCTTTTGATAACGGAATGATTTGTGCTTCTGAGCAAGCAGCAATTGTTGATGAGGAAATCTATGATGATTTTGTCAAAGAAATGAAATCTTATGGGGTCTACCTTGTCAATAAAAGAGAAAAAGCGATGTTGGAAGAATTTATGTTCGGCGCAAAAGCGAACAGCGCAAACTGTGCAGGGGCAAAATTAAACGCCAACGTAGTGGGTAAACCCGCCCATTGGATCGCGCAACAAGCTGGTTTTGACGTGCCAGAAAAAACCAATATTCTGTTAGCTGAATGTAAAGAAGTTGGGCCAAAAGAGCCACTCACTCGTGAAAAACTTTCCCCTGTGCTAGCCTTGCTTAAATCCCATTCCCGTGAAGAAGGGGTGAAACTTGCCGAACAAATGGTGGAATTTAACGGTTTAGGTCATTCCGCTGCCATTCACACCAAAGACGCAGAATTAGCGAAAGAATTTGGTGAACGCGTTAAAGCCATTCGCGTCATTTGGAATTCCCCGTCCACCTTTGGCGGTATTGGCGATGTGTATAACTCTTTCCTCCCTTCTCTCACACTTGGCTGTGGCTCTTACGGCAAAAACGCCGTAGGCAACAACGTCAGTGCGGTGAATTTACTAAATATTAAACGAGTGGGAAGACGGAGAAATAATATGCAATGGTTCAAAGTGCCTTCAAAAATCTATTTTGAACGGGATTCAATCCAATATTTACAATCAATGAAAGGAATGGAGCGTGTGGTCATCATCACCGACCGCACAATGGTCGATTTAGGCTTTGTGGAAAAAGTGGCAAAACAAATCACCGCACGCGGAAATCACGTTACTTATCAATTATTTGCTGATGTTGAGCCTGATCCAAGTATCGAAACCGTACGCCGTGGGGTTGAGCTAATCCGTAGCTACAAACCAGACACCATCATCGCCTTAGGCGGTGGCTCATCAATGGACGCGGCAAAAGTAATGTGGCTATTTTATGAACAGCCTGAAGTGGATTTCCGCGATCTCGTACAGAAATTTATGGATATCCGTAAACGTGCATTCAAATTCCCACAATTAGGACGCAAAGCACGCTTTATTGGTATTCCAACCACTTCAGGTACAGGTTCTGAAGTAACGCCATTTGCGGTGATCACCGAGGGGGATAAAAAATACCCAATCGCCGACTACTCACTCACGCCAACGGTTGCCATTGTTGATCCCGCGTTAGTAATGACCGTGCCAGCTCACGTTGCCGCCGATACGGGCTTAGATGTACTCACCCACGCGACAGAAGCCTATGTTTCCGTGCTTGCCAACGACTTCACTGACGGCTTAGCCTTACAAGCCATCAAATTGGTCTTTGAAAACCTCGAGCGTTCGGTGAAAGAAAAAGATCCGCAAGCGAGAGAAAAAATGCACAACGCCTCCACAATGGCAGGAATGGCATTTGCCAATGCGTTCTTAGGAATGAACCACTCGCTCGCCCACAAAATCGGGGGACGCTTCCACACCCCACACGGACGTACCAATGCGATCTTAATGCCACACGTTATCCGCTATAACGGAACGCGTCCGCAAAAAGTGTCCACTTGGCCGAAATACAACCACTACAAAGCCGATGTGAAATACCAAGACATCGCCAGAATGCTCGGGCTGCCTTGTGCCACCCCTGAAGAGGGCGTGAAATCGTTCGCCCAAGCCTGCTACGATTTAGCAGCACGCGTTGGCATTCAAATGTCTTTCAAAGAACAAGGCATTGATGAGCAAACGTGGCTTGACGCACGCCGTGATATTGCCTTGCTTGCCTTTGAAGACCAATGCTCCCCGGCAAACCCACGCTTGCCATTAGTGGAAGATATGGAAGTGATCTTAACCAATGCTTATTATGGTTATGATCCAAGCCAATATTAATTGGCTGTAAGGCTGATTGACGCTAATCAGTAAAAAGAAATGAAAAACCACCGCTTATTATGGTTATGATCCAAGCCAATATTAATTGGCTGTAAGGCTGATTGACGCTAATCAGTAAAAAGAAATGAAAAACCACCGCTCTTTTAAAGTGCGGTGGTTTTTCATTAGCTTTTTTTACTAGAAAAATTAGCTGTTGCAGCTTTCACAAGCAGCAGTAAACATCCACACTAATTTTTCTTGCTCTTTGATGTAGTCGCTCATTTGTGAAGCGGTGCCTTCATCATCTGCATCGGCAGCTAAGGCGAGGATTTCGCGTTGTTGTTTCAACAAGGTTTTGAAACCACTTAACGTACCGCTTAAGCATTCTTGTGCTTTGCTTACACTAACGTGTTCTTTAATTAGAGATTTAGTTAAATATTCACTGAATGCGTTGCTAGGGGTGTAGCCTAACGTCAAAATACGCTCTGCGATTTCGTCCACTTTCACCACTAAATCATCATAAATTTCTTCAAATTTTGCGTGTAATTCAAAGAAGTTTACCCCTTTAATGTTCCAGTGATAACCGCGCACGTTCATATAAAATACTTGATAAGTCGCAAGTAAATTATTGAGTTCTTGTGCTAATTTTTCTGAAGTTGCTTTGTCTAAGCCGATATTTGTTGCCATAGTATGTTCTCCTCTGTTTTGTTGGAAATATAATAGGGATTAATCCCTTACAAATAAAATGGATATAAATGATAGATTTAATAGTTTAAAACTATTCATCACAAACCCATTGATAGCTCTAAGTTTTCAGCCAGTTAGCCATTAATGCCTTCCCCTGTTCTGAAATATAGGATTCGGGGTGAAATTGTACGCCAAAAATCGGCAAATGGCGATGTTCCATTGCCATTATCCCCCCTTCTTCACAAGTGGCGGTAATCTCTAATTGTGGCGGAAAATCCTGCTGCGAGACCGCCCACGAATGGTAAAGCCCAATTTGAAATTGCGTAGGCAAGCCGAAAAATAAGGCAGAATTTGACCGCACTTTGATTTGCTTTGCCTGCCCGTGTCGCACCTGTGGCAAATTATACAAGGTTGCGCCAAAAAACTGGCAGAGGGTTTGATGCCCAAGGCAAACACCCAAAATTGATTTGCGATGCTGATAGCGCTCCAACATCGCAAACAGTTGTGGATAAGCACTCGGCACATCAGGGCCGGGAGAAATCAAAATATGGCTGAAATTATCCACTTCATCAAGGTTTAGCTGTTCCACATTCACCACAGAAAACGGCACGTCAAATTGGCGAATTAAATCCACTAAATTATAGGTAAAAGAATCGTGATTATTGATAATTAATAAATTTGTGTTCATCTCAGGGATTCACTACAATGACCAAAATGTTTGTTATCTTACTTGATTCATCGCCCTTATGCCATTTAATCACTTTGTGCAGCAAGCCAACCATTTAGGCGCGCAACGCACGCCCTTTTTCTTTTTGATTGATTTTGAACAGCAAAAGCCCATTATTTGCCCCCTTACACAATGCGCAGAGCAAGGCATTTGGTTTGAATTTGCCAGCCAAAATAATCTTGCAACGGCACAAAAAGCTCCCCCTAAACAGCCCTTTAAGCTAGAAAAATTTCCCATTGATTTCGCCACTTATCAGCAAGGTTTTGAAGTTGTGCAACAGGCGTTACAGCAAGGAAATTCTTATTTGCTTAATCTGACTTATGCCACGCCGATTACGATAAATTACGATCTCAATACGCTTTTTTCTGCCACGCAAGCGAAATATAAACTCTTGTTTAAAAACGAGTTTGTCTGTTTTTCCCCTGAGCCTTTCGTGAAAATCGCACATAACCAAATTTTCACTTACCCAATGAAAGGCACGATTAACGCCAACTTGCCTGATGCAGAAAATCAATTACTCAATTGTGAAAAAGAGCAACGGGAACATTACACCATTGTGGATTTAATGCGTAATGATCTGGCTATCGTCGGGCAAAATGTGCAAGTAAAACGCTTTCGTTATTTAGAAAAGATTTTCACCGAACGTGGTGCGATCTGGCAGACAAGTTCAGAGATTTGTGCCGATCTTAAGGAAAATTGGCAAGCCAACATCGGCACAATACTCCGCCAACTTTTACCAGCAGGTTCAATCAGTGGTGCGCCAAAAGAAAAAACCGTTTCCACCATACAACAAGCCGAACTAGCACCAAGGGGCTATTACACGGGGGTGTTTGGTATTTTTAACGGCGATAGCCTGGAAAGTGCGGTGGCAATTCGCTTTATTTCGCAACAAAATGGACGTTATTATTTCCACAGTGGCGGCGGCATTACTATTCAAAGCCAAGCAAAGCAAGAATACCAAGAATTGTTAGAGAAAATTTATGTCCCACTTAAATTTCAGCAAGGAACAAAATGATGAATTTTCCCCTGTTTGAAACCCTGTGCATTGAAAATGGGCAAGTGCAAAATCTTGCCCTACACCAACAGCGTTATGAAAACAGCCTGCGTGAATTTTATGCAGGACAACCTTATGAAATTTTTTCCCTCGAAAAAATTCTGCAAAAAAACACCGCTCTTTGGGCAAATCTTCAAAACCCCATTATCCGCTGCCGAATTGACTACAACGCCACACAATATCATCTGCAATGCTTTCCCTATCAACGCAAAAGCTACCAACGCTTCCAGCCCGTGATTTGTGATGACATTGACTACCACCTGAAATACAGCAACCGCGCGATTTTCAACGGATTGCTAAAACAAAAAGGCGATTGCGATGAAATCATTATCGTAAAACAAGGCAAAATCACCGACTGCACCATCGGCAATCTCATACTGCGCCAAGGCTCACAGTGGTTCACCCCCGACAGCCCCTTATTAATCGGCACCCAACGCACCGCATTACTGCAACAAAATAAAATCAAAGTGCGGTCAATTTTTCTCACGGATTTAGCTGACTATGAGGAAATTAGACTGATTAATGCGTTAAATCCGTTGTGAGTTTTTAACCCCTCTTTTGATGATTTGTGTAGGGCTGGGCTGTGTGCCTGCCCGAATAGGGGGGGGAATGGCGAGCGGACACATAGATCCGCCCTTACGCACTAAAGCCCCTTGAATCTGTTGTTGTTCAATGAAAAAGGTGCTAGGATCGGCTCAATATTCGTTCAAGTCTATTAGAGAGAAGCCAAATGTTTAAAGAAAAAGGTTATGATGAATTTTTAGCAGAAAAAATCCGCCGTGCTGATGAAGATTTTAAAGCGGGGCGTGTTTTTACCCTTGAGCAAGCCAATGCAAAATGGCAGGCAACGATTGAACGAAAAGCAGCAGAACTCGCCGCACAAGAAGAAGCTCTGCTCGGTGGAGCTTATGACTAATATCATTTTATCTGATTTAGCCCTCAATGACATCGATGAGATTTTAGCCAGTGTTTATGAATTTACTGGTTTTATTTCCACGCCACAAAAATTACAGCAAGAATTTAACAAAACTTTTGAACTTATCGCCTTTATGCCACAAGCTATCGGTCGAATGCGCAATGATGAAACGCGCGAAGCCTTTTGTCGTGGTTACCGTATTGTTTATGATATTTTAGGTGATGAAGTGCATATCAAAACCATTATTCATAGTCGCAGGCTTTATCCACGTCCTTAATAAGCACGTTATACAAATAGATTTTCCTTTCAGTTTTCGGCAAGATTGCATAGAATAAAACCATCTTTTCATTCAATAAAAGGAAATAAAATGACAAAAATTATTCATACCGAAAAAGCACCAGCGGCGATTGGGCCTTATGTACAAGCGGTAGATTTAGGCAATTTAGTGCTAACTTCTGGGCAAATTCCAGTAAATCCTGCAACAGGTGAAGTGCCTGTGGATATTGTGGCTCAAGCACGCCAATCTTTAGAAAATGTTAAAGCCATTATTGAACAAACGGGTTTAACTGTGGCTGATATTGTGAAAACGACAGTTTTTGTTAAAGACTTGAATGATTTTGCTACAGTAAATGCAGAATATGAACGTTTCTTTAAAGAAAATAATCACCCTAATTTCCCTGCGCGTTCTTGCGTAGAAGTGGCTCGATTGCCAAAAGATGTGGGTTTAGAGATTGAAGCGATTGCCGTAAGAAAATAATCCCTTCCCAAATAAGGGCGAATGCCATCGCCCTTTTTCGTTTTGATTCTTTCTATTTTATGCCAAAGCATATTTAATCAAGCTAAAGGCAATAAACCACATAATGATCCCTGTTGAGCAATCCAACAAACGCCAAGTGATTGGTTTTTGGAAAAAGGGGATCAGCAATCTTGCGCCATAGCCCACACTGAAAAACCATAATCCTGACGCGGAAATCGTGCCGAGCAGAAACGCGGTTTTATGCTCAAGACTTAAGGTGCCAGCAATACCACCTACGATAACAATGGTATCCAAATAAACGTGCGGATTAAGAAAAGTGAGCGCAAGAGCGATCGCCACCGTTCTTTTAAGGGATAAGCTTGCTCCTTGTTCTAAAGCGAGCGCGGTGTTGTTGCGATAAGCGGAAAGGAAAGCGCGACCACCATAAACCAGCAAAAATAATCCCCCCACTAAGGCTAATATCACACTGGCGATTTTTTCTTGGCTGATGAAATGCCCTAAACCAAACACGCCAAGGGAAAATAACAAGCAATCACAGAGAAAAAATAACACACAAAGCACAAAAACGTGCTGTTTGAGCAAGCCTTGTTTAAGTAAAAATGTGTTTTGCGCGCCAATGGTAGCGATAAGCCCAAAGCACATTAAAAAGCCTTGTAGATAAAATTCCATTGCTTTCCCCTAGTTATTCCCTAATGATTCAAAACACCGATTATAAAAGCCACAGGTGAAAATAATCAATCGCAAAGGGCAAATTTCCTTAAACTTTGCCTTATTAAGTAGTACACTATCGACACTTATTTTCAGCCTATTTAGAGGGATAAAATGAAACCTTTTTTAATTGCACCATCTATTTTATCTGCGGATTTAGCCCGCTTGGGCCAAGACGTAGAAAACGTGCTAAAGTGCGGTGCAGATTTAATTCATTTTGATGTAATGGATAACCATTATGTGCCAAATTTAACCTTTGGCCCTGCGGTATGCAAAGCCCTGCGTGATTACGGCATTACCGCACCCATTGATGTGCATTTAATGGTGAAACCGGTGGATCGTTTAATCCCTGATTTTGCCAAAGCAGGGGCGAATTACATCACGTTCCACCCAGAAGCCACAGAGCATATTGATCGCTCGCTGCAACTTATTCGTGATAATGGCTGCAAAGCAGGCTTGGTGTTTAATCCAGCTACGCCACTGAGCTATTTGGATTATGTGATGGATAAAGTAGATATGATCTTGCTAATGTCGGTAAACCCAGGCTTTGGCGGTCAGTCCTTTATTCCTGCAACGCTGGAAAAATTAAAACAAGCACGCCAACGCATTGATGAAAGCGGTTTGGATATTCGTTTAGAAGTCGATGGTGGGGTGAAAGTGAATAATATTGCGGAAATTGCACGCGCAGGGGCGGATACTTTTGTGGCTGGCTCGGCAATTTTCGATCAACCCGATTATCAAAAAGTGATTGACGAAATGCGTCAAGAATTAAGTAAGGTAAGCAAATAATGACATCACAATTTAAACTGATTGGTTTCGATTTAGACGGCACGCTAGTAAACAGCCTGCCTGATTTAGCACTTTCCGTGAATTCTGCATTAAGTGAAGTGGATTTACCACCAGCTCCTGAAGAATTGGTACTAACTTGGATCGGCAATGGCGCGGGCGTATTGATTGGACGCGCATTGGAATGGGCAACCGCACAATCTGGCAAAACATTAAGTGCGGTAGAAATTGAGCAAGTAAAAACCCGCTTTAATTTTTATTATGGCGAAAATCTGTGTAATCTCAGCCGTTTATATCCTAATGTGAAAGAAACGCTGACTGAGTTAAAAGCGCGTGGCTTTATTTTAGCCGTGGTAACCAATAAGCCAACGCAACACGTTCTCCCTGTGCTAAAAGCCTTTGGTATTGATCATTTATTTAGCGAAACCTTGGGCGGGCAATCCTTACCGCAAATCAAACCACACCCTGCGCCATTGTATTACTTATGCGGTAAATTCGGCTTATACCCAAAACAAATTTTATTTGTGGGTGATTCAAGAAATGACATCATTGCCACCACTTCCGCAGGCTGCCCTGTGGTGGGATTAACCTACGGTTACAACTATAATATTCCTATTGCAGAAGCGCACCCTGATTGGGTTTTTGATGATTTCGCGCAAATTCTGCAAATTGTTTAATATGAATTAAAAAGGATATAACAATGACCAAACCTATCGTATTTAGTGGCGTTCAGCCTTCTGGTGAATTGACTATTGGTAACTACCTTGGCGCATTACGCCAATGGGTGAAAATGCAAGATGATTATGAATGCCTGTTTTGTATCGTGGATCAACACGCCATCACAGTGCGTCAAGATCCACAAAAATTACATTCTGCTACCCTTGATGTGCTAGCCTTATATTTGGCTTGTGGGATTGATCCTGAAAAAAGCACGATCTTTATTCAATCCCACGTACCAGAACACGCTCAGCTCGCGTGGGTGCTAAATTGCTACACCTATTTTGGCGAAATGGGGCGTATGACCCAATTTAAGGATAAATCTGCCCGCCACGCCGAAAATGTAAACGTTGGATTATTTACCTATCCTGTTTTAATGGCGGCAGATATTTTGCTTTACCAAACCAATCAAGTGCCAGTGGGGGAAGATCAAAAACAACATTTAGAAATCACCCGTGATATTGCACAGCGTTTCAACGCCCTTTATGGTGAGCATTTTGCTATTCCAGAAGTGTTTATTCCGAAAGCGGGTGCACGCGTAATGTCGTTACTTGAGCCTGAGAAAAAAATGTCGAAATCAGACGAAAATCGCAACAACGTGATTGGTCTGTTAGAAGATCCAAAATCTGTGGTGAAAAAAATTAAACGAGCGGTAACGGATTCTGATGAGCCGCCTGTGATTCGTTATGACGTAAAAAACAAGGCTGGCGTGTCTAACTTGTTAGATATTTTGGCGGGGATTACCGGTAAAAGCATTGCTGAATTAGAAGCAGAGTTTGAAGGCAAAATGTACGGTCATTTAAAAACCGCCGTTGCTGATGAAGTGTCTGCAATGCTCACCCAGTTGCAAGAACGCTATCACCATTTCCGTAATGATGAAGCCTTATTGCATAAAATCGCTGCCGAAGGGGCGAAAAAAGCACAAGCACGGGCGAAAGCTACATTAGATGCGGTGTACAAAGCTATCGGTTTTGTTGCGCCTTAATGCTTATCGCGATTTCATTTTAATCATAAATTAGGCGAAAAATTCGCCTAATTTTCACCGCACTTTCTTTTGCAATGAACTATTGTTCTGCAATGCAATCTAAATAAACACTTCATTTAATTAGTATTAGAAGGAATTTTAATGAAACTATTCAAAGTGCTTTTGCTTAGCTTGTTTGCTTTGCCTAATGCCTGGGCAAATTTAGATACCAATATCAAATACAGCTCAAATTATTTAATGCCTGCTTATGTGCATTTTAACGCCAATGGATCGCAATATCGCGTTGATGCTAAGATCAATATTCCGCTGTATAACATTGAATTCAAATCCGTTGGGACACAAAGCAAAACGGATTTTAAAATGAGCAATTACCAAGATGTGCGTAACGGTAAACCTTATGCCAAAACGATCATCAAAGGCAATGAAATTGCGTATGGTAAAGTGAAAAACGGTTTGAAAAGCGAGCCACTTGAAATGCCAACCTTTGATTTATTCACAGTGGCGTTCCAGCTTAGCTATTACGATAAATTGCCGCAAAATTTCCAAATTACTAACGGCAAAAAATTGTATCCAATGAAAAATGTATTGGTGAAAAAAAGCGAACGAAAAGTAACGCGAGATAATCAATCGCACACTGAAATCACCTATCAATTCCGCACGGGTGAAAAATCTTTTGTAGTGAAAAAATACGCAGGCGAACAATTCCCGCGCTATATTTCCTACGATAAAGATGGCGATCATTATGAATTAACGTTTAGTGAGTTTGTGAAATAAGGCTTAATATATTTCGTACTAAAAAGGCAGCGTTCAAGTAAATATTGATACGCTGCCTTTTCTCTTATATGTATATGCGGTTTAAAAATTTAATAAAAACCACCGCACTTTTTCTAACAAGGAATATTAATCCTCATCTTTCTCCCATTCCAACGCACGTTTTACCGCTTTTTTCCAGCCCTTGTAGCGTTTTATGCGTTTTTCTTCATCGCCATCTGGTGTGAATGTGCGTTCGACGGCGGCTTTATCTCGCAATTCGTCGAGATCTTTCCAGAATCCGGTGGCAAGCCCAGCAAGATAAGCAGCACCCAGTGCGGTAACTTCTTTCACCACAGGGCGTTCAACAGGGGTGTTAAGAATATCAGCTTGGAATTGCATTAGGAAATTGTTGGCTGTCGCACCGCCGTCCACGCGTAAAGATTTAAGTTTTTCCCCTGAATCAGATTGCATTGCTTCAAGCACATCACGGGTTTGGTAAGCGATAGATTCTAGGGTTGCTCGCACAATGTGATTGCGGTTCGCTCCTCGAGATAAACCGAAAATAGCTCCTCTGGCATAAGGATCCCAATAAGGTGCACCAAGCCCAGTAAAAGCAGGAACAACATAAACGCCGTTACAATCAGGCACTTTCTGTGCGAAATATTCGCTGTCGAAACTATCGTGAACAATTTTCAGTTCATCACGCAACCATTGAATGGAAGCCCCGCCCATAAAAATTGAACCCTCCAAAGCATACTCAGGTTCGCCTTTGGCATTACAAGCGATGGTGGTGAGCAAGCCATTTTGTGATTGCACCGCTTTATCGCCTGTGTGCATTAGCATAAAACAGCCTGTACCATAGGTATTTTTCGCTTGCCCTGCTTGTACGCATAAATGTCCATAAAGGGCTGCTTGTTGGTCGCCTGCAATCCCTGCCACGGGGATACGCACGCCCCCTTTACCGCCGATGTTGGTTTGTCCGTAAATTTCGGAAGAATTTCGCACTTCTGGCAACATTGATTTTGGAATGCCCAAAATTTCGAGCATTTTGTCATCCCATTGTTTGGTATGAATGTTAAATAACATTGTGCGAGAAGCATTGGTGTAATCCGTAACGTGTACCCGCCCTTGCGTGAGTTTCCACACCAGCCAAGTATCCACCGTACCAAAAAGCAATTCACCACGTTCCGCTTTTTCTCTTGCACCTTCTACATTATCCAAAATCCATTTCACTTTAGTGCCAGAAAAATAAGGATCTACCACAAGCCCCGTGGTTTTGCGAATATAATCTTCGTGGCCGTCCGCTTTAAGTTTATCGGTGATGTCCGCAGTGCGGCGGCATTGCCACACAATGGCATTATACACAGGTTTACCCGTTTCTTTTTCCCATACGATAGTAGTTTCACGTTGATTCGTGATCCCTATCGCGGCAATGCTATCAGAAGAAATACCTGCTTTCGCCACCACTTCGTTTAAGGTAGAACTTTGTGTCGCCCAAATTTCCATTGGATTATGCTCCACCCAGCCCGCTTGCGGGTAAATTTGGGTAAATTCACGCTGTGCAATTTCAACCACATTGGCATTATGATCAAGCAATACCGCTCTGGAGCTAGTTGTGCCTTGATCTAAGGCGATGATATATTTTTTCTCTGTCATAACCGATCCTCTTTTGTCTGTTAGATAAGTAAAATGTTGCACCTTTTTACTCGCGAGAACATTAGTTTTGAGCTAAAACGAAAGAATTACCTAAAAGAAAATAATCGAAAACACTCAAGTCTAAAATGAGCAATATTCAAATTTTTGATCCACCTCACAAAATATTTTTATCGCTACCCATTATGGGGTGTTTGATAGATTTCAACAAGAATCAATAAATTAAAAATGTGATCAAGCTAACAAATTGGAGAAAAAGTAGATAAATCCTTACAAAAAGTATTGCTTTATAAGATTTTCTATTAATAATGAAATACGCACCAATAATATTCAAAAGAACACTTTTTGGATCTAAACGAAAGAAAATTACAGATCTCATAAAATGGATTAAAAAGGAGTGCATTATGAATGCTTATCTGGCTGAATTTATTGGTACGGCATTACTGATTTTAATGGGAAATGGTGTCGTTGCAAATGTCTGCTTAAATAAAACCAAAGGGCAAAGTTCAGGGTGGATTGTGATCACCACCGCTTGGGCGTTTGCGGTTTATGTGGCGGTGGTCGTAACAGGGCCTTATAGTGGCGCACATCTTAACCCTGCAGTAACCCTTGGCTTGGCGGTAATTGGTAGTTTTGCGCCTTCAATGATTTTAGGCTATATAGCCGCGCAAATTGCAGGAGGAATGTCCGGCGCGCTACTTGTGTATATTTTCTATAAAGATCATTTTACAGCTACTGAAGATCAAGGCTCAAAACGCGCGTGTTTCTGTACAGAACCGGCCATTCGCAACTATGCTAGCAACTTTATTAGCGAACTCATTGGCACTTTTGTTTTATTATTCGTGATTTTCTACATCACTGGCGCAAGCCTGAATTTTCCAGAAGGAAGCCCAACCCCAATTGGTTTAGGTTCGCTTGGCGCATTACCGGTGGCGATCTTAGTGTGGGCAATCGGCTTGAGCTTAGGCGGTACAACAGGTTATGCCATCAATCCAGCCCGTGATCTTGGCCCTCGTCTAACCCTTGGTTTATTAGGTAAAACCTTAAATACAGGTGCAGACTGGCAATACAGCTGGGTACCTGTCTTAGGCCCAGTTACAGGGGCTGTGTTGGCAGGTTTATTGTACAACGCCTTAATGTAAGAATGGATAGGAAAAAGGAAAGCGTTCAAAGTGGGGATATTTGAACGCTTTTTTATGTGGGCTAGCCTTATTCTTCTGCAATCTCAATCACCTCCACCCACTCATCATCTCTCACCCACCACCGAACATTAAACTCATACAATTTCATTCCATAAATACGATCAGATGTTTTTCCTTGTTGATAAGCGGGGCGGGGATCTTGTTGCAGCACTTCTGTGATAAAACGCTGAAAATTTGGATATTTTGCACCGCACTTGATTAATTGCCCTTGAGCCTGTGGGGAAAAGCGCACTTGTAGCTTTGCTTCGGGTGGCTGTTGGGCAAATCCTGAATTGGCATTGGGTTCGCTGTCGGCATAGGCAATATAGGGCTTGATGTCAAAAATAGGGGTGCGGTCCACCAAATCGACCGAGCCTAAATGCAACAACACTTCGCCTTGATTGATTTCAATGCGTTTCAATTCTACTTTGGAAAGCCCTAAAGGATTGGGGCGATGTGTGGCGCGTGAAGCAAATACGCCAATGCGTTGATTACCGCCAAGGCGTGGTGGGCGAACGGTAGGCTGCCATTTGCCTGTGGGGATTTTATCAAACTGGAAAATAAGCCATAAGTGAGAAAATTGTTCTAAACCACGCACGGCTTCAGGTTGATTATAAGGTGCGAGCAAGCGGATTGTGCCAATGCCGTCTTGCACTAAATTAGGCTGGCGTGGCACGGAAAATTTCTCTTTATAAGGCGTATGAATAATCCCGATGGGGGAAAGGGTTAAATTAAGTTGCGACATATTTTCCTTAAACAGTTAAAATGGCGAAAATAAATGAGTACAATAGCCCATTCTTTGGGATATTTTACGCCAAAATCAGGATTTAGAAAGATAAGTGAAAAATATGGATAAACAAGTTGTTAAAATGTGGGTGGAAACCGCAAGACCAAAAACCCTGCCTTTAGCTGCCGCTTCGATTGTTATGGGGGCTGCCCTTGCCTATTGGGATCATAAATTTAGCTGGCAAATCAGTCTGTTATGTTTGATTACCACCTTGTTGCTACAAATTCTTTCTAACTTTGCTAATGATTATGGCGATCATCAAAAAGGCACTGATACCGCAGAGCGTATCGGCCCGTTGCGTGGCATTCAGCACGGCGTGATTAGTGCGCAGCAGCTGAAAAAAGGGCTTATTGCGGTGATCTTAGCAAGTTTGTTTTTCGGCTTTCTGTTAATTGGCATTGCGTATCAAAGTTATGCAGATCTCTTGGCATTTTCTCTTTTAGGTGGGCTTGCCATTATTGCCGCGATTACTTATACCGTAGGCGCAAAGCCCTATGGTTATATGGGATTGGGCGATATTTCCGTGCTGCTGTTTTTTGGTATTTTGGGGGTATGCGGTACGTATTATTTGCAAACTCACCAATTAAATTTAATGATTTTTTTACCCGCACTTGCAACTGGGCTTTTTGCCACTGCGGTATTAAATATCAATAATTTACGCGATATTGAGCAAGATAAAAAAGCAGGTAAGAACACCCTTGCTGTTCGTCTTGGGGCAAAAAATGGACGAATTTATCACTGCACTTTATTAGCCGTAGGGGCGTTGTGTTATGTGATTTTTGCCTTGGCGAATTTCCACCATTTATTGAGCTTTATTTTTCTTTTGGCATATCCTTTATTGGTGAAGCACGCGTTGTATGTTTATCGCAGCCAAGATCCCCTGTTATTGCGTCCAATGCTCGGGCAAATGTCAATGTTAGCGCTTTTAACCAACTTACTTTTTAGTTTCGGCTTGCTAGTGGGCTAGCAATAGGCATATACTAGAACAATCATTTTCAGCGTAAAAAGGTGAACTTATGTGTATTGATACTTCCACATTGTGCGATGTTTATTTAGATCAAGTTGATGTTGTTGAACCGATCTTTTCTAATTTTGGTGGATTGACCTCATTTTACGGCAAGGTTACTACGGTAAAATGTTTTGAAAGCAATGGCTTAATTGCCGAGATTTTAGAAGAAAACGGTGAAGGTCGCGTATTATTAGTTGATGGTGGGGGCGCAGTTCGCCAAGCCTTAATTGATGCGGATCTTGCTCAGCTTGCTCTAGATAATGGCTGGGAAGGAATTATTGTTTACGGTGCAGTTCGCCAAATTCAACAATTAGAAAATTTAGATATTGGTATTCAAGCCCTTGCGCCAATTCCAGTGGGCGCAAGTGATGATACGCAAGGGGAAGTCGATGTGCCAGTGAATTTTGGTGGTGTTACTTTCTACCCGGAAGACTATGTGTATGCAGATTTAACTGGCATTATTCTTTCGCAAGAGCCGTTAGAGTTAGAAGATACCGAAGAAGAATAATTTGATTAAGGATTAACATAATGGCAAGTTTTTCTTGCCATTATTTTTTTGTCCTTGTTTTTCCTTTTCTTATCCCTTTGTTACGATTTCCCCCAATTATTTTTCTGACCTGCCTCACAAAACCACAAATTTTTTGTTGCTTTTTATTAACAAGTTGATAACGTTAGCTTGTCTTTATGGCTAACCCAAAAAAGTTAGCACAAATAACAACCATAAAGAGGAATTACTATGAATGCAACATCAACTCAAACCACCTCACATCGCAATGGAATTATTCTTATTGCCGATATGGTGCTTTTCTTTATTTTATTGAATTTTCTGCCTTTCGATCCCAAAGCGAACAAAGGCTTAGCAATGCTGGCATTTATCGCCGTGTTATGGCTTACCGAAGCCTTGCACGTTACCATCACTGCGCTTTTAGTGCCGCTATTGGCCATTGTGTTGGATTTGGTTACCACCAAGCAGGCGCTGGTTGCCTTTGCTGATCCAAATATCTTCCTATTCTTTGGGGGATTTGCGCTTGCCACAGCCTTACACCAACAAAATATTGACCGTATGATTGCCAACAAAATTATGGCATTAGCAGGCGGACGTTTATTGGTGGCGGTGCTTTATCTCTTCACCATTACCGCATTTTTATCAATGTGGATGAGTAACACCGCAACCGCGGCAATGATGTTACCACTGGCAATGGGGATTTTAAGCCAAATGGATAAAGAGCGTGAGCATAATACCTATGTTTTCGTACTACTAGGGATTGCTTATAGCGCAAGTATCGGCGGTATGGGAACGCTCGTAGGTAGCCCACCAAATAACATTGTGGCAACTCAACTTAAACTCACTTTCTCCGATTGGTTAAGTTACGGTTTACCGGTGATGATTCTATTAATGCCAATTATGATTGGTACGCTATATATGGTATTCCGCCCGAAACTAAACCTACATTTCAAACAAGATTTTGAAAAAATTGAGTTTAATTCTAAACGTATTATTACCCTTGCGATTTTCGTTTTAATCGCACTATGCTGGGTGTTCAGCAGCAAAATCAACCCAATGCTTTCTTCCTTATTAGGGCTTGAGAAAAAAATTGCCAGCTTTGATAGTGTGATTGCGCTCTTCGCTGCCGTGGTGATTTGTGCTACAGGGGTTGCTTCTTGGAAACAATTGCAAAACAACACGGACTGGGGCGTGTTAATGCTGTTCGGTGGTGGTTTAACCCTAAGTTCTGTATTGCGTGATTCAGGTGCGAGCCGCATTTTAGCTGATGGTATCGTATTCTTAATTGAAGGCGGTCATTTCTATCTCATCGGCTTGTTGGTGGCAGCGTTTATTATCTTCTTAACGGAATTTACGTCTAACACCGCAAGTGCGGCCTTATTAGTACCGATTTTTATCTCCATTGCACAATCCTTAGGAATGCCAGAGCTTGGCCTTGCGTTAATCATCGGTTTAGGGGCATCTTGTGCCTTTATGTTACCAGTCGCCACACCGCCAAACGCCATTGTATTTGGTACTGGCGAAGTGAAACAACGTGAAATGATCCGTGCAGGTATCTTGCTCAATCTCATTAGCGTATTTGTGATTGGTACAGTGGCTTATTTATTGTGGTTCTAAAATGATAAGGGCGAAAGCAACCTTTTGCCCTTATTTTCTTTTTCACATCGAATAAAAATAGCGGAGAAATCCGCTATTTTTTGTTATCCTAAGCAGCATTCAGATTATTTTCGGACAAGGTTATGACTTCCCACAACAACACCCACAAAAAACAGCAAGAAAATGCACCGCACTTTGCGCAAACTGACGTAGAACAGTCTAACGTAGCTCCTATTGATTACGAGCAAGAAACCACCCATTTTGGTTTCCAAACCGTAGCAAAAGCAGAAAAACAAAAGCTCGTAGCGAACGTGTTCCATTCGGTGGCAGGTAAATATGATTTAATGAATGACTTGCTTTCTTTTGGTATTCACCGTATTTGGAAACGCTTTACCATTGATTGCAGCGGCGTGCGAAAAGGGCAGAAAGTGCTTGATCTGGCAGGCGGAACGGGCGATTTCAGCGCCAAGTTTTCTCGCATTGTGGGGGAAACTGGGCAAGTGATTTTGGCGGATATTAATTCCTCAATGCTCAATGTGGGGCGAGAAAAATTGCGTAACCTTGGCGTGATTGGCAACATCAATTATGTGCAAGCCAACGCGGAAACCCTGCCTTTTGCTGATAACACCTTTGACTGCGTAATTATCAGCTTCGGCTTACGCAATGTTACCGATAAAGACAAAGCCCTGCGGTCAATGTTCCGCGTCTTAAAACCCGGTGGGCGTTTATTGGTGTTGGAATTTTCTAAGCCGATCCTAGATCCACTCGGCAAAATTTATAATTTCTATTCCTTCAATATTTTGCCGAAAATCGGTGAAGTGGTGGTGAATGACGGCGATAGTTACCGTTATTTAGCCGAATCAATCCGAATGCACCCGAAACAAGAAGATCTTAAAACAATGATGGAGCAAGCTGGGTTCGAGCAAGTAAGTTATTACAATCTCAGCGCGGGCATTGTGGCGTTGCACCGTGGCTATAAATTTTAAGCGAGCAAAAAATGAACTTTCTGCAACAATTAATGCTGCCACAATGGCTTAACGGTGCGTTGGAATCCTTGCTAAATTATTTGTTAAAACGCACCGCACATAGCGAAATTTATTTACGCAAACTTAACGGCAAGGTGCTGAAAATCAATGTGCAACAAATTGATTTTCCAATTTATTTTGTGTTCTCGCCACAGCGCATTGATCTGCTCAATCAATATGAAGGTGAAGTGGATTGTGCAGTGAATCTCAAAGCGCAGTTATTGTTGCAAATGCCGAGCAAGCAGCAATTATCCGCCCACTTGAACGATCAATCCATTCAGCTACAAGGGAATTTGCAAGTCTTGCAAGATTTCACTGCCTTGTTGGAGTTTTTAGAAAAAGATCCTGCCGAACTGCTTTCCCCTTTTGTGGGTGATGTGGTGGCACAAAGTGCGGTGAATTTTTTACGCAATTTTGCTCAGATGGCAAAAAGAAAATTGCAACAAAGCCAGCAATATTGGGGGGAGCGTTTAACGGAAGAATGGGCAGTTATCTCGCCAAGCCTTGCCATTGCAGATTTTTGCGAACAAGTAAAAACGCTGGAAAAACACACCGCACTTGTGGAACAAAAATTAGCTCAACTTGAAAAGAACCGAATTTAATCTGATGACTTTTAAAGATTTCAAACGTTTATACAAAATTATCCGCACTTTTTTAATTTACGGCATTGATGAAGCCTTGCCCCACAACGCCTATACGCGACCTTTGCGCTGTTGGCGAAAAACCTTATTTTGGCTACGCAATAAGCATAAAGATCTTGCCTTTGGCTTGCGTTTACGCCTTGCATTACAAGAGCTTGGGCCGGTTTGGATCAAGCTCGGGCAAATGCTTTCCACCAGACGAGATTTATTCCCTCCTGATATTGCTGATGAATTGGCATTATTGCAAGATCAAGTTGAACCCTTTGACGGCAAGCTAGCTCGCGAACAAATTGAACAAGCCTTTGGCGGTAAATTAGAAACTTGGTTTGATGATTTTGATGAAACCGCTCTTGCTTCCGCCTCTATCGCGCAAGTGCACACGGCAAGATTTAACGCCGCACAGCCCCTTGCGGGGAAAGAAGTGGTGCTGAAAGTACTACGCCCGAATATTCAGCCACAAATTGAAGCAGATTTAAGCTGGATGTATAAACTCGCCAGTTGGATTCCGCGTTTATCAAGTGAAGGATATCGCCTACGCGCGGTGGAAGTGATTCGCGAATATGAAAAAACCTTGCGTGATGAACTGGATTTACGCACCGAAATGGCCAATGCTATTAAGCTCAAAGCTAACTTTGCTGATAGCCCGATGTTGTATATTCCTGAAATGTATCAAGAATTTTGCTATCGCAATGTGATCACAATGGAGCGTATTTACGGCATTCCCGTTTCTGATGTGGAAACCCTAAAGGACAATGGTACGGATATGAAATTGCTGGCAGAACGTGGCGTACAAGTGTTTTTCACCCAAGTGTTCCGTGATAGCTTTTTCCACGCGGATATGCACCCAGGCAATATTTTTGTTAATCCAAATCACCCTGAAAATCCGCAATACATCGGCATTGATTGCGGTATCGTTGGACGTTTGAACGATAACGATAAACGCTATTTAGCAGAAAGTTTTGTCGCCTTTTTTAACCGTGATTATCACCGCGTAGCACAAATGCACGTTGATGCGGGCTGGACACCGCAAGATACCAATATTGATGAATTTGAACAGGCTTTCCGCGAAGTGTGCGAACCAATTTTTGCTAAGCCTTTATCAGAAATTTCTTTCGGTCAGGTATTGCTCAACTTATTCAATGTGGCACGCGAATTTAATATGCAGGTGCAACCGCAGCTAGTGTTATTACAAAAAACCTTGCTTTACATTGAAGGCTTGGGGCGTCAGCTTTATCCGCAGTTAGATTTATGGGACACCGCTAAACCTTTCTTACAAAATTGGTTGGACGAACAAATGGGCGTGAAAGCCTTGGCGAAAAATTTAAAGGCTAGCCTGCCTTATATTACCGAGCATTTGCCACAATTCCCCGCAGCCTTAATGGACGCGTTAAAACAGCAAACGCAAATTCGCCAACAGTTACACGAAATCAATAAAAAGTTGGCAAAACAGCAACGCTGGCAGAAAAAAGCCCTTGCGTTGATAATGGGAGCGGTGCTGTTTTTGGGAACATTATGGCAATTTTCCGCCTTGCCTCTATGGGCAAATATCGGTTTATTAACGGGCGGTGGGCTACTTTGGCTTATGGCGTTGATAATGCCATAGCCTTATAGCTACAGGCAAAATGTGGCGATAAATCAATAAAATGTGAAATAATGCAAATTGTCTATTGTTCAAGATGAATAAAAAAGTTATATTTTGGCACGATTTCATTAAGTTAGTTATAGGAGTAAAAAAATGGGTTTAGGTGGCGTAAGTATTTGGCAATTACTCATTGTTTTGTTAATTGTATTAGTTTTCTTTGGCACAAAAAAATTGCGTAATGTGGGTTCAGATTTAGGGACTGCAGTGAAAGGCTTTAAAAACGCAATGAAAGATGATGAAACAGCTGCAGAGCCGAAAAAAATTGCCGATGACGCACAACAAGCGAAAGCGGAAACTGTAAAAGACAAAGAACAGGCATAATCCGTGTTTGATATTGGTTTTTCTGAATTACTGTTAATTTCTATTGTGGGCTTAGTGGTGCTAGGCCCTAAACGCTTGCCCGTGGCGATTCGTACCGTGATGGGCTGGGTTCGCACCATTCGTGGCTTAGCGGCGAATGTTCAAAATGAATTGAGCCAAGAATTAAAATTGCAGGAATTACAGGAAAGCATCAAAAAAGCCGAACACCTTAATTTACAGCAGCTTTCTCCTGAATTGAGCCAAACGGTGGAAGAATTAAAGGCTTCTGCGGAAAAAATTAAAGCCAATTTAGAAGAAAAAGCGGCAAGCACGCAAACGTCCTTTGAGCATCAAGTGCAAGAATTAAAAAGTGCGGTGCAAAATTCTGAACAAATTGCACAGCAAGAAGTTACACCACAAGGTGAACAACAGACAAGCGCACAACAGGAAATTGCTCAACGTGATACATCACCAGAAAACGCACTTTCCCCTGCGGATATGGCAGAGCTTGCCGAGCAAGATGAATCTCAATTGGAGCTGACCAGTGCATACTATCCTGAAGATGATACCCTTGCTGATGTTGCCCCTTCAACAAAATCTCAATCAGAAAAAGCATAAAGGCATTTTATGACTGTTGAAGAAACCCAACCTTTAATTAGCCATTTACTTGAACTGCGTGATCGTCTGTTGCGTTGCGTGTTCGTAGTGGCGGTGGTCTTTTTAGGCTTGGTTTATTTTGCCAACGATATTTATAATTTTGTCGCCTCGCCATTACTCAGTGTAATGCCGTCAGGGGCGAGTATGATCGCAACCAATATCGCTACTCCTTTTTTTACCCCATTGAAATTAACGGGTGTTGTTGCGGTGTTTATTTCTGTACCATTCTTGCTTTACCAAGTGTGGGCATTTATCGCGCCAGCATTGTATCAGCACGAAAAACGCTTAATTTATCCGCTGTTATTTTCTAGCACTGTGCTGTTTTATTTAGGCGTGGCGTTCGCCTATTATGTGGTGTTTCCGCTTGTGTTTGGTTTTCTCACCAAAACCGCACCAGAAGGCGTTGCTATTGCCACAGATATTAGTAGCTACTTAGATTTCGTTCTCACCCTATTTCTTGCGTTTGGTGTGTGTTTTGAAGTGCCAGTGGCGATTATTTTGCTTTGTTGGTCTGGCGTTACCACTATTGACGATTTGAAGAAAAAACGCCCTTACATCATCGTTGCCGCCTTTGTGGTGGGAATGTTGCTTACGCCGCCGGATATTTTTTCTCAAACCTTGCTTGCCATTCCAATGTGCCTATTGTTTGAAGTGGGGTTATTATTTGCGCGTTTTTATCGCCCGAAAGAAGATAATGACGACACGGGCAGCGACACCGACAGTAGTGAGAATGAAGCACAACAACACAAAGAATAATTTCTTTCCAACCAGTTTTAGGGCGAACCAATGTGTTCGCCCCTTATCCTTATAACGAAAAGATTTTGGAGAATAATGATGACTCAACAAATTTTCACAGGCTTTCCTGCACGCCGTTTACGCCGTATGCGTAAGCACGATTTCAGCCGCCGCTTAATGGCAGAAAACAAGCTCACGGCAGATGATTTAATTTATCCTGTGTTTATTATTGAAGGTGAAAATTACCGCGAACCTGTGCCGTCAATGCCTAAAGTGGAGCGTTTAACCTTAGATCAGCTGCTTATTGAAGCAGGATTATTAGTGAAATATGGCGTGCCTGTAATCGCCTTGTTCCCTGTGATTGATCAAAGTAAAAAATCCCTGATGGCGGAAGAAGCTTACAATCCTAACGGCTTAGTGCAACGTGCGGTGAAAGCGTTGAAATCTCATTATCCTGAGCTAGGGGTTTTAACCGATGTGGCGTTAGATCCTTACACCGTACACGGGCAAGACGGCATTATTGATGATGACGGCTATGTGCTAAACGACATCACCACGGAAGTGTTGGTGAAACAAGCTCTTTCCCACGCAGAAGCAGGGGCAGATATTGTCGCACCAAGTGATATGATGGACGGAAGAATTGGCAAAATTCGCACCGCACTTGAAGACAGCGGTTTTATCAACACGCAAATTATGGCGTATTCTGCCAAATATGCCTCGAATTATTATGGCCCATTCCGTGATGCGGTGGGATCTTCAGCCAATTTGAAAGGCGGCGATAAGAAAACCTACCAGCTTGATCCCGCCAACAGCGATGAAGGCCTGCAAGAAGTGGCATTAGACATTCAAGAAGGGGCGGATATGGTGATGGTAAAACCGGGAATGCCTTATTTGGATATGGTGTACCGCGTGAAACAACACTTTGGCGTGCCAACTTTTGCTTACCAAGTATCGGGTGAATACGCAATGCATATGGCGGCTATTCAAAACGGCTGGTTGAAAGAAAAAGAATGTATTATGGAAAGTCTGCTTTGCTTTAAACGCGCAGGCGCAGACGGCATTCTCACCTATTTCGCCAAACAAGTAGCAGAGTGGATTTACTTAGAAAATCAAGGTAGATAGAAAGATAAGTAAAAACTTACCATAAAAACACCGCACTTTATCTTGCTATAAACAGAAAGTGCGGTGTTTTTTTAGCTCTTTTTAATCCCCAGAAAACAAGGCGGAATATCTCTATTCCGCCTTGTTTCTGTATTAAAACGAAAGCATTAATCTAACTTAACGCCACCTGTATTAAATGCCTCAAGATGGATTTGCTCTGCTGGCACACCTAAATCTACTAAAGATTTGTACTGCGCTTGCATAAATGCCATTGGGCCACAGAGATAGTAATCCGCGTCTTTCGGTAAAACTGCGGTTGGAATTTGGCTTAAATCTAAACGCCCTGTGGCGTCTGCTTGCGCATCTTCCACTTCATAAACGGTAAAGGTGCTAACATTTGGATATTGCGCTTTTACCCCATCAACGTGCGCCTTCATTGCGTGTACATCAGCATTACGACAAGCGTGGATAAAGCTCACGGGCGAAGGTACATTTTGCTCTACTAACTGGTTAAGCATTGCAATCATAGGAGTTAAGCCCACGCCACCACTGATAAACACATTTGGTTTTTGGCTATCAATTAAGAAGAAGTTGCCTGTTGGCGCAGTGGCTTCAATTTCATCACCCTCATTTAACCCGTGCAAGGTGGTAGAAACCCAGCCGCCTGCTAGCTCACCTTTTGGATCTTCACGTTTAACTGAAATGCGTAAATAGTCTGATTTTGGATTATCAGAAAGGGTATATTGACGCGGCTGTTTTAAGCCTAATTCTGGAACGAAAACACGCACCGAGATATATTGCCCTGCTTTATAAGTTGGCAAATCACCGCCATCAACAGGCTGCAAATAGAAAGAGGTAATTTCACTGCTTTCTTCCACTTTCTTAGCAATTTTGAATTTACGCCAGCCTAACCAGCTACCTTTAGTTTGCTGATGTTCGTCATAAATGGCTTTTTCTGTGCTAATCAAAATATCCGCTAATTGATTGTAGGCGGCGGTCCAGGCTTCAATTAATGGATCGTCCATTGAAATTTGCAATACTTCACTAATCGAATGAAGTAAGTTGTTGCCCACAATGGCATAATCAGGGGCTTGAATATCAAGACTGACGTGTTTATGCACCATTAATTCAACGGCTGGCAATAGCACGGCTGGATTTTCAATATTTTCCGCATAAGCTAATACCGCATTCGCTAAAGAACGCGCTTGCGCACCACTGCGTTGGTGTCCAAGGTTAAACACTTGTTTTAATTCAGGGTGATTGGTGAGCATTCTGTTATAAAAATAAGAAGTGAGCGCAACACCGTTTTCGCGTAGCACTGGCACAGTGGCTTTCACTAATTCAATTTGATTTGCTGTTAATGACATAGAAAGTCCTTTTGGGTTATTAAAGATATATTTAAAATACATTTTTAATACTAGGCTGACAAGCAATTATTTATCAATAATCCATAATCTAGCGAGAAGTGGTGAAATAGACTACAATACACCACCCAAGGAGTTGCAATGCAAATTAATAAATTTACTGATTATGGTTTTCGTGTGCTGATCTATCTTGCGCGTCAGCAGGAATGCACGCACACAATCGCCAGCCTTGCTAAGCAGCTTCACCTTTCACAAAATCATCTGGTTAAAATCGTCCATTTTATGGCGAAACAACAATGGCTGATTACCAGTCGTGGCAAAGGCGGCGGTATTCGTTTGGCGGAAAGCACATTAGATTTGCCTTTAGGCGAGATGCTACGCACCTTTCAAGGCAATGAGCCGTTGGTAAACTGCGTTTCTCCTAAATGTGGATTACAACCACAATGCCAATTAAAGCATTTGTTGGACAATGCCCTCGAGCAGTTTTACCAAAATCTTAACCAATACCCATTGCGAAAAGTCATTAGTAGCCATTCACAAGACAGGATTAATTTTATTTCTTATCTGTAATTTCAATAAGATATAGAAAATGTTATGCATAGCTTATTTAAAGTGCGGTGCTTTTTTCAGAAAAATTTACAAAAAAGCCCCGCACTTTACAGAACGGGGCTAGGTTGCAAAAGAGAAACTATTGCAATAAGGAAATATCCGCCACTTGCAAGAATAATCCTTGTAAAGTTTTCAAAATCGCTAAGCGGTTTTGGCGAAGTTGTGGATCTTCCGCGTTTACCATCACTTTTTCAAAGAAATTGTCCACCGGCTGGCGTAAGTTAGCGAGTTTATCCAACACCGCCACATAATCGCCTTTGGCAATCAGCGGCTGCACTTCGCTTTGTAGCGCTAGCACACTTTCCGCCAAGGCTTTTTCTTCAGGCTCGACACAACGATCTAAATGGATCTCGCCAATTTCGCCTTCTGCTTTGGCTAAAATATTGCTTACACGCTTATTCGCAGCAGCTAAGGCTTCTGCTGCATCAAGGGTACGGAAATGTGCCACCGCACGCACACGCGCATCAAAATCAGCTGGACGAGTAGAACGGCGAGCCAGCACCGCTTGAATGACATCTACCGCAATACCTTCTTCTTGATACCACGCACGGAAGCGACCAAGCATAAAGTCCACTACATCTTTGATAACGTTTTTGTTACTAAAAGGGAATCCCATTGCTAGTAATCTATTTTGCTGTTCTTTCAAAATAATTAAATCATTTTCATTATCTTTGTGAAGCTTTAACTCATCTTTAAAATAATTATCTCTCTGGTCAATATAAATTTGTACAGATTTATCTACCAAATCTTGAATATCTAATGGTAATTTTTTCTCTACGATGATACGCAACACGCCCAATGCGGCACGGCGTAAGGCGAACGGATCTTTATCTCCTTTCGGGTGCTGGCCAATGCCAAAAATCCCTGTCAAGGTGTCTAATTTATCCGCCAATGCCACTGCACAAGCCACAAGAGAATGTGGAAGTTCATCACCAGCGAAACGCGGCATATATTGTTCATTTAACGCCACCGCCACTTCTTCATCTTCACCATCGTGGCGTGCATAATGCATACCCATCACGCCTTGCGTATCCGTGAATTCAAACACCATATTGGTCATTAAATCACATTTTGATAACAAGCCTGCACGCTCTGCTTTTGCCACGTCCGCCCCAATTTGGGCCGCAATTTCACCACTGAGTTTTTCAATGCGTTCCGTTTTATCAAACAAGGTACCAAGCTGTTGTTGGAACAACACGGTTTTTAAGCGTGGTAGATTGTCTTCCAAACGCTGTTTTAAATCGGTTTTGAAGAAGAACTCCGCGTCCGTTAAGCGTGGACGCACCACTTTTTCATTTCCTTCAATAATCGCCGTTGGATCTTGCGGATTAATATTGGATACGAAAATAAAGTGCGGTAATAATTTTCCGTTTTTATCGTAAATCGGGAAATATTTTTGATCGCCTTTCATTGTGTAAACCAAGGCTTCTGCTGGCACAGCAAGGAAACGCTCTTCAAATTTCGCGGTTAGCACATTTGGAAACTCCACCAACGCAGTAACTTCATCAAGCAGACTTTCTTCAATATCCGCCACACCACCAAGTGCGGTGGCTTTTTGTTGAGAATTTTCCAAAATAATCGCTTTACGGCGTTCAAAATCGGCGATTACGCTGCCTTTTTGCTCTAAAATGGCAGGATATTGATCGGCATTGTCAATGGTAAATTCTTGTTCGCCTAAGAAACGGTGTCCACGAATCGTTCTACCACTCGCCACGCCAAGAATGTCGCCCTCAATCAGCTCATCGCCAAACAGCAACGTTACCGTATGCACAGGGCGGACGAATTGCTCGCTTTTATCGCCCCAACGCATTGTTTTTGGAATTGGCAATTTCGCAAGGGCATTGCTGATAATGCCTAGCAGAAGATTTTTGGTCGGTTGCCCCTCAATCACCGCACGATGCACCAGCCATTCGCCTTTATCGGTAACTAAACGCTCCGCTTGATCCACGCTAATACCACAACCACGCGCCCAGCCTTCTGCCGCTTTGGTTGGTTTACCTTCCGCATCAAACGCCGCCGCAACCGCAGGCCCACGTTTTTCCACTTCTTTGCTTGGCTGCGCTTCCGCCAACCCCAACACTTTCACCGCTAAACGGCGTGGGGTGGCAAACCATTCTACTTTATCAAATGCTAAACCAGCTTGGTTTAATTCATTTTCTACATTCTCCGCAAACGCGGTTGCTAATTTCTTGAGTGCCTTTGGTGGCAGCTCTTCAGTGCCGATCTCGGCGAGGAAAGTTTTTGTCATTTTGGTTTTCTCTTTTATTTTGTATCTTTTAGTATGGGCAGTATGGGCAAATCTCCCCCTGCCCCCTCTTTACTAAAGAGGGGGACTTTCTTTTAGTAAAAAAGTTTATGGGTTATTCCATATTTTCGATATTGTATACCCTAAGCTTCATTCTTGCTATTCTAACTAACCAGCCACTCTCTTTAATAAATAATTCCCCCTCTTTAGTAAAGAGGGGGCAGGGGGAGATTTGTCGTTCCTAAAAACACTTAAAAATTTATGTTTTACCCACTCATCATCCCTACAACGCTAACTAGCTAGTTCCCCTCTTTAGTAAAGAGGGGCTAGGGGAAATTTGTACTTGTTCCAAAAATAAATAAATCTGCTCTACAACAGCCTCAATCTCATAATAAATCTCGTCATTGCTAAACCTCATCACTGTAAAACCTAGAGATCTTAACTCATCATCTCTTAATCGATCTTTTTCTTGATGCTCAGCCTCATAATGATGAGAACCATCTAGTTCGATAATCAGCTTTGCCTTTGCACAATAAAAATCTACGATATAATTCAGCAACGGCTTTTGACGATTAAAGCGAAAGCCTAATAATTGATCTCGATTAATCCGTTGCCATAATTTACGTTCAGCATCGGTCTGATTAGAACGTAATTTCTGTGAAAGTTCCTCTAAATTCTTAACGTAAGGCAGCATTCTAACTAAAATTTACTATTTCAAAAAATTCTATTAACTAACAATATATTATTTAGCAAGCCGTTCTTTCGCTCGTGATACCGCCAAATGCAATCGCTGCTCTAATATTTCTTTACTCGGTAACACCGTCATATATTCAGCAATATGAATATCAGAATGGTTTAAATCTAATAATTCAACTTGCTCTTGCTTTTTAGACGTACATAAAATAATACCTAAGGGTGGATTTTCCCCTTCTTCTTGCTCATATTTCGCAAGCCACGCCAGATAAAGTTCCATTTGGCTTTTGTGTGAATGTTTAAATGCTTCGGTTTTTAATTCAATGGCAATTAAACGTTTTAATTTACGGTTGTAGAGTAGTAAATCAATATAAAAAATCATCATTATCAATTTGAATTCGTTTCTGCCGAGCAATAAAAGTAAAACCCGCTCCTAATTCTAAAAGAAATTGTTCAACTTCTCTTAAAATTGCATCTTCAAGATCTTTTTCTAAATAACGATCATTAAGTTCTAAAAAATCCAAAATATAAGGATCTTTTAAGATCATTGATTGATTATATTCGCCCTTTTCTCGCAATAACGTTAATTCTTGGCTAATGGTTTCATCAGGCTTTTTCAAGATTGCGGTGCGTTCAAACAGTAATGAGCCAATACGCTCTTCTAGTGTTCTTGTACTCCAACGCTCTTGTGCCGCCATTGTGGCATAGAAATCTCGTTTGAGTGGATCATCAATATAAATTAATGCTTTAAAATGCGTCCAACTCAATTTTCCACGCAGTGCGTGGACAATCTCAAAATCACTAAATGTTTCCGCAAATTTCACACAATAATTAAGGTGAGAACGTCCCCAGCCCTTCCCAAATTGCTCTGTTAGGCTTTTAGACAAATTCTTAATCACTTCCTTGCCATATTCCGCCCGTTCATTATTAAGAATATGCTGATTAATTCGCTGCCCGATATGCCAATAAAGCAAGGTAAGTTCCGCATTAACGGTAACCGCAACACGTTGTTTGCTGGTTTGAATAAGTTGGCTAATTTCACCAACTAATTGCTGTTCGCTTCTCACAAGTGGCTTTTTTGTCATCATCTAAAACCTCTGCAAAACCTACCACACTTTTATTTATGGAGTAAAAACATCTGCCAGTTGCTTATAATCCAAAATAACTTCACCGCTGTTTAGCAACAGTGCTGGCAAGCCTGCATAGCCATTCGCTTTGGCGTTGTCAAATACCGCTGACTTATCACGCAATCGTAGAAATTGTTTAAAATTGGCTAATGAAGTTAAAACCTCTACATTTTCATAATCCACATTTAATCGTTTCAACTCTGCCACAAAAGGCGCGGTATCGGGGCAAGTTTCGGCGAAAAATAAAACAGGTTTATCCATAATAAAAATTCCTAAATTTTTGACTGCACTTATTTTTTACACCCTGGGAAACCCAATGCTTCACGGCTGGCGTAATAGGCTTCTGCGACACCTTTGGTTAAGGCGCGGATACGCAGAATGTAGCGTTGGCGTTCGGTTACGGAGATGGCTTTGCGTGCATCGAGCAAGTTAAAGCTGTGTGCGGCTTTTAAAATGCGTTCGTAGGCAGGCAATGGCAATGGTTTTTCTAGGGCTAATAGCTCTTGTGCTTCTTTTTCATATTGCTCAAAGGCTTTGAATAAGAAATCAATATCAGCGTATTCAAAGTTGTACGTGGATTGCTCTACTTCGTTTTGGTGGAACACATCACCGTAGGTGGTTTTGCCGAGAGGGCCGTCTGACCAAACTAAGTCATACACGCTATCCACACCTTGAATATACATCGCCAAGCGTTCTAAACCGTAGGTAACTTCACCTGTAACAGGTTTACATTCTAAGCCGCCCACTTGTTGGAAATAGGTAAATTGGGTCACTTCCATACCATTTAGCCACACTTCCCAACCTAAGCCCCACGCGCCTAGCGTTGGGTTTTCCCAGTTATCTTCCACAAAGCGAATATCGTGTTGGGTTGGATCAAAGCCAAGCATTTTGAGCGAGCCAAGATAAAGTTCCTGAATATTATCTGGGGAAGGTTTGATCACCACTTGGAATTGGTAATAATGTTGTAAACGGTTTGGGTTTTCGCCATATCGACCATCGGTTGGACGGCGTGATGGCTGCACATAAGCAAACGCCATTGGCTCAGGCCCGATAGCACGCAATGCGGTCATTGGGTGAGAGGTTCCCGCCCCCACTTCCATATCAAAAGGTTGCACAATAGTACAGCCTTGTTCTGCCCAATAAGCTTGTAAGGCAAGGATCATTCCTTGGAAAGTTTTTACGTTAAATTTTGTATCCATAAGTGTTCTGTTTTCATAAGTTAAAGAAATGCGGTCATTATACTGGATAATAGGGAATTATCCCAGTGTTGCGTAAGGCTTATGTGATGATCACAATACAAATTTAGGATAAGGAAAATCAGTAGCGATAAGAGCTAACAAAGGAAAGAAAATCGTATCTATCATTTGGAGTTAAATGATAAAAAATAAGCCCCGCAATATGCAGGGCTTAAAATTTTGAAAAATCCAACCGCACTTTAGAAATTGAGCAAAATCAAAGTGCGGTGGTATTTTTTGGCAATTACCATTGATAGCCGACAGAACCACCCACAATGTAATTGTTGCGAGTATTTGCCGATGCACCAACTTTAATCACCCATTTCTCATTGTCAGACACACGAGAAACACCTAATGCAACTGCTGATTCGTTGCGGTAAGTTGTACCACCAACAGAAACCATTGATTTACCCGGTCTAGTTGGTTGAGGCAACATACCTAACGCCGCCGCACCTGCGATACCTGCACGGAGTTTTTTATCCATACGTTTCATATCGCCAGCAACTTTATTCACTTTGTTGTCAAGGTGATTTGCAACATTGCTAAGCTGTGCAACGTTCACTGCATCTGTTGGATCTTTACCTGGTGCAACGTTAGTAATTCTATTACCGCCGTTGTTTAAGCCATTTTGCGTTAAGCTCACTGCTTTATCACCCGTGCCGATAGTTACGCCATCGTTATTCACAACAGTGTTACCAGCAGTTACGCTATCAACTTTAAGATTTTTGTTCAATGCAACTTTAACGCCAGATGAAGTAACAGAGGTGGTAATGTTTTCATCACCATTAACAGCTACTGTATCACCTAATTGACGGTTAAGTGTTTTGCCGTCATCTGCAGTAAAGTTCAAGCCTTTGTTGATCGCCGCAGTGTTGTTTGCAATGTTCGCAGCATTTTTCGCTACGTTTTGGTTAGTTTCGTGTAATTGACTACCGTTCACTGCATCAGTGCTATTTGCATTTACATCACCTGCTGCAACGCCAGTTACCTTATTGTTACCTGCGTTAATTCCAGTATCTTTGTTAATGCTTACACCGCCAACATTGACATTATCAAAACTTACATCTTTCTTAGTCGCAACAGTATAAATAGTTTGACCATTACCACCAGTTGTTGAAGTTACTTTGATATTGTCGCCCGCTTCAACTTCTGTTTTCGCTGCTTTCGCTGCTTGTTGAACGTTGTAAAGCTGACTACCGTTTACTGCATCTTTACTTGTCGCACTAATGTCCCCATCAGCAACGCCTGTTACTTTATTATTACCTGCATTGATACCGTCAGTTGTGATATTCACATCGCCAACTTTCAAACCGTCTTTGGTTAAAGCGACATTATCGCCAACTTTAACACCGTCTTTATTCAGTACGGTATCGCCAGCTTTCACGCCATCTTTATTCAATACAGTATCACCAGCAGTAATGCTATTCACATCAAGATCATCTGCAGTCGCAACTTTATAAGTTTTGCTACCGTCAGTATTTGCTGTTTCAGTTACTCTGATGTTTTTGCCTTCAAGCACTTTTGTTGTCGCGGCTTTTTGTGCTTTCTCTAATTGGCTTACATTTACAGCATCAGTATCTGCTGTACCATCAGCAACGTTAGTAATTTTGTTACCGCCGTTATCTAAACCATCTTTCGTTAAGCTAACTGGCTTGCCTGCTTTACCATTATTGATGGTAATGCCATCAGTATTCATCGTTGTATCACCTGCGGTGATGGTATTCGCTGAAACACTGTTGAGATCTTTTAAGTCTTTAGCAAGTTTAATTGTGAGTGTATCGTTACCATCTGAAACAACACCAATATTATTATCGGTTAATGTAGTTTCATCAGTTACGCCACCTTTCACGTTAGTTTGTTCGCCCAATTTACGGGTAAAGGCATTGCCACTATCTCCCGCAAAACCAACACCTTTGGTATCTACTGTGTTTTTCGCATCAACACCTTTTTTGATGTCTTCTTTGGTTTTCTCACTTAATGCAACCTTGTAGTCTGTGATGTTATTGGCTTTATCCGTTTCGCTATCTATCGTTAAAGCTAAATCATCGGAAACACTCACTGTTGTGCCTTTCGCATTAACAGTAAAGGTTGTGGTCTTACCTTCTGTTTGGCTATCAACACTTGCAATGTTCGTGCCTTTCACCACTTCAACGGTTTTTTGTGCATTGTTGATTGCATCTGCAACATCTTTCGCTGTCGCAAAATTATCGCCATTTTCAACCGCACTTACATTTCCGCTGCCATCTGTGTTGAAGGTCGTTTTATTCACATCATATTTCACGGAATAAGAACCATCAGTGCCGGTAACTGTTGCGGTGGTACCAGTGCCATTCACAAAGTTCACGGTATTATTGTTTACCACTTTGCCGTTAGGTGTTCCATTGCCTTGAATGTTCCAACCGCCGTTGTTTACTGCATTTTTCACATCACCAATATTTGCGGCGTTGGTGTCTACATCGCCGCCGCTGGCTACATTGGTGATCTTATCACCACCAACATCAAGCCCATCTTTGGTGCTAGTTAAAACAGTGTTATCGCCATTTTTATCACCAATGGTTACTTCGCTGAAGTTTGGCTTATCAATGGTTGCAACGGTAATTTTCCCAGCTGCTTGGGTAACTTTAATATTCTTACCTGCATCAATGGTAACCGTTTCGCCAGGGTTCACTAACTCTTTCGTTGTTCCCTCAACTTTTCCCTCACTCTGACTTGTTGTTAAAGTAAAGCCTGAAGCATTAATTGCATTTGCTACATTTGCTGCGGTAATGAGTGCATCGGTATTCGTTGGTGCATTAATGCTGCCATTCGCATTAGCTGCTAAAGCAGAAGTGGTAACACCAATTTTATACTTAATACCCCCCTCGGCATTCTTCTCACTATCATCTACTGTAATTGGCGCAGTACCTACCAAAGTATTGTGTTTTGCTGCATTGCCAGCTACTTCATCTAATTGTGATTTATTCACTGCATCAGTAGGATCTGTTCCTGGTGCAACATTAGTGATTTTATTACCACCTGCGTTAATGCCACCTTTCGTAATGCTTGGACCACCAGTAATCGTTAAGCCATTACCATCAACGTTGGTATCGCCCATTGTAACGCTGCCGTCTTTGCCTAAATCTAAGGTTTTCGCAAGTTCGATCTGTAACTGTTCACCTACAACTTTAGTGCTGATATTGCTGTCTGCACCCATCACATCAATGGTTTCATCTAGGTTTTTAACAACGGTGTTGTTATCTTGTGCTTTTAAGCCGAATTTCGCGTTATTGATTTTATCATCAACTTTTTTCACCGCACTTTCTGTTGCTGCACGCGTTGCATTATCGCCTACACCATAATCAGTATCATCGCGGGCATTACGATCCTCTAAACCATCAACTTTTCCATTAGTGATTGTCGTACCACCTACATTTACATTATTGGCAGTTACGGTATCTGTAGCAATGATATCATTCATTACTAAAGTATCACCAATAGTTAAGGAACCTTCATCAGTTAAATCAATATCTTTAGCTAATTTAATATTGAGTGTGTCCTTACCATCTGATACTACACCAATATTAGCATCGGTTAAATTACCCGTTGCACCACCTTTCACGTTAGCCTGCTCACCGAGTTGACGAGCAAATGTTTTGCCTGTATCCCCACCAAAGTTTACGCCTAATGTATCAATGGTATCTTTCGCATCAACACCTTTTTGAATGTTATCTTTTGTGGTTTGAGATAAATCTGCGGTGTAAGCAATCACGCCTTGATCATCTTCTGTACCCCCCGTCACGACTACATCACCAGAGCCAGTCACAGTCGTTTTTGTTGCATTTACGGTGTATATAGTATGACCGTCTTTCTTATCAACGTCTGAAGTAACAGTAACCTGCTTTCCTTGCACCACTTCAGTTTTCGCCGCTTTAATCGCGTCATCAACGGTATCTTTTTCAGTGCCACCGATATTTGTCATTGTGATGTTGCCATCTTCATCAACCTCTGCATTACCGCCTAAATTGCTCACCACGCTATTTGCGACATTGCCTAAGGTATCAGCCACTGCATAAAGTTGTGAACCATTAATAGCATCGGTTGAAGTACTGCTTATACGACCTGCTGCCACATTAGTAATGGTACGTTCAGCACCTTTTTTCCCGACACTCACAGTTGATTTTGGATCATTGCCTGCAAATCCACCATAAACTAAGCCGTTAATATCCGCTGAATCCGTTCCTTCCACAGTTGCAGTTACCGCATTCGCCCCTAATGCCACATCGCCATTTTGAGCGTTTGCTTTTGCAGCGTTACCAATGCTTAAAGTATCGTTCATTGTAACTGCTTGACCAGCTTCGTTACCCAATGCCACATTGTTGCTGCCTACTGTATTCGCACCAGCGTTATAACCTACAGAAGTATTGTTGCTTCCTTGGATATAACGTCCTGCCTGAGATCCCACACTGGTGTTATAGTTACCCGTGCTGTTTTGCCCCGCATACGCACCTAAGCCAGTGTTTTCATCACCTGTTACCTTATATAAAGTGGCGTGACCAAGGGCAACATTGAGATCACCTGTGATACCAGCACCTGCATTTTGTGTACCAATCGCCGTATTCCAGCCACCAGCAGTCGCTTTACCTGCATCGTGACCGATATAGACATTTTCTGGGCGAACTGCATTGGTTGTAGAACGATCGCCTGCACTATCACCGATATAAACCGACTTGTTCGCGTTAGCGTCTGCACTACCTGCGGATTTACCAATCGAAACCACACTTTCACCCGCTGCTTTAGCACCCACACCGGCTGCTAAGGCGTTTATACCTGTTGCACCATCGTTATTGTAGTTTGCGCCTTGTTTACCATTGTCGTTCACGCTGTAATAATGCGTTAAACGTCCAGACAATTCATTAGCCACAGCATATAATTGCGAGCCATTGATCGCATCAGTTGATGTATTGCTCACACGTCCTGCCGCAACATTCGTGATAGTACGCTCATTACCAGCCGAACCAACGCTTAATGTTGCAATTGGTGAAGTGCCTGTAAAACCGTTGTAGGTAATTTTATTTACCGTTGCATCTGTTGTTCCAACTGCGGCTTCACTGATTGCCCCTGCACCTAATGCAACATCATTCTCATTTTTCGCTTGGGTATTCAAACCAATGGCAATAGCTTTATCTTTTAAGGCTTGAGCATTATTCCCTAAACTAATTGAATCACTGACTTCACGTGTATCAGAACCACCTGAGGCAAACTCAAGATTATTAGGATCGTTATTTACCACAACAGCAGTACCAGCTTGGCGCCCAATCGCAATGTTATTGCTACCACTTAAGTTAGCTCCTGCCGCATTACCTAAAGCAACATTATCATCACCATTTAATGTGCTACCCGCAGAGGTGCCTAAAACAAGGTTATTTGAGCCATTAAGCCCACCACCAGCATAAATTCCCATTGCGAGATTATAGTTAGAATTTGGGTTCGTATCACCAATCCCTGAGCCCGCAAATTCACCAATCCCTATATTTGATACTCCCGAAGCAGAATTTCCTGCATTGGTACCAATCCAAACGCCATCTTCAGTAGTACTACCACTTCCCGCTGAGTATCCCACAGAAACCATATTAGCAACTTGAGCCAATGCAGCGCCACCAATTGCAACTGCACCAAGACCTGTTGCTGCGGCATTATAACCTACCGCAACAGCAGTTTGATCACCCGTATTATCACTAGAGTTAGCTACAGCACCACTACCTACCGCAACATCATTAGCGCCTAAAGCTCTAGTGCCTACGCCTGCGGCAAGTGCCCCCTCTGCTTTTGCACCATCGTTATTGTAATTGCTTCCATCTCTTTGATCGTTACTATTCACACTGTAATAACGTGTTTTCGCCGCTTCAATGGCGTTATAAACAGTGCCACCGTTTACTAAACCAGTGTTGCCATTTTCAACCGCACCATTAGCGTTAATATTACTTGCGATTTTGATCTTACCGTCTTCATTTGATAAGGTGATATTATCGCCTGCGGTGAAACTTAAACTATTATCATCTTTAGTGATCGTTTTAACTTCGGCATCATCAATTTTCGCCACCCAAGATTGCAATGCGGTGTCTGCTTTGCCTAGGCTTGCTTTCGCACCATCAGAAAGATCTACGGCATAATCTGTTACATTATTCGCGTCTTTTGTTCCTGGAGTAACTTTAACTAAATCAGAGCCTTTAGACACTGTTGTCCCATTCGCATTTACGGTGTAAATGGTATGTCCATCTGTTGCATCTGTTGAAGTGGCAACATCAGTAACATTCGTTCCCGGTTTCACCTCTGTCTTCGCTGCTCTAATAGCGTCATTAACAGTGTTTTTACCCGTGCCACCAATATCCGTCATTGTGATATTGCCAGTCGCTGGATCTAATGCCGCATCGCCACCTAAAATATTTGTGGTAGTGTTTGCCACATTGCCAAGGGTGTTTGCCACCATATAAAGTTGTGAACCATTAATCGCATCGGTAGAAGTGGAATTAATACGCCCTGCTGCTACATTTTGAATTTGGCGTTGCTGACCTTCTGCAGTTGTACCAACAGAAACTACACGGCTACTTCCAATAGTTGAGCCAGCGAAACCAGAGTAAGTGATACCATTTACCGTTGCACTTGCTGTTTTAACCGCTCCACCTGTTACACTGTTTTCACCTAATGCCACAGCTCCTGCCACGGTTGCTTGCGCACCATACCCCAATGCTAATGCTCCCCCCTCAGTTGCCTTAGCCTGATAACCCAATGCCACGGCATTCTTTTTACCAGCTAACGCCTCAGGACCAATCGCTGTGCTAGAAGCTCCTGCAGCGTTGCTATATTGCCCCACAGCCGTTGCCTGATTACCTCCTGCTTTAGCTACAGCACCAACAGCTAATGCTGTATTACCTGTAGCTTGGGCTTGCTGCCCTAAAGCTGTAGATGATTCTCTAGCCACTGTATTTGAACCAATCGCGACAGCCTGATCTCCACTTGCATTTGCTTTATTACCCATTGCGGTAACAAAATTGCCATCCGTATAAGTCCCTGTACCAATTGCAATGGAGTCATTGTCCCTTACAGTAACATTGCTACCAATACCTATTACTCTTGTACTAGTTCCATCTTTATCCTTTTGCACTTTAACGTCATTACCAAGAACAAAAGATTCGCTTCCATTTACATAGTTGTTATTACCAACAACTCGGCTCGCTGTTGCTTGATCTGTAAGTGTATTATCATTACCAATCACCCCTGCGTTATCTACCGAAATCGTGCCGTTATTATTACCCATATTATAAGTGCCAGAACCGGTGATAGTTGTTGGATCACCAATCGAACCAGAGTTTTCACCTGTAACTATGTTGCCGTTACCGATAGAAATCGCGTTCGCCGCTAGCGCTTTTGCCTGATAACCTATTGCAACTGCAGTGTTTCCTCTGGCTTGGGTTGACGTACCAATGGCAATATTATTATCTGATGCTTCTGGTACAGTATCGAATTTATTCGCATTATTACCAATCGCAATATTGTTATTCCCTGCCGTATTTAAACCCGCATTTTCCATTATTGCGAGATTTGAGCTACCTGCTACGCCTCTGCCTGAAGCATAACCAATAGCAACATTTCTTTCACCGCTAACTTGATGGAAACCTGCGGCACGTCCAAGGGATATACCATTTTTATTGCCTACATCTGGTTTATCATAGTCCTCACCAGCAGCATCACGACCAATTGCTATTTCGCCTTCTTCGGTGGCTTTTGAGAATGTACCGATAGAAACAGCACTATCACCCGTTGCTTGAGCAAGATAGCCTAAAGCCGAAGCTGAAATGTTTGCTTTAGCACCTGAACCCACTGCGGTAGCATAAGCATCAAATGCGTTAGCAGCAACCCCTAGTGCAACTGCATTACGCCCTGTTGCATTTGCTCCAGCACCCATAGCAAGGGCTGAGGCAGAAATACTCCAAAATAGATTGTAATCTGTAAAGTTGCCATAATTCACTCTACCATCGGAAATACTATTCGCAACAGCCCCCATACCCACGGCAATATCCGCACGAGATTTAGCGTTTGAACTATCCCCAAGGGCGACAGAAGAAGTACCACCAGCTGTAGCATTTGCCCCTACGGCAGTGGCTTTTCCCTGAACACTAGAACCGGGATAGACATAGCCAGCATCGCCTTTGGCATTAGCATTAGCACCAATTGCAGTTGAGTCTTGGCTGGTTGCTTTCGCATTGTAGCCTAATGCGGAGGCATTTCTTTCTGTCGCCGAGGCACTAACCCCTGCGGCAATAGAATACGGTGCTGTTGCCCCATCATTCTCATAGTTGCCTTCTTTAGAACCATTATCTTTCACACTATAATAATGCGTTAATTTTTTGCTTAATTCATTCGCAACAACATAGAGCTGTGAGCCATTAATTGCATCAGTTGAGCTATCAGAAATTTCCCCCGCTGCCACATTTTTGAGCTGACGTTCAAAACCTGCCGAACCAAAAGAAACTTGGTCGCCCACACTAATATTTGTGGAGCCTGCAAAACCATCATAGGTAATGCCATTTACCTTGGCTCTAGTTTGTTCGGAAGCATCGCTATCGGTGTTGGAACCTGTTCCCAATGCCATTGCATTTTCTTTGGTCGCCTGTGCGCCAACCCCCACAGCCATTGTGCCAAAGCCACTAGCATTTGCTTTCAAACCAATTGCAGTACTGAATTTGTCTGCCGCAGATGAAAGAGAACCTATAGCAATAGACCCTGTTCCAGCCGTGGTTTGCGGATATTCCCCCGTTTTTAATGCGCTAACAGTTTCGTTGGTGTTATCATAAGTGCCACGTTTCACACCGATATTGGCATTATTTTTTAACTTATCAATTTCCTCAGTAGTTAAACGACTAATTAATCGATCAACACCATCATTTCCCAATGCAATCCCGCTATCACCATAAGCATTTGCATTTCGACCAATAGAAATCGCTTGGTGTGCATAGGCTTTTGCGCCTTGCCCAATCGCAATACCTTGTGTATTTGTTTTTCCATCTGCCCCTAAAGACCCTGCTTCTGCACCATTACCAATCGCAATCGTTTGTTGGGTATTCGAAACTGCATTTACACCAAGAGCAATCCCCTGTGCTGCACCTAGTTTCTCACTAAAAGGATTTATAGGATTTTCTAACCAACCACCATCTTTGGCTTTGTAATAATATTGTTTTGTTGTGCCGTCAGATTGCGTTGAAGTTCTTGCAAAATCATTCGTTCCTGCCGCATAAGCATTCCGACCAATAACTATCGCACCACTATCGTTAATTACATTCCTTTTATTAATCGACATCCCAGCATAAGCGCTATCACCTAGCACAAGCGTGCTCATACCCATTGCTTGTGCTGCACTACCAACAGCCACACTTTTAGCACCACTCGCTATGGCGCCCACGCCACAAGCAATCGAATTAGTCCCCGTAGAGGAAACGCAAATCGGATCAGCCGCCAATGCTTCTCCCCCGACTAAAAACAGCGCCAAGGTTGTTGCTAACGCATTTAGTTTAAAATTGAAAATGGATTGAAAAAATGATTTTGAGCTTTGAGCTTTTGTGTGTCCTTTAGCTAATTCTGAGGTTACCACCCAGTTTTGTTGTGCGTGGTTCCAAATAATACGGAATATTTTATTCATAATTTACACCTAGTTTTGGTTAGTAGAAAAACGACCGTAGTCGAAAAAACAATCATATATTAAATTTAGGTTGCGAATAATAGCACAAAACCGCTACATTACTAGGCAATTTCGCGTAATTAATTGTAAATTTTATGTAAAGTAAACACTCCCTAACTATTGGAAAAATGATTCTTATAACCTATTGCTCTTTTTAATAATTTGTTTATAACAATAAATAATTAAACTTAATAAAACAACCATTTTTATTAATAACCCATTGAGATAAATAGAAAATTTATCACTCGCAAATATAATCATTCTCCACGCTAAGCATTCAAATAGAGTGAAGTTGTAACGTAGCATTAATTAAGGATTTGTAAGATGAACAGCGCATTAATGCAACATTGCCCGAAATGCCGAAAGGCGATCACAACGACAATGTTAGCTTGCCCTAACTGTGGATTTTCCTTAGATAAAAATCATTTAACCCAATTTCGCCAACCCAACAATGGTACAATCGTTATTTACAAAACCAAGAAATCAATAGAAAAAGCAATAGGTTAAATTTAATTTGGCTTGTTATTTTCGCAATTGTTATCGCTGTAAGTTTGGTGGTGAATGGTTAATCACATAAGGGAAGCATTATTTCTTTGTAATTATTGTTGGAAGTGGTGATCGGGCTGACCTATGTGTCAGCCCGTTTGATATAGCGTTATCTTATTTAATGTAGGAAAAACTAAGTGCGGTGTTTTTTGGCTAAGTTTTTGTAATTAAAAATAATTGCTACTTAACTGCTGTACTAAATCTTCAATTCAAGATGATAATTGGATAATGTACAAAATCGGAAATCATTACTCGGTGCTTTGGGGTTGTTTTTCATTTCAGTGATGTACCGTTCAACGAACTTCTTAAAATGACGCGTGATCTTTTTCACGTTGCCTTGAATGTGGAGAAATTCTTGTTTATCTCTAAGTTGAATGGTTTTATTCATAATATCACTATGCAGATCAACAATAACTGCTTTTGTAAAATCAATGCCTTTAAAACCCCCATTCTCATTTGGTACTGTTTTAAAACAAATTTTATCATTATCTGGTTGCGGTAAGTTTGTTCTTAGTGGCAATGCGAAATTAACCCCCTTGACTTGAACTAATAATACACAATAAGGACGATTGCCTTTCTCAAGTATTTCATTCAGTAAAGGGGCTTTCTCTGTAAAAAAACGTTGTGATAAAAGATCAATTTGTAGATCAAGATGTTTTATTAACATTTCATTAACCGTTCTATATTCCGTATGTGTATTTTATCATTTATCAGAAAATAACAAATTTATAATGCTTGATTTTTTTTTTTTTACTCTTATTATAAGAAACGTGGTGCTAGAGCACGCCCACGTTAATAAATACATAGCTCAATAGATGAAATTTGTGGTGCTAGAGTATGCCCACGTTAATAAATACATAGCTCAATAGAAGAAACCTTGCTTAATCGCAAGGTTTTTTTGCTTTCTCGTATGGGTAGGGCTTTGTAAAAAAATCAACGCATATTATTTATGCGGGCGGATACATCGGTCCGCCCCTACCTACGAGATAACACAATAAACACTTATTTGGATCTTATAATGCAAATGAAAATCCCCTCTTACAGAGGGGACTTTCATCTATTTTATGATTTTTGTTAGCGGATAAAATAATTTTCTATGTTTTGCTTCCAACCCTTTAAATTCAATAAAACCTAATCGTTCATAAAATGAAACCGCATTGTCATCTTTTTCTTCAACAACCAAAATTGCAGCGCCTATATTGGTATTTTTTATCTTGTAGATCGCATCAACAACCAAGAATTTACCATATCCTTGCTTTTGAAAACGATCATCAATGGCTAGCCGCCCAATTAATACACTTGGGATATTAGGGTATGGGATCCCCTTATTTACTCTTTCTTGTGGTATATCTGAAACGAACACGGATAATGCCGACAACGTGTAATATCCAATAATCTCAGATTGTTTGTGATCTATAAGCACAAAACATTTTGCCAGACCCTTTTTTACATCTTGAGAAGCATACTGGCGAAAGTATTTTTCCAATTCTTTATTGGAACAAAAAAACGTATTTCGCTTAATCTCTAAATTTTCTAGGGGGAGTACAGTTAAATTTTTTAAATTTTCCTTTATCATCGCACCTCCTTGTTGGCGGATAAATATTCTTCATACACATCAAGAGCATTTTTCATTGACTGATTAGGTTCAAATGGTTTACTTAAACTTTCGATGAGCAAAGCCTGATCATTTAATGTCAAACGTAGCTCCTGATGTTCTGAAATGGTTTTTTTGGCTTCTTCGTAAGCAACGCTCACAACGAAGTCCGTTAATGTTCGCCCTGAAATTGAGGCAGCTTGCTTAAGTATTTGATATATATCTAAATTTACTTTAGCCTCCAATCTTGCTTTTGTTGTTGTCATTTTCTTGTTCCTTTTTTGTTAGTTAACTTCAAATAAAATTATACGGCTATTAGACGTATAAAACAACAATGTACCGTCATATAATTTTCCTTTCCTAA
>NZ_JBMMGT010000021.1:0-44232 GCF_049366555.1 Avibacterium volantium | reverse complement strand
AAGATAAAGAATGTAAAGAATTATCTTGGCGGCGCTAGTGCAGTGGACCCACCTAATCCATGCCGAACTTAGAAGTGAAACGCTGTAACGCCGATGGTAGTGTGGGAATTTCCCATGTGAGAGTAGGACACCGCCAGGTATTGAATGAGAGAAGAACGCCATTGAGGGAGCTCGGTGGCGTTTTTTTATTTGTTTTATTTTATATTTCCTATTTTGGGTTTTATTTTGGGGGGCTTTTTTTGCTTAATTTAATCTTGTCTATTCTAATTTATCTTCTCTTTCGTTTTCTTGTTGGTTGAATAACAATGTCAGTGAATTTTACCATTTATGCTGTTAAAAACTTAGCAAAATTACACCGCACTTTGGCTTTATGTTTTTTCAGTAAAAGCCTTATAACTAGCTTGAAATTAATTTTTGAAAAGTTAAAGTAAAATCTCTATCCTTCTTAAGAAGAACGAAAAAGATTTTATCAGAGCGATTTCGTTATTTTTTAGCAGTCGTGTCTTTATAGATTGATATAACGATTACATTATCCCTTATACCCATTCAAAACCTCATTCCAATCCTGTTCTGTAAATTTTATTGCTAGCTTATTTACTTCTTTACTAAAAGAGCGGTGTAATCTGGCGAGATTTTGGGCTTTCCAGTTATTGCCTGATTTTTCGGTGCATTTGTCAAAATCAATCAGCCAGTATTTTTGTTCTGGTGTGGCGAAATGTTGGACTAAAATATTATGGGCGTTAAGGTCGGTGTGGCAGATTTGTCGGTCGTGTAATTGACGGATTAAGCGGCCGATTTGCTGCCAATTTTCAGCGGATAAAGAATGATGTTGTAAAAGTGCGGTGAGATCTTGCGCATTTTCGATTTTTTCACTCAGTAAATCCGCTTGATAGCAAATGCCCACTTTACCTTTAATCACTCTTGCTCCAATGGGTTTTGGCACGGGGAGTCCGTCTTGATGTAATTTATTTAACAAATGAAATTCGGCGAAACTGCGCGTGTGCTGAAGATCGTGGAACCAATAACGATCTTTATTCAACTTACCAAATAAACCACCGCGATAATAATGGCGCAAGGCACAATTTACACCAAAAAGATCCGCACTTTGCACAAACCAAGTTGTCCCCCGCCCTTTGGCTGAACCAAGAATACGCTGCTGTTGCTGCCAAAATTGCGGATTAAAATAAGCGCTGGGATCAACAGGTTGTGTTTCCAGATTAAAAATAAAATATTGGTTTTGCTGTTGCAGTTCAAGCATATTGGGCTGATTTCTTATAGAATAGATCAATGAAAATATTCTACTGAAAATAAAAAAGAATGCTACATTAAGCAGAAAAAGTAAGGTAAATCTATGGCTCTTTTTTCCACGCCCCCTAAATCCATTTGTATTTTACGTCTTTCCGCCATTGGTGATGTGTGTAATGCGCTGTCAGCGGTACAACAAATTCAGCGTTATTGGAAAGATACTCAAATCACTTGGATTGTAGGCAAAACCGAAATGCAGTTATTGCAAAATGTGAAAGGGATTCGCTTTATTCCGTATGACAAAAAAACCGGCTGGAAAGGCATTTTAGCTTTGTGGAAAACCTTGCATGGCGAGCATTTTGATGTGCTATTAAATATGCAAACGGCCTTGCGTGCTTCAATGATTTCCTTAGGCATCAAAGCCACTTATAAAGTGGGGTTTAGCAAAAATCGTGCGCGAGAAGGGCAATGGTTATTTACCAATCGTAAAATTAATGAACCAACTAATCCGCACGTTTTAGCGGGATTTTGGGCATTTGTGGAATATTTAGGCTTGCCTGTGGAAGCGCCAAAATGGGATTTAGCCATCGGCGAAAAAGAAATTTCCGCCGTTCGGCAATTTATTGATCCGACAAGAAAAAATCTGCTTATTTCCCCTTGTTCAAGCAAATCAGAAAAAGATTGGTTGGCTGAACGCTATGCAGAAATTGCGAATATCGCGCATCGTCAAAATATTAATGTGATTTTGTGTGGCTCGCCTGCGCCAAGAGAGCAAGCAATAATCGAAAAAATCATCGCGCTGTGTGATTTTCAGCCTGTGAATGCGAGCGGTAAAACCTCATTATTGGAATTAAGTGCCTTAATCGGAATGGCGGATTTACTGCTTGCTCCCGACAGTGGCCCTGCACATATTGCTACCGCTCAAGGCACACCTGTGATCGGTTTGTATGCCTATCATAACCCACTACGCACAGGCCCTTATAACAATTTGCCCGAAGTGGTTTCCGTGTATGAACAAAATGCCCAGCAAGAATTTGGCAAACCGTCTAGCCAATTACCTTGGGCAACCAAATTGAAAGGCAAAGATTTAATGGCACAAATTTCTGTGGCTGACGTATTAGAGAAAATGCGCCAGATGGGCTTTATTCAATAAAACTGTTAAAAAATAGCCAAGCATTCGCTATAATACGCCGATTTTTGTGTTCGCGAATCGACAAAAATAAAGTGCGGTGGAAAATTCTGTAATTTTTCACCGCACTTATCCTTTTATTTTACCTTGCGAACCTTTCTTTTTATTTCTAGGAAAAACGATGTTTAATAAAATTTTTGAATGGTTTGAAAGCCGCCTAAATGCCTATCCAGAGCAATCACCGAAAACGCCCGAAAAAGGGTTGATCCGCTTTATTTGGTCGAATATGGAAGGAATGCGTGGCTGGATTTTGCTACTTGCGTTGCTCACCGTGGGAACGGGGGTGATGGAAGCCGTGTTGTTCCAGTTTATGGGGATTGTTGTCGATTGGCTCGGCAAGTTCACTCCAGCCACCCTATGGCAAGAAAAAGGCCATTGGCTTTTGGCGATGGCAGCCTTGTTAGTGTTTAGCATATTTTGGTCGTTTACCGCGTCCGCAGTGCGTTTACAAACCTTGCAAGGGGTGTTTCCAATGCGTTTGCGTTGGAATTTCCACCGCTTAATGCTGGGGCAAAGCCTGAGTTTTTATCAAGATGAATTTGCAGGACGCGTGTCGGCGAAAGTGATGCAAACCGCCCTTGCGGTGCGTGATACGGTGCTGACCATTGCAGATATTATGGTCTATGTGGTGGTGTATTTCATCACCTCAGGCATTGTGCTTGCCGCATTAGACGCGTGGTTCTTACTACCTTTTGCCTTGTGGATTGTGGCGTTTATCACGATTTTACGCATTATCATTCCAAAACTTGCGAAAACTGCAGAACGCCAAGCAGATGCGCGTTCTTTAATGACAGGGCGAATTACCGATTCTTACGCTAATATTGCCACCGTGAAATTATTTTCCCACGGTTCAAGAGAAGCCAGTTACGCCAAGCGTTCAATGGAAGAATTTATGGTTACCGTACACGCCCAAATGCGTTTGGCAACATCTTTAGATACCATCACTTACGCCACTAATATCACTTTAACACTCAGCACGGCAATCCTAGGCATTGTGCTATGGAAGCAAGGCAGCGTTGGCGTGGGAGCGATTGCCACCGCCATTGCAATGGCATTGCGGGTGAATTTTATTTCCCGTTGGATTATGTGGGAATCAGCGCGTTTATTTGAAAATATTGGTACGGTGAATGACGGAATGAACACGCTCACCAAACCGCATACTATTGTGGATAAACCGCAAGCCTTACCATTAAAAGTGAGCAAAGGGGAAATTCGTTTTAATGACGTGAGTTTTTCTTATGATCCACAAAAACCGTTGTTAAGCCATTTTAATCTCGCCATTAAACCGGGGGAAAAAGTGGGCTTGATCGGTCGTTCAGGGGCGGGAAAATCTACCATTGTAAATTTGCTCTTGCGTTTTTATGAAGCCAATCAGGGTGAGATCACCATTGACGGACAAAACGTGTGCGATGTTACGCAAGAAAGTTTACGCAGCCAAATTGGCTTAGTGACACAAGATACCTCATTACTGCACCGTTCCGTGCGCGAAAACATTATTTACGGCCGCCCAACTGCCAGCGATGAAGAAATGATCTCCGCTGCACAGCGTGCTGAAGCGTCAGAATTTATTCCTTATTTGAGCGACTCAGAAGGCCGAACAGGCTATGATGCTCACGTTGGTGAGCGCGGTGTGAAACTTTCTGGCGGACAACGTCAGCGTATTGCCATTGCCCGCGTGATGCTAAAAGATGCGCCAATTCTGCTGTTAGATGAAGCCACCAGCGCGCTGGATTCCGAAGTGGAAGTGGCGATTCAAGAAAGCCTCGATAAAATGATGGAAGGTAAAACCGTGATTGCTATCGCCCACCGTCTTTCCACTATTGCCGCAATGGATCGCTTAATTGTGCTAGATAAAGGCCATATCGTAGAACAAGGCACGCACAACGAACTGCTCGCACAAAATGGACTTTACGCCAAACTTTGGCACCACCAAAGCGGTGGCTTTTTAAGTGAAGAATAGATAACATTAAATATCAAAGCAAGATTGCCTAGCAATCTTGCTTTTTTGGGGTATATTCTTGAACGCTTTTCAAGCAACAAGCCATAAATTGCAATCGTGGAATATGTGCCCTAGGATGGCTTGTACAATCAAATATTGTCAAACCGAGCTTAATAGCCTATCAAAATAAATTGAATAACATATTCGCTAAAATAAATAGTTAATCGAACTTACTCTTTATTTAGATTCTCTAGAAGAGAAGTATATATATTTACTCCTGTTAGTAGCTGTTTTTCATCAAAATCAAATTCAGCCTGGTGATGGCCAGCTGTACGATCTGCACCAATTATGAAATATATCGCTTTACCACCATGTTCTTGGACTCTTCTTCCTAGAATAGTGGCATCCTCACTACCATTAAAAGGATATTGTTCAACAACATCTAATATATTTTCTTGATTTTGAGAAATATCAGTAATTAGCTCAATTAATTCTGGATCATTATTCATATCTACGGCTTCACCCATAATTTCAGTGTCATAGCTAAGATTGAAACTTACTGCAACACCATGGGCGATTTGCATAACTTGATCAACCATGTATTGATTGATATTGGTATTTTCACCTCTAACTTCTAGTTGAATTAGTGCGGTAGACGGAACTACATTACGTCCTTCTCCTGCTTTTAGTACCCCAACATTGATACGTGTCATTCCTTCTCCATGACGAGCAATACCGTGTAATTGAGTTATTGCATGAGCAGCGCCTAGCAAGGCATTATGACCTAAATGTGGTGCTGCCCCAGCATGAGCTGGTTTACCTTGATAGTGTATATCTATTTTAGTTGTGCACAAAAAATTAGTTGGATTAGCAATGATGGTTCCTGAATTGGCACAAAAACTTAGATGAGAGCCTGCAAAATAATTTACATCATCAAGTATCCCACTTGCTGCAATAGCAGCCGCTCCACGAACCCCCTCTTCAGCGGGTTGAAAAATAAGTTTTATAACACCTTGTAATTGATCTTTATTTTCAGAAATCCATTTAGCTACACCTAATCCAATAGCCATATGCCCGTCATGACCGCAGGCATGCATTAAGCCATCATTTTGCGACCTAAAATTATTACGATTAGGAAGATGTTCTGTGAGATTTGTTTCATGTACGTTTACACAGTCAATGTCAAAACGTAGTGCTGTGGTATGTCCTGGTTTACCGGAATCAAAAATAGCTACACAGCCAGTATACCCTTGCATTTTATCTAACCATTTCTGTTTAGCGCCAGCCTTAATTGCTCGATCTAAAGAGTGTTCTACAACATCCTTTTGGCGCCCTCTTACTTTATCTTTAGCAATAATTTTTTCTCCAAATAAGAGTTTAAAACCCATTTCATCAAGATAATCCGCTAATTTACTGGTTGTTAAAAACTCTCCCCAGCCAATTTCAGGAAAGCAATGAAACTCTCTCCGCCACTTAATAAGTTGTTGTTCATTAATAATACTCATATTTTTCTCCTAAAGCATAAATAATGCTAAAAATAATACGGCAATTACCATTCCTGGTGCAGTGCGTTTAATCATATCAACAGGATTTACTGCGGCTAGTCCTGCACAGACTATCGCAGCACCTGAGATAGGAGATGCGGTTCTACCTAATGCGCCAGCAATTGCGGCTGCCATGCCTAGATTTACAGATTCATAGCCTAATTGAGCGGCGTGAGGTGTTACTGCTGTATTAAAAGCGATAGCTGCAGCATCTCCTGAACCTGTAATGATTCCCATCAAAAATGGACCGATTGTAGCACCCCAACGAACAAATTCATTTGAGGCTTTTAGATATTCAATCGCTACATCAATTGCTCCTGTTGCTTTCAATCCAGCAACAAAAACACTAGCTGTAATGATTATACCTAGTACATTTGAATAGGAATTTCCCATTCCATTAAAAAATTCATTAGTAATTTTTGACGGAGAAGAACGAGTGATAATCACTGCGTAAATAGCACCGATCAACATTGCCTCAGGAACTTTCATTGCTGTCCAGGATAGACCTTCAATATTATGTAAACTTGTTCCACCAATAATTAAAATCACTAAGGGAACTAAAGGCGCTATGGCATAAAGAATATTGACACTTCGGATCTCTTGATCCTCTTCTTTATTTTGTTCTGTCTCATATTGATCACGGAATTTTTTATTGTAATCACCGTAAATTAGAGCCATTACTGTTAAGCTTATAGCTCCTATAATTCCTGATATTAGGGTATAAGGCGCATGTATAAGATGAACTTCGGTAATATTGATTTTTGCCATCTCACTTAACATTGCCGCATGAGCAGACCCTGGACTTAGCATTGAACCAAAGGTTCCTGCTAAGATAGCTGCAGCTGCTGTTGCTGGTCTAACACCCACAGATCTTAATACTGGGATAAGCGTTGCTCCAACGGTGGCGGCGCAACCAGCGGCTGATGGAATAGCAATATTAATAAAGAAAGTTAATAAGGTCGCAAGTGGAATAAGGAAAAATTTTAAGCCACTAAGTGGTTTGGTGATAAAATATACTAAATGTATATCACATTTAGTATATTTCATTACATAAGCAAAACCCATACTAGAACAAATTGCCATAATTAATCCGGCACTAGTCATTTGCTTTGAAAATGCTTGCAATGCGCCCATAGGGTTAAAAGCGAGAAGTGCCATCAGCAATCCCATTCCAAAAAGAACAGTCCGCGTTTCATATTTTCTTACGAGCAAGTAAATTGTAGCAATGATTCCTAGAATAGCTATCAATATATTTATTTGTTGCATTTATGTACCCCACTAATATAGTTTGAAATGTAAATTTAGATTTAATTCTACCCTTTATGATATATAAAATTAACACTAAATAAATCATATATTTTTTATATGAAAAGATATTTTTGCTAATCTAAACGAAATTTATGATATAAATCAACAGGTAAAAGAGTATAATTGCTTAATTATCATTCAAATATCTAATCCGATTACCGCACCCTCAAACACATAATCCATCACTTGCTGCGCTATATACTTTTTCGCTTCAGAATTTAAACGTTGTCTTGCTTGAAATGAGTGACCAATATCCTTTGATTGGCTGCTCATTGCACCTCCGTGTACACGATGTAACAAACCTTTTTGATTTAATGCTCGCAAATCTCGGCGAATGGTTTCCACCGACACACCAAATTGCTGAGCAAGCTCATTAACATTCACTTTCCCTATTGAATTGACAAGCTGTAAAATTTGCGACGTTCTTGTTGGCATTATTCCTCCAAACGGTCAAAACAGTCATTCGGGCATTATAAATTAATACCCACTCCCCTGCGCATTTATTCCTTTCACAATAGCAACTCCAGCGCTTACGCCTAAACGGGTTGCGCCAGCGTTGAGCATTGCTAGTGCGGTGGCGGTGTCGCGGATGCCGCCTGAGGCTTTTACTTCCACCTTGTCGCCGACGGTTTGCTTCATCAGTGCTACATCTTCAACCGTTGCGCCGCCGGTGCTAAAACCTGTGGAAGTTTTAACAAATGCCACCTTGAGCGCTTTGCAGATTTCGCAAGCCTTGATGATTTCTTCTTTGGTTAGTAGGCAGGTTTCTAAAATCACTTTTAGGGTTTTACCTTGGCAAGCAGCAAGCACGGTGGCAATATCTTGTTCCACAGCTTGCCATTGATGGGCTTTGGCAAGGCCAATGTTGATCACCATATCAATTTCATCAGCCCCTGCATTAATGGCTTGCTCCGCTTCAAAGGCTTTCAGTTGGCTTAAATTTGCCCCTAAGGGAAAGCCAACAACGGTGCAAATTTTCACCGCACTTTTCTCTTTGCGATTTTGCGTGAGTGCCTGCTTAGCCAGTGGAATATAGGCGGAGTTTATGCACACGGAACAAAATTGGTGTTCAATCGCTTCTTGGCATAAGTTAAGAATATCTTGCGGGGTTTTATCTGCGCCAAGGGCGGTGTGGTCAATGTATTTGGCAATATCTTGTGGTTGCATTGTGTGTCCTTAATCTGGTCTGGATTTGTGCTATATCATAACCTAAAAGCGGTGGTGAGCGCGAAATTTCTTTAGCCCTTATGCGCAAAATCCTTTAGAATAAACGGCAATATTGAAATCAAATGAGGATTGAAAAATGATTATTGTAACTGGCGGCGCAGGCTTTATTGGCAGTAACATCGTAAAAGCGTTAAACGAGATTGGACGCACAGATATTTTAGTGGTGGATGATTTAAAAGACGGCACAAAATTCGTCAATTTAGTGGATTTGGATATTGCGGATTATTGCGATAAAGATGACTTTATTGCGTCCATTATGGCTGGCGATGATTTAGGCGATATTGATGTGATCTTCCACGAGGGGGCTTGCTCAGCCACTACCGAGTGGGACGGCAAATTTGTGATGGAAAACAATTATGAATATTCCAAAGAGCTATTACATTATTGTTTAGATCGCCAAGTTCCGTTCTATTATGCGTCCAGTGCTGCCACCTATGGCGACAGCGATACCTTTGTCGAAGCGCGAGAATTTGAAAAACCGTTAAATGTATATGGTTATTCTAAATTCTTATTTGATGAATATGTGCGTAAAATCCTGCCAGAAGCCCAATCACCTGTGTGCGGCTTTAAATATTTCAACGTTTATGGCCCAAGAGAACAACACAAAGGCAGTATGGCAAGTGTGGCTTTCCACCTTAATAACCAAATTTTGAAAGGGGAAAACCCAAAATTATTCGCCGGCAGCGAGCATTTCTTGCGTGATTTTGTCTATGTTGGCGATGTGGCGGCAGTAAATATTTGGTGCTGGCAACACGGCATTTCGGGCATTTACAACTGCGGAACGGGCAAAGCGGAAAGTTTCGAGTCCGTAGCGCAAGCGGTATTAAAATTCCACGGCAAAGGGCAAATTGAAACCATTCCATTCCCAGAGCATTTAAAAAGCCGTTACCAAGAATACACCCAAGCGGATCTCACCAAACTGCGCGCCACAGGTTATAACAAACCATTCAAAAGCGTTGCCGAAGGTGTCAGCGAATATATGGCGTGGTTGAATAAATAACATAACTACGCAATTAAATCAGATGTAAGGGCGAACCTGTGTGTTCGCCCGAAATAACAGGATTAGTCGTAAAAAATTAGCAAAAATTTCACCGCACTTTTATTTTTAGCTAAATATAAGTGCGGTGGGAAATTGGCGATTTTTGAGTGAGTGAGCATAACGTTCCCCCGACAATTGATATAATTCACAAATTAATGAGAACCGCAAAATGAACATCTTAATAATTGGCCCATCTTGGGTTGGCGATATGATGATGTCGCACAGTTTATATCAATGCTTAAAACAGCAATATCCTGGTTGCCAAATTGATGTGCTTGCGCCCAATTGGTGTAAACCCTTGTTGGAAAGAATGCCGGAAGTCAGACGTGCGCTCACAATGCCCATTGGACACGGTACCTTTGGCTTGAAACAGCGCTATGAAATTGGGAAAAGTTTAAGAAATCAATATGATATGGCGATTGTGTTGCCAAACTCACTCAAATCTGCATTTATTCCTGTGTTTGCTAAAATTGCTCGCCGCCGTGGTTGGAAAGGGGAAAGCCGTTATTTCTTTTTGAATGATTTACGCGCCAATAAAAATGATTACCCAATGATGGTGCAGCGCTATGTGGCATTGGCTTATGAAAAAAACGCCGCGCCAACGGCAGCACAAATGACCTTTCCTTATCCTTATTTACAGGTGAGTAGCCAACAAATCGAGCAAACCAAAAGCCATTTCCACGCACAACTTGCACAGGCAGAAAATCGTCCAGCGATTGGTTTTTGTCCGGGCGCGGAATTTGGCCCTGCCAAGCGCTGGCCGCATTATCATTATGCTGCGCTTGCTCAAATGCTAATTGAAAAGGGTTACAGCATTCGTCTGTTTGGTTCAGCAAAAGATGAACAAGTGGGTGATGAAATTCGTGCCAGTCTGCCGGAAAATTTACAGCCTTATTGCTTAAATTTAGCGGGGCAAACCAGCCTTAATCAAGCGGTAGATTTAATTGCAGATTGCCAAGGCGTGGTTACCAACGATAGTGGATTAATGCACGTTGCGGCAGCGGTGCGGCGTCCACTGGTGGCGCTTTATGGCCCAACTAGCCCACAATATACGCCACCATTATCTCATCACGCGGTGATTATTCGCCTACAAAAAGGCGGATTAGAAAAAATTCGTCAGGGCAAAGACAGTGCCGAAGGCTATCACCAAAGCCTTATCGACATCACGCCTGCGATGGTAATGGAAAAATTAAGCGAAATTTTACCGCACTTTGATCAGGCATAAATAAGGCAGAACGATGCGGATTTGCTTAGTTAAAACCTCTTCAATGGGCGATGTGATCCACACCTTGCCCGCATTGACCGATGCACAAAAAGCTTTGCCTAATTTACAAGTGGATTGGGTGGTGGAAGAAAATTTCGCGGAAATTCCTACTTGGCATTCGGCGGTGAAACAAGTTATCCCCGTTGCCATTCGCCGCTGGCGCAAACAGCTTTTGCAACGCAAAACTTGGCAAGAATGGCAAGCCTATCGCCAATTATTACAACAAAATCAATATGATGCGGTGATTGATGCGCAAGGCTTAGTGAAAAGCGCATTGTTCGCCGTGCGTCTAGCGCAAGGGGCAAAGCACGGCTATGATAAACATTCCGCACGCGAGCCTTTGGCTGCCTTATTTTATGATGAGCGCTACGCCATTGATTACCAGCAACACGCCGTAGAACGCATTCGCCAGTTATTTGCGCAAGCCTTGGGTTATGCGCTTCCGAGCCAACAAGGGGATTATGGCATTGCACAGCATTTCCCCGTGCAACAAAGCCTGCCGCCTTATGTGTTGTTGATTCACGCTACCACGCGCGCGGATAAACATTGGTGTAATCAAGAATGGAAAAAATTAGCGCAAAATCTCACCGCACTTGGGCTTGCCGTGCATTTGCCTTGGGGAAATGAGAAAGAAAAACAGGCAGCAGAATGGATCGCGCAAGGCATTGAAAATGCCGTTGTTCTGCCGAAAATGGATCTCACCGCCTTAGCCCAACATATCGCCAATGCCCAAGCGGTGGTTTCTGTGGATACTGGGTTGGCGCACCTCACCGCCGCCTTGGATAAACCGAACATCACCCTTTATGGTGCAACTAACCCTGATTTAATCGGCACTTATGGCAAAAATCAATATCACTTACAAGCGCCCACAATGGCACAGATTTCTGCCGAAGCCGTATTGCAGCGCTTACGCCCTTTGCTTTAATTTGATTTTAACGCCCCTTGCAAGCGTCCTTGATTTTCACGCAATAATTGCACCGCACTTGGATAATCCAGATCCGCCAGCAACATTAAGATGGCCACTTTTGCATTGTTGTGCGCAGCGTTAAGGGTTTGTTCTGCTTGTTCAGCGGTGCAATCTGTCGCCTGCATTACGATACGCACAGCACGCGCCACTAATTTTTGATTGCTGGCTTGCACGTCCACCATTAAATTTTGGTAGCATTTCCCTATTAGCACCATACTGGCGGTGGTGAGCATATTCAGCACCAGTTTTTGTGCCGTGCCAGATTTCAAACGGCTTGAGCCAGTTAGCACTTCCGCGCCTACCTCAGTGATAATGGCAATCTCCGCCACCTGTGCCATCGGTGAATTGGCGTTGCTAGCAATGGCCACCGTGGTCGCACCTAAGGATTTCGCATAATCCAAGCCGCCTAGCACATAAGGCGTGCGCCCGCTGGCAGCAATCCCGACCAAAATATCTTTCTCATTAAAATCAATTTCTTGCAAATTTTCCACCGCACTTTGTGGATTATCTTCCGCCCCTTCAATGGGGTGGCGCAAAGCACGTTCGCCCCCAGCGATAATGCCTTTTACCATTTCATTGGAAACGCCAAATGTAGGTGGACATTCTGACGCATCAAGCACGCCCAAGCGTCCACTTGTGCCAGCCCCGAGATACACCAAACGCCCCCCTTGCTGAAACGCCTGCACGATTTTTTCCACCGCAGCGGAAATTTGTGGCAAGCATTTTTCGATAGCCAACGGCACGTTTTTGTCTTCCGCATTCATTAATTGCACAATTTCCAACGCCGAAAGCTCGTCCAAATTCATTGAGTTTGGATTACGTTGTTCCGTGCTAAGTTGCGAAAGTTGATTGAGTAATGGGTTGTTTTTCATTTTTTATCTCTTTGGTTTTTGGGGAATATAGTGTTCCTGATTTTCAAATCTCCCTTAACCCCTCTTTGCTAAAGAGGGGGATTGTTCTTGAGTAAAATCGTTCTCAGTGCGGTAAACAATTATAAATTTCCTGCTGCTCTTTTTTATGATTTTTTCTCTCAGAGCGTCAAATTACCCTCATTAAAATCCCCCTCTTTAGCAAAGAGGGGTTAGGGGAGATTTGTCCAATAGCTTTAAAAATCCTTAGGATAAATCACCCCTAAACTCACCGCCTTTGTTGCGCCGGTAACGCTAGGTTCGTTGGAGGGTAAATTTTCCATTCGGCGGTAAGCTAACCACGCGAAGGCGGCGGCTTCTAAATAATCTGCGTCTAAGCCGTAATCTGTGGTGGTGGCGATTTGCCAATCGGGCAGTAAACGTTGCAAGTGCGCCATAATGACAGGGTTTTTCGCGCCGCCGCCGCAGACTAATAATAAACAAGGAAGCGCGTTGTGTTGGCTTAAGTGTTGCAGATCTTGCACGGTGCATTGTGCGGTAAATTCTGCCAGCGTTGCTTGCACATCTTGGGGGAGAAGTGCGGTGTGTTTTTGCAGAATTTTTTCTAGCCAAGCTAAGTTAAATAACTCTCGCCCCGTGCTTTTCGGGGCAGGCAAGGAAAAATAAGGATCTGCCAACAAATCTTGCAATAATGCAGGATTGCTTTGCCCAGATGCTGCCCATTCGCCATTTTTGTCATAGCTTTTCCCCTGATGTTTGGCGATCCAACTATCTAGCAACGCATTACCCACGCCTGTATCGTAACCTAGCACAGGTTGGTTTGGGATCAGCACAGAAATATTGCTAATCCCACCAATATTCAGCACCACGGTATTTCGTGCAGGATCAGCAAACACATTGTGGTGGAAAGCAGGCACGAGTGGCGCGCCCTGTCCGCCATAGGCCATATCTTTACGGCGAAAATCGGCTACTGTAGTAATGCCTGTGCGAGCAGCGATAATATTGGCATCGCCTAATTGCCAGGTAAAGGGCGATTGCCCTTGCGGTGCGTGCCAAATGGTTTGTCCATGGCAGCCTACCGCCTGAATTTGTTTTGCGCGAAGAGAATGTTTCGCCAAAAATTGGTTGATGCTTTCTGCATAAAGTACGCCAAGTTGGTGATCTAGTTCGCCAATTTGCTGTAACGAGCCTTGTCCTTGCTGGCAAAGTGCGGTGAGATTTTGGCGCAAATTTTGTGGCATTGGCACAAAATCCGTGGCGACCACTTGCGCAGGCTGAGTGGAAAAATCCATTAGCGCGAGATCTACGCCGTCAAGGCTCGTGCCAGACATCACGCCGAGGTAATAATGGGATTGCATAAACATTTCCATAGAAAATTTGAATTGGCGATATTCTATTATAAAATAGCGCAGATTTTTATCTTAAACAGACAGAACAAGGATTTTTATGAAAAATTTAAGCGTAGTGATTTTGGCTGCGGGCAAAGGCACAAGAATGTATTCCGATTTGCCAAAAGTGTTGCATAAAGTTGCAGGCAAGCCAATGGTGAAGCACGTTATTGATACAGCCAAACAGCTCAATGCCGATAATATTCATTTGATTTATGGCCACGGCGCAGAATTATTACAACAACACCTTGCCGATGAAAATGTAAACTGGGTGCTACAACCTGTGCAACTTGGTACAGGACACGCAATGCAACAGGCCGCGCCATTTTTCGCCGATGATGAAAATATCGTGATGCTTTATGGCGATGCACCACTTATCACTGCGCAAACCTTGCAAAAACTGATTGATGCCAAACCAGAAAACGGCATTGCATTATTGACTGCGCATTTGGACGATCCAACAGGCTACGGACGGATTATTCGTCAAGACGGCAATGTAGTTGCCATTGTTGAGCAAAAAGATGCTACGCCAGAACAATTAGCCATTCAAGAAGTGAATACAGGGGTAATGGTTTCTAGTGGTGCAAGTTTCAGAAAATGGTTAGCAAAATTGGATAATAACAATGCGCAAGGTGAATATTATATGACTGATGTGATTAAATTCGCCAACCAAGACGGCTGCAAAGTAGCTGCTGTGCAAGCGCAAGATTTAATGGAAGTGGAAGGCGCAAATAACCGCTTACAACTGGCGGAGCTTGAGCGTTATTACCAGCGTAAACAAGCGGAAAAATTATTGCTAGCGGGCGTGAGTTTGCGTGATCCAAACCGTTTTGATTTGCGTGGCGAAATCACTCACGGTAAAGATGTGGAAATTGACGTGAATGTGATCCTCGAAGGCACCGTCAAATTGGGTAATCGTGTCAAAATTGGTGCTGGTTGCGTGATCAAAAACTGCGTGATTGGCGATGATGTAGAAATCAAACCTTATTCTGTATTTGAAGATGCTGTGATTGGAGAAGAAGCGAAAATTGGGCCTTTTGCCCGCCTTCGCCCAGGTACAGAACTTGCCGCACAAACCCATATCGGCAACTTTGTCGAAGTGAAAAAATCGCAAATTGGCAAAGGCTCGAAAGTGAACCACCTAAGCTATGTGGGCGATAGCGAAATTGGCGCAAATTGTAATATCGGCGCAGGTACTATCACTTGTAACTATGACGGTGTAAATAAATTCAAAACCGTAATTGGTGATGATGTGTTCGTAGGTTCAGACAGCCAACTGGTAGCCCCAGTAACCATCGCCAAAGGCGCAACCATCGGCGCTGGTACAACCGTCACCAAAGATATTGCAGAAAATGAACTGGTGATCTCACGGGTTCCACAACGTAATATCCAAGGCTGGAAACGCCCAGAAAAACTCGAGAAAAAATAACGTGGTTACTATCATTGCTGGTTATGATGATTTTTTAGCCAAAAGTGAAGATGAACGGAACATCTTGCCAATCTTTTTGACTAAGTAGCGATGCCGTTATTCAATGTGCATCAATAATAAGCAATGATGCCCTGCGATAAAGTGCGGTGCATTTTGTCGCAGTTTTTTTATTTTTAATGATCTAAAGGAAAGTTTATGACAACTGAAAATGTTCAAACCGCTGAAAATACAGTGGATATTCAAGCGCAAACTTCAGCGTTGATTGAAAAAGTTCATTCAATGGATATGAACACGCTCTTGAATGATTATGTGATCCCTTATGGCACGAAAATTCTACTTGCGATTGCCATTTATGTGATTGGTAAAAGTATCGCACGCTTGCTTAGCCGCTTGCTTGGCAAAGCCGTGTTGCATTCTACCAAAGACGAAATGTTGCACAGTTTTGTGTCATCAATTAGCTATTTCTTATTCCTATTAATGGTGATTATCGCCGCACTTTCGCAGCTTGGCATTAACACCACATCACTTGTCGCATTAATTGGGGCGGCGGGTCTAGCGATTGGTTTAGCCTTACAAAACTCGCTGCAAAACTTTGCCGCAGGCGTGATGATTTTAATCTTCAAACCTTTCCGCAAAGGCGATTTAATCGAAACAGGTGGCGTGTTAGGTGCAGTGGAACAAATAGGTTTATTAGTGCTTGAACTGCGTACTGCGGACAACAAAACGGTACTTATTCCAAATGGTAAAGTGTTTGGCGACAGCATTACCAACTATTCCAGCAATGCTACACGCCGTATCGACTTTATTTTCGATATTGCCTATAAATCTAATATTGAACAAGCGAAAACTATTGTGGCGAACATCTTGGCGCAAGATCCTCGCGTGTTGAAAGACCCAGAACCCACCATCGCAGTGGGCGCACTCGCCGCAAACAGCGTACAGCTGGTGGTTCGCCCTTGGGTTAATACCAGCGATTATTGGGCGGTACATTTTGATATCACGGAAAAAGTGAAGTTAGCTTTTGATGAAGCCGGCATTGAAATTCCCTTCCCACAAATGAATATTCATTTGCCTGAAAACGCGGAAGTGAAATTGGGGCAGAAGTAATTCCCTTATCCCTTACATAAAGAAAAAACGTATTTGGGGTTTATTCAAATACGTTTTTTATTTCCTTGGTATTCTACATTAGCATTCCACATTCTTTGCCAGCGTAAATCTCGCCACTTTAGGCATTCTTAATTGAATGCGTTCGCGGTTGAGTGTTAAGGCGTTTTCTGTGGGCTGGTAATCTTGCCATAGGCTAGGATCTTGCGGTAAATTTTCTGGCCAGAAATATTGCACGTTAAAGCCGCGCGCTTTGCATTCTTGGTGGAGGAGATCGTAGCGGTTTTTGAGAAATTGCAGTTTGTTGAAAAAGAATCGAACGTGTCCTTCGCCTAATTTGTAATCCGCAGGCTGCCCAGCAAGATTGTATTTTCCTTTGGCAACCGCGTTGGGAATGCGAGTGAGTTCGCGATGTTCGGCGAGTAGGTGTTGATCGCAAAGTTCTTGTGGTGGGACAACATTAATCCTTGTCATGATTTTTCCTTATTTATGAAAAGGTTAGCCCTAAATCTAATTCTTTTAATAATTTGTTTTCTGCGATGAGATCATTGCGCACTAAGGGATTATGCGCTAAATAACTTGGCTCAAATTGGAGCGTCCATTGCGCTAAAGTGCGGTCGGTTTTTAGGCAAATTTTTTCACTTAACACGGTGGCTTGACGCGATTTATTAAGCAAAATGGCTAAACGTAATAAACGTACAAGTGCGAGAATGTCTTGCTCAGCATAACGAGAAAACTTGGCAAAATCAGTCCGTTTGATATTGTTGAGCTGGTAACGAACCAAGGTGGCGAGCAGGCGTTGTTGCTCTTTATCAAAGCCCGGTAGTTCCATATTTTGTAGAATGTAGGCGGAATGCTTTTGCACGCCTTTGTGATTAATCACGATACCCACTTCGTGCAGATGTGCCGCCCAAAGCAGAATATCTACCATTTCTTCTTGTAATGTGGAGTTTTGCCAAGCGTGGTATTGCTGAGCTAGTTGTTTGGCACTGTGATATACGCGTTCAGATTGTGCCATATCAAGGTTAAATTGTTCAGCAAGGGCAAGGGCGGTGCGTTGGCGGATATTGCTTACCTGAAACGTCTTTTCTAAGCTATACATCACGCCTTCACGCAATGCACCGTCTGAATAACGCATTTGTTGTAGCCCGAATACGTTAAACACAGCGGTTAAAATAGCTAATCCAGGAACAAAAACATCAGCTCTGTCTTCATTTAATCCTTCTAGCTGAAGTTGGTCAAAATGCGTGGCTTGTAGCACTTTTTCACGTAGCTGAGCTAAGCGTTGTGGTGTGATGATGCCGTTGGGATCAAGATTGGCGACAATGACTTGATAAACGGTTTTGATTGTGCCTGATGAACCGAGTACCGATTGCCAGCCTAATTTACGATATTCAAAGGCTAAATCTTCAATTTTATTCACCGCACTTTGTTCCGCACGCTGAAAATTTTCGGCGGAAATTTCCCCTTGTGGGAAGAATTTTTTCGCAAAGCTCACGCACCCCATATGACGGCTTTCAGCAATCAGCGGGTGAAAATCTTCGCCGATGATCATTTCTGTTGAGCCTCCGCCAATGTCCACCACAAATTTTCGCCCAATTTCAGGCTGGGTATGCGAAACGCCAGCGTAGATGGTTTTGGCTTCTGTTTGCCCGCTAATAATGTTGATCGGGTAGGGGAAAACCTGTTCCGCTTGGCGTAAAAATGCTTCATTGTTTACTGCGGTTCGCAGCGTAAAAGTGCCAACCACATTGACATTTTCGGCAGAAAATCCTTGCAACCGTTCAGCAAATAAGGCTAAACAATTTACCCCACGTTGAATGGCCTCTTGGCTTAATACATTATTTTCATCTAAGCCTTCAGCCAGCTGTACTTTCTGTTTTAAGCGCGACAGTACTTGGATTGAGCCATTGATAATGCGGGCGATGATCATATGAAAGCTGTTTGAACCCAAATCAATGGCGGCGATTTCACGTGCTTCGCCACGCTGATGTAAATAATCAGAGGCTTTGGCTAGAAGGTTTTCGTTATTCATAAAATTGCCCTAAAAATCAAAGTGATAAAGTAGGTCAAAGGCCTGATTTACGCCCGAAACCGATTGTAAATAAAGTTGTGGTAACAATTTGTAGCGTACCGTAAATTCGGCTAAGCCGTCAAATAAGCCTACGCCGTATTTGAGCTGTAAGCGTGGTGTAATGTTGCCGCTCACCGTAACTTTGGAACTGTCGCCCACCCCTTGCGTGCCTAGGCTGAGATCTTGCACACCAAAGGCTTCGCCGATACCGCCGACTAATTTACCGCTTTTCGCTAAGCCCATTCCAAGCAGTGCCGCCCCGATTGAACCGCCTGATCCTGCTTCACCGCTATTTTCCAGCGAACGCCCTGTTAGCAAGTAGGAGAGGGCTTCATCTTGCGAGCTAGCAGGATCGGAGAACACCGTAACTTGCGGGGCTGTGGCAATGCCGATTACTTTTACCCCAGCGGTAATATTGCTGTTTTCCATTGCAGTTGGGTTGCGAATGGCTTCAATATTTAACATTGGTTGAGATGGCAAGCCAGAAAAACTGATTTGCCCTTTGCGAATTAGCAAGTCTTGCCCATAAGCGGCATAGCGCCCATTTTTCAAGTAAATTTGCCCAAATAAACCCAGTTTGCCTTTGTCTTGTTTGACTGAAAGCAAGCCGTTTAAGCTGGTGTTTAAGCCGTAAGCGTTGAGGGTAACATCATCACCGATATTAATTTTCAGATCGGAGCGAATTTCCATACCGCTTTTCGTACGCGCTTTAATTTCACCGTTTTTTAACCCCACTTTGGTTTTGTCTGGGCCGTCTAAAATCACTTCATCACCGCTTACGGCAACGGCGCTGTCTGGCAGTTCTTCAATGGCAATTCTTGCCCAAGGAATATCTACCGTACCAGAAATATCAAGCAGTTTTGGATTGGCGGTGAGTTCCACATTTGGGCTAATTTTTAATTTTGCCATTGACGGAATATTCACATTAAAGCGATCTGCTTTGGCTTGCACGCGCGTGTTCCAGTGTTCCACATCTTTCCAATCCGCTTCGCCAGTAATATCTAAACGGCTTTCAGGGCTTTGCACATAGCCTTGCAAGGTGGAACGATTGCCGGCAAAACGCATAGATAAATTGCCGTCTTTAATGGTGAATGGCAGGGATTTCATTGTGGCACTTAAACGATTAACATCAAAATTACCGTGAATAAGCGGTGCATTGAGATTGCCGCCTAAGGTGAGGTTGGCAGCAATTTCGCCATTGATTTTTTCGCCACTTGAAAGCAGTTGTTTGGCTAAATTGAGATTTAAGCGCTGAATGCTAATGTTGCCCCCTAAGGTGCGAGATTTCGCCAAATCTTGCAATTTAAGTGCGGTGGTAATTCGGCCATTTTCCACTAAATCAATGGCGGAATCCAAATTCAGATTGCTGTTTTCCATTTGGGCTTTAATGTCCACTTTCGGAATAGCAAGGTTGAAGGTGCGATAATCAATTTTCTGCGCCACCGATAAATGATTACCAGCCACTTGCACATTGAGTTTCAGCGGTTTATCGCTAAACCACGCCACCGTTCCCTGACTTTGTAATTGCCCTTTGATTTGCGTTTGGCTCTGTTCTTTATCCAATAATTTGTTGATTAAGGCTAAATCCAATTTACGCACTTGGAATGGCACTTCGCCGTTTTTCCCTGCGGTGAAATTTTTTGGGAAACATAGCTCAATATCGCTGTTTAACCAGCAATGTGAGGAAATGGCGGCTTCAATTTTGTTTTGGTTATAAGTTACTGCAACGCCTTGATTGGTTTGCCATTTTCCCACTGGGGATTGAATATCCACACCGCTAATTTGCCCTTTCCAGATTTGCGAAGAGCGGTCGAAATTTCCTGCAATTTTTAAATTAGCCGCCACAGGTTTACCCTGTGATTGCAGTTGTAATTGGTGATTTTTTTCATCGCCCGATAACGCAAGGGTCGCTTGGTTAATTGCCACATCGGCATATTTCAAGCCCGTTACATTGGCGTTTAAATCACCGCTAATCACTTGGTGCGAGCGAATATCCCCTTTAACGGCGAATTTATTCAGCTGTAATTGTTGGAAGCGAATATTGTTACCCGTTAAATCCACGTTTAAATTTGGCTCACGAATGTCCCCTTTCAATTTTGCATAGCCAAACAGGGTAGCAGAAAGTTCAGGCAGTAAACCACGCAAATTTGGCGCGTGAATATCAAGGGATAAATCGGATTGCTGGCTGATTTCCCCTTGCATTGCAATACGATTTTCACCGTAATTAAGCAACAGATTTGGCACTTGCAACCATTTGTTGTTATCTGCGCTGAGCTTGCCTTTGAGGCTTAATGGCTGGCGAGAAAGCGTGCCGTTAATGTCTAAATCGGGGACGTTAATTGTCCAATTTTGCCCATCAACTTGCCCTTGCGAGCTGAAATGACCAGACAGCACAGCAGGCATTGAAGGCAAATATTGAGTGATATTTAATTGTGAAAAATCCACCGCACTTTGCCATTGCACGCCTTTTTGCCAGTTTACTTCACCGCTTAAATTCGCTTTGCCTTGTAAGGTGTTAAGCGCAAATTGTGTGATGTTCGCCTGCCAAAGTTTACCGTTAATTTGGCTGGTAATTTGCGTTTTTGGCGTACTCATTCCAGAAACATCGGCATTCAGTTGCGCTTGGTAAGCCAGTAAATCGCCAGTTAGATTGAGCGTTAAATTTTGTACTTTCAGCGGATCTTTTTCTTTCTTATCAAAAGGATATTGCAAACTTTTACTGGTTAGCTTGAGATCAAAGGGCGTTTTTTCTTGGTTAAGTGCCACATTGCCCACTAGCTCCGCATTAATGTCCCCTTTGCTTTGCAAATGAAGCTGCGTTTGCCCACGCAATTTGCCTGAAAGTTGTAGGCTGAGATCGCCCTGTGGGATATTCAATGGCGCATAGCCTTTCAGTTGGCTGTTAAGCTGAAAATCAAGGGGGAAATCTTCGTCCAGCTGCATTGTGCCTTGCCCTGCTAGCGTTCCCACTGAACTGGTGATATTCAGGTTGTGCAGCTGCACTTGATTGCCTGTGGCATCTGCGTTGATTTGCAAAGAGGACACCTCAATTTGCTGTGTAGGGGCAGGCGAGGTTTCACTTTTTGGTGCCTTATTTTGTGCATTATCTTGCGTTTGATTTGCGCTGTTGAAATGCTGTTGATATTGCCAATTTTTGCCTTGAATATCGGTAATATGGAGATCAAAAGGCAGCTCAATTTTATTTAAATTGCCGAGCAAAGCTGGGGTAAGTTTTTGTTCTAACTGTTGCCAATCAATGGCTTGCTCTGTTGGTGGAGTGGCTTTGCTTTCCGTTTTTTGTGCGGTTTTTTTTTCTTCTGGAGAGCTGTAAGTTTGTACTAACAAATCATTAATCTGTGTTGGCGCAAGGGTAAAACCGCTTTCATTGTTTAGGCTAAGTGCGGTGGAAAAATGGGCTAAATTAATCTGCGTTTGATCGATAGTTAAAGCTAAATCCTGCACTTGCACATTATCTGCTTGCACTGCCACAGGCAGATGAATTTTCTTCATTGGGCTAGGATCTTTATCCTTTTCTTCGGACGGAGGCAGCTTTGCAGTGTCGATATGAATTTGTGGTTGTTGAATGCTGAGATCTTGCAGGCAAACTTTGGCTTTCAGCAAGCAAGATAAATCCAGTTGCAAATGGGCTTGCTGAATTTGGGTATCCACGCCCTCTGATTGAAATTTGACATTATGCAGGGTTAGCCCATTTTGCAAACCACCTTCCACCTGCTCGATAGAAAGGCTATCCATTAGCTTATCCACCAGCTGAATCAAACCACGCTGACCTTGATTGGTGGCAAGGGTGGCGAGCAAGGCAAAAATCGGTAAAAAAATCACCGCACTTATGCACAGCAGCTTTTTCCATAATGGACGTTTTTTCTTCACGACAGGGGCGTGTTCCGCCTGATTTTCTGTACCTTGGTTTTCAGTGCTTTCGTTTGTTATATTTTGCTTTTCAGTATTTGGGGTGGATTGCGCTTCTTTTGTCATTTTTGTTGCCTATAATTCCGAACCTAAACCAATGTAAAACTGCACGTTTTTGCTGTTGTCTTTATCACGAATTGGGGTGGCAATATCCAGTTTTACCGCGCCGATAGGTGATGCCCAGCGCACGCCCATTCCCGCGCCATAGCGCAGTTCTTCTAAATCGAAACTGTTCGCCGCAAGCCCTGTGTCGGCAAAGGTGGCGAGCCACCAGTTTTCATAGACTTGGTATTGATATTCCAATGTTCCCGTGGCAAGACGGGTTGCCCCCACCAATTTGCCATCGGCATTTTTTGGTGAGATTTTTTTATAGCCGTAACCGCGCACGCTACGATCGCCCCCAGCAAAGAAACGAAGTGCGGGCGGAATTTTCTCTAAATTTTTGGTCTGTAACCAACCGATCTCACCACGCACTAAGAAACGGTGATTATCGGCAAAGGTGCGAATCCACGCGCTGGACGCTTGTACTTTGAAGAAATTCGCATCAGAAAGCCAGATTTTATGCCCAAAATCCACGGTTAAACGCTGTGCATCACCCCAAGTTGGGAATAAACCGCCCCTTAAGCGGGTACGGCTAATAGACGCCGTGGGGTAAACTAACCAAGTGCGATCAGAATGATTGGCTTGGGTGAAAGAATCATAACGCACACGCAACCCAAGGGCGTGCTGCCAGCCTGATACGCGATTCCAATAACGCAACGCCGCAAAGGTGCCTGATGAGGTTTCTGTGTCGTTAGTTTTTTCCCGTTCGTAACCTGTGGAAAATTCATAATAATAACGCAGCGGATTTTTCAACAATGGCATTTTATACACCGCTTCCACCGTTTGTTTTGGCGCAGAAGCATAAAGATTAAAACGGAAACTATGCCCACGGCTGTTGATCCAAGGTTTTGTCCAGCCCCATTGAAAGCGCGGGCCGACATCGGTGGAATAACCTATCCCCACGTCCATGGCATTTTTTTTACGCGGCGTGAGTAGCACATCAACATTAACGATTTTATTTTCTTCATCAAGGTTAGGTTGCACTAACACCGAACTAAACCAGTTGGTGGAGGTGTAATCGTTGGTAAAACTGGAAAGATCATTGATGAGATAAGGTTGCCCTTCTTCAATTTCCATCATATTACGCAAATAATCTTCACGAATTTGCGAGCGTTGAAAGGTGAATTTGCCGAAGCGATAGCGTTCGCCACTATCAAAGGTGATTTTCCACCAGCCTTGATAAGTGGAAGGACGCACTAATAATTGGGAAACATCAAAGTCCGCATCAAAATAACCGCGTGCCAGAGCAAGGGATTGCAGATCGCTTTTGTAATCTTCGTATTTGGAGTGATAAAGCAATTCGCCAAGTTTAGGCAGTTTTTTATCTAGCACTTTGAAGGCTTCATCGTCTTTTGCTTGGCCCAGAATTTGAATATCCATTCCTGTGAGCAAAACAGGTTTACCAGCATTAACATCGGCGATGAGTACAGGGCGTTTGCCCCCTTTGGCAGGTTGTAGGCGGAAATCAATTTTAATGTTGTAATAGCCGTAAACACGCAAGGCTTTTTTGATGGCTTCACTCACAATATATTGATAGCGATCTGAGCCGTCCGCTTCTTCAGGATCGATCATCTTGGTGTAAATATCCACGTTTTCAATGGCTTTTACCCCTTTTACCCCAATCACTTTGAGATCCACGGTATGCTCAGCGTAAACATTTAAACTGGTTAAAACACAACCCGCCAGCAAACTTAGTGCGCTGAGTAAATGGCGTTTTTTCTGTTGTAATAATTTCATAATGTTCCCCAATAATCTTGCTCTAGTTTACGTTTTAGCAACGCGCTGCGCAAATATTCCCATATTAAAGTGCGGTGAAATTTTTCATTATTTTTATAATGCGTTTATGAATGGACTAAATGGCGTTTGCGAATGCCTAAAAGCAATAATGTGCCGCCATAAATCAATGCTGCAAGGGCAATAAGCCAAGCCAGCCAGTGAATGCGAGTGATAAATGTCATTTGTTGCCAGCTTTCTAATGTTGGGCAATAGTGCCAAATCATAGCGCCCATTGCTAGCCCTGCTATCAAAACTTTGACAAAAAACACCGCACTTTGTTTACTAAAATGATAAATATTTGCCTGCGCCAGCCCGCGGTAGAGCAAATAGGCGTTTAAAGTGGCAGACATCGCCGAAGCAATGGCAAGCCCCACATAGCTAAAAGGAATGGCAAGCAGGTTAAATGCCATATTGCTCACCATTGCGATAATGCCGATTTTCACGGGGGTTTTGGTGTCTTGGCGAGCATAGTAACCATTGGCGAGAATTTTAATCAGCATAAAGCTCAACAGCCCCGCATTAAAGGCAAGCAGGGAATAGGAGGCGGCTTGCACATCAGAAAAGAGGAATTGACCTCGCATAAATAGCACTAGCAACATCGGCTGTGCCAACACGCCAATGCCGATCATCGCAGGCACGCCGAGTAATAAAATCATTCGCACGCCCCAATCCATTGTGTTGCGAAAATCCACTGCACTTTGTTCGGCATTATCCGAACGATTAACGTGGTGGCGGGCGAGGGTTGGCAAGATCACAGTAGAAATGGCGATACCAAAAAGCCCAAGAGGAAATTCGAGCAAGCGATCGGAATAATACAGCCAGCTAATCGAGCCTGTCATTAAGAAACTAGCGATAAAGGTATCCAATAATAAATTGATTTGGCTCACGGAAACACCGAATAGAGCTGGGATCATCAGGGTGCGGATTTTCTTCACTCCTTCATCATTCCACGCCCATCGCGGTTTCACCAAAAGCCCTGCTTTTTTTAAGAACGGCAGTTGAAATAAAAATTGTAGCAAGCCGCCGATAAAGATCCCAATAGCAAGAGCGAGATCGGGGCTAGGGGTGTGCGGTGCGAGAAAAAGTGCGGTGCAAATCATCGCCACATTGAGCAACACAGGGGAAAACGCCATTACGCCGAACTTGCCTAAGGTGTTTAAGATCGCCCCTGAGAGGGCGACAAAGGTGATGAACCATAAATAAGGAAAGGTGATTTTGAGTAACAACGAGGCTTGCTCGAATTTTTCCCCGTTTACCCCGTCATTAAGCCAGTCGATGAACCAGCCTGTACCAAAAATAGCGGCAACAACGGGCGATCCGACCATCGCCAAAAGGGTAACAAGGGTAACCAATCCTCCCAATGTGCCTGACACTTTGCTGATAAATTGCTGAGTTTTGCTGAGATCGCCGGCTTTTTGGTATTCCGCCAACACAGGCACAAAGGCTTGAGAAAATGCCCCTTCGGCAAATAAACGGCGTAAAAAATTGGGAATGCGATTGGCGAATAAAAACACATCAGCTGCCACACCTGCCCCGATAATTTGGGCGATAATCACATCGCGCACCAGCCCCAAGACGCGGGAAACTAAGGTCATCACACTGACGATAATGCCTGATTTTAATAATCGTTTACTCAAAATGCTTTTCTCGCTGAAGAAAAATTTGGCTTAATTGTATAGAAATTTTGTTTTTAAGCTATATTCTAGGCAAAAAAACTGATAAAATTCGCCCACATCGTTTGGGTGGGCTACATTGAAAGCCGCATTTTCAGCGAACGATGCAGACTTTCGGTTGTGTCTCACCGAGTAATCAAGCTAAATTTTGCTAATTGTTTATTGACAATTATGGAACGGAAAGGCATAGTTTACGCCTTTATTTATCTCATAAACTAACAGAAATTTTTAGGAGTTTGACCTTGGCTAATATCAAGTCAGCTAAAAAACGCGCGGTTCAATCAGAAAAACGCCGCCAACACAATGCAAGCCAACGCTCTATGATGCGTACTTACATTAAAAAAGTTTACGCCGCTGTAGCAGCAGGTGAAAAAGCTGTGGCTGAAGCCGCTTTCGTAGAAATGCAAAAAGTTGTGGATCGTATGGCATCTAAAGGCTTAATCCACAAAAACAAAGCAGCGAACCACAAATCTAAATTATCTGCTCAAATCAAAAAATTAGCGTAATTTCAGATTAAAAAATTCAGAAAAATAAAACCGCACTTTAAAAGTGCGGTTTTTTTATGATTTATTTTTAAATCGTCTGCGTCTGCTGTGATAGGTTAAACGACTGGCTGTTTGAGGTTGTTTCTTTTTAGCAGGCTGGGAAAGCTCAAGTTGTTTGCGTTTCACTCGGCGATAACGGCTTAAAAAATAATGAATGGAGCTGGCAAATAATATTCCTGTAAGAAACACGATAATGATCTCACCGTAAAGACGGTTAAAAATCAGATTGATTTTACTTTGCGTGGTTTGTCCATACTTATTATTAAAGGTTACGCGCAAAAAACCTTCCACGCCGTCAGAAGAATAAATTGGTTCAACAATTTGTTGATTGATGATTTCTTTTGCCACGGGCTGATCAAGCCCTAATTGCAGACGTAATAATGAAGCATTGGAACTCTGCGCTAACAGCTCACCCCGATTAGAATAAATTGAAGCATCAAGGATAAAATCCTCTTTCACAAAATTATCTAAGTTTTCTGTCAGCTGTTCTGATTTTGTATTATTAATCAATAACATTGAAAATAAATTGGCTTGCTGACGCACTAATAAATGGGAAAGATTCGTTACTTGATTGACACTAGCTAATTGTGATCCCAGTTTAAATTGTTGCACACCGAATAAAATCACGCCCATTATGCCAAGGCAAAATAAGATTATGATAAAAATCATCGTGATTTTCAGTGCTTTTTCTTTGATGAGTTGCACGTTATTTTCCCCAAGATTTCGCAAAATAGGCTAGAATAAGGCGTTATTTTAGTCTATTTATGCATTTACGGCACAATAAATCGTAAAAATGCCGATAATTTACAGGATTTTCTATGCAAACACAAAATCTCAAGCAATTACAACAACAGTATCCAAGTCTGCCTTGTCCACTGCAGCAGACACAATCCCTTGTCGCAGGACAGGATTATTTTTTGCTTTATGGCGAAACCTTAGATCTGGCCAAATTGCAGCAATTTCAGCAAAAGTGCGGTGAAAATTTCACGCTTTTTGACTATTGGATTGAAGCGCACAACCTTGCGGTGCTGTTGCAAGGCAATTGGCAAGTGCAATGGCAAGAGTATGCTCATCAATTAGAAGTGGATATTGCGCTGCTTAATTTTTCCGCGAGTTTGCAGAAAAAAGGTTTGTTGGTGATGGATATGGATTCCACCGCCATTCAAATTGAGTGTATTGATGAAATTGCGAAATTGGCTGGCACAGGTGAGTTGGTGTCTGAAATTACCGAGCAAGCCATGCGCGGAGAGTTAGATTTTGAGCAAAGCCTGCGCCGCCGTGTGGCAACCCTAAAAGGTGCGCCGGAAAATATCTTGCAACAAGTGCGAGCAAAATTGCCGCTGACTTCAGGTTTAGTAGAAACTATTCAAGGCTTGCAGAAATACGGCTGGCGAACCGCCATTGCGTCAGGTGGGTTTACTTATTTTGCGGATTATTTAAAAGCAGAATTAGGGCTTGATGCCGCAGTTTCCAATCAATTTGAGATTGTGGATGGCATTTTGACTGGTGAAGTGCAAGGTGCGGTGGTGGATGCACAATATAAAGCGGATACATTGCGTCAATTGAGCGAACAGTATCATATTCCAATGGAAAACACCGTTGCCATTGGTGATGGCGCCAATGATTTGCCAATGATGAAAGTCGCCAATCTCGGTGTGGCATTCCACGCCAAGCCGAAAGTGCAACAACAGGCGCAAATTGTGGTAAACTTTGCCGACTTAACCGCACTATTATGTATTTTAGGTGCGAATGACCGAATAATGAAAAACGAGGAGTAATTATGCCTTCATTTGATATTGTTTCTGAATTAGACGCGCACGAAGTGCGTAACGCTGTGGAAAATGCCAACCGTGATTTAGCCAACCGTTGGGATTTCCGCAACGTGCCTTCTTCTATCGAATTAAACGAAAAAAACGAAACCATTAAAGTGGCCAGTGAGTCCGATTTCCAAGTGGAACAGCTGGTGGATATTTTGCGTAATGCGTGCATTAAGCGTGGCATTGATTCTGCGTCATTGGATATTCCAACAGAATATGAACACAGCGGTAAAACCTTCAGCAAAGAAATTAAGCTGAAACAAGGTATCGAAACGGATATGGCGAAAAGACTTACCAAGTTGATCAAAGAATCCAAACTCAAGGTGCAAACTCAAATTCAAGGGGATCAAGTGCGCGTAACAGGAAAATCCCGTGATGACTTGCAAGCGGTGATCCAACTGGTGAAAAATGCGGAATTAGGGCAGCCGTTCCAGTTTAATAATTTTAGAGATTAACCAATACCTTATCTAAAGCGGCAAATTAGCCGCTTTTTTTATAGAGAACGTTTATAGACTTCGCCAAAATATTTCGTTTGCGAACCAAAAAGTTTATATATCTGTGCTAAAAATAGTTCTCCTGTGGCGATGGCGTCAATTAAGGCGTTATGGTTGATGTAATCAGGCAAGCTATAATTTTTGCGAATAGTCGCGAGCTGATAATTGGGGCTGACATTTGTATGTGGCGACATAAAAGATCGCTCAATTTTTAATGTGTCTAGCCAAATGAGGGGAAAATGCGTGATCTGATAGCGGGTGGCAAGATAATGCTGAATAAAACGCTTTTCAATATTGGCTCCGTGGGCAATGACAATTCGTCCAGCCATTAGGCTAAAAAGTTTGTGCATCGCCTCATCGAGTTGTTCGGCACCATTGAGCATTTGCGGCAAAATATGATTAACTACGACCGTTTCAGGATTGACTTGAGGTTCATCAATAAATAAATGCCAAGCTTGGGAGAGATCTAAGCGGAGGTGATCAATTGGCAGTGCTGCAATACTTAAAATATTGTCGATCATTGAATTAAGCCCAGTGGTTTCAAAATCGATCACAAGGTAAGCGAGTTTTTCAAGTTCATCTTCAATATTAGGGCAAGGAAATTGGAGTAAAGGCTGTAAAATAGCAGGGCAATCTTTGTGCATTAAATATTGTTGCCGTGTGTGTTGCAATTTGCTGAGAGGGTGAAAACGCTGAAAAAATTGAGAAAATCCTTTCATCGCATCATTCCTCTTTGTGAAAAGCGAAGCTGGGCGGCTTCTTGGAATTGTGCAATTAAACGGAATACATCTTTTAAATGCTGCCGTTCAAAGGTGGTGAGCTCACTGGGATCAATATGATTGCTGATCGGCTGCTGATTTTGCAGAGAAATTCGTTGATATTTAAAACGAATATCACACACGCATTCGTAAGCGCCTAGCGCATTATCTAGCGTGGTTTTGTCAATCAAGGCTAATTCTTGGCAGCGAATAAAACGTTGCTCCGTAGAAAGTGCGTTGGAAATTCCCGCCGCCAAGGCGTAGATACGCCCAAGATCAACCAGTAAACTAATAGCACGTTTTTTTAAATTGAGTTTATTTTTATTTTCCCCCTCTTTAATCAGAACAAAATTACGGAAAATGCTCAAAGGTGGGGTGATTTTCGTTGAATTTGCGACTAAAAATGATAAAAAACGTTTATTATTCTTTACTAATTCTGTAATGTGATCTTGTAATTGTTCAACTAAATTCATTTCACCATAAAGTGCACGCATATCCATTAACACGCTGGTATTTAATAGGCTCTCTAATTCAGGCGTACGAACCCATTGATTAAAATTTTCTTTCCATTGCGTTAACGAAATGCACCATTTGGGGTTTGATGCCATAAAGTTTCCCGAACAATAAGCATAACCGCACAAATCTAAGCCTTGATTAACAAACTCGGCAAGTTGAGTAAAATAGGCTTGTTCCCTTTCATTGAGCGATCGCTCGGTAATAATGAAATTATCCTGATCTGATAATAAGTGCATTTCATAACGAGCCTGTGAGCCAGATACCACCCACGCATAAGCACAAGGTGGTTCACCAAATTGATGCTCCGCCATCATCAATAATTTTCGGTTAAAGGCATCTGCGATTAAGGTCATCACTTTCATAATGGTGTTATAAGGCGTACCATTTTGCATAAGCGCGATAAACAAGGTTTTTTGTTGCTGCGCTACTTCAATCAATAAGGGTAACGTATTAGCTTGAAAAATGCGATTGATGATAAAAATTGATTGAACGCTGTTATATCTCACCAAATCGGTTGCGGTTAAAATCCCTAAAATTTGCCGATCGATGACAATAGGTAAACTGCGAATATTGTGTTGCATCATCAAAGACACCGCATCAAGAATTAAGTCGGAAGGCGCAATCGTTGGAGGATTTGGAGTCATAATTTGGCGAATAGATTGATGAATATCTAACCCCATAGCGACCACTTTTTTAGTCATATCTCGATCATTGACGATCCCGATTAATTTTCCATTTTCCAGCACTAAGGCGGAAGAACGGCGCTGCTTTTGCATTTCTTGCGCTGTTTGTTGAATGGTGCTGTTTACATCAACAAGGGCGACTTTAGGGTTAGCTACTTCAATAGCTTTTTTCATAAAAATATTATCATCATTCTTGAGATTTGCACTGCGCGCAATACTAGTTAATCTTGTGCTAGTTCGGGCAGAAAAGTAAGCAGCATACTCAGGATATTCTTGCAATATTTTACTTAAGCAAGGATAGGGAATTTGATAAATCAAACTATTTTCTAAAGCATAAGCACAATATTTTTCTTTTTCGTGCGGTGAAAAAATACTGAAACCGAAAATATCCCCTTGTTCTAACTTAGCCCGCAGTTCACCGTCTTGATGAATTTGCTCAACTTCACCAATACGAATAATGTAAAGAAAATCTACCGCACTTTGTTCGTCAATTACCGCTTCCCCTTTAGGGATATAACGAATCATAATCTGACTTGCTATGCGTTGTACCAAAGAAGAAGGGAGCTGATTAAAAGGGAAAAGTGTCGCAATAAAAAGCTCAATATTCGGAATGAGAGATGTATCCATTTATTCCACCTTTTTGAAGATCGGCTAGGGTTTAGTATAACTTTATCTTTACGGAATGAAAGTCTAAAAAAGCAAAGTGCGGTCATTTTTCTTGGCGTTTTTCCTGAAAATCGTTAAACTATGCCGACTTTTTTAGCAAAGGAATAATGAATTTATGGCATTACTTGATGTGTTGATTTACCCCGATGAGCGCCTTAAAACGGTGGCGCAGCCGGTGGAAAAATTTGATGAAGAATTACACACTTTGATTGATAATATGTTTGAAACAATGTATCACGAACAGGGCATTGGCTTGGCAGCAACCCAAGTTGATGTGCATCGCCGTTTGATTGTGATCGACATTGAAGGCACGAAAGAAAATCAAATTGTGTTAATTAACCCTGAAATTATCGAAAGTTCTGGCGAAACGGGCATTGAAGAAGGCTGTTTGTCTTTGCCGGGAATGAATGGCTTTGTACCGCGTAAAGAAAAGCTGACTGTGCGTACCTTGGACAAAAATGGTAAAGATTTTTTACTGAATGCTGATGGCTTATTAGCGATTTGTATCCAACACGAAATTGATCATTTAAATGGCATTGTCTTTGCGGATTATCTTTCTCCGCTCAAACGCCAGCGTATGAAAGACAAACTCACTAAGCTGAAAAAACAGCTGCAAAAAGTCTAATTTTTACCATTAGAAAGAAAACCTGCGTTTAAGCAGGTTTTTTTATGAAAAAAATTTACGAAAAAAGCACCGCACTTTATTTTAGGGGCTTTTCCTTTTGGGCTGCGTAGGCTGCACCTTTGGCGAGCATTCGCAGTTGTAAAATCACCCGTTCTTTAAGCAACTCTCGTTCTTCCTTATTCATATCCAAGGCATTCGCACCAGCGGTGAACACCAGTGTAACGATGCCCTCTGCTTGAATATAAGCAATGTGGCGGGAATAGCCATTGCGTTCGGCAATATATTCAGCCAGTTCGTCAATAAAATGCTTAATTTCCCGTGCGGCGGCGGTACGGAAAGCGTGCGATGTTCCAGAGCTTTCACGTAACAATAAGCGGAAAACGTTGGTACTGTGGGTGATAAATTCAAAAAATGTATTTACGGAAATTACGATAACGCTACCGCCATTTTCCAACCGTTTTCGTGCTTGGCGCATTAATTGGCGCAGCATTAGGCCTGCTTCGTCCACCATTTCTAAGCCGAGTTCGTCCATATCACGAAAATGGCGATAAAAAGACGTGGGCGCGATGCCCGCTTCTCTTGCCACTTCACGCAAGCTCAGATTGGAAAAACTTTTCTCCGCACTGAGCTGATTAAATGCGGCGCTGATTAACGCGCGTCTGGTTTTTTCTTTTTGAATTGCACGAACGCCTGCCATTTTGCCCTCTTATTTTTGTTGAAGGATCGGGGTGATGATACTGCTAATGGTGTTTGCCACCCGTTCATAACGCATTCTTAATGGTGAACCGGGGCGATAAATTAATGCCACAGTGCGTGAGGGTTCTGGCACACAAGGGAGGTATTTTACTCCAGTGCGATTGCCTTCGTTTAACACCGCAAGCTCTGGCATTAAGGTCATTCCTGCGTTGGCGGACACCATATTGCGTAAGGTTTCAAGGCTGGTGGCTTGGAAATGTGGATTTTCTTTTGCTCCTGCGGTGAAGCAATAGCCCAGCGCTTGATCGCGCAGGCAATGGCCGTCATCAAGCATTAGCATTTCGCAGCCTTTGAGTTTGTCCATTGGAATACTGTTCTCTTTTGCCCAAGGATGCTCTTGGGAAATTGCAAGCAACATTTTTTCTTTAAATAATGGCACTTCAATAAAGGCTTCGGTTTCTGGCACGGTGGCAAGAATAGCGCAATCTAAACGTCCACTTTCCAGTTGCTCTAACAGTTGATGAGTTTGCGCTTCATATAAAAATAGCTCTAAATCAGGAAAAGCTTGTTTTAGCGCAGGCATAATATAAGGCAGCAGATAAGGCCCAAGGGTTGGGATCATTCCAATATGCAATGGCCCAGTCATTTCTTTACCTTGATTGCTTGCCATTTCTTTGAGTAATTTTACTTCACGCAACACGGTGCGAGCTTGATCCACGAGTAATAATCCCGATTGGGTAAACAGCACTTTACGGCTGGTGCGTTCTAATAAAATAATGCCCAGTTCGTCTTCCAGTTTGCGAATTTGCCCGCTCAATGTGGGTTGGCTAACGTGGCACGCATCGGCGGCACGGCGGAAATGCTTGTGTTCAGCCAGTGCGACTAAATATTCTAAATCTCGGATATTCATTATTTCCTCTCATTATAGAAAGAATCAATTAAAAGGATAGGTATTAATCGTTTGTAACTATATCACGATTTTCACTATAATTCACCCCGTCAATAAGAAATCATTATTTTAATCGCAATAGGAGAAAGATTATGACAGCAACAATGGAAGGAAAAAAAGTTCCTCAAGTAACATTCCATACTCGTCAGGGCGATCAATGGGTTGATGTAACCACTTCAGATTTATTTGATAACAAAACGGTCGTGTTATTTTCATTACCGGGGGCATTTACCCCAACTTGTTCATCAACACACTTACCACGTTATAACGAATTAGCGTGCGAATTCAAAGCCTTAGGTGTGGACGATATTATCTGTTTATCTGTAAACGACACTTTCGTAATGAACGCGTGGAAAGCAGATCAAGAAGCAGAAAACATCACAGTAATCCCAGATGGTAACGGTGAATTTACTGAAGGTATGGGTATGCTTGTTGATAAAGATGACCTTGGCTTTGGTAAACGTTCTTGGCGTTATTCAATGCTTGTGCGCAACGGCGTAGTGGAAAAAATGTTCATCGAGCCAAACGAGCCAGGCGATCCGTTCAAAGTGTCTGATGCAGATACAATGATCAAATACTTAAAACCTGATTGGCAAGCAAAACCTTCAGTGTCTATCTTCACTAAACCGGGTTGCCCATTCTGTGCAAAAGCAAAAGGTTTATTAAAAGTGAAAGGTTACACCTTTGAAGAAATCGTATTAGGCCGCGATGCAAGCACCATCTCTGTGCGTGCGATCACGGGTAAAACCAGCGTGCCACAAGTATTCATCGGTGGGGAGTACATCGGTGGAAGCGAAGATTTAGAAAAATACTTCGCGAACGAATAAACCATAGACTCCATAGCATAAATTAGAAACTTCCTATAAAAACCTTTGGCTAATCCTTGTGATTAGCCTTTTTTATGCCCTTAATAATGCGGCGGCGGTGTTTCTTCTGCTTGGCTTGCAATATTAGAGGGTTGTAAATCTTTTAACTTCGCCGCTAAATGACGCAGCTGCAACTGCATTTTCTCAAGCATAAATTGTTGTTCCACCAAGGCTTGGTTTAATTCCTCAATGGCGTGTTCCTGAAACGCCACTTTTGTTTCTAATTCGGCAATTTGTTTTGCTTGCTCAAGTTGAATTTGCATAAATAATCCTTAGCGTTATGTTTAAAATGCACAATGAATTATCAACAGACCCATAAATAATGGTTGTTAAATTGCGCAATACGATTTAACCTATCAAAAATTTCGATTCATTATAAAGGATGATAAACAATGTTAAAAATTCAAAAATTCTCTCTTATCACACTTGCATTAAGTGCGGTGGTTTCTGGCTCAGTTTTTGCTGATCAAGCAGCGGACAAAAAATTCAATGATGAAGCCTCTTATGTGGTGGGTTATGCCACAGGAAAACAATTCCTTGAAACCTTAATCAACGATCAAAAAGATGTGATCAATTACGACAAAGCCCGCGTATTACAAGGCGTGAACGATGCTTTAGAGGGCAAAGGGGATTTAACGGATCAACAAATCCAAGAAAAATTAAAAGCGATTGGCGACAAAGTGTATGAAGCGCGTCAAGCGAAAGTACAAGCTGAAAACGAAAAATTCACCGCGGACTTTATGAAAAAAGACGGTGCGAAAAAAACCGCGTCAGGCTTAATGTACCGCATTGAAAAAGCAGGTGAAGGTGCGGCGATCAAACCTGATGATATGGTCAAAGTGCATTACACGGGGAAATTAGCCGATGGCACCGTGTTTGACAGCTCCGTAGAACGTGGTCAGCCAGCAGAATTCAAATTAAATCAAGTGATTAAGGGCTGGACAGAAGGGCTTCAATTAGTCAAAAAAGGCGGCAAAATTGCCCTGCTTATCCCAGCGGATTTAGCCTATGGAAAACAAGGCGCAGGCCCAATTCCACCTAACTCAACCCTTTATTTTGATGTGGAAGTATTAGACGTTACCCCTGAGAAAAAATAAGAAAAAAACCACCGCACTTTCACCCAATTGAAAGAAAAGTGCGGTGGATTTTTCCATCATTTTGAGATAAACCCAATGCTAACGGATAGACGCCCTTTTACTGATGAAGATCGTGCGATTTTAAATTCCTATGTGGCGGTGGTGGACGGCGTGAGTGCCTTAATCGGCAGTCATTGCGAAATCGTGCTACATTCTCTAGAAGATTTTGAACATTCTGCCATTTGCATTGCCAATGGGCATAACACCCACCGCAAAGTGGGATCACCAATCACCGATTTTGCCTTGAAATCGCTCAAAACAATGCAAACGGAGAATGTTTCCAAGCCTTATTTTACCCGCGCAAAAGGCACGGCGTTGATGAAATCTGTCACCATCGCCATTCGTAATCAAGAAAAACGCATTATTGGTTTGCTGTGCATTAATATTAATTTAGATGTGTCGGTAACCCAATTTATCCAAGCCCTTATGCCGCCTGCGGAGCAACAGTCTGCTTCTGAAGTGAATTTTGCCAGCTCGGTGGAAGAACTGGTTAGCCAAACCATCGAACAAACCGTGCAAGAGATCACCGCTGATCGCTTGGTGGCAAACAATAATAAAAATCGCCAAATTGTGCTTTCGCTCTATGAAAAAGGCATTTTTGACATCAAAGATGCCATCAACCTAGTGGCTGAGCGGCTGGATATTTCACGCCATACGGTGTATTTGTATATTCGCCAAATCAAGCAAGATGAGATGAAATAATGCGTTATGTGATCGCAGTAAAACAGCCTGTTTATGGCTCGCAAGGGGCATTTTTAGCCTATCAACTCGCCCACGCCTTGCTTGAAAAAGGGCATCAAATCAGCCAAGTTTTTTTTATGCAAAATGGCGTAGGTAACGGCAACGGTTTTGTGTATCCTGCTAATGATGAATTTAATTTACAACAACACTGGCAAGCCTTGAGTGAACAGCACCATATCCCTTTGCATCTTTGCATTGCGGCTTCGCAACGCCGTGGTGTGGTGGACGCTTTAACGAGCAAAGATAAACAGCAAAATAATCTGGCAGAGGGCTTTGTGTTAGCAGGGTTGGGCGAGTTTAGCCAAGCTGTGTTGCAAGCAGATCGAGTGATAACCCTATGATTAAACTGGCTTTTGTGTTTACCCAACCGCCTTATGGCACGGCCGCTAGCCGCGAGGGCTTAGATGCGCTCCTTGCTGCCACCGCCTTTTGTGATGAAAGTGAAATTGCGGTGTTTTTCCTTGATGACGGGGTTTTCAATCTCATCGCCAATCAACAAAGCGAAAAAATCTTACAGAAAAATGTCAGCCAGCCTTTCAAATTACTGGCATTATACGACATCGAACAGCGTTATCTGTGCCAACAATCCGTACAGGCCTTAAACCTTGAAAAAGCAAATTGGCTACTGGATTGCGAAATATTGCCCCGTGCGGCGTTAATGGAAAAATTACAACAAGCAGAAAAAGTGCTGACTTTTTAGCGCACTTTTTCATTCTTTTGCAGGAAATGATGATGCTTTATACCTTCGCCAAAGCTGATTACGACAGCCAAACCCTCGCTCGCTATTTTGCCCATTTTACGGAACAAGATTGTCTTGTGCTATGGCAAGACGGCGTGCTACTTCCCTTCAAACACCAAGAACTTTTCGCCCAACTCAGCGTGCCTTGCTATGCGCTAGAAAGCGACATCTACGCCAGAAATCTACAAGAAATCGCACCGCACTTTGTTAATTGCGATGAAAATGATGAAAGTAAAGTGCGGTTGATTTCTCTGCAAGATTTTGTGGTGTTGACCGAGCGGTATTTTCCACAGGTGGGGTTGTAGAGCTATTTTCAGTAATAAATATTTTTAAGGCGTAGATATGGAAAAGTTAGTATTAGATATTTGTAATACGTTAAAAAATCATAAGGCAAATAATTTATCAAATCCTTTATCTCGAGTAATTATTTTATCTGCGAGTGATGGAGCAGAGAGGGCGAAAGTAAAAACCTTTTGGTTAGCAGAAAAATTAACTATTACGGCAGAGGATTTGTGCAAAGAAATTATTTCTCATTTAACATCATTACAAACAAAATTTGAAAATCCCATTAAATATATTCGTATTGAATGGACGTTGAACGCCACTTCAATGGAATGGGGAACATTCAAATCTGACTTATCTCGCTATAAGCGTAATTATTTCCGTGCGGGAATTGCGTTTAAAGGGAAAAGAGAGCCTTGGTTGCTTTTAACAGAAATGGAATTAAATGCGAATGCGTGTTTATATGCGGGTGCTGATGAAGTATCGGCTTGCGTTAATCAGAATAATTTGATGCGTTATATTAAAGCGCGCCACGGCAGTAGCCAAATGCCAGCTTTTACAGATAATGAGAATATACTTATTTTTCAGACGGCAGGTTTTTTTCTTGATGTAGAAAAAAATGATTATTATCAATTAGACACCCAGCCCCGTTATCAAGGGCATCGTAAAATTGATACTTTTGGTTTAGATGAAGTACAAGAGTTAATTCGTTTATCAACCACTTATTTATCAAAGCAAGTAAAAGAAAATGGTATATATGAATATGGTTATTTCCCTTGTTTTGATCGAGTTATTCCCACCTATAATAGGTTGCGCCATGCAAGTAGCACTTATGCCTTATTGGAGGGATATGAATCTTACTGCCAGCAAGTGGAAGACGGAGTGTTGAGTGTTGATGAACATCTTTTAAATGAAATTAAACAACAAATTGATAAGGCGTTAGATTATTTATTAACACAGGCAATTCGAGATTATGGTGAGAAAGCCTATGTCATTGATACGGGGAATGAAATTAAATTAGGTGCAAATGCAGTTGCGATTTTAGCATTAACAAAATATTTAATGGTTTTCCCTGATGCGCCAAAGAAAAAACATTATTTGATGTTATGTGAAAAATTGGCTTGTGGTATCTGTGCAATGCAGAAAGAAAATGGCGCATTTGTACACGTCTTAAATGCTGATGACTTATCTGTTAAAGAAGAAACGCGGATTATTTATTATGATGGCGAAGCCGCTTTTGGCTTAATGCGTCTTTATGGAATGACGCAAGATAAACGTTGGTTGAATTGCGTGGTGAGTGCATTTGATTATTTTATTGCAAATAAACACGAAAAAGCCCATGACCACTGGTTATCTTATTGTTCTAATGAATTGGTGAAATATTTACCCGAGAAAAAATATTTTGCTTTTGCTGTGCGTAATGTCGATGGTTATCTAAGTTTTATTAGAAATCGAATTACCACTTTTCCTACATTGTTAGAGTTATCTGTGGCATTTCATCAAATGCTAATGAAATTAGAGGAATTTCCGGAATATAAGAAGGAAGTTTTGGCTAATTTTGATATTCCAGCATTTTATGATGCGTTACATAATCGAGCCAAATATTTGGTTAATGGTTTTTTCTTTCCTGAAGTGGCAATGTTTTTTAAAAAACCACAAACAATCTTATATGGCTTTTTTATTAGGCATCACGCATTTCGTGTACGCATAGATGATGTAGAACATTATTTGTCTGGATTGGTAGGCTACCAAAAACTGTTAAAAGAAACGATTCATCTGAATGTTTATGGGAAAAATCTGAGTCATCTTGAGCCATTAAACAAGTGGAGTTTGCCTGAAATTACGAATGGACGTTGGCTGGTGCCACCAAAAGATGAATGGCGTGTGGCAGGGCTTTGTGCGTGGCCGAAAAATTTTAAAGCCGATTATTTGTTGGTTGAGCGCAGCAAAAGTATGACGCAAGGATATTTGCCTAGAGTGAGCGTCAATGCGTTATTAAAGCGTGGAGCAGCAGGCGTTATTACTGATGATGAAACGGCAACTTATACGACAGATACTCCCGTGTTATTAGTGAAAGATATTCGCCGAGCGGTATTAAATATTGGTTTGGCCGCAAGAAATGCGTTTAATGGAAAAGTCATTGGCGTAACAGGAAGTGCGGGGAAAACCACAACGGTTTGTATGTTAGCGCACACCTTAAACCAAATTGGGTGTGCGGAGCAAACGCGAGCGAGTGCAAATTTACCCATTGGTATTGCTTGGAATATGGCATCAATGGCGCAATCTGCCGATTTCTGGGTGTTGGAAATGGCAATTGGCAATATGAATTTGAATACACAGTTGGCTCAGCCAGATGTGTCTGTCATTACCAATATTGCCCCGGCGCATCTTGAATATCACGAAACTGTTGAAAATATTGCTTTGAAAAAAGCTCGAATTTTTAACGAAATGAAAAAAGGAAGCCTAGCGATTATTTGTCGTGATATTCCGCAGTTTGAGTTAATTTCTGCCTTAGCGAAAGAGAAAGGCTTGGTTGTGCTAACGTATGGGGAGCATTCTCAGGCAGATATAAAACTACTTGCCTACAATAATGAAGTATCCACCATCGGATTGCCAGATGGTTCAAGAATAAAATTGACCCTTGCGGTGGGCGGCAAACACTTCGTGCTAAATGCAATGGCGGTCTTGGCGGTGTCTTACTATTTTCATTTTGATATGAAAAAGATGAGTCAAGGGTTATCTTCATTCTTGCCTGTACAAGGACGCGGCGAACGCTTTAAAACAACATTTAATGGGCGAGAAATTGAAGTGATTGATGATGCTTACAATGCAAATCCATTATCAATGTCGGCTTCTTTAGCGCATTTTGCGAAATTGGAATATCCTGCCGAAAATAAAGTGCTAATTATTGGAGATATGCTAGAGCTTGGCGCTGATAGTGATAAATATCATTATGAGCTAGGGGAGCGCTTGGCAAAAATGAATGTACGCCATATTGCATTAGTCGGAAAAAGTGTTAGTCGCGTTGCGGCAAATGTGTTGAAGCAGGCTCAGTGTCGTTATTCGGTATTTGAGAATGTAGAAGCGCTCAAATTAGCATTGCCGAATATATTAGAGGCGAAGGATTTGGTTTTGTTAAAGGCGTCTAATTCAATTGGATTAAATGGATTATTGCAGAAACAGCATTAATCGTATTTATTTTACAATAAGAAAATAACCTCACTTGAAGGTTAAGCAAGTGCGGTTATTTTTTGCTAAAAATTCTCAAAAAACCACCGCACTTACTATTTTGTATTATTTTTACTCTCTAAATGAGTTAAATGTCTTAGAAAAGCGCGAAATCTTTTTTTATGTAAACGAATAAGCTAACAAAAGTTTGATTTTCGTCAAAGAATTTGAGAAGAAAAAGTGCTAGGGGGGGGGGTGACTTATTTTTCATCAATTGTTATAATTAACCACGCTCAAAAAGCATTTTTGTATTCTTTTTGAGCTAAAAAATAATCATTGATTATTAAAAATGGGAAAACAATAGATTTTGTTTAACGCATAATCAATTTGTATCCTGTTTAAATTAAGGACTGCTGATAATTTGGTCATGGAAGAATTTTTTAAGCATTAAATTTGATGCGATTTGAACCTAAAGAACCATAAGTACCAATCTCGTTACTTGAAAGTAAGTCCTTGTTAGGTAGTGATTCCATAGGATTGGCATCGCTATTATTGGTGTTTCTTTAGTACATCTTTAATTGTTAGCATTGCAGTACAGATTAACTTTCAGATGGTTTCCATTTGATACAACGTTAAGATGAGTTTGTTAAGAAATTAAGCTTGATGGAAAAAGGAATTTCTATTTTAGATTTAATTTTTATTAAATCGAATTATCTTTTATTATTCATTTTTATGTAGCATCAATGCTACGTTTTAATGGATAGGAGTTCCAACTTTATGAAATTTAAATATCAAAAGCTGGCTTTGGTATTGTTTCCCTTCATTTTAACTGGGTGTTCAACACAAAAATTAACTTGGGTTGATACAAAAAACATACCGTATAGTGATACAGTTCCAGAGGGGCGTTCCTCTATCGTGGTTTATCGTCAATCAGATGTTATTGATGGTCCAACAGTAAATGTTTACATAAATAGTGAATATTTAACCTCTCTGCAACCAAATGCCTATCGCCAAGAAACTGTTTGTGCAGAAAATCAAAAGATTTATGGTGAATTTACTCATCAAGATCCGGGGTATCGCGCTAAAGAAAAAGAAGGAAACTTCTATGACTTAGCCGTAAATCAAGTTTCTTTTTTTAAAGTTACTAATGTAAATGGCAAACCGACTATTGTTCAGGTTTCTGAAGAGCAAGCAAGAGCAGAGCTTAAAGGAATGCCAAAACAAACTCATACCCTTTCTCGTGTAGATTATTTGAAAGGATGCTCGAAAGTATTGAAGAAATTTAATCTTGAGGCTTCGGCATTATTCAAATTTGATCGCTCCGATTACGCCAATATGCTTCCAAAAGGTAAACAAGAAATTGTGGCTATCGCAAAAGATATTCAGCAAATGCCAGATAATATTAGCGATGTTACAGTGATTGGTTATACAGATCCTGAAGGAAACGCAAATTACAACCAAAAACTTTCAGTTAAACGTGCGGAAACAGTGAAAAAAGCATTGGTAGCTGGAGGGGTTAATGAGAACTTAGTGAAGATTGAAGGTCGAGGCGAAAGCCAGCCATTAGTCGCTGATTGTAAAGTTCGTTATCCAAAGAATACTATTGCTCGTAGAGCCTGTGATCAGCCGAATCGTCGTGTAAGTATTGTTGTACACGGGGACAAGTAGTAACGAAAAGGTAAAACATTATGGCTAGAAATATAACATTAAAGATTAATAGCGCTAAAAAAACGCTTGAAACCGTTAATTTGAAAGCAGGTGCTGGAAAAGTAACAACTGTTTCTGCACAAAGCAAAGTGAATTATCAGCTAATTGATGATAGCACGGGCTTTGCTCCAGAAAATATTATGATCAAACGTGATGGTAAGGATTTAAAAATCGCGTTTGAAGGATCAAATATCGAAAATCCTGATTTAATTATTAGTAATTATTATGATGAAGAAGTTGGGGCATATAAGGATAGCTTACTTGTAGGCGCTTATGAAAATGGCGAAATTTATCCTTATGTTCCAGAAAGTACATTACAAGCTGATGCTGTAACCGAGTTAGATGATCAAGTTTCCGCTGGTCAAGCATTGGGTGGTGACCCAATTGGCGCATTTTGGGCTTTCAATCCATTATGGTTGCTCGCATTAGTTCCACTTTTCTTCTTAGGCGCTGTTAAGGGCGGACATAGTAGTGGACATAATGATACAGACACTACTGCACCTGACGCACCAGACGTTGTTGCCCAAGATGACGGCTCAGTGACGGTGACGCCACCGACGGATGACGACACCAAAGAAGTGGAAACCACCTATACGGATGAAGACGGTAATCCGCATACTGTCGTAACAGAAAAAGACGATGACGGTCAGTGGACAGTGAAAAACCCAGATGAAAATCCGGGCGTGACAGTAGATCCAGACACCGGTGTGGTAACTATTCCAGAAGATAAGGTGAAAGACGGCACAGAGGTGGTATCGAAAGGTAAAGATGAAGCAGGCAATGAAAGCCCAGCGGACAAAGATACAGCAAAAGATGTGACCCCACCAGGCAAGCCAGATGTGGAAGCCCAAGATGACGGTTCAGTGACGGTGACCCCACCGGCAGATGATGACACCAAAGAAGTGGAGACCACCTATACGGATGAGGACGGCAATCCGCATACTGTGGTAACAGAAAAAGACAATGACGGTCATTGGACGGTGAAAAACCCAGATGAAAATCCGGGTGTGACAGTAGATCCAGATACCGGTGTGGTAACTATTCCAGAAGATAAGGTGAAAGACGGCACAGAGGTGGTATCGAAAGGTAAAGATGAAGCAGGCAATGAAAGCCCAGCGGACAAAGATACAGCCAAAGATGTGACCCCACCAGGCAAACCAGATGTGGAAGCCCAAGATGACGGTTCAGTGACGGTGACCCCACCGACAGATGACGACACCAAAGAAGTGGAAACCACCTATACGGATGAGGACGGCAATCCGCATACTGTCGTAACAGAAAAAGACGATGACGGTCAGTGGACAGTGAAAAACCCAGATGAAAATCCGGGTGTGACAGTGGATCCAGACACCGGTGTGGTAACTATTCCAGAAGATAAGGTGAAAGACGGCACCGAGGTGGTATCAAAAGGGAAAGATGAAGCAGGCAATGAAAGCCCAGCGGACAAAGATACAGCCAAAGATGTGACCCCACCAGGCAAGCCAGATGTGGAAGCCCAAGATGACGGTTCAGTGACGGTGACCCCACCGACAGATGACGACACCAAAGAAATCGAAATCACCCATACAGATGAAGATGGCAACGAGCAGACTTCAGTTGTTGAAAAAGGCGAAGACGGTAAATGGACGACGCCTGCTCCGAACCTGACGGTTGATCCGGAAACCGGCAAGACCACTATTCCTGCGGATAAAGTAAAAGACGGCAGTGAAGTGACGGGTACGGCGAAAGATGAGAGTGGTAACGTTAGCGAGCCGGATACAGACACTGCAAAAGACGTGAT
>NZ_JBMMGT010000020.1:0-45465 GCF_049366555.1 Avibacterium volantium | reverse complement strand
GGGGGCAGATCACAAATCGCCACCCATTTTGTGGAGAAAATTAGCCATATTCAAGTAAGCTTTGTGTTATTGCTTATCTTATTTGGCTTTATCACGGTGTTATTATCGAATTTTATGAGTAACACTGCTGCCACAACCATTCTCATACCAATGGGGGTATCTCTGCTCGCAATGGTGGGCGGAGGAAATACAAATCCAATGATTTTGCCCTTAGTCATTGGGCTAAGTGCTTCTTGTGCGTTATTTTTACCCGTTTCCACACCACCAAATGCCATTGCTTTTAGTACAGGCTTGATCAAACAATCTGAATTTCGTTTAGGCGGGGTCATTATTAGGCTGCTTGGGCCAGCATTAACGATTGTGTGGATAATGTTGTTATCCGCTGTTCATTTAGTTTAGCGGCGAATTACAGCAAGGTAGGGCTCTTTTCTAGAGAAAAATCGCAAAAAAACACCGCACTTAAGTGCGGTGATATTTTCTCAATTTTTTTAGTTTTTATTAAGCCAGTTCAGCGCGTAATTTCTTGGTCACATCAACCATTACTTCTAATTGCTGTAAGGTTTCTGTCCAGCCGCGGGTTTTTAAGCCGCAATCTGGATTTACCCATAAACGCTCTTTTGGTACCACTTTCAAGGCTTTGCGTAACAGATGTTCAATTTCCTCTGGTTTTGGTACGCGTGGGCTGTGAATGTCGTACACGCCTGGGCCGATGTCGTTTGGATATTTGAAATCAGCGAATGCGTTTAACAATTCCATATCCGAACGTGAAGTTTCAATGGTGATCACGTCTGCATCCAGTGCCGCGATGGCTGGCAAGATGTCGTTAAATTCGGAATAACACATATGGGTGTGAATTTGTGTATCATCTTGCACGCCCATTGAGCTTAAACGGAACGCTTCGCCTGCCCATTGGAGATATGCGTCCCAATCCGCACGTTTAAGCGGTAAGCCTTCGCGGATCGCTGGTTCGTCAATTTGGATCACTTTAATGCCTGCTTTTTCTAAATCTAACACTTCGTCAGAAAGTGCCACACCAATTTGTTTACACACGGTTGCACGCGGAATATCGTTACGCACGAAAGACCATTGTAAAATCGTAACAGGGCCAGTGAGCATTCCTTTCATCACTTTGTTGGTGAGGCTTTGGGCGTATTGCGACCAGCGTACTGTCATTGGCTCAGGGCGTACTACATCGCCGTAAATAATTGGTGGCTTCACGCAACGTGAACCGTAGCTTTGCACCCAGCCGAATTTGGTGAAGGCGAAACCGTCTAATAATTCCCCAAAGTATTCCACCATATCGTTACGTTCTGCTTCACCGTGAACGAGGACATCAAGGTCGAGTTTTTCTTGCTCACGCACCACCAACTCGATTTCTTTTTTCATCGCCGCTTCGTAATCTTCAAGGCTTAGCGTACCTTTTTTGAATTGGGCACGAGCTTGGCGGATTTCGCTGGTTTGCGGGAATGAGCCGATATTTGTGGTTGGCAATAACGGTAAATTTAACCACGCATTTTGTTTGGCGATACGCTCAGCAAATGGTGATTTGCGTTGATCTGCTCCCGCTGGTAAGTTTGCTAAACGCTCTGCCACCTCAGGACGATGAATTTCTTTGCTGTTCGCACGCGAATCAGCCGCTGCTTGGCTTGCATCAAGCTCTGCTTGCACGGCAGCACGCCCTTGTTCAAGTGCGGTCTTAATGACGGACAATTCTTGCACTTTTTGAAGCGTGAACGCCAACCAGTTGTAAAGCTCAGGTTTGTTCTCTTTGAGTTGCACTTCCACAGAAAGATCATAAGGGGTATGCAATAAAGAGCAACTTGGTGCAATCCATAAACGCTCGTCCAATTTGGCTTTTAACGGTTCAAGTACATCTAACACCTGATTGAGGTTGGCTCGCCATACGTTACGCCCGTCAATTACACCAGCGGAAAGCACCTTGTCATAATCCGCAAAAGCGGCGAGCTGTTCAGGGGCGCGTACTAAGTCAATGTGCAAACCGTCCACAGGTAAGGCTTTGAGCAATTCTGCGTGCTGTGCCACCGAGCCAAAATAAGTCGCGAGTAATAATTTTGCGTTTACTTTTTCGCTTAATGTGGCATACACCACTTTGTAAGCCTCAACCCACTCAGGGGCTAAATCCACCGCTAAGGCTGGTTCATCAATTTGAATCCACTCCACGCCCTCAGCTGCCAACGCGTTTAAGATTTCCACATAAACAGGCACAAGTTTGTTTAATAACTCAAAGCGGTTAAAGGCTTCGCCTTTTTCTTTCCCTAAATGTAAGAACGTTAATGGCCCAACAATGGTCGGTTTAACGTTCAAACCGAGTACTTTTGCTTCGCGAATTTGTTGCACATAATGGGCGGGATTGGCTTTAAATTCGGTATTTTTGTGAAATTCTGGCACAAGGTAGTGATAGTTGGTGTCGAACCATTTTGTCATTTCAATGGCGAATTGATCTTTATTCCCACGCGCCAGTTGGAAATATTGGTCAAGGGTTAAGCTCTGGCTGTCGAAACCAAAACGCGCAGGAATTGCCCCTGTTGCCACTTGCAGATCCAAAATATGATCGTAGAAGGTGAAATCAGCCACCGCGACATAATCTGCCTTCGCCGCCGCTTGGTGCTTCCAGTTGATCTCACGCAATGCTTTTGCGATGTCTAATAAATCTTGTTCTGCAATGTCACCACGCCAATAACGTTCTTGAGCAAATTTAAGCTCACGTTTTGCACCAACGCGAGGAAAACCTAAAACGTGAAATGTTGTCATAATCAAACTCCTGTCTTTGTAATTTAATCAAATAGACGTCTAAACGTCTTTCTTGTGTTTAATAATGCCGAAAGGCTCTGTATTATGCAACGTCATAATTTTCACGTTTTGTATGAATTAAATTAATATTCATATAATGGAAAAAAATTTATCAAAAAAGCACCGCACTTTAGCTAGTGTGCTTTGTTTATATAAATCATTGTGTTGTGCTACAATCTCGCTCATTTTAATCTTTTAGGATCATCAAAATGAAAAAAGCCCTATCACTCATTGTGTTATACAGTGTGCTATTACTCGGAAGCGAATTACTTTATCGCATTGTGTTTGCTGTTCCAGCTTTGCCTATGGGTAAATTAGCGGAGAATTATGCGTTTATTTTGGTATTTGTTGCATTGTTATATTTTGTTAAATCAAGAGTAGCGCAATGCTTGCTTCTTGCTTTCTTTGCAATGAGTTTTATTGGTAACAATATCCATTATGCCGCTTATCAAGGCTGGATCACACCAATGAATTTATATTTGCTATTTAAAGAATGGCACGAAGTGATGGGGGCAACTAGCTCATTGGCTGGAAAGACATTATTTCCAGCATTATGGGGTTTGTTAGAAGTTATTTTTGTCAGCTCTATTTTATGTTTTCAACGTAAACGTTCTTGGATTGCTGATGGCGTATTTTTTCTCTTGATGATTTTTGGTATTGCGCGTGTGGCTTTAGATGAGAGTAAAAGCATCATTTCCCCAAAACTTTCTTATAGCCGAATTAAAACAAATTATCTTAGCTTAAGTTCGTTTGTCGGACATACCTTACCCTATAAGTTTTTGCACTTAAGTGCTGTGCCTGATTATCAAATGGAAGAGCCACAAGTTGTGAGCAAACCTAAAGTTCGTAATATTATTTTCTTACTTGGTGAGAGTGAAAGTGCTAAACACGTCAGTTATTTTGGTTATGATTTTGAAAATCGAAACACCACGCCATTTTTAACGCAATTTGCTCAATCTGATGCTCAACCTATTGTAAAAGAAACCTATTCTGCGGGATTGCTTACTGCAATTGCACTTCCTTCTTTATTCAATGCTATTGAATACCCAAATGGATTATCCCAAATTTCTAAAGGCACAACGAATTTATTTCGTTTAGCTAAACAACAAGGCTACCAAACTTATTTTTATACTGCGCAATCTCAAGAGGATATGGATCTGCTTAATTTATTAGGTAAAACGTGGATTGATGAGCTGAAATATCCTACAGATCTTGGTTTTGGATTTAAACAACATATGTCCGATAGGGAATTATTACCCTTATTGAAAAAGATTAATTTACAGGACGGTAATCATTTTATTATTTTACATCAGCGCGGTTCGCATATGCCTTATGGCAAGATTTTAACGGCGGAACAAAAAGTATTTGGCGATAAAACGGCAAATGATGAATATGACAATACTATTTATGCCACCGATAAGCTAATGAAAGCCATTATTCATTATTTAGAACAGCAATCGGCGCAAGATTGGCTTTTTGTTTATACTTCTGATCACGGGCAATTTGTTACCCCTGAGCGTCATATTCAGGCAACAATGGACGAAGATAATTATCTTGTGCCAACGGTGTTATATACCCCTGACAGTGTGTTGCAACAACAATTACATCAAGATTTCTCACAATGTGATCGTTTATTTCATCAGCAAATTTCTACTTTGTTGTTAAATCTATTTGGTTATCAGCAGAAGATAAGTTCTTGTAAGCTGGGTTATGTGAATAATAATGACTTAACCGGTGACCAAGGCTATTTAAAGATCACACCACCACAAGTGGAATTTGTTGAGCCAGGCAAACAGTAGAGAATTGAGCCAATAAAAATAGGATAAGAGCAAAGTCTTATCCTATTTTCTTAATAACTTTGATGAATTACTTCACTTCAATCGTTAAATCGTATTCCGCGCTTTTATCTTGTCTTGCTGAGTTACGCGGTTGTGCAACGCGCACTTCATATTCTGCGGTTTCAGGCAAAGTGAATGACTCGCCATAACTATAATCATCATAACCGAATAAGAACGCTTCAGCATCGCCCTTGGTGTCTAACGTTAATGTTAATACTTCCCCTTTTTTGCCTGGGAATTTATAAGAGTCAAAATCATACCCTGTAATTTTGCCTTTTACGTGCTGAACAAAGCCAGAAGACTGTTTTGATTTTTCCACCACGGATGGTGCTTGTTGCTCCGATGCAGGCGCTTGTGCCTTCGCTGATGTAGCTGGTTTAGGCTCTGAACAACCTGCTAATAATACAGTTGCACTTGCAAATAAGGTGGTTAAAAATAAATTTGTTTTTTTCATTATCTTCTCCAAGATAAAATCCTTAAGGAAATGTCTATGAATATATTGTCTACACTCAGACAGCAAGAAAAATAAAAAATTCAATGTTAATGCACAAAAACAGCTTGCACTAAAAACATATACAATGCCGTGCCTGCGATCATCGACAAAAACATATTCTTTTTCCAAAAATGTAAGCCTAAAACCACCGCACCTGCGATAAAATCGGGCGCGCCAAAATAGGCGGTGGAAAAATCAATATTTTTGTAGCAATACACCACCAACATTCCAAACATTGCGCCCGGTAACACTTTGCCTAAATAGCGAATATAAGGCGGAACAGGACGATGAGCGGGAAAGATCACAAAGGGCAAAACACGACAAAGTTGTACTGCTAAGATGGCGATGCCGATGGTGATAATCTGTTCAGTTAATGTCATTTAATCCACCTTTTCTAATTTGCTGGCTAATTTTGGTCGCCACAGGCTAAGCGCCACTAAAATACCAATCAGGGTTGGAATTAAAAAGTGATTTTTCCCCACCACCACTAAGCAAAGCAAGGCGACCCCCAAACCTAATAAGGAACTTTCGTGGGATTTCTCTTTCATCCAATTTTCTGCAAAAATCACTAAAAAAAGTGCCGTCATCGCAAATTCAATGCCTTTCAGATCGAAAGGAATCACATCACCAAAGAGATTGCCTAACACCGCGCCAATCACCCAATAGCAATGCAAATATAGGCTAACAAAAAGCATATACCAGCCTTTATCTAAGTGCGGTGGAATTTTTGCCATATAATTAAGCGAGAAACTTTCATCTACCAGCGTGCTGATCAAATACCAGCGTTTTTTGCCCAATTTTGAATGGTATTTTTCCAGCATTGAAAGGCTATAAAAGAGCTGGCGTAAGCTCACCATTAAGGTCAGCAAGAAAATATGTAAGGGTGCAAAAGCCACCACTAATGCTCCTGCGACAATAAATTCTACTGATCCCGCGTAAATTAATGCCGCCATAAAAAAAGGATACAATGCGCCAAAGCCTAGGGCTTTCATATAAAGGCCATAAGCCACACCAAGAAAAAGAAAACCTATCATCATTGGTAAAGAATAAGGAAATGCTGCCTTTGCTGCAGCCCAAACTGGGCTTGAATATTGTGCTGATTGATTACTACTCATCTAAAACAGATAACCCCGGTAATGTAGAAAAACTTTGTGCTTTCACCGTTTGATAAAAATCATCAACAAATGCGACTTCTGCATCCATTTCACGGAAAGCGGCATAAAGATTGCTATATAGCCCCTGATTGGTAATTTTTTTTGCCACAATATAGCCACGATCTAAATAAGGTTTGGCGGCCCAAAATGGCAACGCCGCAATACCGCGTTTGCTCGCCACCAACTGAATAATTGCAATGGTTAATTCACTGGTGCGACGTGTTGGGTTTATGCCTTTCGGATTTAACACTTTTTTCAGTAAATCCAGCATATCATCAGGCACAGGATAGGTAATTAAGGTTTGATCGATAAAATCTTCCGCTTGCCAAATGTCTTTATTTGCTAAAGGGTGATCTTTAGCACATAAGCCCACCATTTCATAAGAAAACAACGGCTTATGCACAATGCCTGCGGTTTCTTCAATTTCCGAAACCACCGCCCAATCTGCACGATGGCTGAGCAACAAGCCCACTGTATCCGTATGAAAACCCGATACAATATCCAATTCCACCAACGGCCAATTCTGACGAAAGCTATCCATCGCCGGCATCAGCCAATCAAAACAAGTATGGCATTCTACCGCAATGCGCAACTCACCTGCCTCACCTTGCTTAACGCGCGCCAAATCTCGCTCCGCCTCCACCACTTTCGGCAAAATATCATTCGCCAACTTAATTAAACGCTCCCCCGCCGAAGTAAAACGCAGGGGCTGGCTTTTACGCTCAAATAACGACAAGCCGTATTGCTCTTCCAACAATTTAATTTGATGAGAAAGAGCCGATTGGGTGAGATACACACGCTTAGCCGCCAAAGAAACACTGCCCGTTTCTTTCAAAGCTAAAAGGGTTTTCAAATGGCGAAGTTCAAGGAATATGGGTTTCATTTAATAACTTATTAAAACAACAGAATGTGGGGGATTATACAATAAAAATCCATGAACGAGGCGGGGAAATTTTAAGATGAGCTTATGAATACTGATAAAGAGAAATATGCCTTAATTCCGCTATATCAGGAATTAAGGCAAAATTATAAGTGCGGTAGTTTTTTGCTAATTTTCTATCACTGGGCGTTTTTCTCCCGCTTGTTCCATTAATTCACATAACCGTTCCCGCAAGTCTGCTTTAATTTCCGTATAAGCAGGATCGGCGACAACATTGGTGAGTTCAAATGGATCTTTATCCAAATCATAAAGAAAATCATCGCGATAGTAATCACTACCTGCTTGCTCGCCACCTTGTACATTAGGGGCATAGACGCTGTAAAGATATTTATCGGTGCGAATACAACGTCCGATGCGGCTTTCACTAATTTGAGCGAAAATTTCATTTGGACGCTGTGGATCGGTATGTTCTACAACGTCGTGTAAGTTCTCGCCGATCATTTTATTACCGACATTAATTCCAGCCATTGCAAGGAAAGTTTTTGGCAAGCTTGCGGTGCTGACCAAATCTTTTATGCGTAAACCGCCACGATAGCCAGGGCCGGCAATGATGAGCGGAACGTGTAATGCAGAAGAATGACAAGTACGCTTGTAATCATCATAACCGTTAAGATGTTCATCTTTATTGCGCGTCATAAAATGCGAGCCGTGATCAGAGGCATAAATAATGATGGTGTTATCAAACAGATTTTTTTCTTTCAATTTGTCAATGACGCGTCCTAAATTATCATCAAGGCTACGGCAGCAACCTAAATAATCAGGATACATTTCATCTGCATTGCCTTTTAGCATTTTGAGATCGTGTGGCAGCTGATATTGGCTAAAACGCGTTTTCGATCCTTCAGGACCTTCATAGGTTTGACGATCGTTTTGATGATGCGGTTCGATATGGGAAATCGTCATAAAGAAAGGTTTATCGCCATTATATTGATCTAAATATTCCAAGGCAAAATCGGTAATACAATCAACACGATAGCCTTTGAATTCACATTTATTCATATTTTCGTCAAAAACAAAACCATCATAGCCGTGGGAAGTAAATTCTAACACGTCTGCAGCACGCCAAAATCCTTTGTAGCCACCGCGGCGTTCAGGAGGAATGGCGGTGATGGTGTAATCTACCGTTGGCGCTTGCTCCAATTCGCCATCGCTCGCTAAATGCCATTTACCGATATAAGCGGTGTCGTAGCCGTTTTCAGTAAAGTAATCGGCTAAGGTTTTGGTATTTTTCGGCAGCGCAATATTATTGCGGAAACAACCTGTTTGGGTTGGATAAAGCCCTGTTTGGAAAATTGCACGGCACGGGCCGCAAACAGGTTGTGGGGAATAAGCTTCTTCAAACAGCACCCCTTGTTTAGCGAGTTCATCAAGGTGTGGGGTTACATCAAGCGGCTGACCATAAGCGCCGATGGTGTCCCAACGTTGTTGATCGGAAAAGAAAAAGAGAATATTTGGACGGGTCATTTTACAAGCTCCTTGACCACTTTATAAGTGCGGTCGGTTTGTTTAGATTTTTTATAGTTAGTGTAAATAATCATTGCTAATGCCAAAATGAGCAGAATAAGGAAGGCAAGGGCATAAGGACGAGTAACGAAAATATCCCAGTTACCGTCTGAAATCATCAGTGAACGGCGGAAATTCTTTTCTGTTAATGCCCCAAGCACTAAGCCGAGTAATACTGGAATGGCGGAAAATCCAAGTTTATTAATCACATAAGAGATGACGCCGAAAGCAATGATAGTACCTACATCAAACATTGAGTTTTTGATGGAATAAGCGCCAGCAAAGCAGAAAACCGCAATAATTGGCACAAGGATCACACTTGGAATTTTCACCACTTTGGCAAAAACACGGGTGAGGTATTTGCCTTGAATAAGCATAAATAAATTCACGAAAATGAGCCCAATCATAATGGCATAGACTGTGCTGCCGTGATTTTGGAATAAATTAGGCCCGGGGGTTAAGCCATTAATCATCAAGGCACCCAGCATAATCGCCACGGCACCATCACCGGGGATACCTAAGGTTAAAAGTGGGATCAAGGTTGCCCCTGTTACCGCATTATTGGCGGATTCTGCCGCAGCAATCCCTTCAATAGAACCTTTACCAAATAATTGGGGTTTTTTAGAGATTTTCTTTGCCACATCATAACTGAGGAAAGATGCCATTGATGCTCCTGTTCCCGGGATAATCCCAATAATTGAGCCGATGATGGAAGAAAGTGTGAGAGGCTTACTGATGCTTTTCCATTCTTCACGGCTCATTTTTTCATTTTCAAAGGTAATTTTTTGCTCGGAATTTGACCGCACTTTTTCTTTTAAGAATAAAGCGCTTTTATTGATGATTTCCACCAAAGCAAACAAGCCAATAAGAACAATGACTAAATCGAAACCGCCATAGAGATACACATTATCAAAGGTGAAACGCATTGTGCCACCGCTGATTTGATCTTGCCCTACCGTTGCGATAAATAATCCTAAACAACCAGAAATAATGCCTTTAAGCAGGCTATCGCCACTGACGCCCGCAATAATGGTTAAGCCAAAGGCGCAAATAAGGAAATATTCAGGTGAGCCCATTTTCATAGCGACTTTGGCAACTTCTGGGGCAAGGAAAAGTAACACTAAGGCGCTAAATGTTCCCCCAATAAAAGAGGCATAAAGGGCGATATTCAAGGCTTTTTGAGAATGTCCTTGCACAGAAAGTGGATTACCATCCATCATTGTTGCCGTTGCGTGAGGCGTTCCGGGAGTACGGATTAAAATGGCTGAAATTGATCCACCGTAGCTGCCAGCACAATAAATGCCGAGCAGAAACATAAAAGAATCGATTGCGCCTAAGTTATAAGTAAGAGGCAAAAGTAGCACAAGGCAAAGCATTACGGTTAGTCCTGGCACAGCACCAAAAATAATCCCAAGGAATAGCCCGAGATTCATATAAAAGAAGCTACTCCAAGAAAAGAAAGCTTCAAAGCCATTTACAAAATGTTCTAACATCATTGACTCCTTAAGGCAGAGAAACCCCTAATACATATTCAAAAACCAAGCTAATCGCTAAAATTGTTAGCACGACAATGAGATAATAAAGCCATTTTCGACAATGACTTAAATAAAGAAAAAGTAACGCAAAAATCAGTGAGGCGGCCAAAAAAGGTAATACATAGAGCAGTCCCCAATATAAAATCAGCAAGCCAATGATTAACAGTGAACGGCTTTCTTCTTGCAGATCTAAGGTCATCACTTTGACAGGTTTTTGGCACACCATTCGCCATATTTCACGGCCTAATAAAATCAGACTAGCAATCCACATTAGACCAACAATCATTTTAGGGAAGGTTTGTGAATTAATCGCTTCTGCATTTTTACTTAATTCAATTTGAGAAGGGATAAGCCACCATAAGACGGTGGAAACACCCAAAAATAACACCGCACCAACAAATTCTTTATAAATTTTAATTTTCATTGCTTATCCCTTATTTATGTTTATTTCACCAACTCAGCATATTTTTTCGCTTTCGCCATGGTGGAATCAATATAGCTTTTCACCCATTGACTATCTTGAATATCAATGTTGACGCCAATATTTTTCGCCACTTGTTGGAATTTTGGCTCTTGCATAATATTTTTTAGTGCATTGTAGGCTTTTTCTACATTGGCAGGATCGGTACCAGCACGCATAAATACCGCACAGATATTGGTCATCCAAGTATCGTGGCCAAATTGAGTAACGGCTGGCAAGTCATATACATCATCTTTTAACGGTTTGTTATCAAATGCCACAACAGGAATGATATTGCCCGCTTTAGCAAATTCTTTTGCAAGAGAGGCGTGGGTAACCGCAAAATCAATTTCGCCAGAAACAACGGCAGCAAGCGCTTGGTTTGCGCCTTCATAAGGAATAATTTTGAATTTACCACCCATTTCATCAATTAACGCCGCAGATTGTAATGCTTCAGAAGAATTTATTCCGTTCGCACCAATCTTGATTTCTTTACCGTCTTTAATGGCTTGGGCTAAATCTTGATAGCTTTTCACGCCAGTTTTTGGGTTAGTCAATAAAATGAAAGTAGAAGAATACACATTAATAACAGGGACAAAGTCATCGAATTTGTAAGCCACTTTCATTGTGAGTGGGGCAATAGCAAAGCTACCTTCACCACCAAAAATCATTTTCGTTGAGTTTGGTTTTTCTTTGAGATATTCCGTAAGTGCTACCGCACCGCCAGAGCCTAAAATATTGTCTGCCAGTAACGGCTGACCAAATTGTTCTTTACCAAATTCAGACATTGCACGATTGACTTGATCCGCCAAGCCACCCACCGCCCAAGGGGTGATAATTGTCACAGGGCCAGATGGCCATTCTTGCTGTGCTTTTTTATCTTCTTTACAGCCCGTTAATAAAGAAAGACCAAGCACTCCGGCTAAGCTTACGGCTAATAATTTTTTCAATGATTTCATTATTTCCTCCTAGGAATGAATAAGAGACATTAATCCCTGTTGTTAGACAGAGTTAGCTTAATTAAAGAAAGTGGGCTGATGTTATGATGATTGTCATAGACACAGAATGATCGAGATCACAAAATGGAAAAATTTTGTTAACTGACTGTGAAAATTGAGGGAAGAAGGTAAAAGAGAAATAAAATGATGGAGAGTTATAGTCTTACGCCATTATTAATAAGGATATTTATTTTGCCTATTTCATAGGCATTACTTCCAGTAATAAAAATAAAATTACCATTTTCATCAACATCGTGATTATTTAGGTGATAGCCTATAATGATGAGTTCATTGTCCGTTTCAATATAACCGATATAAAAAGCGCCTTTTTTAATAGATATTTGATAAATATCATAAATAATCTGGTTGATTTGAATTCTGTTTCCTGTTTTTATTCGGGTATTTTTTAATTTTGAACGCAATTCTTCTAGAGAATTACTACTTACACAATTAAGCAAAAACTTTTCGATATGTAGATTTAGTGCTGTAATAGCTTTCACGAATACTTTCTTCCTCTTTTTTTTGTTTTTTTACTAAGCTATTTAGATCGATAGGCTTTGTTTCACCATTATTTATACAAGATTCTACAAATTTTGCAGAACTTTTCGGTAAAATAATTTTTTTCTTCATATTGGTACTCTTTACGAAATAAACTGAATTATACAAAACTGCAATCAAATTCTATCTGTCGTTGATTATAGTGTCAATTTTCCTTGTTGTAGTTTTGCGATAGAGATCGCAAAATAAAAAAGTAATGCGCAATCTTTTGCACTTCAAAAGAAATATGCATTGAAAAGAAAATCAAATCGTCACCAACACAATCTGTTCAGGATCAATATAGCAAAACAGCTTATCACCTTGTTGGAAATTTGAGTTATCATCAATGCTGGCAGTGCATTGTAGGTTTTCGCCTAAGGTGAGCGTGGCTTCTTGGGTGTTGGGTTGTTGGTTGATGTGGGATAAAAGTGCGGGGAAAATATTGCACGTTTTTTGCGGTTTTTCGGTGAATAATTTTACCCACGGCGCTTTGATCATCAGCATCACTTCTTTGCCAAAAACAAGCTGTAAACGCACCGCACTTTGTGGTGTGATAAAGGCGGTAATGGATTGATCTAAATGGGGAATTTTAATTTCCACCGCACAATGATTGCCTGTCTGAGTAAGGCTTTTCACCGTGCCAAAAAATTGATTTCTGGCGCTACTTTGTAAGGAAAAACGCGCGGTGGCGGAAAGCAGGCTGTCAAGGGAAACTTGTTCGTCTTGCAAGATAGAAAAGGCTTTTTGTTGCGTTTGTTCCAAGAGATCATAAAGTTTGAGTAGGCGTTTGGCATAGGTTGTGAGTGTCGTGCCGCCACCATTTTTTCCGCCAGTATTGCGTTCTAGCAAGGGCATTGGGCTAAGGCCATTCATCGCTTCAAGGTGATCCCACGCACTTTTATAGCTCACTTTGGCATTTTTCGCCGCTTGGCTGATTGAACCTGATTTGGCAATTTCACGCAGCAGACGAATCCGTTTCGGATCAACAAAAAGTTGTTGTTGCAGTTTTATGGTGAGTAACACTTCGCTATCTAACATTGGGTTTCCTACGTCATTATCTTTAAAGTGCGGTAGAATTTTTTGTCATTTTACGCAAAGTTCGGTTTTTAATGTAGCTTTTATTTTATTAATCGTTATATAATTTATTTTATAATGGTAAGCCAAAAGGGAGAAAATCTATGTTAAGAATAAAAAATCGACTGGTTTCTGCGCTAGCGGTTTGCGCGTTGATGTCATTTTCTGCACACGCGAAATTAACTGTTTTTGCTGCTGCCTCAATGACCAATGCGCTAGAGCAAGTGAAAGCGAGCTATCTCAAACTTCACCCTAAAGAAGAGATTGATTTTTCTTTTGCCTCTTCTTCTGTATTAGCACGCCAGATAGACCAAGGTGCGCCAGCGGATATTTTTATTTCGGCAAATCAAAAATGGATGGATTTTTTAGCTGAGCATAAGGCGCTTGAGCCTACAAGCCGTGTAAATATTGCACAAAATCGTTTAGTGATGATTGCGCCTAAAACAAGCAAACTTACTCAATTGGACGTGCAAAATCCACAATGGCAAAGTGTATTAGCCAATAGCTATCTTGCTGTGGGCGATCCCGCACACGTTCCCGCAGGGAAATATGCGCAACAAGCCTTAACCAGTCTAAATCAATGGCAGGCAGTGGAAGAAAAACTAGCACGGGCAAATAATGTGCGTGCGGCATTGGCTTTGGTGGAACAGGGCGAAGCGCCCTTAGGCATTGTGTATGGCACCGATGCGATGGCAAGCCAAAAAGTGAAAGTGGTGGCAATTTTTCCTGCCAATTCTCACGCCCCGATTGAATATCCTGCGGCGATTGTAGCAGGGCATCATAACCAAGAAAGCCAAACTTTTTTAGATTATTTAACATCTGACGAAGCGAAGCAAATTTTCACTCAAGCTGGCTTTGCGGTGAAATAAAAGGATTTAATGCAAATGGATTGGCAGATGTTTTTTCATTTTTCCCCCGCTGAGTTGAATGCCATTGCCTTGAGCGTGAAAGTGGCGTTGGTGTCCGTGCTGGCAGGATTACCTTGGGCGATCTTGGTGGCTTGGCTGCTGGCACGGAAAGATTTCTGGGGAAAATCGTTGCTCAACGGCATTATCCATTTGCCTTTGGTTTTACCGCCTGTGGTAGTGGGGTATTTATTGTTAATTGCAATGGGGCGAAATGGCATTATCGGGCGTTATTTATTGCAATGGTTCGATTTTAGCTTTGGTTTTAGTTGGTACGGTGCGGCATTGGCCTCTGCCATTGTGTCTTTCCCTTTAGTGGTGAGATCGATCCGCTTGGCGATCGAAAATGTGGATTTCAAGCTCGAACAAGCAGCGCGCACCCTGGGAGCGTCTGCCTTGAAAACCTTTTTTACCATCACCTTGCCCCTTGCGTTACCCGGCGTGTTGGCAGGCGTTATTCTGGGGTTTGCACGTTCGCTAGGGGAATTTGGCGCGACCATCACCTTTGTTTCCAATATCCCAAAAGTTACGCAAACCATTCCGCTTGCTATGTTTTCCTTTATTGAAACCCCAGGGGCAGAAAGTGCAGCAGCGTGTTTATGTTTCATAGCCATTGCTATCGCCTTGATTTCCTTACTCATTTCTGAATGGTTAGCAAAATACACACAAAAACGCTTAGGACAATCCAATGTTAGAAATTAATGTACGCAAACAATTAGGTAAAATGGCGTTTGCGGTGGATTTACAGCTGCCTACGCAAGGCGTAACGGCATTATTCGGCTTGTCTGGTTCGGGCAAAACCACGTTGATTAATTTAGTCAGCGGTTTGCTGCAACCCGATCAGGGCTATATTCGCTTGAACGGGCGCGCGTTAGTCGATACGCAAAAGCAGATTAATCTTGCGCCTAATCATCGTAATGTGGGCTATGTTTTTCAAGAGGGCAGATTATTCCCCCATTATTCGGTGAAAGGCAATTTGTGCTATGGAATGAAGCAGAAAAATAGCGCAGAATTTATGCGCATTGTGCAGCTTTTGGGGATTGAACATTTGCTTAAACGCTATCCAATCACCTTATCAGGTGGGGAAAAACAGCGTGTTGCCATTGGACGAGCGTTACTCAGCCAGCCCGAAATTTTGCTGATGGACGAACCGCTCTCCGCTCTTGATCTGCCGCGCAAATTAGAATTATTGGATTATTTGGATAAACTCGCGCAAGAAATTGCTATTCCCATTTTATATGTGACTCACAGCCTTGAAGAATTAGCACGCTTAGCGCAACAAGTGGTGTTGTTGGATAAAGGCAAAGTGATCGCCTACGATCAGTGGCAAAATATGCAAGATAGCTCATTGTTCGCCCTTTGGCGCGAAAGAGAGAAGTAAAACGAAAAACAAAAGTGCGGTAAAAAATTTCAACATTTTCTACCGCACTTATTTTCTTTGCTATTTTTCTTTCCTATGATTTTTTCTTCGCTAGCATTGTTACAAATTTCATTTTGATGCGATTACCGTTTTCATCGGTTTTGTGCAGTTCGCCCATTTCTTCTTGGTATTTAATCAATTCCCAATCTTGATAATAATTTTTCAGCTCGCCCTCTTTAAAAGTGAAAGAAAACGGCATTGGGCAAGGCACATCATCGGTACTCATTGCCGCCACAATCAAGTTATAACCGCCTGCGTTTGTGTGATTTTGCATATTCTCAATAATGGCAGGAATGGCGTTGCGGTCAAGGAACATAAACACCACGGTGGAAAGAATAAAATCGTAATTTTCCTGAATATTGGCGTCATTGATGTTGTAAAGTGCGGTCTGAATATTGAGATTTTCTTTTTCTGCCGTGCTGGTGAGGAAAGCAAGGCTGTTTTCGTTGTGATCCCAAGCGGTAACATTGTAGCCGAGTAGGCTTAAAAAGAGCGAGTTGCGTCCTTGTCCACAGCCAAGATCCAGCACTTTACAAGGAGGAATAATTTCCACCGCATTTTTCACTTCAGAATGGGTTGGCGTCATATTGTATTTTTTGCTGAAGTAATCTTCTTTCTTGCAATAAAATTCTAAATAACATTCCAGATCATCAGACGCCGCTTCCACGCGGTGCCAAAGTTGAGGTTCAACAAAAGGCGTATCATCTTGCGCGGTGAAAATATGTTCGCTCACTATGTCTCCGTCTTCCGTTAAAACGAAAAATTTCAGTTTGCCTTGTAACACGGTGATTTTGCCCCAAGTGCCAACTTTGGTGTTATGTTTTTCTTGGAACATTTTCGGCAGGCTGTCTTTGTTCCACACGGGCATTTTTTTATAGCAAATTAGTTCATTTTTCATTGTATTTCTCCAAATATGAAAATAGTTGAGTGATATAGTAGGAAATTAATCCGCCTAAGGCAATAAGGCAAGGCAAAAAGTCGCAAAATACCTGCGTAAGATCATTTTTGCCCCATAAAGATCGTAAAAAAAAGGAAATTTTGCTACAATCCAAGCCTTTATAAGAAGAATTTTTACGCTGTTTTAGCGCTTAAAATGGAAAATACCATTTAAAAGGGGATTAGGAGGATTTATGCGTTGTCCTTTTTGTTCAACAGAAGAAACCAAAGTGATCGATAGCCGTTTGGTGTCCGATGGCTTTCAGGTTCGCCGCCGCCGTGAATGTGGCCATTGCCACGAGCGTTTTACCACCTTTGAAATTACCGAATTAGTGATCCCAAAAATTATTAAAAGTGATCAATCCCGTGAACCCTTTGATGAAGAAAAGCTGCGCCGTGGTATTCAGCACGCTTTAGAAAAACGCCCAGTGAGTTCTGATGATGTGGAAAAATCCATTAACCGCATTATTCATCAACTGCGCGCGACAGGGGAACGTGAAGTGCCAAGCCATTTTGTCGGTCAGCTGGCTATGAATGAGCTAAAAAAATTAGACAAAGTGGCCTATATCCGTTTTGCTTCTGTTTATTTAAGTTTTGACGACATCAACCAATTTACCAAAGAAATTGAGAGCCTGAAGGATTAATATGCAACAAAATGCACAACAATTTACCCAGCAAGATCAGCAGTTTATGCAAATGGCGTTGGATCTTGCTAGCCAAGGGCGTTTTACCACCACGCCAAATCCTTCCGTAGGCTGCGTTTTGGTAAAAGACGGCAAGGTGATCGGCAAAGGTTTTCATCTAAAAGCAGGACAGCCCCACGCAGAAGTAATGGCATTACGCGAAGCCGGGGAAAATGCGCGTGGCGCAACGGCTTACGTTACCCTTGAGCCTTGTTCCCATTTTGGCCGCACGCCACCTTGTGCCAAAGGGTTAATTGAAGCAGGCGTGGCGAAAGTGATTGCCGCAATGACCGATCCCAATCCGCAAGTAGCAGGGCGTGGATTAAAAATGCTCGAACAAGCTGGCGTGCAAACTGCGGTGGGATTATTGGCCGAAAAAGCAGAGTTGCTCAACCAAGGTTTTCTAAAAAGAATGCGTAGCAATCGCCCATTTGTGCAACTGAAAATGGCAATGAGCATTGATGGACGCACCGCAATGGCAAGTGGGGAAAGTAAATGGATCACGGGAGAGCAGGCGCGCCAAGATGTGCAACAATACCGTGCGGCCGCTAGTGCAATTCTTTCCACCAGCCAAACGGTGCTAATGGATAATCCTATGTTAAATGTACGTTGGGAACAGCTTCCTCTGAGCGTTCAGCAACAGTATCCTGATACTGAACTGCGACAGCCCGTGCGTATTATTTTAGATAGCCAACACCGTGTAACACCAGAATATCAATTATTTCAACAACCTACGCCAGTTTGGTTGGTGAGTTCTCGTGCAAGAGATATGCAAGGCTTCCCTGATTTTTGCCAAGCAATACAGATTGAAAAAAGTGCGGATTTTTTCACCGCAATTTTAATTGAACTGGCGGAACGTCAGATCAACAGCTTATGGATTGAAGCGGGTGCACAATTAGCCGGTGCGTTAATCGAAGCAAAATTGGTTGATGAATTAATCGTTTATATTGCGCCGAAATTATTGGGCGATGCAGGCAAGGGTTTGTGCCATTTGCCTCATTTACATAAATTGGCTGATGCCCCTTTATGGCAGCTGCAATCTGCAACGCCAGTGGGGGAGGATTTAAAGCTCATTTATCAGCCGAAAAATTAACCCAAGTTCAAATTTAACAAAAGTAAAGCAACAACCAGAAAAAACAAAAAATACAAAGAGAATCAGAATGTTAAGAAAGATTATCCAATCGATCATCATTGGTTTACTTGCCGCAGGGGCAATTTTGTTGATTAGCCCCTCCTTGAAACAAGGTCAGACTTTGTTTCAAAAAGAAATCTTTTCTTTTAAAGATGCGGTTCGGCTTGCTTCGCCTGCGGTGGTGAATGTGTATAGCCAATCTTTCACTTCAGTGAGTGGACAACCGCAGATCACTAATCTTGGCTCGGGCGTGATAATGGCGAAAGAGGGGTATATTCTCACCAATAAACACGTTATTCAAAATGCCGATCAAATTGTGGTGGCAATGCAAAATGGGCGAATTTTTGAAGCGAGTTTAATCGGCTCAGATAATCTCACTGATTTAGCCGTGCTGAAAATCCGTGCTGATAACCTGCCGACCATTCCTAATACCAAGCGTAAATTGCACGTTGGTGATGTGGTGCTGGCCATTGGTAATCCTTATAACTTGGGGCAAAGTGTTTCGCAAGGCATTATCAGTGCCTTAGGGCGCAACGCTGTGGGCGATTACATTGGGCGGCAAAATTTTATCCAAACTGATGCTTCCATTAATCGTGGAAATTCTGGTGGTGCACTGATAAATTCCCTTGGCGAATTAGTGGGAATTAGCACCTTGAGTATTGGTAAAAATGCCAATGAAATTGCCGAAGGGCTGAATTTCGCTATTCCCATTGATCTTGCCAATGACGTAATGAAAAAAATTATTCGCGATGGACGTGTGATCCGCGGTTTCCTAGGTATTCAAACGGACGTGTTGTTTAGCGATGGGCAAACGAGCAGCAAAGGCATTGAAATCACCAGCGTGAGAGAAAACAGCCCTGCGGCTAAAGCTGGCTTACAAGCGGGTGATATTATGTTGCAATTTGGCGATGTTAAAGCAGAATCGCCAGCGCAAATGATGAATGTGATCAGCAACACCAGACCAAACACCACGGTGAATATGGTGATTTCACGCTTAGGGAAAATCATTACATTACCTGTAACCATTGAAGAATATTCGGTGAATTAAATGTCTTTACAATCTCTACAACCTAGCCATTTTTTTGCTTGTCTGGATCGTTTGAAACTCATTCAACGCTGGTCTTTAATGCGTAATATTGAAAAAGAAAATCTTGCCGAACACAGTCTGCAAGTGGCATTTGTGGCGCATATGCTAGCGGTGATCAAAAATAAATTTTATGCAGGGCAGGTGAATCCTGAACGCATCGCCGTAATGGCAATGTATCATGATAGTTCAGAAATTTTCACCGGTGATTTGCCTACGCCAATTAAATATTTTAATGACAGCATTACTCAAGCCTATAAAGAGATCGAAAGTGCGGCGGAATTTCATTTATTGAGTTTACTACCTGAAGAACTACAAGCCGATTTTGCCCCTTATTTACATAGCGAGCAGTTTTCTGATGAAGAAAAACACCTTGTAAAACAAGCGGATCTGCTTTGTGCTTATATTAAAGCGAAGTTTGAATTGGAGCAGGGGAATCAAGAATTTTCATCAGCAAAAACGCGTTTGGAAAAATTAATGGCAGAATGGCACAGCGAAGAAATGAATTATTTTATTCAAGTGTTTATTCCGAGTTTTGGGCGTAGCCTTGATGAAATTGCGTTGTAATGGCTGAATTAATAAGTGCGGTGGAAAATTTCAAAAAATTCCACCGCACTTTATTTTTGCTTTAATGTGATGAAGCCTTCTCATTTTTATTCTGATTAAACCAAGCCAGATAATCAAATTGATCATAATAGCGTTTGCCAAGCCAGCCAGAATAAGCAAAAAGATCGCCGACACAATCTTGTTGTTCAAAGCCTTGAATATAAAAAGCAGAACGAATTTCAGGATAAGGTTTGTGGGTGAATACTACTTTGTTTTTGTAAGGCAAGGCATCAAAATCGTTGAGATCTTGTTCTGTGCAGCCATCACGATCGGTCATAATGATAAAAAGATTATCGAAATCAATACGTTGCGAACGCTGATGCCATTTTTCTTGAGCTTGTTGAGCATTGGCATAATGCACAAAATGGATTTTTATATCATCTAAATAAGCCACAGGGTAGGGCTTATCGTTATCTTCTACAAATTTTAGCGGTTGTTGCTGATAGTGTTCAATGCGTTGCAAATAACGAATGAAATCTTGTGGCTTAAGGTATAAATTCACAAAAGGTGAATTGAATGGTTGCCCTAAATCGTGCAACATAAATGCCCCATTGCAATTACTGGCTAATACGCTCATTCCCTTATTTTTCAAGCTATTACGAAGTTTGGGATTAATGAAAAGCTTGCGCATTAGCGCGCTGATTTTAGTTTTGATGAAAGAAAATAACATTATTAATCCTTTAACCGTTGTTTTTCTTGCTCAATGGCTTTTTGGCGGCGGCGGTTTAATTCTTCGCGGATTTTTTCTTTTTGAAATCCATCGGCAATTACTTGTTGCACATCAACTTGTAATGCGGCTTGGTACAGTTTGAGTAGAAAATCCGCTTGTGGGTAATCTACTTGTTCAAAGCCTGCGCGGCCTCTGGCATCGGCTGTGCAAACGAGTAGTAGTTCTTTGAAACGTTCAGGTTTACGCCACACATCGAGTTGATTGAATAATTTTAAGATAGTGGCAGGGCGTAGCTCAAAGGCTCGGTGAACGTTGGTATGTGTTTCGCAAACAAGGCACGCCAGTTCTTTAATGTAGCTTGGCACTTTTAGCCGATTGCAAAGATTGCGTGTTGGCATAATGCCTTTTAACTCGTGGCCAAAATGGCGTGGCAGAAGATCTTTTGGCGTGAGCGCTTTGCCAAGATCGTGGCAAATTGCTGCAAAACGCACCGCACTTTTTTGTTGTGCAGGGCTATTTTCCGTCAGCTTTGCGGCTTGTTGCAACACCAGCATTGTGTGGATAAAGCTATCCACTTCAGGGTGATGTTGCACGGGATTTGGCACGCCGTAAAGGGCGTTAAGCTCAGGGAAAAGCACCGCTAATGCCTTGATTTTCCTTAAAATATCAAAATAGATTTCAGGATTTGGCGTTTGTAAGGCTTTTTCTGTTTCTAGCCAAACGCGTTCTGCCGTGAGATGTTCAAGCTCGCCCGATTTGGTGATTTGTTTCATTAAGGTAAAGGTTTCAGGGGCGATTTGAAAGCCTAAATAATGGTAACGTGCAGCAAAACGCGCCACTCTTAACACGCGTAAAGGATCTTCAGCAAAAGCAGGGGAGATATGGCGGAGTAGGTGATTGTTCAGATCATTGATGCCGCCATAAGGATCGTGCAACTTGCCTTGGCTGTCTTGTGCAATGGCGTTAATGGTGAGATCACGGCGGATCAGATCTTGTTCCAAGCTAATGTCGGGGCTGAAATCGCACACAAAACCGGTGTAGCCCACGCCAGATTTTTTTTCTGTGCGCGCAAGGGCATATTCTTCTTTATTTTTGGGATCAAGAAAAACGGGGAAATCTTTCCCCACTTGAATATAGCCTTGTTGCAATAGTTGCTCTGGTGTTGCGCCAATTACCACCCAATCTCTGTCTTTAACAGGAAGATTGAGTAGCGCATCGCGCACGGCACCGCCAACTAAATAAATTTCCATTTTGCTGAATGGGTTGGTTATGCCCAGCCATCACGGCGGCGACGTTTTGGCATAATGAAAGGTAAGATTAAACCAAGTAGCAAACCAACACCTAGCACTGAACCGCCATAAATAAACCATTGGATCGCAATTTCACGTTTGCCTGCATCAAGCATTGCTTCTAAATCGCGGTTTTTATTTTTGGTGATTTCAAGTTCACGGTTGAGCTGAGAATTTTGCTCTAACAATTGGCTGCTTTGTTGCTCAGCTTGTTTGGTGCGGCGTTGCATTTCGCTGGTGCGTTGTTGCCAATCACCGTCTAATTGATTGAGTTTTAAGGTTAATTCTTCAATTTTAGCTTTTAATCTTGGATTTTCATCTTTGCTGCTCGGCGTACTAGAAAGTTCAGAGGTTAAGATCCAAGCTTCACGATTTTTGCTATCACGAATGAGCGTATAGCGATCTTTGTGGTTTAGCACGGTTACCGGTTCGCCTGAACGAATTGCGCCTGCAATTTTAAATTGATCGCCCGCCCCTTTGCGTAAAAAGGTGGAAAGGTTTTCTGTTACATAACGGGTTTCCGCTTGCGCGAAGGGTACGGAAAGAAAGAATAAAAACAAGATCTTAGTAATTTTTCGCATTACAACACCTTAAAAAATAGACAATAAAAAAGTGCGGTAAATTGTACCGCACTTTCTTTCATTCACAAAATCTTTGCATTAAATCGCATTAGATAAAAATTGCATTTAAGACATAGTAAATGACAATAGCAAAGAATGCGCCCGCAGGTAAGGTGATTACCCAAGAAGCGATAATATTGCGAATTACCGTTAAGTTTAATGCCGCGATACCACGCGCAAAGCCGATACCTAAGATCGCACCAACAAGGGTTTGCGTGGTGGAAATCGGTAATCCCGTACCAGAAGCCAGTACCACGGTGGTTGCCGTTGCAAATTGAGCTGAGAAACCACGGCTTGGGGTGAGATCGGTGATTCCTGTGCCAATGGTTGCCATTACTTTATAGCCCATAATAATTAATCCTAACGCAATACCAGCCGCCCCTAATGGCAAGATCCACCAAGCAAGTGGGCTTTTTGCCATAATTTGACCGCCGTTATCCACAATAGACACCACGGCAGACAATGGCCCAATAGCGTTAGCCACATCGTTTGAACCGTGCGCAAAAGCCATTGCACAGGCGGTTAGTAGCATTAGTATACTAAATACTTTTTCTACCGCACCGAATGTGCCTGATTTCACTGTTTGATGGAATTTTTTGCTACGAAAATAGAAATGACTCGCCACCACAGAAATGGCACTGATGCCTAATGAAATAAAGAAAGTTTCGCTACCAGTTAAATGTAAACCAACGTGTTTTAAGCCTTTTATCATTGTTACTACGGACAAAATAAAGATGGTGAGTCCCATATAATATGGGCCATATTTTTGTGCGTTGCGTAACGGTTTTTCCGTATCGAAAATGAGTTTTTGTGTACTGAAGAAAATGCCATACGCCACTAGGCCTGCAATCACAGGGGTGATAAACCAACTGCCCACAATATTGCGGATAGCTGACCAATCAATCGAGTTTGGCCCAACAGTAATTAAACCGAAACCGATAATTGCGCCAATAATGGTGTGTGTGGTGGAAACTGGCCAGCCCATTCGCGAGGCGATGAGCAACCATAATCCAGAAGAAAAGAGGGCTGCCATCATACCTAAGGCTAAAATTTCTGGTGTGGCGATATATTCTGTTGGATTTAAAACCCCGCTTTTAATGGTTTCTGTTACTTCACCACCCGCTAAATATGCCCCAGCACATTCAAAAATCATCGCAATGATAATGGCTTGTTTGGCGGTAATTGTGCCTGAACCTACAGAGGTTCCCATTGCGTTAGAAACATCATTTGCACCCACGCCAAAGGCCATAAAAAAGCCAAAAGCCGCGGTGATAATCACTAGTAAAGTGCCATATTGTTGAATAACTTCCATAGTATTATTCCTATGCTGTTTAACAATTATGAACGAGCCAACATTAATTCAATGCGTGAACCCACACGTTGCGCTTGATCTGCAAGCACACCAATCCATTCAAGGATTTTATATAAAAACATCGCATCAATAGGGTTAAATTCATTTTCCATTGAACGCAACATTAAGCGTAATTTAATTTGCATTTGATCCGTATCGTCTTCAATATCATCTAGGGTTTGGATCATTCGATTCACAAATTGGACTTCACGGCCTTTGAAACCCGTTTCAAGTAAACCGTCCATTTCATCAATCACCAAATGGGCTTGCTCTGCTGCGTCAATACTGCGAACGACATATTTCATAAAATCTTCTTGCATTTCTGGCGGGAATGGACATTGACGACCAATCATTCTGCCTGCAATATCTTTGGCGTAGTTCGCTAATTTATCTTGTTGTGTAACCAATTCTAATAAATCAGTACGTTCAATGGGCATAAACAAACCGCGTGGCAGTTTTAAGCGAATTTCACGCTTTAATGTATCTGCTTGGCGTTCTGTGTCAGAAATCTTTTTGCGTAATTTCTCTGCATTTTCCCAATCACCTTGAAAGGTGTATTCAAAGAAAGGAATGAGATATTTACAACAATCAGTAACTTTTGCTGAATGACGAGCCAATGGTTTTAAAGGGGAATGAGCAAATAATCCTAAGATATTATTTACTGCCATAGATAACTCCTTCTAGGGGTTAGGTTGATAATTTTTTGTGCATATGGCTAGGCTTAACCTATGCGGCGTAAAAATACACTATATTTGATCGAAAAAACAAGCAAATTATTAGATAATATGAAAAAACTTGCTTAAGATTGGAAGGAATAGACAAAATGAGTACAGAAATTGAATTAAAACTACTAATTCCGCAGTTTGGCTTAAATTCATTCAAGCAAAATTTGCTGAAAAACGCACCGCACTTTCATCAGCAGGCATTTTTAGGCAATACTTATTACGACACCGCCGATAAATTTTTCGCGCAGCACCAAATGGGCTTGCGTGTACGCAAAGAAAATCAACAGTTTACCTTAACCTTAAAAACCAAAGGGGAAGCGCTAGGTGGTTTGCATATTCGCCCTGAATATAATTTGCCGCAGCAAAATGAAACGCCAGATTTGGCGCAATTAGTGGAAAAATATCACCTCGATCCCGAGTGGAACGAGCTTCAATTACAGCCCATTTTTGCCACGGATTTTGCGCGAGAAACCTTCCTTATCAGCCCTGAATTTTCGCCAGAACCAGTAGAAATTGAAGTGGCGCTTGATCAAGGCAAGATTTTGGCTCGCGATAAAGAAGTGGAAATTAGCGAAGTGGAATTTGAGTTAAAGCAGGGTAAGGTGGCGGATTTGCTCAATTATGTGCGATCTTTGCCATTGGAAAATGGCGTGCGATTAAGCGCCATTAGCAAAGCGCAACGGGGTTATGCCTTGGCAGAAAATCATCAGCCTAAAGCACAGAATTGGTTAGACAAATGGCGTGATTTTTTAGACTTTGCGCAAAGTGCGGGCAGTTTTTCGCAAAAATTAACCGCACTTTTCCAACTGGAACAAGCTTTAATTGAGGAAACCTTCGCCTTAGGGCAAGCCTATTTTTCCGAAGACTTTTTGCGCACGGTGGAACGTATTGGCGCGTTTTTCAATCTTTATCATTTTTATACGGAAAATGGCAATTTGTTGGAAAATGCCTTTAATCAACAAGGCTTAAGCGATGCCCTTAAAACAGATTGGCTGGCGTTGGTGGAAAGTAGTCAGCAGTGTTTGGTAGAATGTAAACAGCTGATTGCACTTCATAGCGAAACAAAAAATAATGCCGAAGTGATTGCGCAATTATTTGATTTATTGCAATCGGTATTTTATTTACAACGAATGTTAAATCTGATTTCGCTCACTTATGTTGAAGAGAATGAAGTAGCGAATTTGGAAAATTGGGAGATAAACAATGGCTAAAGCAAAAACCGCCTTTGTATGTAATGATTGCGGTGCGGAATATGCCCGCTGGCAAGGACAGTGTAATGCCTGTAAAGCGTGGAACACCATCACAGAAATTCGCCTCGCCCCAGCCAAAGCAAGCCGAGCTGATCGCTTCAGTGGTTATGCAGGGGAAACGCAGGCAAAAATCCAAACTCTCGCCGACATCAGTTTGCAAGAAGTGCCACGTTTTCACAGTGGTTTTTATGAGCTTGATCGTGTACTAGGCGGGGGGATCGTGCCGGGCAGTGCGATTTTGATCGGCGGACATCCAGGGGCAGGGAAAAGTACCCTGTTATTGCAAGTGATGTGTGGTTTAGCACAAAATATGACCGCACTTTATGTTACGGGCGAGGAATCCTTGCAACAGGTGGCGATGCGTGCCAATCGGCTTGGGCTGCCAACAGATCGTTTAAATATGCTTTCAGAAACCTCCGTAGAGCAAATTTGCCATTTGGCCGATCAGCTTAAACCGCAAATCATCGTAGTGGATTCCATTCAAGTGATGCACCTTGCGGATATTCAATCTTCACCAGGGAGCGTTTCCCAAGTGCGGGAATGTGCGGCGTTTTTAACCCGTTATGCGAAAACACGTCAAGTGGCGATTGTGATGGTGGGACACGTGACCAAAGACGGCACTCTGGCAGGACCTAAGGTGTTGGAACACGCCATTGACTGCTCGCTATTATTAGAAGGGGAGGCGGATAGCCGTTTTCGCACCTTACGTAGCCACAAAAATCGCTTTGGCGCGGTCAATGAACTTGGCGTATTTGCGATGACAGAGCAAGGCTTGCGCGAAGTGAAAAATCCTTCCGCCATATTCTTAAGCCGTGGGGAAGAAGACACCGCGGGCAGTTCCGTAATGGTGCTATGGGAAGGCACGCGGCCGTTATTGGTGGAAATTCAAGCCTTGGTGGATCACTCAATGCTCGCCAATCCAAGACGGGTTGCGGTGGGCTTGGAACAAAATCGCCTTGCTTTATTGTTAGCTGTATTGCATCGCCACGGCGGCTTGCAAATGTCCGATCAAGACGTGTTTGTCAATGTGGTAGGTGGCGTAAAAGTGAGTGAAACCAGTGCAGACTTGGCCTTATTACTGGCATTGATTTCTAGCTTCCGAAATCGTCCATTACCAAAAGATCTGGTGGTGTTTGGCGAAGTGGGGCTAGCAGGGGAAATCCGCCCCGTACCAAGCGGACAAGAACGGATTTCCGAAGCAGCCAAACACGGCTTCACCCGCGCTATCGTACCGTTTGCCAATAAACCAAAAAGTGCGGTGAAAAATATGCAAGTTTTTACCGTGAAAAAATTGATTGATGCGTTAAATATTTTAGATAACATATAGAATATACCTCTTTCTGGGGGGGGTATTTTGCGATTTAATTAGTTATAATGCAAGATTGCTTATAACTAATTAAAATTCAATGAACTTTAAGAAATCTAATCTTTTATTTAAATCTTTTTCTAATCCAATTAAATTAGGCATTAGTTTAGCTATTGTGGCGTTGAACGCGGAGGCATCTCGAGTAAGGGGAGATGTTGATTACCAATATTTTCGTGATTTTGGTGAAAATAAAGGTCTCTTTTCAATCGGTGCGACAAACATTCATATTTTTGACAAAAACGGTCAAGATGTAGGCATTATGTTGAAAGATAATATTCCTATGCCTGATCTCAAAACAGCAAATAAGAATGGGGCATTTGCCAATTTAATCGATCCTTCCTTTATAACTAGTGTTCGGCATAATGTCGGATATTCTCAAGTGCTATTTGGTGGAGAAGATACAAACCCAGATTCTCACCATTTTTCTTACCTTTTGGTTAATCGAAACAATTTTCCCGATGAATGGGATGGGGTCACTTATTCAAACCCGCAAGATAAAGATTATCATATCCCTCGTTTACATAAAATGGTAACGGAGGTAGCTCCCGCAGAACTGACCGATGTATTAACGCCAAATGGAAAAGAAAATACAAAAATTTTGACGGATTTAACGCGTTTTCCTCTTTATATACGAGTGGGTTCAGGAAAACAAGAGGTTCAAGAAAGTGCGGAAGATAATAGCAAAACGATCAGTTTGAGTAGTGCATATAAGTATGTTATAGGTGGTGTCACTCACACAATGAGTGAAGCTAATGCGACTAATGTTGTGGCAAATGGAACGATCACGCCAGAAGGGAAACGGATCACGGATAAGCCAATAACCTTATTTGGTTCTATTTATGGGCCAATGGTAAGTTATGGACGAAGTGGTGATAGTGGTTCTGCATTACTGGGGTATGATGCTCAAAAGAAAAAGTGGGTGATTGTAGGTGTTCTAAAATCTGATTATGGTTATGGGAACATTTGGTCATTGTCACGCCCTTCTTATGTTAATGCTATACAAGAAAGAGCCAAGGCGGGGACTATTCAGAATACGCAACAAAATCAAGTTTGGGAATGGAGTGTTGATGCTCTTCACCCTGAAACCAGTAGTATTAAAGCGGGAGAAAGCACCGCATTGGCTGTGCCTTTAAGAAATGAATCTTTAAAATCACAAGATACAGATAAAGAACGTCCATCATTAGATTATGGGAAAAGTGTGATTTTTGATGGTGTAGATGGGGGTGTTTTATTAGTTAAAGACAACATTAATGCGGGAGCTGGAGCACTCTATTTCAATACAAATTTTACTGTGAAGCCTGAAACGAACCAAACGTGGTTAGGTGGTGGCGTTTTGGTTGCTAAGGATAAAACAGTAACTTGGAAAATAGCTAATCCTGAAGGCGATCGTCTTTCAAAGTTAGGGACAGGAACTTTATTGGTTCAAGGTGTGGGAAATAACCTAGGAGATATTAGTATCGGTGATGGAACTGTCATTTTAGATCAGCAGGAAGATGAGCAAGGTCGAAAACAGGCATTTAATCAGGTTGGTGTGGTAAGTGGGCGTCCGACCTTGATTTTACAAAGTGCGGATCAAATTGATCCGAATAAATTGTATTTTGGTTTTCGTGGCGGACGTTTAGATTTAAATGGTAACGATCTCAGCTTTAAACGTATCCAGCATTCTGATGATGGTGCAACAGTTGTTAATCATCGCACGGATAAATCATCGAATTTAACCTTAACAGGTGTAACGGTTTCCGAACAAGATTTAACTTGGGGAAATTGGGGAAAAGCTGGCTCTGACATTTATGAATATGCTATAAGCGGGCGAAAGGATTATTTCGCTTTAAAATCAGGTGGCAAAGCAGGAAGTTATTACCCTAAAAACCAAGCTAGTTCAGATAGTTGGGAATATTTAGGCAGCGATCGTGCGGCGGCGATTCAAACGATCATTGATCGCAAAAATGCACAACAGACCTTAACCGCGTTTGCCGGTTATTTCGGGGAAAAAGCTTCCGACAAAACAAATGGTGGCTTAAATGTAAATTATCAACCAGTGGTAGAAGAATCAACGCTATTATTAACAGGTGGAATGAACCTTAATGGTGATTTTTCAGCTAAAGGTGGTAAGGTTGTTCTTGAAGGTGTGCCGACACCACACGCGCGTGATGTGTTGAATAATCGTGAGGTCATTTTTGACGATGATTGGATAAACCGTGATTTCTCAGCGAAAACTATTTCGGTATCTAATAAAGCGAATTTTACCGTAGGGCGCAATGTTTTCTCACTGAATGCTAATATCAACGCTAATGATAATGCGATTTTAAATCTGGGCTATCAAGCAGGGCAAACTGTTTGCTTGCGTTCCGATCACACTGGAGAAGTTAGCTGTGATATGCCAATTTACAGTGAAGAAACCTTGAACAGCATTCCACGAATGGCACTCGCAGGGGATATTAGTTTATCTCAACAAAGCCGTTTAAATTTAGGGAAAACAGATTTTACCGGTTCGATTCAAGCTGCGAATACTACTCAAACCTCGTTATCCAAAGAATCACATTGGACATTAACAGGTAACAGTACGCTAGGAAATTTGAATTTAGCAGAGGGATCACAAATTACTCTGAGTCAAAATGACAAACCATTTAATACCTTAACCGTTAATAGTGATTTAAGCGGAAATGGAAAATTTTATTACCGCACTAACTTTTCTACATTAAACAGCGATAAAGTTGTGGTAAACGGAAAAGCATCAGGTAATCATTTACTTGTAGTGAATGATATTGGCAATGAACCACAGCGTAACAAAGATCGCCTAACCTTAATAACAGCTAATTCATCTGAAAATTTAACCGTAACATTGCAAAATAGTTATGCGGATATTGGTGCTTACCGTTATAACTTGATTCAAGAAGGGAGCACATTCCGTTTATATAACCCTATTGTTGAAAAAGAAATTGCGGAAGAAGAACGCAAAGCCGCAGAAGAACAAGCACGCCGTGAAGCGGAAGCAAAACGCTTAGAAGAAGAGCGTAAAGCCGCAGAAGAGCAAGCGCGCCGTGAAGCGGAAGCAAAACGCTTAGAAGAAGAACGCAAAGCCGCAGAAGAACAAGCACGCCGTGAAGCGGAAGCAAAACGCTTAGAAGAAGAGCGTAAAGCGGCGGAAGAACAAGCCCGCCGAGAAGCGGAAGCAAAACGTTTGGAAGAAGAGCGTAAAGCGGCAGAAGAACAAGCACGCCGTGAAGCGGAAGCAAAACGCTTAGAAGAAGAGCGTAAAGCCGCAGAAGAGCAAGCGCGCCGTGAAGCGGAAGCAAAACGCTTAGAAGAAGAACGCAAAGCCGCAGAAGAACAAGCACGCCGTGAAGCGGAAGCAAAACGCTTAGAAGAAGAGCGTAAAGCGGCGGAAGAACAAGCCCGCCGAGAAGCGGAAGCAAAACGTTTGGAAGAAGAGCGTAAAGCGGCAGAAGAACAAGCCCGCCGAGAAGCGGAAGCAAAACGCTTGGAAGAAGAGCGTAAAGCCGCAGAAGAACAAGCACGCCGTGAAGTGGAAGCAAAACGCTTAGAGGAAGAGCGTAAAGCCTCGGAAGAACAAGCGCGCCGTGAAGCGGAAGCAAAACGCTTGGAAGAAGAGCGTAAAGCCGCAGAAGAACAAGCACGCCGTGAAGCGGAAGCAAAACGCTTAGAAGAAGAACGCAAAGCCGCAGAAGAACAAGCGCGCCGTGAAGCGGAAGCAAAACGCTTGGAAGAAGAGCGCAAAGCCGCAGAAGAACAAGCACGCCGTGAAGCGGAAGCAAAACGCTTAGAAGAAGAGCGTAAAGCCGCAGAAGAACAAGCACGCCGTGAAGCGGAAGCAAAACGCTTGGAAGAAGAGCGCAAAGCCGCAGAAGAACAAGCGCGCCGTGAAGCGGAAGCAAAACGCTTGGAAGAAGAGCGCAAAGCCGCAGAAGAACAAGCACGCCGTGAAGTGGAGGCAAAACGCTTGGAAGAAGAGCGTAAAAAAGCTGAACTAGATCGCTTGAAACAAGCACAACTCGTTAGTGGCGTATCAAATACCGCATTGTCGGAACTTTCTGCACAAGGAAATGCAATATTACGCAGCGATCAACATTTAAACCAACGTTTGTTGCAAGAAGGTGGCGAGCAAACTCAAGTATGGACGAATGTCGATTATCAAGAGGCTGATTATCAATCAGATAATTACCGCGTTTATAAACAGCATAGTAACTACACTGAATTAGGTGTAGAAAGTGCTGTAAATGAGCAAGGCATTAGTTTAGGTGCGATAGTGTCGCAAACGCGCGGCAACATTGATTATGAGAATGCAAGCGGCAAGATGACTTATTCGCAAGCTACGGTTTATGCCAAAGTGCAAAATGAGGCAGGTCTGTTTGTTGCGGCAGACATCGGTTATGGACGTTCTAATAATCGCATCACTTTAGATGAGCAACGTGCTGATTTTAAACGTAATATCGTTAGTTTTGGTGCAACATTAGGTAAGAAGTGGGTGCTAGGATACCTCGATCTCAAAGCAATAGCTGGGGTACGCTATCATCACCTCACGGCTGCTGATTATGAGCTGAAAGGTCGTGCGGTTCATACTCGAGCTTTAGATTTTGTTAATTATCACGCTGGTGCAGAATTATCCAAAACTTGGCAGTGGAACACGCTTTCTATTTCACCAAGTCTTGCCCTTTACTATTTTGATGCGAGCCGTAAAACATTTAACAATGCGGTTACTGTGAATAACAACGGTTTACAGCAACAGTTTAATCGTGGCTGGCAGTATCAAGCAGGACTCAATTTGAATATGGGGGCTTGGTCAGTGGGGACAACCTTCTCTTATGAGAATGGTGATGAATCTTCTCACAGTCGTCAATTTGGTTTAAAAGTGGGTTATCGTTTTTAAGTTTGATAATTAAGCAAAATAAAAGGCATTCAATTTTGGTTGAGTGCCTTTTTTTGCTATTCACTTTTCATTAAGTGCGGTGTTATTTTACCAAAATTTTTTGTACTGTAGCGGCGACATCTTCTGCTTGCATAATGGTGGAAATCACCGCAACGCCGTCTGCACCGGCTTGTAAAAGGGCAGGAACGTGTTCGGTTCTAATTCCGCCAATGGCGACCAAAGGCTTGTTGATGCCTTGTTCACGCAAAAATTGCACAAAGTTGATCCCCACATCTGGCGCAGCGTCCGCTTTGGAAAACGTCGGGAAAATTGGGCCACAGCCATAATAATCCACGCCATTGAAAGCATTATGTTGCTGCGCTTGCTGCAAGGTATTTACGGATAAACCAATGAGCATTTTGCCTTGAATTTGTTGAGCGAGCTTATCTACAGCAAAATCTTTTTGCCCAACGTGAATGCCGTCTGCGTGCAATTTTTCTGCGAGTTGAACATCATTATTCATAATAAAAGGCACATTATACTGTTGGCATAAATCTTGGCATTGGCGAGCAAGTTGCTCAATTTGTTGCGGATCTTGCAAGGAAAATTGCCCTTTTTCACGAAATTGATAACAAGTAATGCCAGCCTTTAACGCCTGTTCTAAACGCTCTAACAGAGTTTTTTGTGGCTGGCTTGCATCATATTGTGGCAGATGACGGCAATCTTGCGTACCTGCCACTAAATAACAGCGTAAAATTGATTTATCCATTTTTTTGCTCCTGTGAATAAGCCCAGTGATTGGTTGGGCCGTGTCCGTGTCCAATATTTAAAGGGTGCGTGATGGCGCTAGTAATAAAGGCTTTGGCAGTTTTGCAGGCTTGTTCCAAAGATTGCCCTTTGGCAAGTTCAGCGGTTAAGCAAGCGGAAAAAGTGCATCCTGTGCCGTGGGTATGTGGCGTGTTAAAACGTGGGCTTTCCAAGACAAAAGATGCTGTCGGCGTGAAAATAAAATCTTGGCATACCACACTTTCGCTATTTTGCTGATGACCACCTTTTATAATTACGGTTTTTGCACCCATCTGTTGTAAACGTTCAGCAATTTGCGTAATACTGTGCTGATCTTCAGCTTTCAATCCTGTTAAGGCTTCTGCTTCAGGCAGATTTGGCGTTAGTACATCGGCTAAAGGCAATAGTTGCTCACGCATCGCTTGAATTGCCGATTGCTCCAATAAACTCGCGCCCCCTTTGGCGATCATCACAGGATCGATAACCACATTCGCAAATGGGTGCTGACGTAAAAAAGTGGCCACGGTTTGGATAATTTCAGCCGTGCCGAGCATACCAATTTTTACCGCATTGGGCGTGAAATCTGCCACAATCGCCTTGAGTTGCGCTTCAATGGTGTTAAGGGGAATCAAATGAATATCCGTTACGCCTAAGGTGTTTTGTGCAGTAACGGCGGTAATTACGCTCATTCCAAATACATTACGCATTTGAAAGGTTTTCAGATCAGCTTGAATACCCGCACCGCCGCCGCTGTCTGAGCCAGCAATGGTCAGAGCTTGTGCAATATGAGTCATTGTTGCTCCTTATTTTTCTATGTGAACCTGTGCAAGTTGTGCCACTTGTTGATCACTCAGCTCACCAAGCTGATCTAAAAGTGCGGTGTAAAATTGCCCATATTTTGTGCTTTCTAAGTCTTTCGCTGCCAGTTGCCCTGCCACCGCATAGGCTGTACTGGCTTGCACTACCGCATTAAAAGGTTGGTTTGGATCAACCGCTAAAAATGCCCCTAACACCGCGCCAAGCAAACAACCTGAGCCCGTGATTTTAGGAAACATTGGTGTGCCGTTATCAATGGCTGCCACTTGCACGCCATCGCTGATGTAATCTACTGCTCCGCTCACAGCCACAATACATTGATGACGTTGCGCGGCCAGTTTTGCAATTTGTGCCACATCGCTTTCTCCTTGCCCTGCGTCCACGCCTTTCGCCGCCCAATTCACTCCTGCTAGCTGGGCGATTTCCCCTGCATTGCCACGAATAGCGGTGAATTTTACCTTGCTCAGCAATTCAGCCACCACGTCCTTGCGATATTGCGTTGCGCCCACGCCGACAGGATCAAGCACCACAGGAATACCCGCTTTATTCGCCGCTTTACCAGCCGCCAGCATGGCTTTCACCTTGAAAGGATCGAGCGTGCCAATGTTAATCACCAAGGCAGCGCTAAATTGAGCAAGATCCGCCATTTCTTCTTCGGCATCCGCCATAATCGGCGATGCGCCCAAGGCTAACAACCCATTCGCTACATAGTTTGCCACCACAATGTTGGTGATGTTGTGGATTAAAGGATTGGTTTGGCGAATTTTCGTGATTAAATTAAAGTCCATTTTTTTCTCCTATGAATAAAAATTAAGCGTAAAAATAGCCCAATCACATTTGCCTTTATAATGAAAAATCATCTATAAAATCAATGTGATAGGGAATGATGTTGTGGAATGACGATTTGAAAATAGAAAAGGGAAGAATAAAGTGCGGTCAAAAATAGACAGATTTTTTACAACAAGCGCTTTCATAATAAGTTTCCTACGTCAGTGCTAACTGGATCAGGTTCAACGGGTATCATCTCAGCTACACAAGGCAGCACCCCGACTATTAATGGTTTCACTCTACAAAGAAATAGTCAGAAACACAATCTCACCACTCAGAATTTCCGCATTTTGCGCAAAGTATTTTTTCGTTTTGCGAGCAAGATCGCAAAAATTGTTTGACAAGATTGCGAAAGAGCGGTGCTTTCTTCATCATATTTTTATTTGTAATGGTAAGTTGTCATTTTATGTAAGAATGAAATTTTCGCTTAAGTTAGATGTAATTTTATGGCTAGTGATTGGCGCAGGCTTGAGTTTGCTTTATGTGCCGAAAGCCTTATTGCTTGATGTTGAATTAATGCTTTGCACTGTGGGAATTGGGATCTTAGCTGTTTTGGTAGCCTATCTTTTCGCCTATTATAAAATCGCAAAAGGGCTGGTTTACGGCGTGATTTTTGTATTGAGCTTGGGTTATTTTCACTATCAAGCTCAGCAAATTTTGAGCCAAGCAGAGCAGAGTGCCAGTTTAAACAAGATCAGCATTCCAATTAAGATCGAGAAAATCTTACATCAGCAAGATTATCAAACGGTGATTGCCACTGGGAAATTGGCAGAAAATTTGCCTAGCCAGCGAATATATTTGCAATGGCAAAACTCAGAGAAAAATTTGGAAAATAAGGCAGCAGAACAAATTAAAACAGGGCAAATTTGGCAGGCGGAATTATTGCTTAAACCCTTATCAAGCCGTTTAAATCAAGGGGGCTTTGATCGGCAAAAATGGTATTTCTCACAAGGTATCACGGCCTATGGCAGGGTAAAAAGTGCGGTGCAAATTTCGCAGGATTTTGCGTGGCGAGAGCGATTATTTCAAGCCAGTTTTCAGCAGACTCAAGGCTTACCAATGCAAGGATTATTGTTGGCACTGGGCTTTGGCGAACGGGCGTGGCTTAATACTAAGCATTGGCAAATTTATCAGAAAACCAACACCGCACATTTAATTGCTATTTCGGGTTTGCATATTGGTTTGGCAATGTTGCTTGGCTTTGCTCTCGCTAGAGCAGCGCAGTTTTTCTTGCCCACGCATCGAATTGGGGCAATTTTGCCATTATTGTGCGGGGCTTTTATTGCTTTAATTTATGCCCAGTTGGCTGGGTTTTCTATTCCTACATTAAGGGCATTACTTGCTTTGGGATTGCTGTGCTTGACCCGAGTGCTACGCTGTTATTATACGCCTTGGCAATATTTTCAATGTGTGGTGGCATTGCTCATTTTATGGGATCCGCTGATGTTACTTTCCGTTAGTTTTTGGCTGTCCGTAGGGGCGGTGGCAAGCCTGATTTTGTGGTATGAACTGGTGCCGTTGGATTTAATCCAATGGCAAATTTATCCCATTAAAAATCAATGGGTGAAAAAAATTCTACGCTGGATTTTTTCCTTGTTTCATCTACAACTCGGTTTGTTATGTTTATTTACCCCAATTCAGCTTTATTTTTTTCACGGAATGTCTTTATCTGGAATGATGGCGAACCTGTTAGCCGTGCCAGTGTTTAGTTTATGTCTTGTGCCAATGGTACTGTTTGCGGTGTTGAGCCAAGGGGCGTTTAATTCGTGGCAAGGGGCGAATTATTTAGCAGAAAAAATCACGGCGTTGCTCAGTCAATGGCAAGGGAATTGGATGGATTTGTCAGAAAATCAATCGCAATGGATCGTCATTTTGTTGCTCGTTTTGGGGTTGGGGTATGTGCTTTATTTGCAAAAGTCTTCGCAAAAATTGCTGCAAAGAGTGGCGAAAAATCCGATCTTAACAGGGAAAAAGACAATCTCACTCAATGCAGAAAAATTGCCCAGTCCGTTATTTTTACAAAGAATGAAGCCTATTTTGGCTGGGTTGCTTGGAATAATGCTGGTGAATTTGGCGTGGCAAGAGATAAATGCGCCTAAATGGCGATTGGAAACCCTAGATGTAGGGCAGGGCTTGGCAACATTATTGGTGAAAAATCAGCGTGGCATTTTATATGATACGGGCGCAGCGTGGCGTGGTGGAAGTATGGCAACGCTAGAAATTTTGCCTTATTTGCAACGGCAGGGGATTGTGCTAGATAAGCTGATTTTGAGCCACGATGATAATGATCATTCAGGAGGCACTAGTGCGATTTTACAGGCGTTCCCACAGGCAGAATTGATTACGTCATCAGAAAAAAATCACGCAAAAAACCACCGCACTTTTTGTCTTCAGGGGCAACAATGGCAATGGCAAGGATTACGCATTACCGCACTTTCCCCACAAAAGATTCGCAAGCGTGCAGAAAATCCAGATTCTTGCGTGTTGTTGATTGATGATGGCAATCGAAAGGTGCTTTTAACTGGTGATGCCGATAGCCAAACAGAACGGCAATTTGCTGATTTAGCTGGAAAAATAGAGATATTGCAAGTGGGGCATCACGGCAGTAAAACCTCTAGCAGTGAATATTTGCTTAAAACAACGCAACCCAAGATCGCATTGATTTCGAGTAGCCGTGGTAACCCTTGGCATTTCCCTCATTCCGTGGTGTTGGAACGCCTAAAGGCGCAACAAAGTGCGGTGTATAATACGGCAGATTTTGGGCAGATCAGCCTGTTATTTTTCCCCGAACAGATAAAAATTTATACCGCAAGATCGGAGTTTTCCCCTTGGTATAGGGGATTAAGTATCGGGGATTAATTGGCTTGTCGGCAAAATAAGGGTAAAATGGCGAAGTTTTTTAACTGAAATGAATCAATTATGCAAGATAAAGACTTAACAACGCTGCAAACTTTCAAACGCTTATGGCCGATTATTGCGCCTTTTAAAGCTGGCTTAATTGCCGCAGCAATTACCTTAGTATTCAATGCCTTAGCTGATGCTTCTCTTATTCAAATGCTTAAACCGTTGCTTGATGACGGTTTTGGCAAGGCGGACGTGAGCTTTTTACGCATAATGGCTGTGGTGGTGGTGCTGTTGATTATTGTGCGTGGCGTAACCAGTTTTGTTTCAACCTATTGCTTAGGCTGGGTTTCGGGCAAAGTGGTGATGACCATTCGTCGCCGCTTATTCCGCCATTTAATGTATATGCCCGTGCCGTTTTTTGATCAAAATTCTGCGGGTAAATTGCTTTCGCGCATTACTTACGATAGCGAACAAGTCGCCAATTCATCATCGGGATCCTTGGTGACCATTGTGCGCGAGGGGGCGTATATTATCTCTTTACTTGGCGTGATGATTTATACCAGTTGGCAGCTTTCTTTGGTGCTTTTCGTGATTGGGCCGATTATTGCGGTGCTGATTCGTATGGTATCGAAAAAATTCCGTGAGTTAGGTAAAAATATGCAAAACTCAATGGGTGAGCTGACCTCTTCCGCAGAACAAATGCTGAAAGGGCATCGCGTGGTACTTTCTTTTGGTGGACAAAAAATTGAAGAAGAACGCTTTAATAAAGTGAGTAATGATATGCGCCGTAAGGGAATGAAAGTGATGGTAGCAGATGCTATTTCTGATCCTGTGGTGCAAATTATTGCCTCTTTCGCCTTGTCGGCGGTGTTGTATTTGGCAACCGTGCCAGAAATTATGAGCCAAAACTTAACGGCAGGCTCTTTCACGGTGGTGTTTTCTTCAATGTTGGCAATGATGCGACCATTGAAATCTTTAACGAATGTGAATGCGCAATTCCAGCGTGGTATGGCAGCGTGCCAAACCCTGTTTGCTATTTTGGATATGGCAACCGAGAAAGACAACGGCACTTATGAAGTAGAAAAAGCGAAAGGAAATATTGCTTTCAAAGACGTTACGTTTAGCTATTCAGGCAAAGATCACCCTGCGTTAAATCATATTTCCTTTGACATTCCGCAAGGCAAAACCGTGGCGTTGGTGGGGCGTTCAGGTTCAGGAAAATCGACCATCGCCAATTTGGTTACGCGTTTTTATGAGATTGAACAAGGGGAAATCACCCTTGATGGCGTGAATATTCAAGATTACACGCTGAATAATCTGCGTGAAAACTGCGCGGTGGTGTCGCAACAGGTGCATTTATTTAATGACACCATTGCCAATAATATTGCCTATGCTGCGGCGGATAAATATAGCCGTGAAGATATTATTAAAGCGGCTAAAGCAGCGCACGCAATGGAATTTATTGAAAAATTAGAAGATGGCTTGGACACCGTAATTGGCGAAAACGGCGCAAGTTTATCAGGCGGACAACGTCAGCGCTTGGCGATTGCGCGTGCCTTGTTGCGTAATTCCCCTGTATTGATTTTAGATGAAGCGACCTCTGCGCTGGATACAGAATCTGAACGTGCAATTCAAGCGGCGCTTGAAGAATTGCAAAAAGAGCGTACGGTTTTAGTGATTGCCCATCGTTTATCCACCATTGAAAAAGCCGATGAAATTTTGGTGGTTGAACACGGTGAAATCAAAGAACGTGGCACGCATCAAGAGTTGCTTGCATTAAATGGTGCTTACAAACAGCTACATCAAATGCAATTTAATCATTAATCCTATGTTGGTGTACGAATTTTCAGCGTACACCAATCTATCCATTTTAATGAGGTGATAATGAATTTTTGGTATCAATCCAACCTTTTGGCAAAGGCGCTGAAGTGGTTATTATCACCTTTCGCCCTGTTATTTTTACTCATCACTCGCCTGCGTGTGTGGCTATATCAGCGCGGCATTTTGGCTTCTTACAAAGCGCCTGTGCCTGTGGTGATTGTGGGTAATTTATCCGTTGGTGGAAACGGTAAAACCCCTGTGGTCATTTGGCTAGTGCAACAATTACAGCAACGAGGTATTCAAGTTGGCGTGATTTCGCGTGGTTATGGGAGTAAAGCAAAAAGTTATCCCCGTTTGGTGGCAAGCCACGATGATCCAGTGGAAACAGGCGATGAACCCTTATTAATTGCCAAACGCACTAATGCCCCTGTGTGTATTTCACCAAATCGCCAGCAGGCTATAGAACATTTACTCACGCATTTCCCTTGCCAAGTGATTATCAGTGATGACGGCTTACAGCATTATAAATTGCAACGCGATAAAGAAATTGTGGTGATTGATGCACAGCGCCAATTTGGTAATGGTTTTGTGTTGCCCGCCGGGCCACTGCGTGAGCCAATTTGTCGTTTAAAATCTGTCGATTGGATTATCAATAACGGCGCAGAAACGCCTTTTAGCCAAACGGTAATGACATTAACACCGCACGTTGCCATTCATTTGCAAACGGGCGAAAAGCGTCCTTTGCAGGATTTTGCCCAACAAAACATCACCGCCATTGCAGGCATTGGCAACCCACAGCGTTTTTTCTCAATGTTACAAAAGTTGGCGATCAATGTGGTGGAAAGCCAAGCCTTTCAAGATCATCAGGCCTATGATCTAGCACTATTTGAAAAATTTAATAAAAACCAACCGCTCTTTATGACCGAAAAAGATGCGGTTAAATGCCAACATTTTGCGCAATCTAATTGGTGGTATGTGCCTGTTGAAGCAGAAATTAATGATGAACAAAGTGAACAGTTTATTGCCGCATTGATCCAACAAGTAAAAACTGCGCCAAAAAGCACCGCACTTTAATTTATCTGTTTTATGCACTGCCAGATGAAGCGGTTAAACATAGCCTTCTGAAAAGAAGTGGAGAAACTTTAATGAACGAAAAACTACTCGATATTCTCGCTTGCCCGATTTGTCAAGGGCGTTTGAAATATGACAAAGAAAATGAACAGCTGATTTGCACCTTTGAACAACTGGCTTATCCCATTGAGCAGGGCATTCCTGTGTTGTTAGCGGAGCGTGCAATTGCCTTGCAATCAGAAAACGAGAGACAGGAAAAAGCGCAACAAGAAGGAGCAGAATAATGGCGAAATTCACGGTAATTATCCCTGCACGTTTTGCTTCAAGCCGCTTACCGGGTAAGCCTTTGGCGGATATTGCAGGCAAACCAATGATTGCCCACGTTTGGCAAAAAGCACAGCAATCAGGCGCGAGCCGCGTGGTGGTGGCAACGGATAACCAAGCTGTGGCGCAAGCTGTGCAAGCCTTTGGCGGCGAAGTTTGTATGACTTCAGAACATCACAATTCAGGCACGGAGCGCTTGGCGGAAGTGGTGGAGAAATTAGCCCTTGCCGATGATGAAATTGTAGTGAATATTCAAGGTGATGAGCCGTTAATTCCCCCTGTGATCGTGCAGCAAGTGGCGGATAATTTAGCAAAAAATGGTGTGAAAATGGCAACCCTTGCCGTCCCACTGAATGATGCGGAAGAATTATTTAACCCTAATGTGGTGAAAGCAGTGGCGGATCAATCGGGCAATGTCTTATATTTTTCCCGCGCGCCGATCCCTTGGAATCGCGATCAGTTTGCTGGTTTATCTGATGAACAAAAAACGCAACTTGTGCTGCAAAGCCAGTATTTACGCCACATTGGCATTTATGCTTACCGTGCAGGCTTTATCAAGCAATATGTACAATGGCAACCTTCAGCGTTAGAAAATATCGAATCTTTAGAGCAACTTCGCGTGTTGTGGTATGGCGAAAAAATTCATATTGATCTTGCGAAAGAAGTGCTAGCGGTGGGCGTGGATACACCTGAAGATTTAGAAAAAGTGCGGTCTATTTTAGGGCATTATTAATTCATCTTTCATCATTCATTTAAACTAAGGAAAACAAAATGTTAGACAAAATTTTAGGTTCAGTTTTAGGTTCTGTATTAGGGAATAATTCAGCGCCGCAAGAGCAAGGTAATGTGGTGAGCGAAGTGTTGCAACAGTTATTGCGTTCACAAGGCGGTGTGCAAGGCATTTTTGCTAAGTTACAACAAGATGGCTTAGGTGGATTGCTAGACAGCTGGATTGGCACGGGTTCAAACCAAGCGATGACAAGAAATGAAGTAAGCCAAACCTTTGGGCAGAATACTATTGAAGATATTGCCCAACAAACAGGGATTAGCACTAATCAAACGGAAGATATTATTTCTCAAGTGTTACCGAGTTTAATTGATATGCTAACACCAAATGGGCGTCAAGGCGGCGTGTCGGCAGATAATTTAACCCAATCAATGCAGGCTCACAACGATAATCCGCAAGATGTGCTGGGTTCTGTGTTAGGTGGCATTTTTGGTGGTTCATCAAGCCAAGGTGAAGCAAATAGCTCACCTTTGGGCGATTTGTTTAACCAAATTTTAAACACGCCAACACAAACAAGCCAAACGCAAGAAGAAAGCTCAAATGATGATTTAGCCAAAGACATCAACGCAATTCTCAACAATTTCTTCAAATAATTTTTAGGGCGGATCAATTCCGCCCTGCTCACTCATTAATAACCAAAATGACCTTTGATGCCAAAAAATTTCTCGCTAACGTAACCTACGATCCCGGTGTTTATCGTATGTATGACGATAAAGATCAGGTGATTTATGTGGGCAAAGCCAAAGATTTAAAAAAACGTTTATCCAGTTATTTTCGAGCGAATTTATCCAGTAAAAAAACCGAAGCCTTAGTCGCCAGTATTCATCGCATTGAAACCACCATCACATCAAGTGAAACGGAAGCCTTGCTGTTAGAGCATAATTATATTAAAACCTACCAGCCACGCTATAACGTGCTATTGCGTGATGACAAATCGTACCCCTATATTTTGCTCACCAAAGAACGCCACCCGAGAATCACCGCCTATCGGGGAAGCAAAAAAATTCAAGGCGAATATTTTGGCCCTTATCCTAACGCAGGAGCAGTGCGCGAAACCCTTTCTTTATTGCAAAAATTATTCCCTGTACGGCAATGTGAAAATTCTGTTTATCGCAACCGCTCACGCCCTTGCTTGCAATATCAAATTGGACGCTGTTCCGCCCCTTGTGTGCCGGGCTATATTTCCGATGAAGATTACAATCAACAAGTGAATTTTGCGCGCCTTTTCTTGCAAGGTAAAGATCAGCAAGTACTGGATCATCTTGTGGCAAAAATGGAGCAAGCAAGCCAAGCGTTGAATTTTGAAGAAGCGGCACGCATACGAGATCAAATCCAAGCGGTGCGCGCGGTGATAGAAAAACAATTTGTCAGCAATGATCGCCTTGATGATATTGATATTATCGCCATCGCTTACCAACTTGGTATTGCTTGCGTGCAGGTGCTGTTTATTCGACAAGGCAAGATTTTGGGCAACCGCAGTTATTTCCCGAAAGTGCCAGCCAATACGGATTTATCCGAACTCACCGCTACGTTCGTGGGGCAATTTTATTTGCAAGCGCACCAAGGACGAACCGTGCCGAACACCATTATTGTGGATCATAAATTGGCAGAAAAAGCTCAATTAGAAACACTGCTCGCCGAACAAGCAGGACGTAAAGTACAAATTCAAGACAGGGCCAAAGGGGATAAAAGTAAATATTTACAGCTCGCACAAATGAATGCGAAAGCTGCGCTGGTTACCCAACTGAAACAATCCACGCTGATCCACGAACGCTACCAAGCGTTGCAAGCGTTGCTCGGCATTGAAAAAATCCAACGAATGGAATGTTTTGACATCAGCCACACAATGGGCGAACAAACCATTGCGTCTTGTGTGGTGTTCAATCAAGACGGGCCGCTGAAATCCGATTATCGCCGTTTTAATATCACTGGCATTACGGGCGGTGATGATTATGTGGCAATGGAACAAGCTTTGTTAAAGCGTTACGATAAAGATCTTGAGCCAGAAAAAATCCCCGATGTGATTTTCATTGACGGTGGCAAAGGACAGCTTAACCGAGCCTTACAAGTGTTCCAACAGCTCAAGGTAAAATGGGACAAAAAACGACCGCACTTAATTGGTGTGGCGAAAGGTGTGGATCGCCGTGCAGGCCTAGAAACACTCATTATCAGCAAGCAAGATCGCGAAATCAACTTGCCGCCAGACAGCCTTGCCTTGCACTTAATCCAACATATCCGTGATGAAAGCCATAACCACGCCATCAGCGGGCACCGTAAAAAACGCCAAAAAGCCTTCACCCAAAGCGGATTAGAAACCATCGAAGGCGTTGGCGCAAAACGCCGCCAAGCCCTATTAAAATACCTTGGCGGAATGCAAGGCGTGAAAAAAGCCACCCTTGACGAAATCGCTTCTGTACCAGGTATATCAAAAGCGCTAGCAGAGAAAATTTTTGAGGCGATGAAGGGGGAGTAGAATAACCCCAAGATCTGGTTGTTGATGCAAATTAAAAATAAAACTTGTATTAGTAGTAATTAATGCAAGTTTTATTTTTATAAATTAATTCTATTTTTTAAGCAAACTAATAATTTCATTCAAAGATTTAATTTCATTCTCTTTTTGCTGTAAAAGCAAATCTTTTGAATACAATAATTGTTGCTGATTTTCAATAATCAATTTTAATTTTTCTAATTCTAAAGTTAAAGCACTATCAGAAGAGTAATAATTAGCAACATTATTGTTATTAGAGCAGTTTTCACCAAAATACCACATTGGCATTCTTTTATCTAAATCAATTAAATCATTTACACTAATATTAAATATATTGGCAATTTGTTCTAACTTGTCATAATGCAATTTTGATTGTCCGCGTTCTATCTTGGCATAACCTGTTACCGACATTCCCATTCTATCAGCCATTTCTTCTTGCGACCATTGACGGATTTCTCGCATAACACGAACTTTATCATAGATTTCCATAGTTTAACCTTCCAAGTAAATTGTGATTAACTAAATTTTTCGCAGTATATCACTTTTTAAGCATGGGGGCTATGTTGTTTTTCGGTAAGGCTTTGAGTTTTTTTAGTAACTAAATGAGTTAATTTTGTAACGGTTTGATTCTGGAATATTAACCAGTAAAAAATATAGAATCCTACCAATATTAAATATTAATTTGAGAGTATTCTATGTTAGAACTTAAAGAAGTAGAGTTAATAAAAGAAATTATTAAAAAAAGAAATATTAAATGGTTATGTCATTTTACCCCTAGAGAGAATCTAGAATTTATTAAAAGAGATGGATTACAACCTAGAAATCTCATAACTCATAATTATCAAGTTACAGATACTGGTCGTTTCGATCGTTTCAAAAATTCTATTTGTTTATCTATTAGTAAGCCTAATAAACGGATGTTTGATAGAAAAAAAGAAAGCGGGTTAGATCTATGTCTATTATTAATTAGCCCTGATGTTTTATTTGAAAAGGAATTTTTGTTTTATCCTCATAACGCAGCAACAGCAAGTTATAGATATATAGATATCAATGCGATAAGAGGTTCTCAAGCATTAGATAATTTATTTTCACCTTCTATTTCTTATCAGAAATCAAATTTACCTCCTCAAACTATTTCTCGATCTAATGATTTATTAGACAGCGAAACAACTTCAGATCAAGCAGAGGTCCAGTGTTTAGATGTTATTGAGCCTAAATATATAGAATATATTCTTGATGAAAATATTATTCCTTTAGAGTATAAAGATATACTAAACTATATAGAAAGCAGAAAGGAAAAAATCAGTGAGCTTTTAGGAGTAATTAGTTCTACTTCAAGATCAAAGGTACCTAACTATATAGATGATATTTCTAAAGAAGATAGTGATAGTAAAGCGTACAATAAAAACTCTAAAACATTTAGAAATAATAGTATGCCTGCTGTTAGAGAAAT
>NZ_JBMMGT010000019.1:0-46625 GCF_049366555.1 Avibacterium volantium | reverse complement strand
TAACTTTAAACAATTATTATATTTGAAAAATATAGTATATCTATGTAGTCTTTCACTTATAATATCATTACCATACATTATATATGCGTGGAAATGTCTTAAATCTAATAGAGAGGAAAAATAACATGATTGAATTAACAGTAAAAGAGCTAACTCTAGTGACAGGTGGTTCTAAAGATATTGATGTTAGAGCATATGCAACCGCTGCTGGTATTGGAGCAATTGGTGGTGCATCAGCAGGTTTTTCAGTTGGAGGCCCTCCAGGAGCAGTGGTTGGGGGAATAAATGGAGCAATTTATGGTGCTGCATCTAATTTGCCATTGGATCTTTATGATAATCTACCTATCCACTTACATGAAAACCAACTTCCTTCTGGAACTCTATTTCCATCATCTTTTCCTGTTTCTCCTAGTTGGAGAAATGATAATAAAACCCAATCAGGTTCAGATTACAATGATGGTTGTAATTATTGCTAAGATTGCATAAGGAGAAGTAATATGCAAATTCATTTTCCAATCTCAGAAAAAGAATTTAGAAGCAATTTTTTTGAGAAAAAACCACTTTTAATGAAAAATGCAGTAAAAAAAGAAAACCTATTAAGTTGGAACGAAATTAACCAAATTTTCCCTCGATGTAATCTTATATCTGAAGATGATATTAAAGTTATGTATCGTGGAGAAAAATTACCAAAAGAATATTATTTAGAAGCTTATGATGATCTAGGGCATTTACGCTATAAATTTAAAGAGGAAGTGCTATATAACTTTATGAGAGATGGCGCAACACTTGTTGCTAATGGTATTGTTAATGAACCTAATGTCGATATTTTTTCACAAGAAATTGCTAACTTTAGCAAATGCCATACTTTTACAAGTTTATATATCGCATTTAATAATAAACGCTCTTTTAAAAGCCACTGGGATAGCCGGGATATTTTTGCTGTTCAAATGCAAGGTAAGAAACGTTGGATCATTCATGCACCAACATTTAAGGATCCTCTTTTTATGCACAAAAGTAAGGATATGCCTGAATATGAACCCAATCTAGAAGACGTATATATGGACATTATTTTAGAAGCAGGAGATGTTCTTTATCTTCCTAGAGGATGGTGGCACGATCCTATTCCAGTAGGAGAAGAAACTGTACATTTAGCTATAGGTATTTTTCCTCCCTATGCAAATAACTATTTAAATTGGATAGCTAAAGATATTGTCAAAAAAGAAGTAGCAAGAAAATCACTTTTTTGCTATGAACATGATCGTAAAATACTTGAAGAATTGGCAAGTGAAGTTTCTGAATTTATTATGGATAAAGAGAATTATTCTAAGTTTATAGAAGAATTCTATGATAATAAACGTATAGAAAAACCTTTAAATTTAGAAATATTGGGAAACCATAATATCACTAAGTTCTCAGGAAGCGAAATACTTTCCTTTCCAATAAAAAATGATAATTTAACTCACTCTAATAAAATTATCTCTAATGGGTATGGTATAACTATTGATGATGATTTTAAAAAGGTAATTTTATCTTTATTAGAAAATGATAAATTATCCGTAAATGAAATATCTTCTTTATTTTATCAAGGCAAAGAAGAAAAACTCAATGAACTACTTTGGAATCTTTCTTATTTAGGTATATTAAAACTTAATACTAATTAAATATGTTTAGAAAAGAAGCCCTAGAACATCAGAAATGGAAAAGTAATGCTGTATTGTTTTCCAAGATTCCAAGTTGGTTAGTTTTTTCTATTTCGACTGTCATCGTGGCTTCTTTTATTTTATACGTTACTTTTGGTAGTTATACCCGCCGAGAAATTGTTTACGGTGAAGTTGTGATGCAACCTCACCCAATCATACTTTCAGCATCTAAATCAGGTTATATTTCAGAAAGTTACATTAAAATAAATCAACTAGTAAAAAAGGGAGATCCGCTATTTAAAATTACATTAGATCGTATCACAGATAGTGGTAATGTTGGTATTAATTCAATTAATGCAATAAAAGCGCAGCTAGAAAAACTTAGTGAAATTATAACGTTAGTTAAAAGTAATCAGACTGAAACCTTAACAAACCTACAAAAGCAAATTGACAAAAACCGTAAAATCTATAATGAAACAAAAATATATTTAAATGAAGTTACCGCAAGCACAGAAGAATACCGCATTACATTAGAAAAATATGAAAAATTGATGAAAAAAGGCTATTCCTCTAATGATGAGGTGGCTCTGCAACGTTCGCGTTATTTCGATCAAAAATCTTTACGCAACAATTTACAAGAAAAATTAATCCAACAAGAAACTGTCATTATAGGGCTAGAAAATGAAATTGAGAGTCGTAGAACCGATTTTCAAAACCAGATTATTCGTTATGAATTACAACAAAATGATCTTGAAATTCGTTTACTTGAATTTGAATCTGTTTCAGAACTGATTGTTAATGCACCGCTAGATGGGTTAATTGAATCAATCAGTGCAACTGTGGGGCAAATTATTCGTGAAGAAGATGCTTTGGCTCAAATAATACCAGCTAATAAAGGAGAGTATCAGTTAGTAATGTGGGTGCCTAATAGCGCAATTTCTTTTGTTAAACCTGAAAATAAAATCAGTATTCGTTATGAGGCTTTTCCTTTCGAGAAATTTGGACAGTTTGATGGCACTATTAAATATATTTCGACTGTTCCTGCTTCTCTGCAAGAGCTTGCTTTTTATAAGAATGTTCCTAGTACAGATCCTAATAACCCATTATATAAAATTGTTGTAGAAATACCTGACCAAAATGTCTCTTATAACCATACCTCATTAGCATTTTTAAGTGGTATGAAAGCTGAGGCAACCCTATTTTTAGAAAAACGAAAGCTATATGAATGGATGTTTTTACCATTTTATGGTTTAACCAAAAATATGGAAAAAGAATAAAAATATAGGAAAACAGGGATATGTTAGATAAACTTAATTTTTCATTCTTTAGAAAAGTTCCTCTCGTATTACAAACAGAATCGGCAGAATGCGGATTGGCTTGCCTAGCGATGATAGCTGGCTTTTATGGAGGAGAATCTAATCTTTTTCAACTTCGTAGTAAATATGGTATTTCTTCTAAAGGTGCCACATTAAAAAATTTAATTGATATTGCACAAGATCTTAAATTAATTACTCGCCCACTTTCACTTGAACTTGATGAATTAAAATTGTTACGTTTACCTTGTATTTTACATTGGGATTTTAATCATTTTGTTGTTTTAACCAAGGTAAAAAATAAATCTGTTGTTATTTTTGATCCCGCTTTTGGTAAAAAGAACATCTCTTTTGCAGAGTGTTCAAAACATTTTACAGGGGTAGCCTTAGAAGCTTGGTCAGAGGTAAAATTTGAAAAATCTAAGGATAATGAGAAAATTAGCCTTTATGAAACATTTAAAAATATTTCTGGTATAAAAGGTGCATTATTAAAGATATTTTCTCTTTCTCTGTTAATTGAATTAATTGCGCTATTAATGCCTATTGGCACCCAATTAGTGATAGATCACGTTTTAAAAGCTAAAGATCAATCCTTGTTATTAATCATTTGTTTAGGTCTTTTTTTATTTACGCTCTTTAGAAGCGCGGTGAGTATGTCAAGAGCTTGGATTTCATTAAAAATGAATTATCTAATCGATTTTCAATGGACAAGCAGCTTTTTTTCTCATTTGTTAAAACTTCCTTTAGATTTTTTTGAGAAACGTCAAGTTGGTGATATTCAATCACGTTTTGATTCACTTAGAAAAATACAAAATACACTTACTAATAGCATAGTAACTACAATTATTGATTTAATTATGACTATCAGCGTTACTATTATGATGTTCCTTTATGGAGGATGGCTAACTTGGGTAGTGATAACTTTTTCCATTATCTATTTAATACTTCGGTTTGTAACCTATTTTACTTACCGCCAGATTACAGAAGAGAAAATTATTAAGAGTGCAAAATCTACTTCTCATTTTATGGAAACACTTTATGGTATCGCAACAATAAAATCTCTTGGATTAAATAAAAAGAGAGAAGAATATTGGATGTCATTGAATGCTGATGCTTTTAATACATCAATTAGAGTAACGAAATTAGATATGCTTTTTTCTGGTATTCATACTTTTATTTCTACCTTAGAACAAATTTTGATCTTATGGATTGGTGCAACAATTGTTATGGATAATATGATGACAGTTGGAATGTTTATGGCATTTAATTCCTATAGAGGCTCATTTTCCTCCAGAATGGGAAACCTAATTAATATTTTCTTTAATTTTAAAATGCTTTCTTTACACAGAGAAAGGATTGCCGATATTGCTTTAACTGAAATTGAAAATAGCATACACTCCTCACCATTTTCTTTATCAGAAGAACAAAAAGGTTTATCTATTTTAGTGAAAAATCTTACCTTTCAATATGATCAATTTACACAACCTATTATTGATAATTTAAATTTAGAAGTTAATGCTGGAGAAAGCATAGCGATCTCCGCTAAATCAGGTGCTGGTAAAACGACCTTACTAAAATTAATGTCGGGGCTCTTGAAACCAACAAAAGGAGAAATTTATATTAATAATATTGATATTAAAAACTTAGATATTTCACATTATCGCCAACATATTGCAACTGTGTTACAAGAAGATAAGTTTTTCTCTGGATCAATTTTAGAAAATATCGTCTGTTTTGATAATCAATATGATAAAGAATTTGCCATTCAATGTGCAAAACAAGCGCAAATTCATAATGAAATAATGAAGATGCCAATGAATTATGAAACATTACTTGGAGAACTAGGAAATAACCTTTCAGGAGGGCAAAGGCAAAGATTGTTTATTGCAAGAGCGCTCTATAAAAGACCTAAAATTCTTTTTATGGACGAAGCAACAAGTCATCTTGATGAAGAAAATGAAAGAAAAATTAATGATTCAATAGCTAAACTAAAAATAACTAGAGTAATAGTTGCCCATCGTCAATCTACTATTGAAAGTGCTGATCGATGTATAAATCTATAAAGCTAACCTTGATATAATTATTGTAATATGAGTTTTATAAAATCCTTAATACTAATAATTTAACCTATGATTTAATCTATGAAATATTTATAAGAAGCCTAAAAATACGATAGAGAAAATCATTGTAAACGTATTACTTATCGCAGTGATATTTACATTTATTACTCTCTGTTTATCTCTAAAAAATAAAGAATAAATAATCCAATTTATTCAAATTTATATGTTGTTGCTTTTATCACTTGATGATTTTTTGTATAATGCAATCGTTTTCGTTATTTTTTAGATTGAGGGATAGTCTATGTCAAGACCACTAAACTTTGTGATGATTTCACCCCATTTCCCGACCAATTTTGAAACCTTTGCCGTGCGTTTGCGGGAAAATGGTTTCAACACCTTAGGCATTGCCGACACGCCTTATGATCAACTGAGTGAAAATCTGCGCAATGCGCTGACGGAGTATTATCGTGTGGATAATATGGAAGATTACGATCAGGTTTATCGTGCGCTGGGCTATTTTGTGCATAAATATGGGCGTATTGATCGCATTGAATCACACAATGAATATTGGCTTGAGCTAGATGCGAAACTTCGCACGGATTTCAATGTATTTGGTTATAAAAATGACGATATGAAATCCATTAAAACCAAATCAAAAATGAAAGAAATCTTCCGCCAAACGGGCTTAAAAGTGGCGAAAGGACGTGTATTTGAAAGCGATGAAGATGCCAGAAAATTAGCACACGAATTGCATTATCCCGTGATTATCAAACCCAATTCTGGCGTGGGGGCGAGCGATACTTACAAGATCAAATCGGCTCAAGAATTGGACGCGTTTTTCAGCCAGAAAAATCCGAATGTGGAATACATTATGGAAGAATTTATTGACGGCGATATTGTTACCTTTGACGGCTTAACAGATCGCGATGGCAATATTGTGTTTTATTCCAGCCTTGAATATTCCGAAGCGGTGCTGGATACGGTGGAAAAAGACGGTGATATGTTCTACTACGTTCCCCGTGAAATCTCGCCAAAATTAGTGGAACTAGGCAAGCAATGCGTCAAAGCCTTTAATGTTAAAGAGCGGTTCTTTCATTTCGAGTTTTTCCGCGTAAAGAAAACCAACGAACTATTACCATTAGAAGTGAATTGCCGCCCACCCGGTGGATTAACCATTGATATGTGGAATTATGCTAATGACTTTGATGTGTTTAATGAATATGCACATATCGTCAAAGACAATCAATTCACTTCACAAATCACGCACCCTTGGAATGTGGTTTATATTTCCCGCAAAGCCAATCAGCGTTACGCTCATTCTATCGCTCAAATCTGGGAAAAATTCCCGCACAATATTATTAGCGTGCAGAAAGTGCCGGGTGTGTTTGCCAAAATAATGGGCGAGGAGGGCATATTGGCTCGCACGCCAAGCATTGAGCAAATGCGTGAAATCATTCAATTTGCACATCAAAAGCAGTAGGAGGCACAATGTTTTTTGAAGCTCGTCATCATTGGAGCGGTGAATTAGGCAGAGAAATGCCCTTCAATGTGTATGGACACAGTGGAAAACCCGTGATTGTTTTCCCATCTTCGGGCGGCAATCATAATGAATACGGCAATTTTGGAATGATTGACGCTTGCCGTTCTTTTATCGAACGGGGCTTAATCAAATTTTACACCCCGGATTCTTTTGATAAGGAATCTTGGCTCGCGGATTACAAATCAGGGCAGGATATGGCACAGGCACACAATGCTTATGATCGCTATATTATCAATGAATTAGTGCCATTAATTCGCTTTGAGTCCCAATGGCAGGGCGCAATGATCGCCACAGGTTGTAGTATGGGGGCATTCCACACGATTAATTTTGCCTTACGCCACCCTGATCTTTTTGACACTGCCATCGCACTTAGTGGGGTTTATGATGCCCGTTTTTTCACGGGTGAATATCAAGGCAATGCAGAGGTGTATTTTAACTCGCCGATTGATTATTTGTGGAATCAAAACGACCCGTGGTTTTTAGACCGCTACCGCCAAAACCATTATATAGTAGCTGTGGGGCAAGGTGCGTGGGAAGAGCAACACATCGCCGACACCGCAAGATTGCAAGAGGCTTTCCAAGCCAAAGATATTCCCGCGTGGTTTGACTTCTGGGGAACAGATGTGGATCACGATTGGCCTTGGTGGCGAGTACAAATGCCTTATTTCTTAGGGAAGTTGGAAGAGCAAGGGTTGTTAAAATAGGCAAAGGGCGGATTGATATTCCGCCTTTTATTTCTCGCTATTTATTCACAATTACTTATTCAATAACGCAAAATGCAAAAACTCGACAAAATGATCTGCCCAGTGCATTTCGTGGTGGATTTCATTTGCCATAATGCGTAGGCGAATATGATCGAGGGGTTGCCCCGTGCGTAACAAGGCTTGGTAGTAGCGTAGGGTGCAATCAATGTAGGTTTGGTTCATATTGGAAATGAATTGGGAATCCATTTCATCGCCCTCATTGGTGCCGACTTGAATAAACACACGGCTTTGCGGCTGCAAGGGGTGGCGATGAATAAAATCCATAAACGCTCCCTCACTAAACCAAGAGGCAAGGGAAAACACGCCCAAATGCCCAAAAACCTGCGGGTATGCCGCCCCCATATAAGCGGTAATAATGCCGCCCATTGAGCTTCCCGCCAGTAGGGTATGCTCTGCGTTAGGTAAAGTGCGGTAGTTTTCATCAATGAATTTTTTCACCTCGTTCACTACCCAATCGGCATATTCCGCCCCGCGTCCGCCAACGTTTCTTACTTCGGGGGAATGTCCCACTTCTGTTTTCCAAGGGGCATATTCATTTAATCGCTCTTCCCCCGCATTATCAATGCCGACAATAATTAATTTCGGCAACTGTTGATAATGCTTAATGGTAGGGATAATTTTCCACGAATGCCCCGAGTAGGATTCTTTGCTATAAAACACATTTTGCCCATCGTGCATATAAAGGACAGGGTAATGCTGCCAAGGTTCGTTGTGATAATCTTTTGGCAACAACACGCGCACACGGCGGTGGTGATGGTAATAAGGCACATAAAGAAAATGCTCTTGCATTTCCAGATAATGATTAAACACGCTCATTTTTTAACTTCTATAAAAAACGCTGGCAAGCCCAGCGTTTATCACAAATTATTTTCTCGCCAATGGCGGCACAAAGGTAATGCCCATATCCCAAGGCTGTTCAATCCAAGTATTTTGAGGAATATCAATCACATAGTCATCAACTAAATCCGCTCCCGCAGGTTTTGCGAACACCGTAACGAAGCGGGCATTTGGATAAAGCTCACGAATGGCACGCGCGGTATTTCCTGTATCCACCAAATCATCAACCACGATAAAACCCTCGCCGCCATTTGGCACTTGAGCAGCGTGAATCACATTCAGTTCCCCTTGTTGATTGTGATCGTAACTGGCGATACACACGGTTTCCACGTGGCGAATGCTCAATTCACGCGCTAATACCGCAGCAGGAAACAATCCCCCACGGCTCACTGCAATAATGCCTTTCCATTGTGATGCTGGCAATAAACGTTCAGATAATTTGCGTGCGTGCATATGGAACATATCCCAAGTCACAACATATTTTTCACTCATAACTCACCTTAACTTAAGAAAGGAGCGGAAACCGCCCAATAAATAAAATTGCGTTAGGATAACTTGAAACCAATTTTTATGCTATTATTTTGATGAATTTTTTTCATTTGAGGAAAAAACTATGTCTGAAATCCAACAACTTCAACCTACCTTGTTGTGGAAATGGTTCGATCAAATTTGTGCCATTCCTCACCCATCTTATCACGAAGAAGCACTGGTTAATTTCATCGTAAATTGGGCGAAAGAAAAACAATTTTTTGTCGAGCGCGATGAAGTCGGCAATATTTTAATTCGCAAGCCTGCAAGCGCTGGTATGGAAAATCGCCCTACCGTGGTGCTGCAAGCTCATCTTGATATGGTGCCACAAGCCAACGAAGACACCCAACACGATTTCCAAAAAGACCCTATTCAACCTTATATCGAGGGCGAATGGGTCACCGCCAAAGGCACAACCCTAGGGGCGGATAACGGGATTGGCCTTGCTTCTGCCCTTGCCGCATTAGAAGAGGAAAACCTTACTCACCCAGAGTTAGAAGTCTTGCTCACAATGACCGAAGAGCAAGGAATGGAAGGGGCAATTGGTTTGCGTCCAAACTGGTTGAAAAGCCAAATTATGATCAACACGGATACCGAAGAAAACGGCGAAATTTATATTGGCTGTGCGGGTGGTGTGAATGCTGATCTCAGTGTTCCTGTGCAAAAAATTGCCAACCCTTATGCGCATAGTTACGAGCTAGTATTAAAAGGCTTGCGTGGCGGGCATTCTGGCGTAGATATTCACACAGGACGCGTCAATGCTGTGAAAGCGCTAGTTCGTTTTCTTGCCCATCTCAAACAAGATCACCCACAAATTGATTTCGCCATTAGCCAAATTAAGGGCGGCTCAGTACGCAATGCCATTCCGCGTGAAGCCTTTGTAACCCTATGCTTTGATGGTGATCTCGCGCCATTACAAAGTGCGGTGGAAAATTTTGAAGTTTTATTAAAAACCGAATTAGCTATTGCCGAGCCTAACCTCAGCCTATTTTTGCAACCCGTTGAAAAAACTGCACAAATTTTTGACCGCACTTCACAAAACAACGTCATCAATCTGTTAAATGCGTTGCCAAACGGCGTAATTCGTTACAGTGATGCGGTAGAAAATGTAGTGGAAACCTCACTCAGTTTAGGCGTGCTAAAAACCTCAGACAACCAAGTGAACGCCACAATTTTAATTCGTTCATTGATTGAAAGCGGCAAATATTATGTGCAAGAAATGCTGAAATCTTTGACCGCACTTTGTGGTGCAAATGTCAATTTCGCTGGCAATTACCCAGGTTGGGAACCTCACCCAGACAGCAAAATCCTAGCCTTAACCAGCCAAATTTACGCGGATATTTTAGGCCATCAACCTGAAATAAAAGTGATTCACGCAGGGTTAGAATGTGGCTTGCTGAAAAAAATCTACCCTAATTTAGATGTCGTTTCTATCGGCCCAACTATTATTAACGCCCATTCCCCTGATGAAAAAGTGCATATCCCCGCCGTACAAACCTACTGGCAATTACTCACCAGAATTTTAGCGGAAGTGAAGTAATACATTAAAACATAAGTGCGGTGGAAAATTTCGAGATTTTTTACCGCACTTTTTATATATCCCCAAAATAAAAACCACCCGAAGGTGGTTTTTTTAGATACAGTAAAGAAAGTGCGGTAAAATTAGCGTTTGTTTTTGACTAATTTTTCTGTCAGTTCGTAAGCGCGTAGTTTAGCAAGCTCTTTAGAGAGTTTCGCGGCGAGCATTTCGTAGTTGGCGTCTTTGACGTTGGCTACGATATTTTGTTCTGCCTGGCGTTTCGCTTCTAAAATGCGATCACCATCAAGCTCTTTACCACGGATTGCGACATCCGCTAGGACGGTAACGACATTCGGTTGAACTTCTAAAAAGCCACCTGAAACGTAGATAACTTCTTCATTGCCATTTTCTAAGGTCAATTTGACGATACCCGGTTTGATTGCCGTTAATAATGGGGTGTGGCCTGGTAAGATACCAAGCTCCCCTTCAATCCCTGTGGCTTGAATGCTTTTTACTTGACCAGTAAAAATGCTTTCTTCTGCACTTACAACCGTTAAATTTAATGTTGCCATTGTGATTCTCCTTCAAGTGTTTAATCAGGCTTGAAGTGATTACATATTTTTGGCTTTTTCTAGCACTTCATCAATAGAACCAACCATATAGAACGCTTGTTCTGGGATATGGTCATATTCACCTTCTAAAATACCTTTGAAACCGCGAATAGTTTCTTTTAATGAAACATATTTACCCGGTGAGCCAGTGAACACTTCTGCAACGAAGAACGGTTGTGATAAGAAACGTTCGATTTTACGCGCACGCGCTACCACAAGTTTATCTTCTTCAGAAAGCTCATCCATACCAAGAATCGCGATGATGTCTTTCAATTCTTTGTAGCGTTGTAAGATACCCTGTACGCCACGCGCTACATCATAATGCTCTTGGCCAACCACTAATGGGTCTAATTGGCGAGAAGTTGAATCAAGGGGATCTACCGCTGGGTAAATACCTAATGACGCAATTTGACGGCTTAATACAACCGTTGAATCTAAGTGCGCAAAGGTCGTTGCTGGCGATGGGTCAGTTAAGTCATCGGCTGGTACATAAACCGCTTGTACGGAGGTGATAGAACCTGTTTTGGTAGAGGTGATACGCTCTTGTAATGCCCCCATTTCTTCTGCAAGGGTTGGTTGGTAACCTACCGCAGATGGCATACGACCTAATAATGCAGATACTTCTGTCCCTGCTAGGGTGTAACGATAAATATTATCCACGAAGAATAAAACATCACGGCCTTCATCACGGAATTTTTCTGCCATAGTTAAACCGGTTAATGCAACACGCAGACGGTTACCTGGTGGCTCGTTCATTTGTCCGTAAACAAGGGATACTTTATCTAATACGTTAGATTCGGTCATTTCGTGGTAGAAGTCGTTACCTTCACGGGTACGTTCACCTACCCCTGCAAATACGGAGTAACCTGAGTGTTCGATCGCAATATTACGGATTAATTCCATCATATTTACGGTTTTACCTACACCCGCACCACCGAATAAACCAACTTTACCCCCTTTTGCAAATGGACAGATTAAGTCGATAACTTTGATCCCTGTTTCAAGCAATTCTGTGCTGTTTGCTTGATCTTCATAGCTTGGTGCCGGTCGGTGAATTGACCAAGTTTCTTCTGCACCAATTGGGCCTTGTTCGTCAATTGGTTCACCCAGTACGTTCATAATACGTCCTAGGGTTTTTGTTCCCACTGGAACGGAAATTGGTTTGCCTGTGTTAGACACGGATAAACCACGTTTTAAACCATCTGATGAACCCATTGCGATACAACGTACGATTCCACCGCCTAATTGTTGTTGAACTTCAAGCACTAAGCCTGTTTCAACGTTTAAGGCATCATATACTTTTGGTACTGCATCTTGTGGAAATTCAACGTCAATAACCGCACCGATGATTTGTACAATTTTTCCAGTTGCCATTATCGATCCTCTTTACTTAAATTGCCGCTGCACCAGCAACAATTTCATTTAATTCATTTGTAATACTTGTTTGGCGAGCTTTGTTGTAAACTAATTGCAAGTCTTTAATTAAGTTTCCTGCATTATCAGTTGCCGCTTTCATCGCCACCATTCGTGCCGCTTGCTCAGAAGCCAAATTTTCAACTACCGCTTGATACACTTGAGATTCTAAATAACGAACCAATAAACTATCTAACAATACTTTTGGATCAGGTTCGTAAATATAGTCCCAAGATTGTGCGCTTTCACCTAAATCATCATTATCTAATTCAGGCAAAGGAACAAGTTTTTCTAAAGTAGGTTTTTGCGACATTGTGTTGATGAACTTATTGTAAGCAATGTAGATCGCATCTAATTTGCCTTCTCTATAAGCATCAAACATTTCATTTGCCGTACCAATTAATTCTTCAACAGAAGGCGTATCGCCCATTCCTGAATTTTGTGTGGCAATATTCAAGCCAAGAGATTGGAAAAACCCGATACCTTTTGCACCGATTAAACCCAGTGAAACTTCCACTTGTTTTTCCTTCCAACCTTTGATTTCTTGAAGTACGGTCTTAAATAAGTTGATATTTAAACCGCCACATAATCCACGATCTGTTGAAACAAGTAGGATACCTACTTTTTTCACTTCTCGTTCCACTAAAAACGGATGTTTGTAACCAATACTGGCTTTTGACACGTGGCTAATCACGCGGCGTATGGCTTGAGCATACGGGCGTGAAGATGACATACGATCCTGCGTTTTACGCATTTTCGATGCTGCAACCATTTCCATTGCCTTAGTAATTTTTTGCGTACTTTGAACACTGGAAATTTTGGTTCTTATCTCTTTTGCACCTGCCATTGATGTTCTCCGTTAATGTGAATTACCAAGCACTGTTTGCTTTGAAATTGTCTAAAATCGCTTGCAATGTTGCTTTGATTTCATCATTGTAATCGCCAGTTTTGGTTAATCCGTCCATAAAATCAGCATAGTTATGTGCTGCATATTCTAAAAGGGCAGATTCAAAAGAAGCGATACGCTCTAATTCAACATCTTCTAAATAACCAAATTCAACGGCAAATAATACTAATGCTTGTTGCGCAACGCTTAATGGAGAATATTGTTTTTGTTTCAATAATTCTGTTACTTTCTGACCGTGAGAAAGTTGTTTGCGTGTTGCATCATCAAGATCTGAAGCAAATTGTGCGAATGCTGCTAATTCACGATATTGCGCAAGTGCAGTACGAATACCACCTGCTAATTTTTTGATGACTTTAGTTTGTGCTGCACCACCCACACGAGATACCGAAATACCTGGGTTTACCGCAGGACGAATACCTGAGTTAAATAGGTTAGATTCTAAGAAGATCTGACCATCGGTAATGGAAATTACGTTGGTTGGTACGAAAGCCGATACGTCACCTGCTTGGGTTTCAATAATTGGTAATGCAGTTAAAGAACCTGTTTTACCTGTTACTTTACCTTGTGTGAAACGTTCAACATATTCTGCATTAACACGAGAAGCACGCTCAAGTAAGCGAGAGTGTAAATAGAATACATCACCTGGGAAAGCTTCACGACCTGGTGGACGGCGTAATAATAATGAAATTTGACGATAAGCAACCGCTTGTTTAGATAAATCATCATAAACGATGAGCGCATCTTCACCGCGATCACGGAAATATTCACCCATTGTACAACCTGCATAAGGCGCTAAATATTGTAACGCGGCAGATTCTGATGCAGATGCCACAACCACGATGGTATTTTGTAATGCGCCGTGTTCTTCTAATTTACGCACTACGTTAGCAATGGTTGATGCTTTTTGACCAATCGCTACATAGATACATTTAATGCCAGAATCTTTTTGGTTGATGATGGCATCGATAGCTAATGCGGTTTTACCTGTTTGACGGTCACCGATAATTAACTCACGCTGACCACGACCGATTGGCACCATTGAGTCCACCGCTTTATAACCAGTTTGAACAGGCTGATCAACAGATTTACGATCGATAACCCCTGGTGCGATAACTTCAACAGGCGCATAGCCATCGTTTTCAATTTCGCCTTTACCATCAATTGGCTGACCAAGGGTATTCACCACGCGACCTAATAAACCGCGGCCTACTGGCACTTCAAGAATACGTCCTGTACATTGAACTTCCATACCTTCAGAAAGATCAGTATAAGGCCCCATTACAACCGCACCTACCGAATCACGCTCTAGGTTAAGTGCCATTGCATAACGATTGTCGGGTAATGCAATCATTTCCCCTTGCATTACATCGCTTAAACCGTGGATACGAATAACCCCATCGCTCACAGAAACAATGGTTCCTGTGTTGCGTGGTTCACTCACCACGTTAAATTCGGCAATGCGTTTTTTAATTAATTCACTAATTTCAGTCGAATTTAGTTGCATCTTTTATTCCTCTTATAATTGCAACTCATTTGCAAGACGAGCCAGTTGCCCACGGCTACTTCCGTCAATGACAAAATCATCTGTACGAATAATAACACCAGCAATCAGTGCATTATCTACGCTGCAATTTAATTTAACTTTACGAGCAAGTTTCTTTTCCATTGCGGCTGCAATTTTAGCTTGTTGCTCTGCACTTAATGGTTGAGCTGAGATGACTTCCACATCTGCAATCGCTTGGTGTTCACTCACATAATGTTGGAACAGTGCAAATACCGCTGGAAGTACAGTTAAACGCTTATTTTCAGCCATTAACCGAATCAAATTTTGCCCATATTGATCAAGTTGGTCGCCACAAATTGAAATCACCGTATCAGCAACTTTACTGGCAGATAAATCACCTGTTAGGAAATCTTGCATCGCTTTATTTTCAACAACTTGAGAAGCAAAATTTAGCATTTCTGCCCATTTTTCCACCGCACTTTTGTTTTGTGCTTGTTGCTCGATAGCAAAATCAAATGCTGCTTTTGCATAAGGGCGAGCTATGGTAGTTAATTCTGACATAAGCCCAACCTTCTTATAGTTCTGCAACTAATTTTTCAATAATGTCATTGTTTGCCGCTTCATCAACCGTGCGACCCACAATTTTCTCAGCACCTGCAACCGCTAAAGAGGCTACTTTCGCTCGTAATTCTTCTTGAACACGTTTACGCTCTGTTTCAATCTCAGCGTGGCCTTGTTCAATAATTCTTGCTTTTAATGCTTCCGCTTCAGCTTTCACTTCTTCTAGGATTTCGTTGCGACGTTTATTCGCTAAATCCACAATTTCTTGTGCTTGAAGTTTCGCTTGATTAATTTCTTGCTCCACCAATGTTTTGGTTTCAGCTTGCTCTTTTCGTGCGACTTCTGCTGCAGCTAAAGCATTAGCAATTGAGCTTTGACGCTCTTCAATTGCTTTAATAATTGGTGGCCAAACATATTTCATACAAAACCACACAAATAGTGCGAATGCAATAAGCTGACCAATTAATGTTGCATTTAAGTTCACAACGCCCTCCTCAATAATGTCATCAATGTTACCCGTTTAGGGTAAAGCTTGGTTGTACAAACAACGCTGACAATTATTGTAATAATCCGATGAATGGGTTTGCGAAAATGAAAAGTAACGAAATACCTACTGCAATCATTGCGATAGCATCTAAAAGACCAGCAACGATAAACATTTTAGTTTGTAAGCTACTTGCTAATTCAGGCTGACGCGCAGAAGATTCTAAGAATTTGCCGCCTAAAATCGCAAAGCCAATTGCTGTACCTAATGCTGCGAAAGCAAGTAGGATTGATGCACCAATAATCGTAGCTGTAATTACAGTTTCCATAGTTTTCTCCGTTAGATTTAAGAAAGTCAGCCTAATTGGCTGGGTTAGTTAATAAAAATCGTTAAATAATTTGTGTTTAATGTTCCGCTTTGTTGTAAGCGATACTTAAGTAAACAATCGTTAGCATCATAAAGATAAACGCTTGTAAGGTGATAACCAAAATATGGAAAATCGCCCACGCAAGATGTAATGGAATGCCGAGTGAAGCAATCGCCATATTGGCACTATACATTACCGCGATCAAAATAAAGATAAGCTCACCTGCGTACATATTCCCGAATAAACGGAAACCTAATGAAATAGGTTTAGCAAGCAAGGTTACAGATTCAAGAATTAAGTTTACTGGAATGAAAGCCCAGTGATTGAAAGGGTGGAGCGTATATTCTTTAACAAAACCTCTCAATCCTTTAGATTTGATGGTATAGAAAATAATGAGGAAGAATACACAAATAGCCATACCAAGGGTTGCGCTAATATCTGCCGTTGGAACCGCTCTTAAATAATGAACGCCAAATAGATTTGCCACTTGTGGTAAGAAATCCACAGGGATTAAATCGATAGCATTCATAATGAACACCCAGCAGAAAATGGTTAGCCCTAATGGTGCAATAACATTGCGTGGCCCGTGGAAATTTTCTTTTACCACGCCATCAACCCATTCTACGATCATTTCTACAAAGCATTGTAATTTGCCTGGTACACCAGAAGTGGCTTTTTTACCCACTTTATAGAACACGAAAAGGAAAATAACGGCAGATACCGCTGAAAAGAAAAGCGTATCTAAGTGAACGTGCCAGAAAGAATCCCCTGTTTTAAGAAATTCTAAATGGTGTTGTATATACCCAGCAGTTGTAAGGTCAGACATAGTTAATCCCTTGAAATTTAAACTAAATTCTAAACATTTTAGTTACCATTACAGGTAACAGGTTATTTAACAGCAATGCTAAAAAATAACCTATAAAAAAGACGACATAATTAATTGTGGGAAAAAATTTAAACGCTACCACAATAAGAATGATCGTACATATAAACTTTATCGCACCACCACGATAAAAGGTCGTTAGCTGATGTGTGTTTTTCGCTGTTTTAAAAAACATCAAAAAAACAAACATACAATAGGGAACAAAAATGGCGAATGTTCCGAGCAAAAACGACACCGCATTTGAAGGCTGTACAGCCAATAAAACCAAGAAAACAGTAATAAAAATGAGTAACTCAATACTCAATGCAAGCTGATATTTCTTTTTTGTTTTCTTAATAACTGCTGACATTTGCCACTTTTAAAATACTAACTCGAAAGAGTGAAATTTATTATACGCCAGTTTTGCCAGTATTCAACTTATAAAACCTGCTAGAAAGCGTTCATTTTATTATATTTTTGTTAAATTCTCAAAAAATTTTAACCTTTATTTAACAAAATAAGGTTTCTTTCGCCAATTAATTCTGGAACTGTTAAGTTGATCACATTTTTTATCACAAAATCGGCTGATAATTGTTCCACTTCCTCTTGATGATATTGCCCTTTTAGGGCATAAAAAGTGCCATTTTCATCAACCAAGTGCTGACACCAGTCGGTCATATCTTTTAATGATGCAAAAGCGCGGCTTAATACGCCATCAAATAACTCTTCAGGCTGATAATCTTCAACTCGGTTTAATACTGGAATTACATTGGTAATGCCAAGTTCACGCAAGGCATTACGGATAAAGCTAATGCGTTTGCCTAAACTATCTAACAACACAAAAGTTTTATCTGGATTAATAATGGCTAAAGGCAAGCCAGGTAAGCCTGGCCCTGTTCCCACATCAATGAAACGATCACCTTGTAAGTAAGGACTGACAACAAGGCTATCCATAATATGTTTCACTAGCATTTCTTGCGGATCACGCACAGAAGTGAGGTTGTAAGCCTTATTCCATTTATCCAACAATGCCACAAGCTTAACGAGCTGATCTTTTTGCTGATCGCTCACAGAAAGTGCGGTGCTTTTTAACAGAAAATTTAATTTTTCTTTGAGTTGTTCGATGTTAGCCATTATTCACCACGCTTTAACATACCTTGTTTTTTCAGATTCACCAATAAAATTGAAATGGCCGCAGGTGTTACGCCAGAAATACGGCTTGCTTGTCCAATTGAGGTTGGACGATGTTGCATTAATTTCGACCGCACTTCATTAGATAGCCCAGATACCGCATCATAATCAAAATTATCCGGAATTTCGGTATTTTCATAACGTTTTTGACGTGCGATTTCTTCTTGCTGATGCTCAATATAACCTTGATATTTAATCGCAATTTCCACTTGTTCTGCCGCTTCTTTATCTTCAATCGCAGGCGCAAATGGGGTTAATTGAGTAAGAGATTGATAATTCACTTCAGGGCGGCGTAATAAATCTTCGCCACTTGCCTCACGGGTTAATGGGCTATTTAGCAATTCATTAGCTTCGGCCAAATATTCAGAACGTGGATGCAACCAAATGCTACGCAAACGCTGACGTTCTAATTCAATATTTTCCATTTTTTGATTAAAACGCGCCCAGCGTTTTTCATCAATTAAGCCAAGTTTATGTGCCGTTGGGGTTAAACGAATATCTGCATTATCTTCACGCAGCAATAAACGATATTCCGCACGGGAGGTAAACACGCGATAAGGTTCTTTGGTGCCTAAAGTACAAAGATCGTCCACTAACACGCCAATATAAGCTTGATCACGATGCGGATACCAGCTGTCTTTGTCTTGCACATAAAGCCCTGCATTAATTCCTGCCAATAATCCTTGCGCTGCGGCTTCTTCATAACCCGTCGTACCATTAATTTGGCCTGCAAAGAATAAACCTTTAATGGCTTTGGTTTCTAAGGTAGGTTTTAGATCACGGGGATCAAAATAATCATACTCAATAGCATAACCCGGTTTAATAATGCGAGCATTTTCCAATCCTTTCATTGAATTAACGATGCCCATTTGCACATCAAATGGCAAACTCGTAGAAATACCGTTTGGATAAACTTCATTGGACGTTAAACCTTCAGGCTCAAGATAAATTTGGTGCGAATTACGTTCAGAAAAACGCATTACTTTATCTTCAATGGAAGGACAATAACGCGGCCCAATTCCTTCGATCACACCGGCATACATCGGGCTACGATCCAAATTATTACGGATCAATTCGTGGGTTTGCTCGTTGGTATGGGTGATATAGCAAGGAATTTGGCGCGGGTGCTGATCCACTGATCCCATAAAAGAAAAAACCGGTAATTTTTCATCGCCGTTTTGTTTTGCTAACACATCAAAATTAATGGTTCTTGCATCAATACGCGGTGGGGTGCCTGTTTTTAAACGATCCACGCGCAAATTCAGATCGCGCAGACGATGAGCTAGACTCACTGAGGCAGGATCACCTGCGCGCCCACCCGCATAATTTTCCATACCAATATGGATCTTACCCGATAAAAATGTCCCAGCGGTTAAGATCACCGATTTAGATCTAAACTTTAATCCCATTTTAGTTTCTACACCCGCAACGCGATCTTGTTCGATCAAAATATCCGTTACTTCTTGTTGGAAAATATCTAAATTCGGTTGATTTTCAAGAGCGATCCTTACCGCTTGGCGGTATAACACGCGATCCGCTTGCGCACGCGTAGCGCGTACAGCAGGCCCTTTACTGCTATTTAAAGTACGAAATTGAATACCTGCTTGATCCGCCGCAGTAGCCATTAGACCACCCATTGCATCAATTTCTTTAACTAAATGTCCCTTACCAATGCCACCAATGGCTGGGTTGCAAGACATTTGCCCTAATGTATCCACATTGTGCGTTAATAATAATGTTTTTAATCCCATTCGTGCTGGCGCAAGAGCTGCTTCTGTACCCGCGTGTCCACCACCAATCACAATCACATCGTAACTTTCCGTATAAAACATAATAACCTTAATTTCGTGATAAATTTGATCTTCATAAAAGTAACCGCGTATTCTACATCAAATTGATCGTTGCTTAAATCGAAGATTGAAGATCCAGTGAATTTTGTTCGCTCGATCAAAGGATCAGAAAGAAGATCCTTGCCTTATTAAAATAAGATCTCTTTTTATATATAAAGATCTTATTATGATAATTATTAGGATCGCTGATCCTTGTGTATAAGGCAAATTTTCGCTTAAAAATAAAGGAGTTAGATCCTTTTTTAAGTTGTTTAGATCACCCATTGATCTAGCTGTATATGTTGTGAATAAAAGCAAAAGTTATCCACAATTAAGCTTTTTATTATTTTTATTTACAGAATAAATACAATATTTAGACAAGTTTTTACTAAATTATCCACAGGTGGATAGATAAGGGATCATTTAAAGCGAGTATGGCGATCTGATGAGATGATCATCAGATCTGAAGATTAAAGATGAGATAAAAAAGTCGGGATCCAATTTTCGGCATACTGTTCTTGATCGTCCACTGCAAGGACATCAATTTTTAAAGGATCGCAAATTTGCACCGCACTTTGTTGGGTTAAACATTCTTGCACAATGTTCACCGCATTGCAGAAGGTATCATAATCGGAATTTCCTAACCCGATCACCGCAAAGCGCAAATGAGATAAATCTGGTTTTTGTGTGCTAATTTCATCAAACAAAGGTTTAAGATTATCAGGCAATTCGCCAGCACCATGGGTGGAAGTAACAACCAACCAAAGATTTTCATCAGCCACTTCAGTAAAATCAGGCCCGTGTAAAAGTGCGGTGGAAATTTGCTGAGTTTCTAGCACTTGCTGTAAATGTTCAGCCACATATTCTGCGCCGCCTAGGGTGCTGCCTGTTATTAAACATACTTTTTTAGTCATTTTTACTCCTAAAAAATAAGGCTTAGATAATCACCTAAGCCTTTATTTTTATTCTGAAAATTAAACGTTATCAATACGACCTAACAAAGAGCGTAAACGTTCTTGCCAGTTTTGATGTTCGCTCTTAAGCTGTTCATTCTCATTGCGTAATGATTCATTTTGTTGTTGTGCTTGGCTATTTTTTTCTTTTAATTCTTCAACTTCTAATTGAAGTAATTCAATGGTTTCAACCGCTTGTTTAATTTTGGCTTCAAGTTGGTCTAAAATTTCTAACGACATAGTGGATTCCTTTTAAAAAATGGTTAATGAACATAGATGTGTGCTTATTCTACCTGAGTTTATTGATTTCGCAAAAAATTTTATCTTTTTATAACGCAATCGTTTGCGAAAGTGATAGAATACGCCGATTTTTAAGCAACCAAAGGATCAAAAAAATGAATAGAGCATTAGCCATTGAATTTTCTCGAGTTACTGAAGCCGCGGCACTTACTGGTTTTGCTTGGTTGGGGCGCGGAGATAAAAATGCTGCCGATGACGCGGCGGTGCAAGCGATGCGATTGATGTTAAATCAAATTGAAATGCGTGGCGAAGTGGTGATTGGTGAAGGCGAAATTGATGAAGCGCCAATGCTCTATATTGGTGAAAAAATTGGTACAGGCGCAGGCGAAGAAGTGTCTATTGCCGTTGATCCCATTGAAGGCACAAGAATGACCGCAATGGGGCAGCCTAATGCTCTTTCCGTGTTAGCCGCAGGGGGAAAAGACACCTTTTTACGCGCGCCTGATATGTATATGGAAAAATTAGTGGTTGGCCCTGAAGCCAAAGGAATGATCGACCTAAACTTACCCTTGGAACAAAACTTGCGCCGTGTGGCATCAAAAATGGGGAAATTGCTTTCTCAATTAACGGTGATCACCTTAGATAAACCACGCCACGCGGAAGTGATCAAAAAAATGCAGCAGCTAGGCGTGAAAGTCTTAGCCATTCCCGATGGCGATGTGGCCGCGTCAATTTTATGTTGTTTGCCTGACGGTAGCGCAGATATGCTTTATGGTATTGGTGGTGCGCCTGAAGGGGTGGTCGCTGCCGCAGCCATTCGTGCTTTAGGGGGCGAAATGCAGGCGCGTTTAATTCCACGTCATCAAGTCAAAGGCAGTTCGCCAGAAAATCAATCCATTGCCGCTGATGAAATTCGCCGATGCCAAGAAATGGGCATTGAAGTGAACCAAGTACTGAAATTAGAAGATTTAGTGCGTGATGACAATCTTGTTTTCTCCGCCACAGGAATTACCAATGGTGATTTACTCAAAGGTATTCACCGCCGTGGCAATCTTGCTACCACAGAAACCTTGCTCATTCGTGGCCGTTCACGCACTATTCGCCGTATTCAATCGGTACATTATTTAGACAGAAAAGACACCGCACTTTATCGTTTAATTGATGCTTAACTGAATTTTTAGTTGCTTTATGCCCATCTAGGCGGAAATTTTCCGCCTAATGGGTTTTTAACGCCAATTACCGCAGATCAAAGTGCGGTGCTTTTTTTCATTATTTTTCAATTTGTTATTTCTCTTCCCATCGCCTATTTGAGATTTTTGCGAAATTAGCCAAAAGCGCAAAAATTTGCTATAATCCGCCCAATTTTTTATCAATAAAAACAGAGAATTGTTATGTCGAATAATGTCCCAGAAAATTATGGTGCAAGTAGTATCAAAGTATTAAAAGGCCTTGATGCAGTGCGTAAACGCCCCGGTATGTACATTGGTGATACCGATGATGGAACAGGGTTACATCATATGGTTTTTGAAGTGGTGGATAACGCCATTGACGAAGCGCTTGCAGGTTATTGCTCGGACATTAACGTGATTATTCATTCTGATAATTCCGTTTCAGTGCAAGATGACGGACGTGGTATTCCGGTGGACATTCACCCTGAAGAAGGGGTTTCTGCGGCAGAAGTGATTATGACCGTATTGCACGCGGGCGGTAAATTTGATGACAACTCTTATAAAGTGTCTGGTGGTTTGCACGGCGTGGGCGTGTCGGTGGTGAATGCCTTATCCGATAAATTACAGCTCACCATTCGCCGTCAAGGCCACGTTCACGAACAATTTTATAATTTAGGTGATCCGCAAGCGCCATTAACCATTATTGGCGAAACTAGCCAAACGGGAACCACCGTGCGTTTTTGGCCAAGCCCAAGCATTTTCACCAATATTGAATTTGAATACGATATTTTAGCAAAACGTCTGCGTGAGCTTTCTTTCCTGAACTCTGGCGTATCCATTAATTTGATTGATGAACGCACAGACAAACGCGATCACTTCCATTATGAAGGCGGTATTCAAGCATTTGTGGAATATCTCAACAAAAACAAAAATCCTATTCATCAAAAACCGTTCTACTTTTCTACTGAACGTGATGGCATTGGCATTGAAGTGGCGTTGCAATGGAACGAAGGCTATCAATCTGAGAATATTCACTGCTTCACTAATAATATTCCACAACGTGATGGGGGAACGCACTTAGCGGGTTTCCGCGCAGCCTTAACGCGTACCTTAAATGCTTATATGGAAAAATCGGGGCTGAATAAAAAAGGCAAGAACGATAAAGTAGAAACTTCAGGTGATGATGCGCGTGAAGGGTTGGTGGCGATTATTTCAGTGAAAGTGCCTGATCCAAAATTCTCATCACAAACCAAAGATAAATTGGTTTCTTCTGAAGTGAAAGGCGCGGTGGAATCGGCAATGAATGAGCGTTTGCAAGAATATTTGGAAGAAAATCCAAATGACGCCAAAATGATTGCGAGCAAAATCATTGATGCCGCACGCGCCCGTGAAGCAGCGCGCAAAGCCCGTGAAATGACACGCCGCAAAGGGGCGTTAGATATTGCTGGGCTTCCAGGTAAATTAGCCGATTGCCAAGAGCGCGATCCTGCGTTATCTGAACTCTACCTTGTGGAGGGGGATTCTGCGGGCGGTTCAGCCAAACAAGGGCGTAACCGTAAAAACCAAGCGATTTTGCCATTAAAAGGGAAAATCCTAAACGTAGAAAAAGCCCGTTTTGACAAAATGCTTTCTTCGCAAGATGTTGGCACATTAATCACCGCACTTGGCTGCGGCATTGGACGTGATGAATATAACCCAGATAAATTGCGTTATCACAGCATTATCATTATGACCGATGCGGACGTGGACGGCGCGCACATTAGCACCTTATTGCTCACTTTCTTCTATCGTCAAATGCCAGAACTCATTGAGCGTGGACATATTTATATTGCACAACCACCGCTTTATAAAGTGAAAAAAGGTAAACACGAAGAATATATCAAAGACGATGAAGCAATGGCGCAATATGAGCTTAACTTGGCTTTAGACGGCGCCGCGCTTTATACTACAAAAGATGCGCCACCAATGAGCGGTGTCGCCTTGGAAAAATTGGTGGCTGAATATAACGGCGTGCAAAAAATGATCGCACGTTTAAGTCGCCATTATCCAGAAGCGGTGTTGAAAACCTTGATTTATCAACCTGAATTAACGACCGAACTGATGCAAAATGAAAGTGCGGTGGAATCTTGGGCAAAATCTTTGGTGGAAACCTTAATAGAAAAAGAAAGCAGCGGTAATCATTACAGCTATAAATTGCATTTCAACAGCGAACGCCATTTACACGAAGTGGTACTCACCGTGCGTACTCACGGTGTGGACACCGAATATGTACTCGGCTTCCAATTTGCTAACGGCAATGATTATGCGCGCATTGTAAAATTGGGTTCACAATTAAACGGCTTACTTGAACCTGATGCGTATGTCGCGCGTGGCGAACGCCAACACCCAGTGAGTTCTTTTGAACAAGCGGTAGAATGGCTAGTGAAAGAATCGCGCCGTGGTTTAATGGTTCAACGTTATAAAGGGTTAGGTGAAATGAATCCAGAACAACTTTGGGAAACCACAATGGATCCTGAAACGCGCACAATGTTGCAAGTTACCATTAAAGACGCCGTGGCAGCAGATCAACTCTTCACCACCTTAATGGGCGATGAAGTCGAACCACGCCGTGAATTTATTGAATCTAATGCGCTGCGTGCAAACCTAGATATTTAATTATCTTCAATGAAGAAAAGCCACTTACGAAAATGTCAGTGGCTTTTTTATTGGGGGAAAGGGATAAATGGGCAAAATATAATTGCCCATTTTTGTATTTTACTAGTTAGCTGAAGGTTGTTCTTTCATATTATCGTTTGTTAATGGTTTGCCTTGGTATTCTCCCGTTAGGCTATATAAGAAATCAACAATATCGCTAACTTGTTCTTTTGATAAACTTACGCCACTTTGATATTTCAACATCATTTCCACTGCTTGGGTTAAATCTTGTGCATTTGCATCGTGGAAATATGGGGCGGTAAGTGCAACATTACGCAATGTTGGTACTTTAAAACGATGTTTATCATAAGGATTTTTCGTTTGTGCAAAGCGACCATCATCAGCCTCGGTTAATGGTTTATTGCGATCAGCAAAATAATCTGCTTTCAAACCCATTAATTCATAAGATTGACCACCTAAATTAACACCAGTATGGCAAGTATCACATTTATATTGGTGGAATAACGCATAACCATTTTTCTGTGCTGCAGTTAAGGCATTTTCATCACCTTGCAAATAGCGATCGAAAGGACTATTTGGGGTAATTAAGGTTTTCTCAAATTCAGCAATGGCATCTGTAATAGTTTTTTCATTAAAACCTTCTGGATAGATTTTTTCAAAGGCTTGTTTAAGTGATTCATCTTTATTGAGATTATCAACAATTTGTTGCCAATTTTCTGCTCCCATTTCTACAGGATTTAACGGTGGCCCACCGGCTTGTTTTGCTAGGTTGGCAGCACGACCGTCCCAGAATTGAACAAAGTTGAAAGCAGCGTTATAGACAGTCGGCGCATTAATGCCTCCTTTCTGCCCTTTAATTCCAGTAGAAGTGGCAAGATTATCCACACCGCCTGTATTCAAACCGTGGCAGCTGGCACAAGCAATAGTACCATCGCCTGATAATGCAGTGCTGTGATAAAGTGTGTTGCCCAAATCAACCTTGGCAGGATTAATGGGCAAACTTTGTGGCACAGGTTGTACAAAACGTTCAGCCGATGTGCCAGAGGTGTTTGCAGGAAGTTGATATTCTTGGCGAACTTTATGAATCCAATCAAGCAAGGTTGCTTTCTCTTGATCGTTTAAACCTGATCCCCAATGCACCATTTTGAAAGAATGAATAGGCATTTCGTTATTTTGAATGACACTTTCAAGTTTCGCTAAATCTGCTGCGGAAATGCGTTGCGGTTGGTTGAGATAATCCGTGATATTATCCAGCAAAAAATGAGCTTGTCCTTGCTGAATATCTTTTTCCATTAAACTGCTAGCGATAGGCAATTTGGCATAAAATGGCATATTCGCATTGTTACTATGGCAATATTGACAGCCATTATTATATAACACGGTTTCAACGGCACGTTGCTGCGGATCAGTAATTTGGCTTTCTTGCAAACGGCGTTGTGTTTCTTGTTTATCAAAGTGGTGGATATATGCCACCGTCCCTAGGTAAGCGGCGACACTTGCGCCAATAAATGTAAATAACCACGATTGAGGTTTCATAAGATTCTCCTTTATAGAATAGTAAGTTAGGAAACATCTCGCACAGTATTAACAATTATTAAGAAAGGAATGTTGATAGAAATCAAAAAATTTCATTGGCAAATTCTATAGATTTAATAGGTATAATTTTTGTATGGTTATTTATCCCTTTTTTATGTATGGATTTTAATCTTAAAAAGTCAAGAAAAAAGCACCGCACTTGGGTTAGGAATAACAGCTCATTTAGCAGAGGATCAATAATATTAATAAAAAAACAGCCACTCACAGGTGGCTGTTTGATTTTATAAAGTGCGGTGCTTTTTCCGCGAGTTTTTATTTATCTTTTGGCAGATTTTTGATGGAGAAAATTAATCCGCCCCAAATAATAACCAAGGCAACGGCCATCATAATAATTGCACTAGTACTCATTTTATTGTTCCTCTTTTGCCTGTTCTTCTGGGTTAAATAACTCTTCGTGTTTCCATTTTAAGCGAGAGATTAGGAAGCTAATCACCACAAGGCTTGCCGCCATTCCCCACCCAAAGGTATTAACGAACCAAGATGGATAGCCCTCATAACCTTCAGTGAACACTTTCGCCCCTTCACTTAATAACATAAATGCAAGGATACCTGTGGTTAAAACGATACATAAACGCCATAAAAAGCCAACTTTGAAAGAAGAGGTTTCGTTTAAATGTTTGCCAAGTAAGCCTAATTTTTCGTTGGTAACGATAGCCACCAAGGAAACAAACGCCACCGCCACAATACCAAAATAGTTGACGAATTTATCTAATACATCAAGCATTGGTAAGCCTGTAGTTGTACCGAATAATACGGTTGAAATTAACATCATTGGCACACCAACAAGGAATGTGGCTTTAGCACGGCGAACGCGTAATTTATCTTGAATTGCCGAAATAATTACTTCGATTACAGAGATAAATGAAGTCAAAGCAGCGAAAGTTAATGAAGCAAAGAACAACACACCAAGCACTTTACCAAATGGTGCAGCGTTAATAATCGTTGGGAACGCAAAGAACGCCAAGCCGATTCCGCCTTTTGCTACCTCGCCCACTTCTTGCCCTGACGCTGTCGCCATAAAGCCAAGAGCAGCAAACACCCCGATACCAGCTAATAATTCAAAACTACTATTGGCAAAGCCCACAACTAAGCCGTTACCAGTTAAATCAGATTCTTTTTTCAAGTAAGAGGCGTAAGTCACCATAATCCCGAAACCGATAGAAAGGGAGAAGAAAATCTGCCCATAAGCGGCAATCCACACACTCGGATCAGAGAGTTTTGACCAATTTGGGGTGAATAAGGCATCTAACCCTTTTGTTGCACCCGGTAAGAATAAAGAAGAAACCACAAGCACCATAAACATTATTAAAAGTATCGGCATTAAAATGGTGGATAATTTTGCGATCCCTTTTTGCACGCCTAACGCCAATACGCCAAGTGCCACAAGCCATACGGCGATTAACGGGCCAACCACCATACCGACAAATTCAAAACTTACACCCTGAGCAATATCGCCCATTTGCAAGAAATCGTGTAAGAAGAAATCAATTGGCTTATCACCCCAAGCGGTATTAAGAGAGAAATAGGTATAGCTTGCCGCCCAACCTAGCACCACCGCATAGTAAATCCCGATGATGACATTCACCATCACTTGCCACCAACCAAAGGTTTCAAAATGGCGGTTAAAACGGCGATAAGATAAAGGCGCGCCCCCACGGTGACGATGCCCAATGGCATAATCTAAGAATAAAAATGGAATTCCTGCGGTTAAAAGCGCAATAAGATAAGGAATAATGAATGCACCACCACCGTTTTCATAAGTGGTATAAGGAAAACGCCAAATGTTTCCCAAACCCACGGCAGATCCGATGGCGGCAAAAATAAATGCACGGCTACCTGAGAAGGTTTCGCGTTTTGCTGACTGTGTCATATTACCACCTATAAACGTTAAATAAATGTAAAGGTTAGGAAATATAACGGAATATGATTTTTAGTCAATAGTTAAAAATGCTATAAATGGTCCTATTTTATTATATTTTGGCAATTTTTATAGTTTTAAACTTTACAAAGATTTTTATTTTTAGATTAATATTCTAAAAATGAGTTCCTCATAAGTAATCGTGCTAAAAAGCCTATCTTCTCCCCACATAAAAAACTAGCTTAAAAAAATGCAAAAAATTTTGTAAAAAATGGCCGCACTTTTGATTTTTACTTCAAAAGTGAGCCGATAAAAATGTAAATTAATGATGATTTGTTCATAAAAAATCTGCACCTTAATTGCTGGTTTTTACGTCCAAGTTTAGGGTGCAGATTAAAGCATAATGTATTTTTTTACTATTAAATATATTTATGAAATTTCAGGGCTAACCCAGTCAAATAGTTTTTTGCTTCTAGGGCAAGTCATAAGATTTTCTAGTTCTTTCACACAATGCTGATAGTGTGGCGTTTTTCTATGCTCATTTAATGCTTCTTCACTCGCGTAAACTTCATAAGCATAAAAACGTGTTTTGATTTCAGGATCGCGTAAAACATCGAAGCGAATATTCCCTTTTTCAGCACTTGTGCAAGCCTGATGATGTTTAAAAAGGGTTAAGAATTTTTCTTCTTTTCCTTCTTTCACATTAATTTCAACTAACATTGTAAGCATAATTGCTCCTTAATGAATTTGTGGTTAACTATTTTTTTCGTGAATATAGAGTTGATAAGCTTTTTCCGAATTTTCACCGCCATGAACAACGGCATTCACGGCTTTTAACATCGCAATAGGTGAATCTGATTGGAAAATATTTCTTCCCATATCTACCCCTAAAGCGCCTTGATCTATAGCTTGATAGCACATTTCTAATGCATCGCGTTCTGGGAGTTTTTTCCCGCCAGCAATAACAATGGGAACAGGGCAGCCAGCTGTAACACGCTCGAAGCCTTTATCAACATAATAGGTTTTGATTATATTTGCGCCCATTTCTGCAGCAATACGCGTAGAAAGTGAAAAATAGCGTTGATCTCTAGCCATATCTTTACCAACACCAGTTACAGCCATAATTGGCATTCCATAGCGATAACCTTGATCAACCAATTTGATAATATTTTTAATTGATTGATGCTCGTATTCTGAGCCAATGTAAACTTGCGCAGCCATAGCTGATACGTTTAGTCTTAATGCATCTTCAATATCAACTGCAACGGCTTCATTCGATAATTCAGTTAGAATTGAATTTGCTCCTGATGCACGTAATGCAATAGACTTATTAGTATCTGGAGGAACAACGCTACGTAAGATCCCTCTTGTACACATTAAAACATCAGTATATTCAAATAATGGTGCAATATTGAGATCTATGCGCTCTAATCCTGTTGTTGGGCCTTGAAAATAACCGTGATCAAAAGCTAACATAATTGTTTTACCTGTTTTAGGATTAAATATGTTAGCCAGTCTAGATTGCATTCCCCAGTCTAAAGCCGCACATCCTTTTAAATAAAATGCCTTATGTGTTTGGGGCTTATCTAATCCGAAGTCTTTTCCATCTTTGATATCATCTAAATCTGCCATTTTATTCTCCTACCTGATTTTAAAAATTATAGTTGTCAATATTATCTTTGGTAAAAACAACACGTTCAGGAAGGAGTACAATTCCATTTCCTTTCGCTTCATATTGATAACCTTGAACACTATTTGGTGATACTTCAACTTCACCAATATCAGGAACGTTAACTTTATCTCCTACGTTTAGTGTTCGGCCTTTTAAAAGTTCATTTGTTACAGCAATAGAAATTTCACCCTGTTTTACTACATCCCATAGACCAAATTGTTTTACTGTGCCGCGTTTTACATAAGGGCGCATTACATTTGGCGTACTAAAACCAACAATCGTAATTTTGTCATTTTTTAAGTTTTCTGCAGCTTGGGCGGCGGCAGGTAAGGCATTTGCATCAGGCGCAATAATAATATCTAAGTCTGGATAGGCCTTGATAATACCTTCTGCTGTTTGCAAAGATTTAATTGCATCATTGTAACCAAACTGAGTTGTTACAATTTCCCATTCTGGATGTTCTTTACTGATTTTGGCTTTAGCTGCATTCACCCATTGGTTTTGATCTGTTACTGTTGGACTAGAATAGAAAAAGGCAACTTTAGCTTTAGGTTTAGTAACTTGATTAGCAGCCATTTCAACTAGCATTGAACCAAGTTGTTCAGGTGTGCCTTGGTTGATATAGTAGCTTCGACATTCAGGTTTTACATCAGAATCCCACGTAAGAATTTTTACACCTCTTTTCATTGCACGTTGTAATGTAGAACAAAGTCCTTCAGGGGAAACCGCAGAAACGACAATTGCGTTATAGCCTTGATTCACAAAATTATTAATTAATTGTACTTGGTTTGAAACGCTTGGTTCTGTTGGGCCATCGTAAGTAACATTTACGCCTAGTTTTTTACCCATTTCAGTCGCACCTTGGCCGCCACTTGTAAAAAAGCCAACTCCAACGAGTTTAGGAATGAATGCGATTCTATCGGCAGCTTGTACAAAAGTTGCGGTTAAACCTAACATAATAGCAAGTGCGGTTGTTTTTAATTTCATTTTCATAGTGAGTCTCCTATTTTATAGTTGAACATTAATGAGATACTGCATAAATAAAAGTTAAAGATTAATTATAAAAGTCCTCCTTTATTTATTTTTGTTTTAAATAAAAACATTCTTCTTAAGCCAATTCATAATAAAACTTCGATATATGCTGAATGATTTTCCAATTAGTACGATAATTAATAATGCTCCTGATAAAGCACTAGAAATTTCATTAGAGACACCAACCATTTGTAAGCCCTGCTGTAAATAACCAATTAATAGTGCCGCGATGGCTGTGCCAAGAACAGAACCCGCTCCACCATAGATATTTGCACCGCCTAATACAACAGCTGTAAGGACAGGCATTAATAATGAACTACCTAAGTCAGAACGAGCCGAGCCAAAATAGGATGCTAGTAATATTCCAACAAATGCTGCAACAGCACCTAATAAACCGTAAATAATAAATAAGGTTTGTTTGATAGGTACGGCATTATAAATAGAAGTACGTTCATTTTGGCCAATTAAAAATATACTTCTGCCAATGACTGTTTTATGCATTAATAACCAGAATATTATAGCTATAATAATGAAGTAAATAATTGAAGTTGGAATGTTGAAAATACTTTGATTAGCGAAGTTTAATAAACTATCTGGAAAACCACCGATACCTTCATAACCAGTAGCGCCAGCAAATCCAGATAGTAATAAAGCTCCACCACCGTAAAGATACATTGTTCCTAGTGTAATGACGAGAGGATTAACTTTGGTGTACAAAATAAGACTTGCATTAAGTAACCCACATAAAATTCCAATGATAAAAGTAAGAAAAATAGCAATACTTAGAGGATAACCTAATTGAAATAAAACACCTAAAGATATAGCACAAAGACCGACAGTAGAACCAAAAGAAATATCCATACCGCCACTAACAATAATCAGTGTCAGTGGTAATGCCAACATTCCAATATAAATAAAGTCACTTGTGCTATATAACAAAATATTGATATCTAGCATTCTAGGGTTAAATAAACCAAATCCAATTATTTCTAAAATAACAAGAAAGAATAATGTTATTTCCCAGCTATATTTCTTTATCTGTAACATAATTTCTCCTTAATTTATTTAGTGTTAAGGAATCTGGAGTAACGTTGTAGTTTTAAGTTTTCACTAATCATTACTCTTATTCTTCCATCAAAAATTAATACACATAGTAAAACGAGTCCTGCAATAAAATTATTCCAATAAGCAGGAACTTTAAGTAAAACCAAGATCGTATCAATTTGTATCAGGAAGTAAGCGCCTAATACGGCACCGAGAATATTTCCTGTTCCACCAAGCAAACTAATTCCACCTAATACACAAGCAGCAATAGCTTTCATTTCTAAACCACTGCCAGTTGAGTTCGGAACAAAACCAATTTGTGAAGTGAATACTATTCCAGCGATAGCCGCCATTAATCCATTAATTGTAAATGCAAGGATTCGAATCTGATTTGTTTTCACACCAAGTTGTAATGCACCTTGTAGATTATCGCCTACGGCATAGAAATTGCGTCCATTTTGAGTACGAGTAAGAATGAAGTAAGAAATTAAAATAAGTATTAGTGTCATCCATCCAATGGGAGAGATAGATAACAAGTTAGGGGATGCAAGTAATTTTAAATCTTGTGGTAATCCTTCGATCCATTTACCACCAGTGATTAATAGCATTATTCCTTTGTACAAACCTAATGTACCTAGCGTGGCAACAATAGCAGGTATCTTTAATAAAGTAACAAGTATTCCATTAAATATTCCCGCTGCGATTCCACATAATAAAGTCATAAAAAATGCAGTAACCAGATTAAATTCAGCGTTAAGAAGACTACCCATAATTACAGCACATAGCCCCATTATTGAACCGATGGAAACATCAATGTTACGCGTTAAAATAACGAACGTTGTACCTAGTGCTAATAGGATAACAATAAGAGATGAATTAAAAATCATTGTTATTGTTTGCAAATGAAATCCATTACCTTCAAATCCAAGTAATAGAAAAAGAAATAAAATAGCAATTAGAATGGTTATTTCTCTATTGTTTTGAATGAATTTCCACATAGTTTGGTGTCTCCTTTGAAATTTATCCGCCAAATGCAAATTGCATAATCTTATCGCTATTTATTTGATCACCTTGCAAACTACAGTTAATTTCTCCATCATGCATAACAAGAACACGATCAGACATTTTCTCGATTTCTTCCAAGTCAGAAGAAATGAAAAGCACGGCAACATTTTGTTTAGCGACTGATTTGATAAGTTGATAGATATCAGCTCTTGCACCGACATCAACACCGCGAGTAGGTTCATCAACGATCAGTAAACGTGGATTGGCTTCTAAACATTTAGCAATTAAGACTTTTTGCTGATTTCCACCAGATAGGGTGCGAATAGGTTGTTGTGGCATTGCATATTTTATACCCATCGCTCTTTTATAACGTTCTAAAGTAGCATTTTCTCTATTTTCATCTAGCCAGAATCCTTGATTGTAATAAGTGAGCGCACAAACATTCCAAGTAAGTGCCGCATCTAAATATAATCCTGAAGATTGCCGGTCTTCGGGAAGATAAACAATACCTTTTTGTAAACGCTGTTTTAATGAGAGAGAAGTAATATTTTCATTTTTAAATAAAATTTCACCGCACTTTGCTTTTCTCAAACCATATAAGGTTTCTGCAAGTTCTGTTCTACCAGCTCCTACAACACCAGCTAATCCAAGTATTTCACCAGGATAAAGATCAAAGGTGATATTTTTAAAACCTTCACCAGTTAAATGATTTACTTCAAGGATAGGAGAGTTAGTATCTTTAGTACGTAGATGACCAGGTAATTCTAACCAAAGTTTTTGTGTTTCATTAAGCTGAGCATTTTTCAAGCTGGGCTTAATTGCGTTGATAATTTTTTCTTGAGTTAGGTCATTGGTTTTCCCTGTTAAAGCGATATATCCATCTCGCATAATACTAATGCGATGAGAGATCTGACATACTTCATTTAATTTATGGGAAATAAAAATGATACCTACACCTTTATCTAATAATGAATTAATTTTATTAAATAGATTTTCAGTTTCAGCAGGTGTTAAAGAAGCTGTGGGCTCATCAAGAATAAGCAAACTTGCGTTACGCATTAGTCCGCGCATAATTTCCACAAGTTGTTGATCTGCAACTTCTAAAGATCCTGCTTGCATATCAAGAGACAAATGAGAGTTTAGCTCTTTCAGCAATTCATTTAGTTTTTCTTCATTTTCTTTATGACGGGGTAAACTAAAAAGGATATTTTCTTTTACGGTTAAATTTGGAAAGAGCAGAGGTTCTTGTGGAACAAGATAGATTCCAAGACGATGTGCTTTCTGTGGGGAAAGTCTAGTCTGAATTTCACCACCAATTTTTATTGTGCCACTATCAGCAGATTGGATACCAGCGATAATTTTCATTAATGTTGATTTTCCAGCGCCATTCCCACCTAATAGAGAGTGAATTTCACCAGCATATACAGAAAAATCTATATCTTTAAGAACTTCTACGCCTGAAAAGGATTTGCTGATATTATGCACATCTAATAAACATTTTTTCATTGAAGATTCATTATGCATAAGATGTTACCTTTAATGATTGAACAAATGTAAAATATGAAATTCAATTTATCATAATGTTAGTTCCAAACATAAAATAAATCTGTGATCAAGATCTCATATTCAGATTATTTACCCTATAAATGGAAGTTTTTATCTGAAAGGTGATCTGTATCACAGTATTTGAAAAAATTGAAAATGAACAATTGATATTTTTATTATTCATATGAATAATATTTGTGAGTAGAAAATGAATGAAAAAAGACAAGAAATGAACGCATTATCTCATTCAATGACAGAAGAAGAGCTTTTAGCTCGTATTGCTTGGTTTTATTACCAAGATAATTTAACACAAGGTGAAATTGGAGAAAGACTAGGATTACCTAGGCTAAAAGTTTCTCGACTGTTAGAAAGAGGGCGTCAGCATGGGATTATTAAAGTTCAGATTAACTCTCGGTTTACTGGATGCTTAGAATTAGAACAGGCTTTACAACAACGTTTTGATTTGAAATATATTCGAATTTTACCAGAGCTAGAACAACATGATCTGAATGAACGCTTAGGAATTGGAGCTGCGCAATTATTAATGTCCTTACTCAAGCCTAATCAACTTTTATCCATTGGGTTTGGGGAAACCATTATGCAAACCATTAAATATAGCAATGATTTTATTACTCAGAATCAAATTAAACTTATCACTTTATCTGGTGGAGTTGGCCCCTATATGAAAGGTATTGGCCAATTAGATGGCTCTTGTTCCGTGAGTATTATTCCAGCGCCGTTAAGGGCTTCATCAATAGAAGCAGCTAAATTATTTAAAAAAGAAGCTTGTGTTAGGGATATTATGCTTGCAGCTTGTAGTGCTGATGTAGCAATCGTTGGTATTGGAGCAACGAGGCAGCGAGGACAAGCAACATTATTACGTTCAGGTTATATAACAGAAGAAAAGCAGCAAACAATTAGAGCAAAAGGTGCTGTAGGAGATATTCTTGGTTATTTTATGCAAAAAGATGGCACATTACAGCCTGATATGCCATTGCATGAAGAGTTAATCAGTGTTTCTTTAGATAACTTGCAAAAAATTCCTAATGTAATTGGTATTGCAGGTGGAGAAAATAAGGTCGAAGCTATCCTAAGTGCATTATATGGGAAGCATATCAATTCATTGGTAACAGAAGAAAAAACGGCTCGTATGATCCTTGCACACCTTGTCTAGATGTTATAAGTGCGGTTGATTTTTTAGCGTTTTTTCAAGATTATTCAGGAGGGAACATGGAAAAGAAATCAGCCTATTTAATGGCATTAGATGCAGGAACAGGGAGTATTAGAGCGGTTATTTTTGATTTAGAAGGAAATCAAATTGGTGCAGCACAATACGAATGGAGTCATTTAAGCGATCCAAATATCCCAGGATCGATGGAGTTTGATTTAGAACATAATTGGGATTTAGCTTGTAAAAGTATTTCGACAGTATTAGATAAAACGAAAATAAGTCCCGATCAGATTTTAGCAATTTCGACCTGTTCAATGCGTGAAGGTATTGTCTTATACGATGAAAAACAGCAACCAATTTGGGCTTGTGGCAATGTAGATGCTAGAGCAACCCAAGAGGTGAATGAATTAAAAGAGCTTTATAATCATACATTTGAAGAAACACTTTATCATATTTCAGGCCAAACTTTGGCATTAAGTGCTGTACCAAGATTATTATGGCTTGCCCATCACCGTAGTGATATTTATCGAAAAACTAAAGCGATAACAATGATTAGTGATTGGCTCGGATTTATGCTAAGTGGGCAGCTTGCGGTAGAACCTTCTAATGCGGGAACTACGGGGATGTTGGATTTGCATACTCGCCAATGGTCTCCAATGCTGTTAGATATGGCGGGATTAAACTCTACTATTTTGCCTCCAGTTAAGGAAACAGGTGAAGTCTTAGGGCAGGTTACAAAGCAAGCAGCGGAAATAACAGGATTGAAAGAGGGAACACCAGTCATTGTAGGTGGCGGAGATGTTCAGCTGGGGTGTTTAGGGTTAGGTATTACAGAGCCTTCACAGGCGGCGATTATTGGGGGGACTTTTTGGCAACAAGTGGTAAATCTGCCAGCCCCGCAGACAGATCCTGAAATGAATATTCGTATAAATCCTTATGTCATTTCTCCTTTAGTTCAAGCTGAATCTATTAGTTTCTTCACTGGATTAACGATGCGTTGGTTTAGAGATGTTTTTTGTGAAGAAGAAAAACATTTAGCTGAAAAACTTGGCGTTGATGCTTATAGCTTACTCGAACAAATGGCAGAAAAGGTACCTGCTGGAGCAAATGATGTTATACCTATTTTTTCTGATGCGATGCATTTTAAATCTTGGTATCACGCAGCACCATCATTTATTAATCTTTCGATTGATCCAGAAAAATGCAATAAACCTGTTTTATTTAGAGCATTAGAAGAAAACGCAGCAGTAGTCTCTTCTTATAATTTAGATCAGGTAGAAAAATTTTCTAAAGTTAAACTAAAAGAAATTGTTTTTGCTGGTGGCGGAGCTAAAGGAAAATTATGGAGTCAAATCCTTGCTGATGTTACAGGACTGATTGTAAATATTCCTGTAGTAAAAGAGGCAACTGCATTAGGTTGTGCGATTGCAGCAGGTGTTGGCGTTGGGGTTTATTCTTCTTTGGCCGAAGCAGGAAAAAAACTTGTCAGATTTGAACGAAAACATATACCAAACCCTAAAAATTATGAGCTTTATCAGCAGCACAAACAACAATGGGCTGAAGTTTATCAGAAACAATTACAACTTGTAGATGAAGGATTAACCACATCACTGTGGAAAGCACCAGGTGTAAAATAATCATTCAACTCATAAAAACAAACCTAGCCATCAAGCTAGGTTTGTTATTGGAGTGAGATCAGATTAAAGTCCATCAAGCAGAGGTGTCACATCAGGCATTATCCCTCGCCATAAATAAAAGGCGTGGGCGGCTTGGCCGACTAGCATTCCGAAGCCATCGCTGTAATGTTGTGCGCCTTGTTGTTTGGCGAGGGCAATAAATGGCGTGTCTGTGCCTTTGCTGTATTGCATATCGTACACCGCGCCAGCTTGTTGCAAAAGGATTGGCTCAATCGCCACGGTTTTGCCTTGTAAGCCGAGTGAAGTGGCATTGATGATGAGATCAAACTTTTGCACGGGAATGTCGGCAAGGGTGCAGCCTTGAATATTGCCGTAGGCGCTGAATTTTTCCGCCAATTCTGTGGCTTTGGCTAAGGTGCGGTTGGCCACAAGAATAGTTTGCTCCGCCTGCAATAAGGGAAATAACACGCCTTTGGTTGCGCCACCTGCACCTAAAATCAGCACGGATTGTTGCGGTTTGAGCCAGCCTAAACGCTGTAAATCGCTCACCAGCCCAGCGCCGTCCGTGTTATCCGCATAAAGCGTACCATCGGCGAGTTTTTTTAGCGTATTACAAGCGCCTGCCAGCAAGCAACGTTCGCTGTGTTGATCGGCAAGACTAAAGGCGCGCTCTTTAAATGGCGCAGTGATGTTGCAGCCTTTCGCCCCTTCAGCAAAAAAGGCAAGCAGTTGCTGTTCAAAATGTTGCTCATCACCGAGTATTGCGACATAGTCTAAATTTTGCTGGGTTTGCTCAGCAAAAATGCGATGAATTTGTGGGGATTTGCTTTGTGCAATGGGGTTGCCCCAAACCGCATATTTATCCATAAAAAATCCTTATTAACCTTGACGGAAAAGCTGTTGTGTAAAAAGATCCCGTATTTCAGAGGGATTATTCGCTCCACCCACCGCCATTTCTAACACGGGGAAGTCTTGCCCAAACTGGGCTTTCACCTCGCAAGCGGTACGGCAAGGTGGCAAGCCGGTTAAGTTGGCACTGGTGGAGGTGAGCGCAAAGCCTGCCTGTTCGCAAAGCAGTTTTACCGCAGGGTGATCGCTGATGCGCACGGCAATGGTAGAAAATTGCCCTGTGAGAAATTTTGGCGTATCGGCTTTTGCTGGCACAACCCAAGTGGTCGGGCGATCATAATGGGCGTTTAAGCGCTGCCAGTGCTGTTCGGAAAGCTGGCGTTCATCGATAAAAGGCCGCAGAAAATCCAAACTTGGCGCAATTAAAATCAAGCCTTTTTGCACAGGGCGCTGTTTTAAAACTAATAATTTTTGCACCGCACTTTCACTCAATGGATTACACCCCAAGCCAAACACCGCTTCAGTGGGATAGGCGATAACTTCATTTTGTTTTAATTGCTCAACCAGTTGAGCCACATTCTGTTGGTTATTCATTGTCTGTTTCAAATTGATGACGGCACGCCTTGTTGGCGCACAACCAAGTGCGACGCAAAGTGCGGTCGGTTTTTTCTTCTTTTTTCAGCGTGCTAATGGGGTACGCGCATTGCGGACAAGGCACGGCATAGGGCTGGCTGGCAAGGGTGAATTTGCATTTTGGAAATTGATCGCAGCCGTAAAAAACCTTGCCTTGGCGTCCACGACGCGGTACAAGATGGCCTTTGCCACAAGCAGGGCAAGGCAAATGCGCTTGCTCAGGTTCAAGTTGCTCGTGAACGATATAATCACAGTGCGGATAATCGCTGCACCCGATGAACATACCAAATTGCCCTTGTTTTAATTGCAAAAAATGACCGCACTTTGGACAATGTTGATCTAAGCCTTTCAATACTTTGGTTTCGTGAACGGGCTGTAATGGCTTGATAAAATCGCATTGCGGATAGGCGCTGCAGCCTAAAAATAAGCCTTTTTTGCCCTTTTTAATTTGCAGCAACGCGCCACATTGTGGGCAATGTTCTTCGTGCTTGGTGGCTTGGAATAGGCTTTTACTCATTGCATTGCTCACTTGAACTGAATAGATCGACCCCAACTTGACGCAGCAACTCCGCCGTTTCAAACACGGGCAAGCCCATCACACCGCTGAAACTGCCTTCAATATGAGAAATAAAGATGCCGCCCACACCTTGAATGCCATAAGCGCCTGCTTTATCCATTGGCTCACCGGTGCGGATATAAGCGGAAATTTCTTGTTCTGTCAAAGGCTTAAAGGTTACTTGGCTGGTTTGCACAAGGCTATGTTTTTGATCGGGCAAGCTGACACACACCGCGGTTAGCACTTGATGCGTTCTGCCGGAAAGCAAGCGCAGCATTTGCGCGGCTTGAGCGTGATTTTGTGGCTTGCCTAGAATTTGCCCATTGCACACCACGCTAGTGTCTGCGGACAATATGGGTAAGTGCGGTGCAAAATTGGCCAGTTTTTCAAGCTGTTGACGGGCGGCGTGATTTTTCTCTTGCGCCATTCTGCGTACATAATCTGCTGGCTGCTCATCAGCTTTCGGGGTTTCATCAATATCCGCATTGAAGATTTCCACCTTCAATCCCAACTGTTGTAACAGCTGTAAACGGCGCGGGCTTTGCGAAGCTAGATAAAGTTGTGGTTGTGTTGTCATTTTTTCCGCTGATTAAACCAAAATTGCATTATACTTTATTATAGTTCCGCAAAGATTTCATCTGAAAAATCCACCGCACTTTGAGCCACTGCACTTTGGAACGAGAAAATTTAGCGGAAAGTGCGGGGTAAATTTTGTTAATTTTAAGGAAAACAATGATCGAACTCACTCAATCTCAATGGCTAGGCGTTGCCATCTCATTGCTTATTTTGTGCCTTGTGCTGTTTTTTATTAGCACCAAACATCAACGTGATAAACAGCAACTCGCGCAAGAACTGAATAAAAATATCAATGATTTTAACCAGTTATTAGATAAATATGAAACCTTGTCGCAGCTGCGTTATCAGCTTGAACAAGAAAGCGTGAAAGCACAAACACGCGCGGAAGGATTGCAAACAAGGCTCAATGAACGCGATGAGAAAATCCATTATTTGCAACAAGAATTGGACGAAGAACAAGCGCGCCACAGCAATATTGCCGAGAAAATTACCAGCCTTAAAGAGCAATTTGGGATTGCCACGGCGCAGGTGCATAGCTTGCAAAATCAGCTTAATCAAACGCGTACCGAATTAAAAAGTAAGCAGCAGGATTATGCAGATTTAAGCGAAAAATCCACCGCACTTTTGCAGCAACTCACCGAACTAAAAACGAGTCTTGGCGAAAAAGAAAAACATTTTACTCAGCAACAAGAAGATTTTGTTAAAACGAAACAACAGCTTAGCGTTGAATTTCAAAATTTAGCAAATCGTATTTTGGAAGAAAAGAGCCAGAAATTCGATCAAACCAATCAAGCCAGCCTTGATGCCTTGTTAAAGCCATTCCGCGAGCAAATCGAAGGCTTCCAAAAACGGGTGAATGAAATTCATTCGGAATCCTTAAAAGGCAACGCCAGCCTTGAAAGTGAAATTAAAAAAGTGCTAGATGTGGGGCTTGCGATGTCGCAAGAAGCGAATAATCTCACTTCTGCCTTAAAAGGGGAAAAGAAAACCCTCGGCAACTGGGGTGAAATTCAGCTTGAGCGCGCCTTGCAATTAGCCGGTTTGGTGGAAAATGATCATTATAAAGCACAAGATCATTTCCGTAATGCAGAGAGCAAATCCAATTATCCAGATTTTGTGGTGTATTTGCCGGATAATAAACATTTGATTATTGACAGCAAAATGTCTTTAGTTGCCTATGAAAATGCGGTGAGTGCTGACAATGAGCAAGCCCAGCAACAATTTTTGCGTGAGCATCACAAGGCGATTAAAAATCATATTGATGAGCTTTCGCGCAAGGATTACAGCAATTTAATTGGTGTGCATAGCCCAAATTTTGTGCTGATGTTCATCGCCGTTGAGCCTGCTTATATTGAGGCAATGAAACAGGACAGCAATTTGTTTAATTATGCCTATGAAAAGAACGTCATTTTAGTGTCGCACACCACCTTAATGCCGATTTTACGCACCGTGGCAAACCTATGGCGCATTGAGCGCGGTAATGCAGAGGCGCGTGAAATTAGCGGTAAGGCAGGGGATATTTATAACCAAATGTGCTTGGTGGCGGAGCGGTTGGCGAAACTGGGTAACAGTTTGGCAACCGTGAGCGGGCATTATAATCACGCGGTTACTGCCTTTGCCGGGCAACAAGGTTTAGCAGGAAAAATTGAACGATTTAAAGATTTTTCTGCCAAAGCTAACAAAGTGATGCCACAGGTGGAATTGCTGCATAATGACCTTGATTTAGCCAAATTAAGCGCCATTTCAGCAGAACAAATTGAACAGGAAAAGCATTGATATTTTGCCGAAAAACAGGTAATTTCAGCGCCCATTAATGAAAAGAGAACAACATTAGAAATAGAAAAATAGGACATTTATGCAACATTCGTCTTCAACTAAATACAAAACCCCCACATTATTTAGTCAGATTATTTTCGCCAGCCGTTGGCTACAACTGCCGATTTATCTTGGTCTGATCGTGGTGCAAGGCATTTACGCCTATAAATTTATGAAATCCCTATGGGAACTCATCACCAATCTGCAAGAGTTGGATTCCAACGCCATTATGCTTTCTGTGCTGAATTTGATTGATGTAGTGATGATTGCGAATTTATTGGTAATGGTGATCGTTGGCGGTTACGAAATTTTCGTTTCCAAGCTGCATACCGAAGGGCACCCAGACGAGCCTGAATGGTTGAGCCACGTTAATGCTTCTGTGTTGAAAGTGAAACTTTCTATGTCGATCATCAGTATTTCATCTATCCATATGCTACAAACGTTCGTGAATGCAGCAAATATGCCAGAAAAAACGATGATGTGGCAATTATTGCTTCATTTAGGCTTTTTGGTTTCCGCCATCGCAATGGCTTATACGGATAAAATTTTATACAGCACAAGTCATAAAAATCATTAATTTTTCCACCGCTCTTTATAAAAGAGCGGTTTTTCTATCCGCGTTGCATTTTCTTTAATTGATATAAATAAGCAAGCGCCTGCTTCGGACTCATTTCATCAGGATCAAGATTTTCAATCATCTGCCAAAGCGCATCTTTCTGCTCGTTTTCTTCCATTAACAACAGCTCGCCCTGCCCTTGTTGTTGCATTGCTTCTGCATTTAACTGATTGTTTTGTTGGGAGAATTTTTCTAACTGCGCCAGTTTTTGTTTAGCGAGTTTAATCACCGATTGGGGAACGCCAGCCAATGCCGCCACCGCCAAGCCGTAACTTTTACTTGCCGCACCTTCTTGCACTGCGTGCATAAAGGCGATGGTGTCGTTATGTTCCACCGCGTCTAAATGCACGTTGACAATGCCTTTCAACTGCTCAGGCAAAACGGTCAGCTCAAAATAATGTGTGGCAAATAAGGTGAGTGAACGTACTTTTTGCGCAAGCCATTCCGCACAGGCCCAAGCAAGGGAAAGCCCGTCATAGGTGGACGTGCCGCGCCCAATTTCATCAATAAGCACTAAACTGTTTGCGGTAGCTTGATGTAAAATGTTCGCCATTTCCGTCATTTCGACCATAAAGGTTGAACGACCTGAAGCCAGATCATCTGATGCGCCAATACGCGTGAAAATGCGATCGATCGGGCCGATAATAGCACTTTCTGCTGGCACAAAAGATCCTATATAAGCCATTAGCGTGATCAATGCAGTTTGACGCATATAGGTGCTTTTTCCCCCCATATTTGGGCCTGTTATGATCAATAAATGACGATCTGCACTCAGTTTGACTGGGTTGGCAATAAACGGATTTTTGGACACTTGTTCCACCACAGGGTGGCGGCCATTTTGAATATCTACGCCAATTTCATCGCTAAAGATTGGCGCAACATAGTTCAGGGTTTCAGCCCGTTCCGCCAAGTTGGTTAGCACATCTAATTCTGCCAAAGCAAGGCTTGCCAGCTGTAATGCGCCTAAGTGCGGTAATAATTCATCGAAAATTTCTTCATAAAGCTGCTTTTCCAGCGCAAGCGCCGCGCCTTTGGCTTTCAGCACTTTATCTTCATAGGTTTTTAATTCAGGAATAATGTAACGTTCTGCATTTTTTAGGGTTTGGCGGCGCACATAATGAATAGGCGCTTTGTGTGCTTGCCCTTGCGGGATCTGGATATAATAGCCGTGTACCGCATTAAAGCCGATTTTCAGGCTATCAATGCCTGTGGTTTCTCGTTCCCGTTGCTCTAGCTCTTCTAAATAGCGGGTTGCGCCGTCCGAAAGGGAGCGCCATTCATCAAGTTCTGCGTTAAAGCCTTCCGCAATCACGCCGCCATCACGAATCAATAAAGGGGGATTTTCAATAATCGCACGTTCTAGTAAATCTAATTGCGCTGAAAAATCGGAAATTTGTTGAGAAAATACAGCAAATTGCGGACAATGTTGTTGATTAAGGTAGTGTTGAATCGCAGGAATTTGCGCGAGTGCGGTGCGTAAACGGGTGAGATCCCGTGGACGCGCTGAACGCAATGCCACACGCGCTAAAATCCGTTCCATATCCCCCACTTGTTGCAAGTGCGGTTGAAATTCTGCCACTAAATCCTGCTGCAAAATTTGATTGATCGTTTGTTGACGTAAGGTTAATTTTTCACGATCGCGAATCGGTTGGTGAATCCAACGTTTCAGCAAACGGCTTCCCATTGGGGTAACACATTTGTCTAGCACGGAAGCAAGGGTATGCTCTGTGCCACCCGTGAGATTTTGGGTGAGTTCTAAATTTCGTCTTGTAGCGGCATCTAATTGAATATTCTCATTATTTTGCACTAAGCTAATGTTTTGAATATGGGGCAACGCGGTGCGCTGAGTTTCCTTGGCGTATTGTAATAAACAGCCTGCAGCACAAAGCCCAAGCGGGGATTTTTCCACCCCAAAGGCGCGTAAATCTTGCGTACCAAATTGACGATTAAGCTGCTCAATGGCAGTTTTTAATTCAAATTCCCAAATGGGACGGCGGCGTAATCCCTTTGCATTTTCAATTAAATAACGATCTTCAAAATCTTCACAATAAAGTAATTCCACAGGCTGAATACGCTGTAATTCCGCCTGCAAACTCTCTTTGCTGGCAGGCTCACTCAACTGAAAACGCCCCGATGCCATATCTAAAGTTGCCAAGCCAAATTTCTCTTTTTCCTGATAAACCGCTGCAATTAGGTTATCTTGCCGTTCCGGTAGCAAGGCTTCATCACTAATAGTGCCAGGGGTAACAATACGAACAATTTGACGCTCCACCGGGCCTTTTGTTGTACTCGGATCGCCCACCTGCTCACAAATCGCCACACTTTCACCAAGCTGCACTAATTTCGCTAAATAGCCCTCCACTGCGTGATAAGGCACACCCGCCATAGGAATAGGCTGCCCTGCCGACTGCCCACGTTTGGTCAAGGAAATATCCAACAATGCCGCCGCTTTTTTTGCATCATCATAAAATAATTCATAAAAATCCCCCATTCGATAAAACAGCAAAATCTCAGGATTTTCTGCTTTCAATCGAAGGTACTGCTGCATCATTGGGGTATGTTGTTCAAAATTAGTCATCAGGTTTGCTCAATCTGTTATTTTCAATTTAGACAAATTATAACGAAATTTTTCTTATTTGATACTGTAGGAATTATTTTGCTGTCAGCTCATGAATCAGCTTTGTATGTTGAAATAGCAGATCCCCCCTTTAACCTCATTAATTTGAAGGATAAAGGTATTATCTGGAACACAGTTCACAAAATAGAAAAAAGATCAAAATTTTACTTGATACTGTATATCAATACAGCTATATTATGCAGCAGTTTTGATGATGAATTTATAAGGACAAGCAAAATGGCAAAAGAAGATAAAACAAAAAAAAGCGAGAAACCACAAATTACTACCCAAGAAGAAAAACAAAAAGCCCTTGCTGCGGCGTTAGGTCAAATTGAAAAACAATTTGGTAAAGGTTCAATTATGAAATTAGGGGAAACCCAAGAGTTAGATATTGAGTCTATTTCCACAGGTTCATTGGGGTTAGATATTGCTTTAGGTATCGGTGGTTTACCAATGGGACGTATTGTAGAAATTTACGGGCCAGAATCTTCAGGAAAAACCACATTAACCCTTTCAGTTATTGCGCAGGCACAAAAATTAGGTAAAACCTGTGCCTTTATTGATGCAGAACACGCCTTAGATCCAATTTATGCAGCAAAGCTTGGTGTTGATGTAAAAGAATTGCTTGTTTCTCAGCCTGACAACGGTGAAGAAGCATTAGAAATTTGTGATGCGTTGGTACGTTCTGGTGCGATTGACGTGGTGATTGTGGACTCCGTAGCCGCCCTTACGCCAAAAGCAGAAATTGAAGGGGATATGGGTGATGCGCACGTTGGTTTACAAGCGCGTTTAATGTCGCAAGCCCTGCGTAAACTCACCGGACAAATCAAAAACTCCAACTGCCTTGTGATTTTCATCAACCAAATTCGTATGAAAATTGGCGTAATGTTTGGTAACCCAGAAACCACCACTGGCGGTAATGCATTGAAATTCTATTCTTCTGTGCGCTTAGATATTCGTCGTACTGGTGCGGTGAAAAATGGCGATGAAATCATTGGTAACGAAACTCGTGTGAAAGTGGTGAAAAACAAAGTTGCCCCGCCATTCCGTCAAGTTGATTTCCAAATCCTTTACGGTGAAGGCATTTCACGCAATGGTGAGTTAATTGAATTAGGCGTAAAACATAAATTAGTTGATAAATCAGGCGCGTGGTTCTCTTATAACGGAGAAAAAATTGGTCAAGGAAAAGCCAATGCAATGAAATGGTTGGCAGAACACCCTGAACAAGCCGAAGAATTAGAAAATAAATTACGCGAAGAACTTTTAGCAAACCCAGACAAATCTCTCATTGCGGATATTGAAGCGGATCAAAATGAAGACATTGCAGAAATGGATTCTGAATTTTAATCCCTTTGATTAAATCATCTTCAAAAAAGTGCGGTAATTTTTGACCGCACTTTTTCTAACAGCAATTTAGGAATCAATGAGAAAAAATGGCATCATTGGCATTAAATTA
>NZ_JBMMGT010000018.1:0-48216 GCF_049366555.1 Avibacterium volantium | reverse complement strand
TTAACGTGCCATTTTTTGCTGAAAACGCTTGTTTAACCTAAAGTACCCATTTTTCTAAATTAGTATCTACTTTAGGTTTTAAAGATAACTCATTTTCTAACGCATTTAACCATTCAGCACTGGTTTCAAAAGGGGAAAAATGATGGCGTCGGGCAATGGCAGCAAAATCGCCTAAGGTTAAATTATCTAGATACTGAAATCGAGCAAGTTCTTGTTTATTCAAACTTGTTAAGCCTAATTTCGCTACTTGATTGATCGCTACATCTTTTCGCTGTTCTGGCACTAAATATTCAAAATGTAATTTAAGATCAAAACGACGTAAAGCAGCTGGGTCGAGATTATCCATTAAATTCGTTGAAACAATGAGCAAGCCTTCAAATTTTTCAATTTGAGTCAGCATTTCATTTACTTGACTATGTTCCCAACTACGTTGCCCATTTTCCCGAGCAAACAAAAAAGTATCGACTTCATCAAAAATCAGCACCATATTATTCTCTTTCGCCTGCTGAAATACCCGTGCAATATTTTGTTCTGTTCCACCGACATACTTATTTAATAAATCTGAGCCTTGGCAAATTAAGGCTTTCAGCCCCATTTCTTGTGCTAACCACATTGCCCACGCTGTTTTTCCTGTTCCTGGCGGACCATAGCAACAAATTCGCCCTCGTTTCGAACGCATTAATCCTTCACTAATTTTATGTATATTATTTCTACACGCGACCCAATCCAAATTATAAGCAACTTTATTTTCGACAAGTGGTTCAATTTTCTTAAAGCCTTGCGAAGCGAGCATTTGATTAAACATTGTTAATGCTTTATCAGCAAAATCTGCGGCATTTTCTGTAGGCAACACATTAATTAGATTTAAAGTACGACTTAATACCGCTGGCGATAAATCGGCATTTTGAGCAAAATATTGGATATAATCGGTAGAAAGTTTATCGCCCACCAACTCTGTAATCAGTTGTTCTTTATGTTTACTCGGTAACATCGGCATTTCAAATACCATATCAAAACGGCGTAAATAGGCATTATCAATACAACTAACTGAGTTGGATATCCAAATCATTGGAATAGCATTATTTTCCAAGAAATCATTCACCCAGGCTTTATGTTCTTGAGCAACAGAATGGCTCATTAAGGAACCTGAGAAAACATCTTCCACTTCATCAAAAATAATGATTGCTTTTTTTCCTGCCAGTAATTTTTGTGCTAAACGGCAGTTTTCTAAACGTGTTCTACCACTTAACACATCACCATCTTTATCTTGGCTTACCATTGTATAAGCGGGTACATTCAATGTTTCAGCTAATAGTGCCGCAAATTCGGTTTTACCCGTTCCTGGCGCACCATAAAGCAACATATTTATCCCTTTTTTCTTGCTGTTTATGGAAAATTTGAAGTAATTTAGCATCATTTCACTATTTTTAGCGATATGATCATAGTGGCTAAGTTTTAATGTACAAGGTGGTGTTGGAATAGTAGCTTGCTCAATTAAGGATTCTTCAGTAATGGGTAAAATGACAAAATCATCAAAATCTAACGCATTTCCCCAACCTAAGTAATCGCGAAGTTGATCAGAATAGTGATGCTGTTCAATCAAACCATAACTCATTAATTTGCTTCGCTTTGTGAGTGCCAATGTTACCTCTTTCTGAGGGTGATTGATCAAATTTGCTAAAATTGATGCAGCCTGTCTTAAATCGACCTTAGGTAAATATTCCAGTAAATCACGCAAATTTCGTTCTGCGCGTAGATGAAAGGCAAACTGCATAATCGCTTTTTCACAAGCAGTTAATTCAAGAAGTTCTGTAAGTTTAGCTAAATTATCATAGGCTGTTCGCCAATCTTTTGGCTCTTCCTGTTGAGACAAAATGGTTTGATAGCGTTGTTTTAATAACTCACGGGCTTGTTGTTTGAGATCAGCATCAGTTTCCATTTCTGCTGGCAAGCCGATCGCATATGCTACATCGTCATCACGATAATTGTCATGACGAAAAAATTCTGAAAATAATTTATGCTCAAACATTGCTTTTAGCATAATTTTTTCAGAATAAAGCGAAACGGTTGAAGGGTTTAATTGATATTTACTCATAAAACATTCCTTTTGGTGATTTCACAGGATAAATTATATTTATGAGTACGACAATTTGTGTCGCAAAAGGAAGCTATATTTTAACCTTTCTACAAACCAGATAAAACGTCTTTCTTGGTTATACAACCCGCTTACGTTTAGCTGGTAAAGCGATTATTCATCTAATAACCGCTTCCAAATTTCAACTGTTTCAGGTTTTGGTGTACCTTTCTCCATTCCCAATTGAATAGCAATATGTTGCAGCTGCTTTGCAAGCGCTGGCTGTCCACATAAATTAAGGCTTACGATAATACGAGAGATTTTTTTATCTTCGTGCCCAATATGTCTAATCCAATAATCTCGATTCTTTACTTCCTCGCTAATTTTGAGTTCACCATTTTCCAAATATAATCCCCAATAACGGATAATATTTTTAAACGTTGTTAAAAATTTATCTTGAATATTGGGATCATTACGGAAAAACTCCGTATCCTGTGGCTGAAATGCGGGTGCGAGATTGTTCCATTTTGATGGTTTTTCTACGGGAAACAACCACGCAATCCAAAAATAGCCCTGATTTAATATAAATTCTTCAAGCTTCCACGTTTCTTCCAAACTCAAATTAGCCTGACTTGTTTTACGTTTACCTTGATAAAATTCAATAATAGGGTGCTGATTCATAATAAATACCTACTAACATTATTATTCAATTCACTTACCACTTTAGCTAATACTATTATTTATTTTCTTCAGGATTTAAAATTTTTCTCATATCTTCATTATGTTTTTCAATTTCTTCCTTTCCCCAAATTTCATAAGAAAGCATTAGTGCTTGCTTAGGGCTAATACATTTTAAACTGCCATTTTCATATCGTTTTCTTTTTTCCGATGGAACTTCATCATTTAATGATGAATTTTGATAATGTGAAATCAAGCATAGATTACCAAAACTATTTAATACTTCCTTTCTCTCATTTTCATCCTTTATATCACTAAGAAAACTGTCTCTTTTATTTTGCGGTAAATAATGTTCAATAGAGTTTCTAGATAATGAAAATACGAACTCATTTTTCTTCAAAAATTTATTATCCTTACCAAGATTATCCCAATCTTTCCATAACAGATAATCTAAATAGTTAAAAATATAATTTGGTATATTCTGCCCACCTGATTCAAATAACTCTTGTCTTTTAGAGTTTTTATAATACTCATCATAAGCTAACTGCTCCAGAATTTCTATATATTCAACAGCACTTAAACTATATGTAGTTTCTAATTCACTAGATTTACTTAATTTATCTAAAACATCAAATAACCAGTTTTTATAGGTCTTCTGCCTAAATGAAGTATGGAACATTGATAATAACTGCACTATTTTAGTATGGTTTTCAGATAAATCATCTGTATCACCATCTTTATCAACATCATTGTCAAGTCGTTCCAAAGCAGTTCCAAAGGTATTAACTTCCCTAAAGGATCCATCTTTATATTTTTTTATGCCATTTAAAATCCAACTATCTTCTTCCTCTTTTGACTTAATAATGTATCGATCAAAAATCAATCTAACCTTTAGTAATAGAAGGATAAATTCTTTTATAGTCGCTGGTTTATCCTCTATCTCTTTAAATGCATTAAGAAGGTATTTATCATTTAATGGTACATCTCCACCACGAGAAATCTTATATACAATCATTAAGAAGTTTGGAAAATCAATAATGGATTGGAAGTTTCCATCTTCATAATTTCTTTTATCTTGATTAAGATTACTATTACTAGTATCAGGTTTCAATAACTCTAAAATGCTTTTATTATTAGCTTTTATACCACTATTTTTAATCTTACCCATCATATCATCGAAATTTTTCGGTATTTTATTTACTAGCTCACCAAAAAATGCGTCCGAAGTTCTTATACTCTTATTCTCATCATTTGAATAAGGGAAACGTTTAATTGCATATACAGACATATCTGAGCAGGCATCCCAAATTAACGCAAATAGTTTTTTATCATCATCGCCAGTGAGTTTTTCCATTAATCTAGCTTTTAACACCTCATGCTTCTCTAATTGCTCACCTCGGCTATTCATAATCTCAAAATAGTGATTAAGATCCGTATCTTCTGGCACTTCAGTTCTTAAAATTACAACTTTATCTAGTAAAAAACTAGAAAAGTCTTCTTCATTAATATTATTCTCTTTACTTTCTTCTACTATTTTTTCACTAAAAATATCTAAGATAAATTTATACCCTATTTCTATACTGTTTTCATATTTATTATTACCTAAGTTATTTAGGCTTTGATTAGATTCATCACGATACTCAAAATTCAAATTAATATTAGAATTCTTAACATTGAGTTTCTTATTGAAATAACTTAATAATAATTTCAATGTTGTTAGCCGTTGCTGCCCATCAATAACCTCATAACCATCTTTTCGTTTTGCAACAACCAAGCTACCAATATAATAATTATTTTCCTTATCCTCTTTATTTTTTAGTGCTTCTGAAATATCTTGAATCAATAACTCAATTTCATCTCTTCCCCAAGCGTAATTACGCTGATAAATCGGAATAATGTAGTTATCACCATTGCATAACTCGCTTACTGTTAATGTTTTCACTTGATTATTGTTCATTTTTTTTCTCCAAATCAGATCCTAGTAATGTTGATAAACCTGTATTATTATTGAAATCAAATTCTTGTTTATATTTATCAATAATGAATTCTAAAAATTCTCTTGATTTCTCTACTCTCATAAGATGAGAGAATAGACTATGCTCACCATATACTTCATTTTCTATCGTTCTATAAAAAACTCTTCCTTGCATTAAACGAATGCGATAACACCATTTAAAGCATTTCTCTATCGCTTGAACAAGATGTTCTTGACCAAATTTATCATAGTAAAGCATAACTAAACATTGAAATAGGTTTTTAATATATCCATCGCCTACACGATTAGCCCCTGGATAACTATTGATAAAATGTATTAGCCCATATTCCTTCAAAGAATTTAATGGTTTTCCATCTTGCAAAGAATCTAGTTTCTCTTTAAAAATTTCACGATTATTTAAAAATCCACTTTTCTTATCAAATAAGAATATATAGTTTTGTCTATAATGTTCAATATATTTAAAAAATAGTTCGCCATTAATAATAGGTTGAGTAGATTGAAAACTTAGCTGACTAAATCGACGATCTATTAGCATAGGGAAAGTCTGGTACAGCTTATATAAATTGAAATTAGCTAACTGCTGATTAATATAAGGATAATTATCGCTAGCATTAGCTCCTTTAAAGGTATCTAATTCTTTATTGGTAAAAGATTCTGCCTGTTGAAACTTATACCAGCGGCGTAATCGAAACAAGGTATTACTAATAACTTGCTGTAAATCAGCAATGTCTGCATCTACTGCATTTTCCCAATTTTCTACACATTGATAAACAGTTTGTTTATCTGCATCTAGCTCTCTTAAATGATATGCCTTAAGTAAATCATAGGGTGCAAGTGATTTCCCCCTCGCATTTTGTGCATCAAAAAACTGGAACGCTTCATCAAGATCTCCTAATTCAATATAAACCAATTCACATATATCTAAAATATAGTTAGAAAATGCCTCCCTGTCTTTTACTCTATCTTGAATAAATTGTTCGGTTGCATTTTTATTTTTCATTAAGTTATCAACACTAATGCTATGAGGAAGTGTTTCATTTAATAATGGTAAGGAAGTTTCTGATAATGATGAAGAACTATCCTTATTCAATAAATATAAAATTAACGACAGACTAATTAATCGTTGTTGTCCATCTACAATATTAGATTTATCTGTATCTTTATGAATAACTATTGCACCAACTCGGTAAACTTTTTTATCTTTTTCAAAATTAGAATAAAGATCGTTTAACAGTTGGGTAATGTTCTTTTCCGTCCATTTATAGGGTCTTTGATAGTTTGGAATAGATAATTCTTTCGTCACTACATCTTTAATTTTTTTTATTTCTGCAATTTCTTTTATTTCTACAATTTCTTTAGTCATTCTATTTTCCTACTTTCTATAATTTGAAATACAACATATTGTAACAAAATTTCATCAGATTTAATCTGCTTGCAATAACTCATCAATTGCTCTCAACGCCTCTAATCCTCCCATTTTCAAGCTCAAAAAGTGCATTTTTGGCACACCTGCATCAATCGGGTTAATACGAATTAAACTACCTTTTTTCTGTTTGGCGATGCGTTCAGAAAAACGGCGAACTATCGGTACAACTTTTCCGGCACCGATTTCAATGACTATGAGACGCTGAATTTTACCTAGCCATTCATTAAGTCGTGTATATTTAGCCAGTTGATAGTTTTCGCAATAAATATCGTCATTAAACATCATTACATTTTGCCGAGCTAAGCCCCCACAATTAGGACAAGTTGGAGCTTCGCTAACGACTATACATTGTTCATCATCTGTAATAGGGTTGTAGCCATAAGACCACCAAGATTGGTTTTGACAATTATTCATACATTGCAAGCGATCTAACGTGCCGTGGCACTCGTAAATTCGACTTTCATTAAATCCTGCTTTACGAAAATGCCCGTCCACATTACTGGTAAATACAAAATAACCATATTGCTTATTTTCTGCCCAGCGTTTTAAAATGGTATAACCTTCGTGAGGTTCGGCTTGACGATATTGATTTAAGCGATGAGCAAAAAACCATTTAGCAAGTTCAGGACGTTGTTCATAGGCAAGAGGTGTTGCAATATCTATAAATTGCAAATTAAATTTTTTAAGTGGAGGGTAGGCATTCCAAAATCCTCCAACACTTCTAAAATCTGGCAGACCACTATCAACAGACATTCCAGCTCCTGCAGTAATCAAAATACCATCAGCTTGGCGAATAAGTTCAACCGCATAATTTAGATCGTTATTCATCACTTCCTCCTTTGTTTTTTTATCATTTTAGTTAGAAAAGCGACAAATTGTGTCGTTGAATTATAAAAATTCGCACATAATGACAGAAAAATCATCATAAGTGCGGTGCTTTTTTACCATTTTTCTACAAGTTTGAAGGCGTTCAATGCTATTAGGATATTTTTGCCAAATTTGTTTAATCTGTATTGGCGTGATGTAATTGTGCAAACCATCTGAACAAAGTAATATGCTTTCGCCTTTTGCTAGTTGAAATGTTGCAATATGAATACGGAAATCTGCCTCATCAAAATTAGCACTAATACAATCAGATAAACCTTGATACATTGCCGCATATTCCGTTTGCTCATCAGCCAAACCTTGAGCCTGCATTTCAGCAAGAATAGTATGATCAAAACTGAGTTGTTGCCACTCGCCATTTATCGTGATTTTATAAGCTCGGCTATCGCCTGTATTGACTATTTTACCACTTCCATCTGCATATAATTCACAGCCAACAAAGGTACTACTTGTTCCAAAATAAGATTGTGCATATCGTTCACTTAACTTATTTTGAATATCCCTTAGCCAAGCTGAACTAAGCGATTGGCATTGACTTAATTGTTCCATTAGAAATCGGCTAGCGAGTTGAGGTTTTGGGCTATTAGAGACGCCATCGGCAATGCCAAAAATTACGCTATCCTCATATAAAATAACATTTTCAGCATTTTTTAGCTTCCATTGGTAAACGTTCACCCCATTGAATAAGGCATCTTGGTTGTGTTTTTTATCATTACCAGCTTGCTGGCAGAATGTAAGTTGAAATGGCATAAGGTTTCCCCTAATTGACTGTTTAGCAGGGCATTTTATTCAAATTATATAGCGTGTAAACTATGTTAATGGCTCCCGCTCAATATCCCAAATATCCTCACCAAATTTTAAAATCCACCAATCCAACATATCATTTTCAGGCAGGGTTGCACGAAAACGGTAATGTTTATCGCTTTCTTCTAAAATCTGTTGATCATTGGAAAGAGGCGTTTCCGTTAAATGAAATCCTGCCCATTTTGCAATAGAAAACGTCAAGCAAATTTTACGGATAGTTTGATAACGGGTAAAACCTAAATAGCCCTCATCTTGATAGACCTGCAAGTTGAAATCTTTAGGTCGTTCAAAGCTAAATGTAGAGATGTCTGCTTTACAGATACGATGCATTGCCAGTATTCGATTATCGGAGAATCCATCAAAACGACAAATGAGGTAAATGCTCGCTCCTTGCTGTGCAATTGCCAAAGGCATAATAGTTGCAGAGTGTTGTTTACCACTTGAGTTTTGATATTCGATCTTGAGTAACTTGTTCTGATACAGCGCTTGGCTAACGGCTGAAAAAATATCCTCTCCAATTTTGGCAGGAATTAATGGTAAAGTTGTTGGAGTGACACAAACTTTATTGAGCCATTGATGTGTAGGCTTCTCTTTTTCATTTGGGTAAGTACCTGAAACCATTCTATCAGCTTGCTCGAAAAAAGGTTTCATTGAGGACATAATATTTGCAGGTAACAGATATTTAAGTTGTTTTTCTGCAAGTTTGAGTAATAGTGATTGTTGCTCATTTAAAACGGGTAGCGCAAATCCAGCTGAACGCTCTTTCCAATAATAGGTATAAGGCTTGCTATCGTTGTTACATTCTAAATCATCAAAATGTAAGCAAAGTGCTTGTAGCGTTCTCTGAATACTACGTAAATCACGATTAAAGCCTAAATCTTTCAGTTTTTCGTGAATCGTTTTTGCCTCTATGCTCGCTGGCAGCCTAGGAATAATCCTTAAAATTTCTATCTGCAAAAGCGTAGCATCAATATCTTTTGGTCGAGTTGTCATAATTTTATAATTTCCTCTAGCTTCAATTATAAAATTATAGCAAAAGCAAGTGAATATTTTGTGAGAATAGTGAGGAGTTTAGGGCTAATCTAATATAGATATAGCCCTTATATATTTTACTTCGGCGCTTGCATAAAGCGGAAGAAGTCGCTGTCTGGTTTGAGAATCAGCATATTGTTTGATTCTGCAAAGCTTTTTTCGTAGGCTTTCATACTACGCACAAAGCTGTAAAATTCAGGTTCTTGCGCAAAGGCATCAGCGTAGAGTTTGGCGGCGGCGGCATCACCGTTACCACGCAATTCTTGTGCTGTTTTATTGGCGGTGGCCAAAATTACCGTAACTTTACGATCCACATCGGCTTGAATAAATGCCGCTTTTTCTTTACCTTGTGAACGATGTTCACGGGCCACTGCATCACGTTCTGCACGCATACGTTGGTAAATTGATGAAGACACCTCATCAGGGAGATTGATTTGTTTTACTCGTACATCAACCACTTCGATCCCTAATTCTGAGGTGCTATCTTGCCCTGTATTCAAGGCTTTGCGCGCGCCAACCATTAATTCGCCGCGCGTCCCTGACACAATGTCTTTAATGGTGCGTGAACCCACTTCAGAGCGTAAACGGTCATTCACTTTACGGCGTAATAAGTTGGACGCTTGAGTATAATCGCCACCACCTGTTGCGGTGAAGAAACGGCCGAAATCACTGATTCGCCATTTCACATAAGAATCCACTAAAAGATCCTTTTTCTCAACGGTAACAAAGCGATCTGGCGCGCCATCAAGGGTGCGAATACGCGCATCTAACACTTTCATTGAGTCAATAAATGGGATTTTAAGGTGTAAACCCGGCTCATACACCATCACTTTATTGTCAGAATCACGATGAACTTTGCCGAAACGCAACATAATGCCGCGCGTGCCTTCATCTACAATCACAAGGCTAGAATAAATCACCGCAAGCAATACCAGTAAAACAGGGGTTAAAATCTTACGCATTAGTTAAATCTCCCTTGGCGATTTTCAGATGATTGTTGATCGTTCTCACTGTTGGAAAAAGCGCGAGACTCGGAATAAATTTCCTGATTTTTCACCGCACTTTGTGAATTTGATGAGTTAGGTGCGGTGCTTTTTTCACTATTTTTTTGCGATAAAATTTTATCGAGCGGCAGCACACTTAAATTATTGCCGTTGCTATCAAGCAACACTTTTGGCGTGTTTGCCATCACTTTTTCCATCGTTTGAATATATAAGCGATCACGCAATAATTGCGGCGCTGCTTTAAATTCAGGCAATAAGCGTTGGAAACGCTCCACCTCCCCTTGCGCATTTAACACCACTTGATCTTTATAGGCGGTGGCTTCTTCAATAATGCGTTGTGCATTACCACGTGCGATTGGCTCTTGCTCACGAGCATAGGCTTCCGCTTCACGAATATAACGTTGCTCATCTTCTTGTGCTTTGATCGCATCATCAAAGGCGGCTTTCACTTCTTCTGGCGGGCGCGCAGATTGGAAGTTCACATCAAGCACTTCTAGCCCCATATCATAAGGCTGAATAATGCTATTCAAGGCTTTCCAAGTGTCTTCACGCACAATGGAACGCCCTGTGGTTAAAATATCGTCCATTGACATATGTCCAATCACATAACGCAACGCACTGTCGGTAGCTTGGTTTAAGCTGTCATCGGCATTGGTTACGCTAAATAAATATTTCGCTGGATCACTCACGCGATATTGCACGGTCATTTCCACTTTCACCATATTTTCATCGCGAGTGAGCATTGCGCCTTGGGTTTTCAGCTCTTTCACTTGTTCCACATTAACGGGAATCGCTTTATCTACGAAAGTTGGTTTCCAGTTCAAACCCGGTTGCACGATTTTTTCCAGCTCACCAAAACGTAACACCACGCCACGCTCCGCTTCTTTCACGGTGTAAAAACCGCTCACGCCCCAAACAATCGCACCAATCACCGCAGCAACAGGTAACAATTTCCCTAAGCCAAATGACAGGCCTTTGCCGCCACCGTTATGGTTGCCACCATTTTGGCCACCACCGAGTTTTTTCAATAAATTACTAAAGACTTCTTCAAGATCAGGTGGGGATTGTTCCTGCTTATTACGCTTATCCCATTGGTTATTTGGATCGGATTTGTTATCCGATTGATTTGGGTTGCTCCCTGGTTTTCCCCAAGGATCTTGATCTGAACCATTAAAGGACATTCTTTTCTCCATTTGTCAAAAAATTGTTACAAGTCTAAACAAAATAATAAGTGAAGTCTAGGGCAGATTACCCGCTTTCCTTCCCTTTAATCCATCAAAAATCCGTTAAAGTGTGGTTTACTTTATAGCAAATTTTTTGCCTTAATTCAGTGGGAATTAAGCCTTCATCATTCCAATAAAAATAATGCGCTGTTGCCAGGGTTGCATTAGCGAAAACGGCCAAATAAAAGGGCAATTCTTGCGTAAATATGGCTTCCCCTTGCGGGCAATAGGCAGAAAATAATTGCAGACTCTCTGCTTGGTGATCCACTTCCGATAATTTCACAATGCCCACACCTTGGGATTTCAACAGCGCTTCACGCAAACACCAAATACGATAAAAAGCTGTTTTTTTGTCGGGCTGCTTTGCAAACCATTGTTGTTCTTGTTCGGGGGCGAAATGACCAAGCAAGGCAGCATAATCCCGTTCTTTTTGCGGAAATTCAATGTCAATTCCCACCGCACTTTGGATTTCATTTTTTTCATTAACCTTGAGTATCACCGCCACCCAATCGCCTGAATGGCTGATATTAAAATCAATATTCGGCGTAAGAAAATAAGGGCGCTGGCTTTGGCTGTATGCGATTTGCGATAAAAGTGCGGTAGAAATTTTTGCGGTTTTTAATAATTGCCATAGCAAAAAATGCGCCATCCAACGGCAACGATAACGTTGCAACAAACGCGGTTGTTCAGGCGGTGCTTGACATAATTTAGGCGTGAGTAATGCCGTTGGAATTTGCTCGAAAGGATAAGACTGATGAATATTTCCCCACGCAATAAAAATGCTCATTGACGCTCCTTGTTACGCAGGGAAAGAAAATTAATGTTGAAAACGTGCCAAACGCGCACGGCAGAATTGTTCTTGTTTCTCAGCAGAGAGTTTTGTAAATTCTTTGCGATATTGTGCAAAATCCTGTTGTAATGCCTGCAAGGTTTCCGCAGGTAGGGTGGAAGTGGCAACATTCTCATCTAAAATATTGAAATAGGTTTGGCAGCTGTTAGCTAATTTAGCCGATTGAGTAACATTCAGTACTGAACTACAAGCAGATAACAATAAGCTTATAACGACAATAAATTTTTTCATACCATTCCTTTTTATAAGTCAAAAAATAAGCGTTGCCTAGTTTTAGACAACGCCTCTATTCTAACCTAATTTATTAAGATAACAACTCATTTACACGTTTAATGAATGCGGTTGGATTTTCCAGCGATCCGCGCTCCGCAAACATGGCCTGTTCAAGCAGTAATTCCACCCAATTTGCAAAGGCTACATCGTCTGTTATCTCTGCCACTTTTTTCACTAACGAATGGTCTGGATTTAACTCAAGAGTATATTTCACTTCTGGCACTGGCTGCCCGCTCATAGCAAACAATTTCGCCATTTGTGTGGTCATTTGATCGTTATCCGTTGAAACCACCACTGGGGTATCCGTTAAACGGTGCGTTAAACGTACCGTTTTCACGCGATCCCCCAATAAGGTTTTCACGCGTTCAACGAAAGCACCAAAGGCTTTATCTTGTGTCTTTTGTTCTTCCTGTTCTTGATCCGCTAAATCGCCTAAATCAAGATCGGACTTGGTGATAGGCTGCAATGGTTTGTCATCAAATTCGGTGAGATAACTTACCATCCATTCATCAATACGATCAGAAAGCAACAACACTTCAATGCCTTTCTTATTAAACAGTTCTAAGTGCGGACTATTTTTTGCCGCAATATAGCTATCTGCCGTGATATAATAAATGGCTTTTTGTCCTTCTTTCATTCGCGAAACATAATCTTGCAGGGAAACGGTTTGCTCGCTGCTATCATTATGCGTTGAAGCAAAACGATATAAACGGGCAATTTGCTCACGGTTAGCCACATCTTCCGCCACCCCTTCTTTTAACACTAAGCCAAATTCTTTCCAGAATTGTAAATATTGCTCTGGATTGTCTTTCGCTAATTTTTCTAACATTTGTAATGAACGCTTGGTAAGCGCTTTACGCAAGGCTGCGGTTACTTTGTTATCTTGCAGAATTTCACGAGAAACGTTGAGCGGTAAATCATTGCTATCAATTAAACCACGCACAAAACGCAGATAATTCGGCATAAATTGTTCCGCATCGTCCATAATAAACACACGTTGCACATAGAGCTTCAAGCCTTGTTTGTGATCACGGTTAAAGAGATCCCAAGGGGCTTTAGACGGCACATAAAGCAGGCTGGTATATTCTTGATTTCCTTCTACTTTATTGTGCGCCCATAAAAGCGGATCAGCAAAATCGTGGCTTAAATGTTTGTAAAATTCTTTATATTCTTCATCAGAGATTTCGCCTTTTGAGCGTGTCCATAGGGCTTGGGCTTTGTTGATCTTTTCCCATTTCACTCCTGTTTCTTTGCCCTCATCATCATATTCTTTGCTTAGAATTTCAACTGGCAAGCCAATATGATCGGAATATTTGCTGATGATTTCACGCAAACGCCACGCGTTGGCAAACTCTTTATCTTCCGCACGCAAGTGCAATGTGATCTCCGTTCCACGATCTTTTTTCTCAATGTTTTCAACGGTATATTCACCTTCACCGGTGGATTCCCACAACACACCTTGATCAGCAGGCACGCCTGCTGCACGGGTTTTCACGGTTACTTTATCCGCCACAATAAAAGCAGAATAAAAACCGACACCAAATTGCCCGATAAGCTGGCTGTCTTTCGCTTGATCCGCGCCAAGTGCGCTCAAAAATTCTTTCGTTCCTGATTTCGCAATCGTCCCTAAATGATCGATCACTTGCTCACGCGTCATTCCAATTCCGTTATCGCTAATGGTGATCGTTCCTTTTTCTTCATCAAAGCTGATACGCACTTTTAAATCGCCATCACCTTCATATAATTCTGGTGCAGAAAGCGCTTTAAAACGCAACTTGTCCGCCGCATCAGACGCATTTGAGATTAGCTCACGCAGGAAGATTTCTTTATTCGAGTAAAGTGAGTGGATCATTAATTGAAGTAATTGTTTAACTTCAGATTGAAATCCACGAGTTTCTTGATTTTTGTTCATATTGTATCCTCTCTTTTGCAATGGGATCTTATATAGGAATAAATAAGGGAATTTCAACGGGGGATTTTTTGTTCGGTGAAAGTTTAAGCATTTCTGCTGTAATAAAAATGCGGTGAAAAATCACCGCACTTTGCTATTATGAAATGAGTTATCTAATCACAATCTGTGCAATGGTATATCCAACCATACAGGCTACCACGACACCGATTAGACCCGGCACCATAAAGCTGTGGTTGAAGTAGTATTTACCAATTTTGGTTGTGCCTGTTACGTCAAAGTTCACCGTTGCGATATCTGACGGATAATTTGGAATAAAGAAATAACCGTAAGTGGCTGGCATTAAGCCCACTAATAATGGTGCTGGTAAACCTAGTCCAATTCCCACTGGCAACATCATTACTGCGGTGGCAGCTTGGCTGTTGATTACCACAGAAACGGCAAACAATGCAAAGGCGAATGTCCAAGGGTAAGTGCTTACCATTTCAGTAATGCCTGCTTTAAATTGTGGCATTGCGAATTTGAAGTAAGTATCACTCATCCACGCAATCCCGAAAATCGCGATGGCTGCCACCATACCTGATTTAAACACCACGCCATTTGGCACGATTTGCGGATTGGTTTTAGTGACCAATAAAATAATCCCACCAAAACACAGCATCATCATTTGAATGATGTAAGACATTGAAATCGGTTTGATTTTTTCACCCACGCCAACTGTACGAATTTCTGGGAACATTGCGATGAACACAATCACAACAAGGGCTAATAAGAATAAATAAACCGACTGTTTTGCCGCTGGTGGCAATTCTTCGTTTAAGGTGGTGCTAGTGGTATTCAAAATACGTTCACGCCAAATTGGATCTTGCAAACGGCGTTGGTATTCTGGATCTTGCTCAAGTTCTTTACCACGGCGCATACTATAAAGCGACAAAGCGATAGTTCCCGCTAAGGTTGCTGGCACAGTTACGCAAATAATATCCAACAAGCTGATGTGATCGAATCCCGGTAACTCAGTAATACGTCCTAAATAAAACACCACGGCCGCAGATAATGGGCTGGAAGTAATCGCCAATTGCGACGCCACAGAAGCCGCTGCCATTGGACGTTCTGGACGAATTTTATTTTTCAATGCCACATCACCAATAATCGGCATAATAGAATACACCGAATGGCCTGTTCCGAGCATAAAGGTCATCAAATAAGTCACCAATGGCCCGAGCAAGGTAACCCGTTTCGGATTATTACGCAGAATTTTTTCCGCCACTTGCAGCATAAATTTCAGCCCGCCTGCTGCTTCTAATACGGAAGCACAGGTTACCACGGCTAAGATGATCAGCATTACATCAATCGGGGCTTTTCCTAATGGCATACGCAACACGAAAACTTCAATTGCCAAGCCAATTCCAGATACCACTCCCAAACCAATACCACCGTATCGGCTACCGATATAAAGCATTAATAATAGAAATAAAAATTCTAAATAAAGCATAGTCTATCCCTAAAATGAGTTATAAAAATTTCCGTTAGCAATCATACTTTATTTACAATTTTCTACAATATTCTTGGTGGGATTATTTGATGAAAAGGCTATCTAAATCAAATTTTTATGGAGGGGAAAAAATTAAGGCGGTTTTTACACCGCCTTAATGTGATTATTGGTTGTTTTGAACATAATCAATTGCTGATTGAACAGTAGTGATTTTTTCTGCTTCTTCATCAGGAATTTCGATATCGAATTCTTCTTCTAAAGCCATCACTAATTCAACAGTGTCTAAAGAGTCTGCACCTAAATCTTCAACGAAAGAAGCTTCTGGTTTAACGTCTTCTTCTTTAACACCTAATTGTTCAACAATAATTTTTTTTACGCGTTCTTCAATGCTCATTTGCTTTTCCTATTATAGTTAGCCATAAAATAATGGTTTTATAGTGTATGTATTTTTAGCTAAGTTGCAACCTATTTTTGCAAGGTCAAACCACAAATCAACTAACAAAAATACATTCGCTAAAAATAAGTTACGTTACTTTGCTAACGCAACAGCCAACGTAAACAATTTACATCGCTGGGGGCGATTTTAGCATTAAGCCCCCCGCTTGGCTATGTTTTCGTGCAAGAAATTGTTTTAAATCAAAGATTAAACAGAAAATCTTTTCCGCTATAGAATAAATTTTCCTTTTAAATCTTAGGGTTATGGCATTACGCCATATACATTCCACCATTAACGTGTAGAGTAGAACCAGTGATATAACCTGCATCATCAGAGGCTAAAAATGCCACCGCTTTGGCAATATCTTTTGGTTCGCCTAAACGGCCTGCAGGCACGTTAGCCAAGGTTTCCGCTTTTTGTTCTTCCGTTAATGCGTCTGTCATATCTGTGGCAATGAAGCCGGGAGCAACCATGTTTACGGTAATTCCGCGTGAAGCCACTTCTTTGGCAAGGGCTTTGCTGAAACCAATTAAACCTGCTTTTGCCGCACAATAGTTCGCTTGTCCTGGATTACCCATTGAGCCAACTACCGAGCCAATGGTGATAATACGACCAAAACGTTTTTTCATCATTGAACGTAGCATTGCTTTGGAAAGATGGAATACAGAGGTGAGATTAGTTTGCAAAATATCAAACCATTCTTCATCTTTCATTCGCATTAATAGGTTATCACGGGTGATCCCAGCGTTATTAACAAGAATATCAATATCGCCGAAATCGGCTTTAATTTGTGCGAGAACTGCTTCAATGGATTGTTGATCCGCTACATTTAGCACTAAGCCTTTGCCTTTCTCGCCAAGATAAGCTGAAATGCTTTCAGCCCCTTTTTCAGAGGTGGCAGTACCGATCACAAATGCGCCTTTGGCACTTAATTCTTCCGCAATCGCACGTCCAATTCCACGGGTTGCCCCAGTTACTAACGCAATTTTACCTTGCATAATTGTTCTCCTAATTGTCTTTTTTAGGCTTCGGTTAATACCGCGTGCGCTTTTTCTAGCGATGCTACATCATTGACGGCAACGGCGGTTAATTCTTTCACGATACGGCTTGTTAAACCAGTAAGCACTTTATTTGGGCCAATTTCTACTAACACTTCAATGCCATTTTGAGCCATTTTTTCTACGGTTTCAGTCCAGCGTACAGGGCTGTATAGCTGACGAATAAGTGCGGTGCGAATTTCTTCACTTTTTTCTTCTGCTTTCACATCAACATTATTGATCACCGCAACTTTAGGGGCTTTAATGGCAATGCTTTCTAACGATACGGCAAGTTGATCTGCCGCTGGTTTCATTAAGGCACAGTGAGAAGGCACGCTCACCGCTAAAGGTAAGGCACGTTTTGCGCCTGCTTCTTTACAGGCTGCTGCGGCACGCTCTACGGCAGCTTTTGCGCCTGCAATCACCACTTGTCCTGGTGAGTTAAAATTCACCGCTGAAACCACTTCGCCTTGCTCGGCGTCTTTACAAGCTTTGATAATTGATTCGTTATCTAAACCAATAATAGCATACATTGCGCCAGTGCCTTCTGGCACGGCTTGTTGCATTAATTTTCCGCGTAATTCCACTAATTTGATGGCATCTTGGAAATCAATGACACCTGCACAAACTAAGGCTGAATATTCGCCAAGGCTATGGCCTGCCATTACACTTGGTTTTAAATCTGGATATTGTTGTTGCCAAACACGATAAATTGCCACGGAAGCGGCTAAAAGTGCGGGCTGAGTTTGCCAAGTTTTGTTTAATTCTTCCGCTGGGCCTTGTTGTACGAGTTGCCATAAATTATAGCCAAGTACTTCAGAGGCTTGCTTAAAGGTTTGTTCTACCACAGGAAATTGGCTTGCTAATTCAGCAAGCATTCCGACCGCTTGCGAGCCTTGTCCGGGGAAAACCATTGCAAATTTTTTCATTGTTTTATCCTATTTTTTATGGAATTGCTATTCTAGCAAATAAAGTTAAAAACGAACCAGTGCTGAACCCCAAGTCCAACCACCGCCAAAGGCTTCTAATAATAACAGTTGTCCGCGTTGAATACGCCCATCTCGCACCGCTTCATCAAGGGCAGTCGGCACGGTCGCCGCACTGGTGTTGCCATAGCGATCGAGCGTGATCACCACTTGCGACATTTCCATTTCTAATTTTTTGGCTGTGGCACTGATAATGCGTAAATTGGCTTGATGTGGCACGAGCCAATCAAGATCTTTTTTGTCTAATTGATTTTCGGCTAGGGTTTCTTCCACCACATTGGCTAATTGGCTCACCGCTAATTTAAAAGTGGCATTGCCTTGCATTGAAATATAGCCAGACTGCTCATCACCACGTTGCGCCTGTGGAAGTAGCAAGGCATTTTCGGTATCTGGGGAAGCGTGTAAATGGGTTGAAATCACACCGCACTTTTCGCTGGCTTCTAAAATCACTGCACCAGCCCCATCACCAAATAACACCACTGTGCTGCGATCGGTTTCATCAAGATGACGTGAGTTTAAATCCGCACCGATCACCAAGGCTTTTTTCACTTGCCCGTTACGCACGAATTGATCCGCCACTGAAAGGGCATACACAAAACCAGTACAAGCTGCTGCAACATCAAAGGCAATGGCATCTTTAATGCCAAGAAGGCCTTGAATTTGGCAAGCTGCACTTGGGTAAGAATGAGAGTTCGTGGTTGTGCCAACCACAATGAGATCGATTTCTTGTGGATCAATATTGGCCATTGCTAAAGCGTTTTGCGCGGCCGCTGCGCCCATTGTTGCAACGGTTTCATTCTCACCTGCAATACGGCGTTCTTTAATGCCCGAACGCGTGGTGATCCACTCATCAGAGGTATCTACCATTTTTTCTAAATCGGCATTTGTTCTTACTTGTTCTGGCGCATAGCTACCAGTGGCTAAAATTCTACTATACATAACAATTTCTAATGATTAATGAATTGAAAGCTAATATCTTTGCAAGCCAGCTAAAATCTTTTCAGGGATTTTTTGTCTTGCTTGCTGTGCCGCATCAGCAATGGCGTAAGCAAAGCCATCAATGTTAGCGCTGCCGTGGCTTTTGACCACCACAGCGGTTAAACCAATTAATGACGCGCCGTTATATTGGTCTGGATTAATTTGTTTTAAGCGTTGATAGCTCCCTTTCAACAAGAAAGTTCGCACAAACCAGCGAAAAATCGGTTTTAAAATATGATTTGTTTTATTCAATGTTGGACTGCCTTTGAATAAAGAAATCACATTCTTTGCCGCACCCTCTAAGGTTTTTAATGCCACATTGCCCACAAAGCCGTCATTGACAATCACATCAGCTTTGCCATTGAGCAATAAATCTCCCTCAATAAAACCAATGTAATTTAAGGTGGGATTTTGCTTCAATAATTCTGCCGCATCACGAATAGATTTATATCCTTTAATTTCTTCGATGCCAATATTTAGCAACGCAATGCGCGGAAAAACCAGATCTAAACAATTCTCGGCAAAAATTGATCCCATTAATGCAAATTGATAGAGATTTTCTGCACTACATTCAATATTGGCACCAAGATCAAGCATTACGGAACGATCGCCATTCATTGTAGGGATCACAGAAATTAGCGCAGGACGCTCAATCCCTTTCAGGGGTTGCAATAAAATTTTGGCTAAGCCCATTAATGCCGCTGTATTGCCTGCGCTCACGCACGCCTGTGCCTCGCCTTTTTGCACCGCTTCAATGGCTAAACGCATTGATGTGCCTTTGCTATGACGCAGGGCATAAGACAAACCTTGGGTATTTTCAATGATTCTGCTGCAATGGCAAACCTTGATGCGATCTTGCAACGCAGTGGGGATATTTTCTAATAAAGGGAGAATTATTTGGCTATCGCCAAATAATAAAAGAGAAAGCATCGGATCTTGTTCCAACGCTTTTATGGATGCTGGGATAGTAACACGGGGACCAATGTCCCCGCCCATCACATCTAACGCAAGGGTTAGACGGCTCAAGTGAATACCTTATATAAAAAAGGAATTACTTGTTGATCACTTTACGACCGCGGTAGTAACCGTCAGCAGTAACGTGGTGACGTAAATGGGTTTCGCCAGTTGCTTTATCTACTGATACTGCTGCAGTAGTTAAGGCATCGTGTGAACGACGCATATCACGACGTGAACGAGATTTTTTATTTTGTTGAACAGCCATTGGCTATACTCCTAAATTTACTTTTGCTTTAAACTAGCTAATACAGCGAACGGGTTCGGTTTTTTTGCCAATTCTTCGGGCAATTCGCCAAAAACCTGTTCAGCCACGGACACTTCACAGTGTTCAGATGAATGCATCGGCACAATCGGCAGACATAACATCAATTCATCTTCAATCGTTGCCAGTAAATCTATTTCCCCAAACTCATTAAGTTCAATAGGTTCATAAATCTCTGGTAACGCATCGGCTTGATCCAAATTAGAAACAGGGCTATATGCAAACTCGGCTTCCAAGATTTGGTTAAAAGGTTCACCGCAGCGCTGACAAGTGAGTTCCACTTCAACCTGAGCTTTGCCTTTCATTACCACTAATTTTTGTGGATCAATGAAAAATGATAATGTTACCTGTGCATCGCTGAGCACTTTATTTACTGATTCAGCCAGGCGACCAAGTTGGTTGATTGCATAATAGCCATCATAATCCAATCTACGCTGTGCATCCTTTACTGGATCAGTTGTAAGGGGTAGTTTTACCTTTTGCATAGGGCGTGCATATTACCTTTTGATGTTCAATTAGTCAAAGGAAATTATGATTTTTTATGCGAAAAGTGCGAATTTCCTTTTTGTTAAATTTGATCTTGTTTTTCTAAGCGGAAAAATTCTGCTTGGGGAAAATGTTGGTGCAAATAATTTTCTAAATAACGCGCCGTTTCATCATTGATGGTTTCATCACCTAAAGGATAGCGATTATAAATTAATCCTTTTAATTCAATATGATACTGCTTACAGGCTAACAAACTAAGCAAGGTGTGATTAATGCTGCCCAGTTTTCCTGATGTTACTAAAATCACAGGATAGCCTTGCGCGGCCACATAATCTAAGGTGGTGTACTGTTCATCATAAGGCACGCACAAGCCACCTGCGCCTTCCAATAGCACATAATCATAACGTGCTGCCAGGTCGTCTGTTGCTTGGCGGATAAGTGCGGTGCAAATTTCACGATTTTCTAGGCGCGCGGCGAGATGCGGCGAACAAGGGTAAGAAAATAAATAAGGGCAGGTTAGTCCTTGCTGATCTTCGGGCAATAGCTCAATGCCTTGCAATTTGCGGTGTTGCACAATGTCTTCAGAAATTTCTTCACAGCCTGTTTGGATCATTTTTTGCGTAATGACCGAAAAACCTTGTTCCGCGAGTTTTTTCGCATACCAGCCTGTGGCGATAGTTTTTCCTACATCGGTATCAATGCCCGAAATAAAGATCACTTGCCCTGTCATTTTGTTCCCCCTTGCTATAATTTTTGCGCCAAAATAAAAAGTGGCTGATAATTCAACCGCACTTGTCCTTGCGGATTTTCATATTGCGCTTGGTAATCTGCAATAAATTGTTGCAATCGTCCCTTTGTCCAACGCCCTTGCCCTGTGGCAGTAACCCCAGTGGCTTTGAGATGTTGCAACACTGCCAATGGATTAGAAAAATATAGCGGCATCGCTTGTTCAAATAAGGCTTTGATCTCAAATTTTTCATTCAGCCATTGTTGCCATTGAGCCAAATCAGGATAATCCAAACCAATTCCCGTTAATGCACGAATTTCTGCTAAATTTTGTGGGGCAAAGGTGCTAATCAGCAAGATGCCGTTTTCACGCAATAAATCGGCACATTTATTGACGAAACCGTGCGGATTAGCAAACCACTGCACCGCAGAAGCGGAAGCGATGAGATCATAATGCGCAGGAAACGGATAATTTTCCCCATCGCCTTGATAAAAAACAATATTCTCTTGTGGAAATAAGGCGTTAAGTTGGCTTTGCACATTGCATAAATCGTTAAATGCCCAAGATTCTACTTGTAAATGTTGCGCTAAAAGCTGGCTAAAATGCCCCGTGCCACAACCAATTTCCAGCACTTGCGGAAAAGCCGTTCTGCCCGTTTGCAATAACAGCTGTAATAGTTGCTGATTAATTTGCTGTTGCGCTTGTGCTTGGCTGTCGTAGCTCTGTAAGGCTTGGCTAAAGCATTGCGCCACGCGAGATTTATCTATCGCCTTCATTAAAATAACTCAGCCCACGCGTGAAATTGTGCAAAAGGATAGTGCGGCAATGGCATTGTTTGTAAGACAAATTCTGTGCCATTTTGCACCGCACTTTGTTTTTGTGTCACACTTTGCTTTTGCACCGCGGCATAAGTTTGCCAAAAGTTAAGCTGATTTTGGCTAGGAAAAATACGATCTTTCTCCCCAATAATGGCTTTTGTCCAGTTCAGCGATTTTCCATTATCTTGCTGAATAGATTGATAAAGTTCGTTTAATTCTGACCGCACTTGTTGCCAATCACGTTGCCCTGTTAATTGGTTATATTGCTCGAACGTGGCGCTATCGCCGCACATTCTGCGTTGAAATTTGGCTAAATTGCGTTCATCTAGCTGTTCTAGCGTGCCGATAAATACCGCTTGCGGAATGCCCATCTCATCATCACAAGGCCTGCCTGTGCCGTTAATGGCAGTCGCATTGACAAGAGGCGTTTGCCCGAGTACCTGATTTGCCACCCACACGCCCATTGACCAAGCCACCACACGGATCTGCGAATAAGGGGAGAGATCCACATTAAATATCAGATCTTGATAGTCATAGCACAGCAGTAAATCGGTGTTTTCTGGTAACGCTAAGTGAGAAACAGCACTGGCTGGCGTTCCCCAGCCCGCAAAATAAATGATTAAATTTGGATTATTATCTGCGCGCTTGATTAATTCTATTTGCATTGTTGTTGCTCAAATTCCATTAAGGTTGTGAGAAAAGCGTCCACTTCTTGTTCTGTCATATCCGCTGTTAAAGAAACGCGAATGCGCGATGTGCCTTTCAGTACTGTAGGCGGACGGATTGGCAAACAATAATAGCCTTGTTGCTGCAAGGCAAGCGCCGTTGCCACGGTTTTTTGATTATCACCGATAATATAAGGAATAATACCGCTTTCGCTCAGAATCGATTGGGCTAAATTCTCGCGAAAAAAGCACCGCACTTTTTCGCTTAGCTGATGTAAATGTTGGCGGCGCGCAGCAAAGTGCGGGAGTTTTTCAAACTGAAATGCGGTCCACGCCACACACAATGGCGGAAGCGCGGTAGAAAAAATCAGCGGTCGCATTTTATTAATTAAATAATCTTTAATGAGCTGATCGCACACCACATAAGCGCCCATTGATGCCAAAGCTTTGCCAAAGGTGCCAACCAGCAAATCAATGTCTTGCAGGCAACCTTGCTGTTCCGCAATGCCCAGCCCTGTTTCCCCATAAGCGCCGATGGCGTGGGCTTCGTCCACATAGAGCAACACATTACCAAAGCGTTGTTTCAGCGCCACTATTTGTGGCAAATCCGCTACATCGCCGTCCATACTAAATAGACTTTCGGTTACGATGATCATTCGTTGATACTGATTCTGGTGCTTGCTGAGTAGGGTTTCTAAATGATTGAGATCATTATGCCGATAGCGCACGAAATCTGCTTCGCTCAAACGAATACCATCAATAATACTAGCGTGAACCAGTTTATCTGCCACAATTAGTGTTTTCTTATTTGCCACCGCAGGCAAAATCCCAATGTTGGCGTGGTAGCCACTATTAAATAATAAGCAGGCTTCGCGTCCGAAACGTTGTGCCATAAGTCTTTCTAATTGTTCATAAATGGCGAAAGATCCCGTTAATAAGCGGGAGGACGATGAGGTAAAGTGCGGTAATTTTTCGCCGTATTTTTGCAAAAATTCCGCTTTTAATTTATCGTCATTGGCAAGACCTAAATAATCATTAGAGGACATATTGAGCATTGTACGTCCGTCTTTGACGATCATCTTGCCTTGATGATCTAACTGGGGAAGCTGACGAAACTGCCCAATCGCCTTGAGTTCTGCCAGTGTTTGTGCAAAATCAGCGAGATGATTATTCATTGTAAACCTCTTTGAGTACTGCCAATAAGCCTTGCGTGAGCTGGCTGAGCTGAGCGGCCGAAATAATAAAAGGAGGCATAATATACACCAAATGCCCGAAAGGGCGTAGCCAAATGCCTTTTTCGACAAATTTTGGCTGTAAAATGTTCAAATTCACAGGTTCTATCATTTCTAACACGCCAATCGCCCCCAGCACACGCACCTCTTTCACCGCCTTGAAGGATTTCGCAGGGGCAAGTTCCATTTTTAATTGTTGCTCAATGCGTTGCACATTGCCTTGCCAATCACTTTCTAACAGAAGATCAATGGACGCACAGGCAATGGCACAAGCTAGCGGATTACCCATAAACGTCGGTCCGTGCATAAAGCATTTTGCCTCGCCGTTACAAATGGTTTCTGCTATGTGAGCGGTGGTAATAGTGGCAGAAAGGGTTAAATAACCGCCTGTGAGGGCTTTGCCTAAGCACATAATATCAGGCTTGATATTGGTGTATTCGGTGGCGAACAATTTTCCTGTCCGCCCGAAGCCTGTGGCGATTTCATCAAAAATCAGCAATACGCCATATTCATCACACAAGGCACGGGCTTTTTCCAAATAAGTCGGCGAATAAAAATACATTCCGCCTGCCCCTTGCACAATCGGCTCTAAAATTAAGGCAGCAATTTCACCGCTCTTTTCTGCCAGTAAATCCTTTAATGGCTGAATATCTGCCTCTTGCCATTGTCCGTCAAAAGGGGTTTTAGGCTGTGGGAGAAAATACTGCACGGGCAAGCCTTTCGCAAATAGGCTGTGCATACCCGTGATCGGATCGCACACCGACATTGCGTGCCAAGTGTCGCCGTGGTAGCCCGAACGAATGGTGGCAAACTTGTAACGCTCGCTTTCCCCTTTCGCTTGCTGATACTGAATTGCCATTTTCATCGCTACTTCCACTGCCACCGAGCCACTGTCGGCGAAGAAAATTTTGTCTAGCCCTTGAGGTAATAATTTCACCAAGCGAGAAGCCAATTCACCAGCGGGATCGTGGGTAAAACCGCCAAACATAATATGGCTCATTTTCTCTAACTGATCTTTCGCTGCTTGGTTCAATTTCGGGTGGTTATAGCCGTGCAACGCTGCCCACCACGAAGACATTCCGTCAATTAATTTTTTACCATTTTTTAAGGTGATCTCCACCCCGTCCGCACGCTCCACCGCAAACATCGGTGCATCACTATTCAGACGTGAATAAGGGTGCCAGATGTGGTTTTTGTCGATATTAAGGAGGGTTTGTTCTTGCATTTTTTCTACCAAAATCGTAGGGCAAACCTGTGCATTCGCCCATATATCATTATCTGTTTTACGGGCGCACACATAGGTGCGTCCCTACATCAATATAATAGAGAACGAACACTACCCCCATTCCTTTGATAAATCAAGACAAAATCCGCATATCGTTGCACAAGTAGGATAAGTTGATATAATCGCCCTTCCATTTTAACAAAGGAAAACCTTATGACAGCAAAAACGCAAATGCCTTTAACTTATTGGCAACGTGTAAAAGTGGCGTTTCAATATGTAATGCCGCAGTTTTATTTAACGCAACTTGCAGGTTGGTTTGCAAAGCAACGTTGGGGAGCGCTAACCCATTTAGTGATTAAATTATTTGCGAAAAAATACCAAGTTAATATGCAAGAAGCGCTGAAACCAAATTTTAATGATTATGCGACCTTTAATGAATTTTTTATCCGTCCTTTAGCGGAAGGAGCGAGAAAAATTGATGAAAATCCTACCGCACTTTGTTTACCCGCAGATGGCCGCGTGAGCCAGCTCGGGCATATTGATGAAGATCGTTTATTACAAGCCAAAGGACACGATTTTAGCCTTGCTGATCTGCTTGCCAATGATAAAGAATTGGTTGAGGCCTTTAAAAATGGTGAATTCGCCACAATATACCTTTCACCGAGAGATTATCATCGTGTACATATGCCTTGTGATGGCACATTACGCAAAATGATTTATGTACCGGGTGAACTGTTTTCAGTTAATCCATTTTTGGCAGAACACGTTCCCAATTTATTTGCTCGCAACGAACGCGTGATCTGCGTGTTTGATACGGAATTTGGGCAAATGGTACAAATTTTAGTGGGCGCAACCATCACAGCAAGTATCAGCACTCAATGGGCTGGCGTGATTAACCCACCGCGTAGCAAAGAGGTGAAAGTCTGGACATATAGCGGTGAAAATGCCGTGAAATTACGCAAAGGCCAAGAAATGGGCGCGTTCCAGCTTGGTTCTACGGTAATCAATTTATTCCAGCCGAATCAAGTGAAATTGGCAGAACAGTTGGCGGTTGATGTGCCAGTGCATATGGGCGAAGTGTTAGCTTATAAAAACACGATGTAATAAATCGCTTAATCAAACACATTTATTTTTAATAGAAGGAAAAAACAATGTCAGAACAATTTTTTAACCAAGTCGCTTTAGATGATGTTTCTGCCAAAGGCAGTTACGGTATCGGTTTACAAATCGGCCAGCAATTAGTTGATAGCAAATTAGCGGTAAAAGCAGATGCCGTGGCGAAAGGAATCTTTGATGCGTTAAATCAAAATGCTCCAGCAATTGACTTAAACGAAGTGAGTCAAGCCTTACAACAACTGCAACAACAAGCCGCAGAAGCAGCGCAAGCCCAATTCAAAAAAATTGAAGAAGAAGGTAAGGCCTATCTTGCAGAAAATGCGAAAAAAGACGGCGTGAAAGTAACAGACTCAGGCTTACAATATGAAGTGTTAGTGGAAGGTAACGGCAAAATCCCAAGCAAACAAGATCAAGTACGCGTTCACTACACCGGAACATTGCCAGACGGCACGGTATTCGACAGCTCCGTACAACGTGGCCAACCTGCTGAATTCCCTGTAAGCGGCGTAATCCCAGGTTGGGTTGAAGCCCTTTCAATGATGCCAGTTGGCTCAAAATGGAAACTCACCATTCCACATAACCTTGCCTACGGCGAGCGCGGCGCAGGTGCAGCAATCCCACCATTTAGCACATTAGTGTTTGAAGTGGAATTGTTGGATATTCTTTAATTTATTTTCTGCATAAAAAAGACCTAGCTATTTCGCTAGGTCTTTTCTTTTCCGATTAGAAAAATTCTTGAAAAAACAACCGCACTTTATTTTTTATCCTGTCGGTAGCGTTGTACTAGAATAATTCTTGTTGTTCAGAAGATTTCACTCCACCATTTAAACGCTCTAGCAATTCAGGTGGCACATAGTAACCACGTTCTTTAACATAGGCGCGCTTAGGCTCTGTGCCTTTGATGAAGTATTCTTTACGTCCACCACTGTTAGAAAGCAGCCCTGAGCCCGTATCAATACGCTTTTCGATAATATTTTGTGGAAGTGGAAGATTACGCTCTGGCACATCTTTTAAGCTCGTTTTCATATAATCAATCCACGCAGGCATTGCGGTTTGTGCGCCCGCTTCGCCTTTGCCTAAATTGCGTTTGTTGTCATCAAAGCCAACATAAACGGCGGTGGTAATATTTGCTCCGAAACCGGCATACCAAGCCACTTTTGAATTATTGGTTGTCCCTGTTTTTCCACCAATATCCGAGCGCTTAATTTGATTTGCCATTCGCCAGCTCGTTCCTTTCCAGCCTAGACCTTGTTCACCGTAAATTGCGGTGTTCAATGCACTACGAATTAAGAAGGCTAACTCACCACTAATTACGCGAGGTGCATACTGCACTTGGTCATTGGATTTTTTATCTTGAGCCATAAAATCAATTGCGTTTTCATCTAATTTTTTATTTTGGCGATCAAGTTCTGGAATATCATTAGGTTGCTCATCTTGATCTAGCTCTTCACCATTGGTGCTGCTATCCGTAGAAACTAAATTATCAGGCTTCTCTAAATCAAGGTTTTTAAACCCATCTAATTTTTCAGTTTCCCCATAAATCACAGGAATGTTATCACAGGTAACACAAGCAATTTGTGGGTTCGCAACAAACAGTTCCTTGCCTGTATTATCAAGGATTTTTTCAATAAGGTAAGGATTTACCAAGAACCCCCCGTTATCAAACACCGCATAAGCACGCGCCATTTCAAGTGGGGTGAATGAAGCCGCCCCTAAAGCAAGGGCTTCACTGGCAAAATATTGATCACGCTGGAAGCCAAAGCGTTGCAAGAAATCGGCGGTAAAATCAATGCCTGCCATTTGGATTGCACGGATCGCAATCATATTTTTGGATTGCCCTAAGCCCACACGCAAGCGCATTGGGCCATCATAGCGGTTTGGTGAGTTTTTCGGTGTCCATACTTTTTGCCCCGGTTTTTTGATCACGATAGGGGAATCTTGTAGCACACTTGATAAGGTTAGCCCTTTTTCTAATGCGGCGGCATAAATGAAAGGCTTGATCGATGACCCTACTTGCACTAAAGACTGAGTGGCGCGGTTAAATTTGCTTTGCTCAAAGCTAAAGCCGCCCACTAATGCTTCAATTGCCCCATTATCACTGTTTAACGAAACCAAGGCAGAATTTACTTCTGGAACTTGAGAAAGTTGCCATTCACCATTGCTACGCTGACGCAACCAAATTTGTTCGCCTGCTTTTGGTTGTCTTTTGCCTGCCCAGCGCATTGCTGCCGGGGAAAGCGTGATGCTGTTGCCATCATCTAATAATACTTTTGCCCCAGCCTTGCTGGTTTCCAATACGGCAGCTGGCACTAAAGGCGCTGAATTAGGCAATTTTTTTAGCGCATCAATAATTTTATCTTCGTCCCAAGCGGTGTCGCCTTTCTTCCATAACACAGCCGCACCGCGGTAGCCGTGGCGCATATCATAAGCGAGCAAATTATCACGCACCGCTTTTTGCGCTTCGGACTGATCGGCGGAAAGCACCGTAGTATAAACTTTATAACCGCTAGTATAGGCGTTTTCTTCGCCAAAACGTTTCACCATTTCTTGGCGTACCATTTCGGTAACATAATCTGCTTTAAAATCTAACTGCGCGCCGTGGTAGCTCGCTACAATAGGCTCGTTAATGGCTTCATCATATTCCGCTTTGCTAATGTATTGCATTTCTAACATTCGCCCTAGCACCACATTACGGCGTGCGGTCGCGCGTTTAAGAGAATAGAGCGGGTTCATTGTGGAAGGCGCTTTTGGCAAGCCTGCGATCACCGCCATTTCTGATAAGGTGAGCTGATCAAGCGATTTGCCGAAATAGGTTTTCGCCGCTGCCGCCACCCCATAAGCGCGATAGCCAAGATAAATCTTGTTCAAATACAGCTCTAAAATTTCATCTTTGCTTAGCGTATTCTCAATTTCAATCGCCAAAATGGCTTCTTTCGCTTTACGCACAATATTTTTTTCTGGCGTTAAGAAGAAGTTACGTGCGAGCTGTTGGGTAATGGTACTCGCCCCTTGTGAAGCACCGCCTTTGGTAATCGCAACACTCACCGCACGCGCAATGCCCACCGGATCTAAACCGTGATGTTCATAAAAACGACTATCTTCTGTGGCAAGCACCGCTTCAATTAATTTTTGTGGTACTTCATTTAATTTCACTGGAATACGGCGCTGTTCGCCCACTTCACCAATGAGCTTGCCATCAGCCGTATAAATTTGCATCGGTTGCTGCAATTCAACGGTTTTTAGGGAATCTACACTTGGCAAGCCTGATTTTAGTTGAACATAAATAATTCCTGCGACAACACAGCCTAAAATGATCATTGTCAGCAAGCTACTTAAAATTAATTTTGCGATCCGCATCGTAAAATTCTCTCTTCATTCGTGCAAAATTGAAAAAAATCAGAAAAACTAAAACTCGAAATTTTAGCTTAACTACTTCCTTAAAACGTAAGTATAAAGTTTAGTCAAGGAAATCCAAAGCTAAAAGTGCATTTAAAATGAATATTTGAGTAGGAAGAATGAAGAAAACGAACAATTTCACCACACAAAAACAAGTTGGTGTGTGGAAACAAGGTGAAAATTATGAATGTGTTTGGTTTGATGAAAAAAATCAACCACACGCCTGTACCCTACCTTCACCAATTTCCTTGCCACAACTTGCCACGCAGCTTATGCCGCAATCAGGCAATAATTCCTTGAAAACAATAAAATTTATCACCGCAATATCACCACAATACACTTGGATCAAAAATCTGTTATTGCCACAAATTTTAACTGCCGCAGAATGTGAGCAACAATGTCGATTTTTATTATCGCAAGAATTACCCCTTCCCCTTGAAGAAATCTGGTTTGATTATCAATCAGAACCACTCAAACAAGGTTTCAAACTAAGTATTTTTGCCATAAAAAAACAAACTGCCTTGGATTATCTCAACGCTTACGCCCCTTTCCCTATTCAAGTGTTGGATTGCTGTATCCACGCGATAATCCGAGCATTTCAATATCTCACAGGGATTGGCACGGAAAAACAAGCGCTTTTTCTTTACCAAGATGAGCAACACACTTTTGCCGTTCAGCCCAACGCTTCAGCGGTTCAATTTATGCAACAAACAGACAAAAATCTCACCGCACTTGCTGAAATGTTCTGCCAGCGTCATTCCTTGCAGCCTGAGCAAATTTATTACTATTGCAATGAGTTACAAGCAAAAGCCTTGCCTGATTACTGGCAGAAAGTCGAAACGGATTTGCCTTTTATCGCCTTAGGCAATGCTTTGTGGCAACAATCTTTTTGGCAGCAAAAAGGAGAAATAAATGGCGATTAATTTGCTACCGTGGCGATTGGCGGCACATCATAAAAATATGAAAAAATTATTAATGCGAGCAGGAATTTGTTTCGCCATAAGCCTGGCTTGCCACCTTACGATGTTCAACGTTTTACAAGCAGAACAAGCCATCGCACCACAAAAAAATGCGCAATATGAAACACTTTCTCAAAATTTAAACCAAACTATTGAGCAGATTAGTGCCTTAAGACAACACTATGTTTATCAGCAAGAACAAAAAAGTTTGCCATCGCAAGAGGTTATTCAATTTTTAGACTGGCTTGCTGCGCTTCCTTTGCAACAAGGAGAATTAAATGACGTGGCGCTTACGCAAGAAAAATTATTGCTCAATGGTTTTACAGAAGATCAACAAGAATTTGAGCAATTACAGCAACGCATCACGCAATTAGCGCTATTTAGCCATTCACAACTCACGCAATTTCAGCCCACAGGTTCACAGCTAACTTTTGAATTTCAATTAAAAAATGAACAAGATGATGAAGCAAATTTTTAATAATCCGCATAATTTACTAGGCAAGCTCGCCCAGCTTTCAGCTACTAGGCAATATGCTCTATTACTGATTTTTATCTTTTTGCCCTTGTCTTTTTGGATTATGGAATATCAGCAAATTCAACAGCAAAATAACCAAACAGATCGCCAAATTCTGCAATTAGAACAAAATTTGGCACATCAAAAACAAATTTTAAGCTCACTACAACAAAATACACAAAATACGTTTACGCCTGAACTCACAAGCGATATTGCCCAAATAAATCAAGTTTTGCGTCCACAGGATTTTCAACTACAAGTAAAAAATAGCCAATGGGATTTTTACCAAGCGCCTTATTTAACAATGCAATTAGTCGGCAATTTCAATAATTTACGTCAATTTTTGACCGCACTTTTAAAGCGCACTCCGCAACTCAATGTATTACAACTGCATATTTACAAAACACGAGAAAACCTGCTTTCACAACTCTCACTAATCACAGAAGTTCGTTTTAAACTTTCTTTACCCAAGGATAAACAATGAAAAAAGCGTTTCTTTTCCTCATACTGCTCAGCCCCTTTGTTTCTGCACAAGATCCTTTTGATAAAACACAGCGCACAGCACAGGCGGCAATAGTTGCTCAGCCAAGTTCTACAAATTGCCCTACACATAAAAAAATCTTGGCGGAAGAGGCTTCTTTTCAACAGCTCAAGTTAGTTGGAATCATTCAGTTTCCAGAAAACAACAAAGCAATTTTTACTGATAAAAATCAACAAGTTATACTTATTCAAAAGGAAGATGTGGTTGCACAAGAAAGATTGCAGATTAAGGAAATTTCACCACAGCAAATTACACTTTTTGACTGTATGCAATCACAATTTGTTTATTTAACCTTTTAGGAGAAAAAAATGCAATTATTAAAGTGCGGTGCGTTTTTTCTGAGTTTTTCATTATTTGCCAGCGCAAGCGAAAAACCGAGCGAAACCTTTTCAATTCGCTTGCAACAAGCCCCTTTGGTACAGACCGTGCAACAACTCGCTGCACAACAGAAGGTTAATTTAGTAATCGATGACGAATTGCAAGGTTCAATTTCGTTACAACTGCAACAAACTACTCTCGCGCAATTTTTGCAAGTGGTTGCCAAAATAAAGCAGCTTCAATTCTGGCAGGAAAATGGTATTTATTATCTCAGTAAAGCCTCGCAAAATTCTTTGCCAGAAGTAGCCAATAACCTTCCCATTGAATTTGTAGATACACTGCCTGAGCCAACAGTTCCCACATTATCAACAATGACAATAAAGCTGCACTATGCCAAAGCGTCTGAAGTGATGAAAACGCTCACTTCGGGCAGTGGTTCGTTGCTTTCGGCAAATGGCAGTATGAGTTTTGATGATCGCAGTAACCTATTGATTATTAAAGATGAAAAAGCCGTATTAAACCAAATGAAACGCTTGGTTACGGAAATGGATAAGCCCATTGAACAAATCGCCATTGAAGCGCGCATTGTAACTATCAGTGATGAAAGTTTGAAAGAACTTGGCGTGCGTTGGGGGATTTTTACGCCAACAGATGCAAGCCATAAAGTAATGGGTAGCCTGAATGCGAACGGTTTTGTCAATATTACCGATAATCTCAACGTCAATTTCGCCACCACCAATACCCCCGCAGGCTCGGTGGCGTTGCAGATTGCCAAAATCAATGGAAGATTGCTTGATTTAGAATTAACCGCCTTGGAGCGAGAAAATAGCGTAGAAATTATCGCTAGCCCAAGTTTGCTTACCACGAATAAGAAAAGCGCAAGCATCAAGCAAGGGACGGAAATTCCTTATGTGGTGAATAATAATAAAAATGACAGCCAGAGCATTGAGTTTCGCGAGGCGGTGCTAGGGCTAGAAGTAACGCCACATTTATCCAAAAATAACGGCATTTTGTTGGATTTGGTCGTGAGTCAAAATGCCCCTGGTGGGCGTGTGGCTTATGGCGAAAATGAAGTGATTGCCATTGATAAGCAAGAAATTAACACGCAAGTTTTCGCACAAAATGGAGAAACCATTGTGCTAGGTGGCATCTTCCACGATACCATTACCAAAGCCTTAGATAAAGTGCCTGTGCTGGGTGATATTCCAGTGATTAAACGCTTGTTTAGCAAAGAAGTAGAGCGTCATCAAAAACGGGAATTGGTGATTTTCGTCACACCGCATTTGATCAAAAAAGGGCAACAGGCCGAAAAACAAAGTGCGGTGAAAAATCCGACAAAAAATCACCGCACTTCGTCATCTTCTAGCAAGATTTCGCACAAATCTGGTAAATAAATCTGCTTTGACGGTTGAAAAAGGTGGGCATTTATTGAGATAATCCCTATTATTTTTTGGGTGATCTTTTAGCAACCATATTTGATTTTGTGGTTGTCTTTTTATTTGTCGGAAAGATCAATTATTTTAAATTTTATTAAAGAAGAACAACGAAAAATGGCAGAGAAACGTAATATTTTCTTAGTAGGCCCAATGGGAGCAGGGAAAAGCACTATTGGTCGTCAATTAGCGCAAATGTTAGGAATGGATTTTATTGATACTGATTCGGAAATTGAACAACGTGCTGGCGCTGACATTAGCTGGATTTTTGATGTTGAAGGTGAAGAAGGCTTCCGCAAACGCGAAGAACGTATTATTAATGAATTAACACAAAAACAGGGCATTGTGCTTTCCACAGGCGGCGGTGCGGTGATGTCAAAAGAAAACCGTAATCACCTTTCTGCACGTGGCATCGTGATCTATTTAGAAACCACGGTGGAAAAACAATTCCAACGTACTCAACGTGATAAGAAACGTCCATTATTGCAAGATGTGGAAGATCCGCGTCAAGTGTTAGAAGATCTATCAAAAATTCGTAATCCGCTTTATCAAGAAGTGGCGGATATTACCTTACCGACTGATGATCAAAGTGCCAAAGTAATGGCAAATCAAATTGTTGATTTAATTGAAAATATCAACGGCTAATTAACCAAAAGGAAAAAATGATGTTGTGCGTAAATGTTGAATTAAAAGAACGTCGTTATCCTATTTATATCGGAGCAGGCTTGCTTTCTGATCCGAGTATTTATCCCCTAAAATCGGGTGATAAAGTGATGATCGTTAGTAATCCAACCATTGCACACCATTATCTTGCACAGGTAACGAAAACCTTGATGGAATTGGACTGTCAGGTTGATCACGCGTTATTGCCTGATGGGGAACAATACAAAAATCTTGAGTCGCTTAATCTAATTTTTACCGCCTTGTTAGAAAAAAATCACGGCCGCGATACCACCTTAATTGCTCTAGGTGGCGGTGTGATTGGTGATGTAGTGGGTTATGCCGCAGCCAGTTATCAACGTGGTGTGCGTTTTATCCAAATTCCAACCACCTTACTTGCACAAGTGGATTCTTCTGTGGGGGGGAAAACCGCAGTTAATCACCCTTTAGGTAAAAATATGATTGGGGCGTTTTATCAGCCTTGCACCGTGATTGTCGATACGCTCACCTTGAATACCTTGCCAAAACGCGAAGTCAATGCCGGTTTAGCGGAAGTGATTAAATATGGCGCGATTTTAGATTATCCTTTCTTTGAATGGCTAGAACAGCACATTGATGAATTGGTTGCCCTTGAACAAGCGCCGTTGCAGCAATGTATCGCGCGTTGTTGTCAAATTAAAGCAGACGTAGTGGCAAGAGATGAAACAGAAAAAGGCGATCGCGCATTGCTCAACTTAGGCCATACTTTTGGCCACGCTATTGAAACCCATTTAGGCTATGGGCAATGGCTACACGGTGAAGCGGTGGCTGCGGGTTCAATGATGGCGGCTGCGCTTTCTGAAATGTTAGGGGATTTATCAGTGCAAGATGTAGGGCGTTTAGAAAAGCTCTTTGCGCGTGCTAATTTACCAACCCTTTCACCAGATATAATGCAACCTGAAGATTATTTACCGCATATGATGCGTGATAAAAAAGTGCTAGCAGGCAAGTTACGCCTTGTGCTACTACAATCTCTTGGGCAAGCTTATGTGGCAAGCGATAGCGACAAAGATCTTGTTCTTGCAGCCATTGCACGTTGCACACAAACTGACTGATCTCAATGTATCCTGATGCGACAATTTTCCCACAACAAAAATACCGCCCTTTTCTAAAATGGGCGGGCGGAAAGTTTCGTCTTACGGATCAAATCAATAAATTATTTCCTAAGAAAAAACAATGCCTTATTGAGCCTTTCGTGGGGGCTGGGGCTGTTTTTTTGAATAGCCAATTTGAACGCTACATTTTGGTGGATATTAATGCTGATTTGATCAATCTATTTAACACCGTTAAACAAGATGTCAATTTGTATATTGAAGCTGTGAAAACGGTCTTTTTTCACCCTGATGCGAATACGCCAGACTATTATTACGCACGGCGCGCCCAGTTTAACCAATCCACTAATAACTTTGAGCGTTCCGTACTGTTTTTGTATCTCAATCGCTTTGGATTCAATGGCTTATGTCGTTACAACAGCAAAAATGAGTTTAACGTGCCATTTGGGCGCTATAAAACCCACTATTTCCCCGAAATTGAGCTACGCTATTTTGCCCATAAAGCACAAAGTGCGGTGTTTATTTGCGCAGATTTTCACGAAGCCTTTAAATTCGCTGATGAAAATTCGGTGATCTATTGCGATCCGCCGTATGCACCGATCAAACAAGAAAGCAATTTCACCAGCTATGCTGGCAATGAATTTTCGTTAGATCATCAGCAAGCCTTGGCTGAATTGGCGCATCGTACCGCAAGAGAGCGACAAATTCCCGTGCTAATTTCTAATCACGATACCAAATTTACCCGTCAAATTTACCACGGAGCGAAAATCAAACGCTTAAAAGTACAGCGTTCAATCAGTCAAGCTTCGCACAAGCGCATTAAGGTGAACGAACTGATCGCCAGATTTCACGGGCAAAAAACTCAACGTGGCTGAGTGATTAAAGCGGGATTCACTTTAAATTGAAGTTGTTGAATCTGCGGATTTAAGCCTTGCACTTTTGCCAAGAGATCTTTTTCTTTGAATAACAAACTTTGGCGCACCATCGCATTTGCCACTTCAATCACCAACGTTGTTTCGGAAAAATTGGCAACACGATAAAAGCCTTTAAATTGATTAGGAAATAGGCGTTCTACTTGCTCGTTCAGCTGTTGTAACAAAATGCCTTTTTGCATAATTTTGCCTAGGCTGGAATTTTCTAGCACATCTTGTACGTTGGTTGGTTTACTGTATCGCATCGCTTGTTTTCGGCTTTTTTGCCCTAATATTACACATCAGAATAAGACATTGTAGTGATTTTCCGCTACAATAACAGCCATTTTTTAATTGAAAATAAGTTACCGAATGATTTCATCTAAAAGCACACAGCATTTTTGGTCGCAGTTACTACTTAGTATGATTGCGATCTTTGCCTTGCCTAATGCGCAAGGGGTGGAAAATGCTGGGCTTGCCTGTGAAAATTATTCGCGCGAACAGCGCCAAATGCAACAGCTTGCTTGTTATCAGCGAGTTGCCCACAAACAAATTATTCAACAGCAACAAAAACCAAGCAAAAAAAGTTTTGTTGCACCGAAAATTCTCACTAAAAAAGCACCGCACTTTGTTTTTCCTATACTCAGTGCCGCCACGCCGATCCGTGCAGGCCCTACGGCTTAACCTTTCTTTCTAGTAAATACTTTTTAACTGATTTCAGCAACTGCTGAAATTGAATTTAACCTATTGATATAAAAGAATAAAATTATGTTTAGAACTATTTTTACAAAAATTTTTGGTAGCCGTAATGATCGCATTCTGCGCCGTTTGAATAAACAAGTGATCAAAATTAACAAAATGGAGCCGGAGTTTGAAGCCTTAAGCGATGAACAGTTGCAAAGCAAAACGGCAGAATTTCGTGAACGCTTAAAAAATGGTGAAAGCTTACAAAGCCTATTGCCAGAAGCCTTTGCCACCGTGCGTGAAGCGAGTAAACGTGTACTTGGTATGCGTCATTTTGATGTGCAGCTCATTGGCGGTATGGTGCTGAATAATCGTTGCATCGCAGAAATGCGCACAGGGGAAGGGAAAACCCTTACCGCAACCTTGCCTTGCTATCTTAATGCCTTAACAGGAAAAGGCGTTCACGTTGTTACGGTGAATGATTATCTTGCGCGCCGCGATGCGGAAACTAACCGCCCATTATTTGAATTTTTAGGAATGACCGTTGGGGTAAACGTGCCGGGCTTGCCAGCAGAAGAAAAACGTGCTGCCTATGCTGCGGATATTACCTATGCCACTAACAGTGAATTAGGCTTTGATTATTTGCGTGATAATTTAGCTCATTCAGCACAAGATCGCTTCCAAAAAGAACTTTATTATGCCTTGGTTGATGAAGTGGATTCTATTTTGATTGACGAAGCGCGTACGCCGTTGATCATTTCAGGGCCTGCGGAAGACAGTTCTGAGCTTTATATTGCCATTGATAAATTGATTCCTCATTTAATCAAACAAGATAAAGAAGACACCGAAGAATACCAAGGTGATGGCGACTACACTTTAGATCTGAAAAGCAAACAGGCGTATCTCACAGAACGTGGGCAAGAAAAAATCGAGCAATGGTTGATCGATCAAGGCCTGATGCAAGAAACCGAATCTCTGTATTCCCCTGCTAAAGTCACGCTGTTACACCATGTTTATGCCGCATTGCGCGCTCATACATTGTTTGAACGTGATGTGGATTACATCGTAAAAGATGGCGAAATTATCATTGTTGATGAGCATACAGGGCGCACAATGGCAGGCCGCCGTTGGTCAGAGGGCTTGCACCAAGCTATTGAAGCAAAAGAAGGTGTGCCAATTCAAAATGAAAACCAAACGGTCGCTTCTATCACTTACCAAAACTATTTTCGTCTTTATGAGAAATTAGCCGGAATGACAGGGACAGCGGACACTGAAGCCTTTGAATTCCAACAAATTTATGGTCTGGAAACCATTGTGATCCCAACTAATCGTCCAATGATTCGTGATGATCGCACGGATTTAATGTTTGAAAATGAACAGTACAAATTTGCTGCGATTATTGAAGAAATTAAAGATTGCATTGCGCGCAACCAACCCGTGCTGGTGGGAACGGCGTCCATTGAAAAATCAGAATTGTTATCTGATGCCTTAACCAAAGCTGGCATTAAGCATAGCGTATTAAACGCAAAATTCCATGCGCAAGAAGCGGAAATTATTGCTAATGCAGGTTATCCGGGGGCCGTAACCATTGCCACCAATATGGCAGGACGTGGTACAGATATTGTGCTTGGTGGTAACTGGAAAGCCGAAGTGGCGAAATTGGATAACCCAACAGAAGCGCAAATTGAAGAAATCAAAGCCAAATGGCAAGAAAGCCACAATATTGTAAAACAAGCGGGTGGCTTGCATATTATCGGTACGGAACGCCACGAATCACGCCGTATCGATAACCAGTTGCGTGGACGTTCAGGCCGCCAAGGCGACCCAGGTTCATCACGTTTCTACTTATCCTTAGACGATGCGTTAATGCGGATTTACTTAAACGAAGGTAAGCTCAATATGATGCGCAAAGCCTTTAGTACACCAGGCGAGGCAATGGAATCGAAATTGCTCACGAAAGTAATCGCTTCTGCGCAAGCAAAAGTTGAAGCGCATAACTTTGACGGTCGTAAAAATCTATTAGAATTTGATGACGTTGCCAACGATCAACGCCACGCGATTTATCAACAACGTAATGAGCTGTTGGATAACGAAAACATCGCTGACACCATTGAAGTGATCCGTCAAGATGTCTTCAACAGCGTGATTGATCAATATATTCCACCAAATTCCTTAGAAGAAATGTGGGATATTCCGGGGCTAGAACAGCGTTTAAGACAAGATTTCGCTTTAGACTTACCAATCAGCCAATGGTTGGAAGAAAATAATGCCTTGCACGAAGAAACCTTGCGCGAGCGTATTATTGACGCGGCCGTTGCGGAATATAAACGTAAAGAAGAATTGGTTGGCTCAGAGTCAATGCGTCATTTTGAAAAAGGCGTAATGCTGCAAACCCTTGATGAACTTTGGAAAGAACATTTATCCGCAATGGATCACCTACGCCGTGGTATTCACCTGCGTGGCTATGCACAAAAAGATCCAAAACAAGAATATAAAAAAGAATCTTTCCAAATGTTCACGGATATGCTTGATTCCTTGAAATTGAGTGTGATTACCACCTTAAGCCGTGTACAAATTCGTACTCAAGAAGAAATTGAGCAAGTGGAGAAATTGCAGCAAGAAATGGCAGCGCGTGATCAGGCACAAATGCAATATAACACTGCTGATGATCAGCAAGCTCAAGGAGAACAAGCACCATTGCCACCATCAGATCGTAAGATTGGGCGTAATGAACCTTGCCCTTGCGGTTCAGGCAAGAAATACAAACATTGCCACGGCAATCGCGCGGCGAAATATAGTTAATCCATAAAGCATAAAGTGCGGTGAAAAATTTTTGATTTTTTTACCGCACTTTATAGAGAGTTTGTTGATCATTCATAGCTCAAATGCAAAATGAATGATCAACAGATCCTAAGGAGAAAAAATGGCGAAACCCATTATTCAAGTAGCAGCAGGTATTATTCGTAATGAATTTGGGCAGATTTATCTCACTCAACGTCTTGAGGGGCAAGATTTTGCCCAAGCCCTAGAATTCCCTGGTGGAAAAGTTGATAAAGGTGAAACACCCGAACAAGCCCTTGCCAGAGAGCTAGAAGAAGAAATTGGCATTCATATTCTTAACGCCGGTTTATTTGAGCGTTTTACCTTTGAATATCCAAGCAAGATCATTCAATTTTCTTTTTACCTTGTGGAACAATGGGTGGGTGAACCTTTTGGACGAGAAGGGCAAGAGGGAATGTGGATCGCGCAATCTGAACTTGATGCCAGCCAATTTCCACCCGCTAACAGCAAACTTATTCAACGCTTATTGGCTGAATAATGCATAATTTATCGATAACAAAAAAAGCATTATGTGGAAAACATAATGCTTTTTTCATTTCACTCATTAACAACAAATATCCTGAACCACAAATTGCAATGAATGGCGTTCGTGTAAGCGGAATTTTCGCTGTTTCAAACGTTTTAATCTTAATGCTCGCACTTGCGATAAACGGAAGAGTTTAGTGTTGTTTTTCTTCAAAAATGTTTTTCTTTTTACTGCCATAATATCCTCTATTTTCTATCAAAATTCACAGCCTAAGGGAAGCACCCTAAATTATTTGCTGCGTTGTGGTAAAAGTTGGTTTTGTTCTTCTTGGTTTTGCTGTACGCGGTGATAATTCACAATGCTGTTCATATATCGGCGAATATTTTCCACATATTGGAACGCTTCATAACCTCGCGCATAGCCATATTTTAAATTTGTGTAGTAACGTTTTTCTGCCAGTAAAGGAAGATTTTTCTTCACATCAAGCCAGTTATCAGGATCACCGCCAAGGCTTTTCGTTAAACGGCGCACATCAAGTAAATGCCCTAGTCCCATATTATAAGCACATAAGGCAAACCAAATGCGATCTTCTTGGCGAATGGTATTTGGCATTTGTGCAAGCAATAAATGCAAATATTCCGCCCCCGCTTTAATGCTTTGCTCCGCATCTAAGCGATTGTTGATTTTCATTCGCTCCGCTGTCACCTTAGTAAGCATCATCATTCCGCGCACCCCTGTTGGCGAAGTAGCTTCTGGGTTCCAATGTGATTCTTGATAAGCAATAGCAGCTAACAAGCGCCAATCTAAATCCCCTTTATACTTATCAAAAAGATCGGCATATTTCGGTAAAATTGTTTCTATCGCGTTTAAATAAGAGCGGGTGTCCACATAATCAAACTGTGCAAGATGATTAAAATATTTTTCTTCAATGCGTGCAATAAGCCCTGTTTCAATGGCATTATTCATAAAATCAAGCAGAGCGGCTTGCAGTTCGTTATAAGAGTTGTTTGCCAGATACCAATGAATGGTTGCTTCATCAGTAACATCAAAGGCAACTGCAAGCTGTGGCTTAATTTGTTGGGTAATGGAAATATCTATTGAGTTAGCAATAGTGTAATCAATTTTACTTTCCGCAACTTGCAGCAATAATTCTTCTTGGCTTTGATCTACTGTCGTCCATTGCAAATCAGGATATTGCTCTTTAAAACGGTTAAGCAATACATTAAGCTCCGAGCCTTTCGCCACCACTAAGCGACCATTTAATCTTGCTAGCGAATTCGGGCGATTTTCTCCTTTACGGTAAACCAGTTGCCATGAGGCAGAAGAATACGCCGGTCCAAGCTGAAACTGTTCTAATTTTTCAGGCTGATAAAGCAAATTCGCTGCGGCTAAATCAATTTGATGAGCGGATAACGCAGAAAACAGCGCGTGAACGCTATCCATTGGGCGAATATCCAATTCTACATTCAAATAATCGGCAAAGGCTTTCGTCAGTTCATATTCAAACCCCGTTGCACCTTCCGAACCAATGAAATAAGAAATAGGATTATTCAGTGTGCCAACAATCAGTTTGCCTTTGGTTTGCACCATTGCATAAGGGTTATCTTCCGATTGCATTATGCGCTGCCACGGGAACACCATATCAATGGCCCATAATAATAAGGCAACGGCACTCACTATGCGTAAAAATAAACCTTTCAATCTCGCTCTACTCTATCATCACAACACATTTTATGTGTTTGGTTAAATTTAAAAGTGCGGTAAAAAATCATTAAATTTTGTACCGCACTTATCAAATTAAATGAAAAATAAATTATGCCACTTTCGCCATTTCAAATTCGATCAACATCATTAAAATATGGATCACTTTGATGTGAATTTCTTGAATGCGATCGGCATAACGGAAATGTGGCACGCGAATTTCTACATCAGCAAGCCCTGCCATTTGTCCACCATCTTTACCCGTCATTGCGATGACTTTCATTCCTTTGTCTTTCGCGGCCTTGATAGCATTTAAAATATTTTTGGAATTGCCTGAAGTGGATAAGCCAAACAGCACGTCGCCTTTTTGCCCTACTGCTTCAATATAGCGAGAGAACACATAATCATAGCCAAAATCATTACTCACGCAGCTTAAATGGCTGACATCAGAAATAGCAATGGCTGGGTAGCCGGGGCGATTTTCGCGATAGCGCCCTGTTAGTTCTTCGGCAAAGTGCATAGCATCACAATGGGATCCGCCATTACCGCACGAAAGCACTTTTCCGCCTTGTTTAAAGCTATCGGCAATTAACAACGCAGCTTGTTGAATTAATTCGGTATTTTTTTCATCATTGACGAATTTATTAAGCACGTCCTGCGCTTCGTTCAGCTCGGCTTTAATTTGATCTAAGTACATTTTGTTCTCCTTTTGAGATAATGCATTAAAGTTAAAATGGCGTTAATCTATCACGATTTTGCCATTAATTCATTATATTTCCGTGCCTAGGGTTGTAACGCTTGAAGCAATTCTGTAACAAAATCCAACCGCACTTTGTTATCGGTTAAATCACGCTGAAATCTAAATTTCGTTGGGCCGTCAAAGCGATACACCGCAGGGGATTGCTGAATAAGCTGCAAGAATTTTGTTGGATCAAGGCTCGCTTGAGGGGAAAACTCAATAAAGCCACCTTGTGCTGTCGCTTCAATACGAATGATCTGCAATGGCTTGGCTTGCAAACGCAGTTGGGCAATTTGTAGTAAATTTTTGGCTGGCTGCGGCAATAGCCCGAAGCGGTCGATAAGCTCCACTTTTAATTCATCAAGCTCTTGTGTATTTTCTGCCCCTGCAATGCGTTTATAAAAACCAAGACGCATATTCACATCGCCTAGGTAGTCATCTGGCAGTAAGGCTGGAATACGCAAATCAATTTCAACTTGACGTTGGGTGAGTTCATCAAGAGAAGGTTCACGTCCGTCTTTCAGTGCATTCACCGCACTTTCTAGCAGATCCATATATAACGAAAAACCAATACTTTCAATTTGTCCACTTTGCTCATCGCCAAGTAATTCCCCTGCACCACGAATTTCTAAATCTTGCGTTGCCAACATAAAACCTGCCCCAAGATTATCCAGACTTTCCAAGGCTTCAAGGCGTTTCAAGGCATCTTTTGTCATTGCTTTTGGCGGTGGCGTGAGCAAATAGGCATAGGCTTGATGATGCGAACGCCCCACTCGCCCACGCAGTTGGTGTAATTGTGCTAAACCAAAGCGATCCGCTCGTTCAATGATGATGGTATTCGCCGTTGGAACATCAATCCCTGTTTCAATAATGGTAGAACAAACTAGCACGTTATAGCGCTGATGATAAAAATCAGACATCACACGTTCTAGCTCACGCTCTCGCATTTGCCCGTGGCCAATCACAATACGCGCTTCAGGCACAAGTGCGGCAAGATTTTCCGCACAATTTTCAATGCTCGCCACATCATTATGCAAATAATAAACTTGTCCGCCACGCAGAATTTCACGCAAAATTGCTTCACGAATAATTAAATCATCAGCCTGTCGCACAAAGGTTTTAATGGTTAAACGGCGCGCAGGTGGCGTAGAGATAATAGAAAGATCACGAATGCCATTCATCGCCATATTTAAGGTGCGTGGAATTGGCGTTGCCGTCAGAGTGAGAATATCCACATTGGCGCGCAGTTGCTTGATTTTTTCTTTTTGACGCACACCGAAACGATGCTCTTCATCAATAATCAGCAGGCCGAGATCCTTAAATTTCACTTCTGGCTGAATGAGTTTGTGCGTGCCGATGAGAATATCAATCTTGCCTTCCGCTAACTCAGCAAGCAGGACTTTTTGCTCTTTAGCCGTTTTAAAGCGCGAAAGCACTTCCACATTCACTGGCAAGTTGGCAAAGCGATCTTTAAAGTTCTCGTAATGTTGCTGAGCAAGAAGCGTGGTCGGCACAAGCACCGCCACCTGTTTATGGTTCATCACCGCCAAAAATGCGGCACGCATTGCCACTTCTGTTTTACCAAACCCCACATCACCACAAACTAAACGATCCATCGCTTTCGGCTGACACATATCGGAAATCACAGCGTTAATCGCGGTCATTTGATCCAGGGTTTCCTCAAAAGGGAAAGTGGCAGAAAACTGCATAAATTCATCGCGATCATAATGAAAAGCAAAACCTTTTTGCGACTCTCGCAAGGCATACACATCAAGCAATTCCGCTGCCACATCGCGAATTTTTTCTGCCGCTTTTTGCCGACTTTTCGCCCACGCATCGCTACCTAGTTTATGCAAGGGAGCGGTTTCTTCCGAGCCACCCACATAACGGCTAATCAAATGCAGTGAGGTTACCGGCACATAAAGTTTGGAATCATTAGCATATTGCAGTAGCAAAAATTCCGATTTTATCCCTGCATTTTCTAGTGTCACCAAGCCAGCATAACGCCCTACCCCGTGATCTAAATGCACCACTGGCTGACCAATTTTAAGCTCCGCTAAATGACGAATTAAGGTATCAGGATTAACCGATTTTTGTCGATCTCGGCTGCGCTGTTGCACTCGTTCGCCGAGCAATTCCGTTTCCGTAATCAACGCAAAGGAAGCCTTGCCTTTATCCACAATAAAACCACGATCTTGGCTACAAATCAGCAAACTTTGCTTTTCTTGCAAATCGGAAAGATGCGCAATTTGTTTTGGTCTTAATTTCAATGGACTGAGCAAATCCAGCAAAGTTTCTCGCCGCCCTTCTGTTTCCACACAAAAGACAATATCGCCATTAAACTGCGCCATAAATTGTTGCAAAGGTAAGAGCGGTTCTTTTTGTTGTAATTTTAGGCTTAAGTCTGGCAAGGCTTGCACAGGCAAGTTTTGCTGACGCACAGAAGCACGCGCCACTTTTTCCGCTTTCAAGGTGATTTTAGGAAAATGTTTGAGCTGATGATTAATTTGATCAATGGGCAACCAAAGCTGATCTGGCGGTAATAAAGGACGCATTGGATCAACACGGCGGCTTTCATAACGCTGTTCACAATCTTGATAAAAACGCTCACCTTGTTGCGGATTGCTCTCAAAATCCACAAATAGCGTTTGTTCAGGTAAATAATCAAATAAGGTGGCCATTTGTTCAAAAAACAGCGGTTGCCAATACTCAATCCCTGCTGCCAGCGTGCCTTTGCTCACTTGTTGATAAATATGTTCAGGATCACGGCGAATTTCGCCAAAGGTTTCACGAAATTTCGCACGGAAAAATTCAATGCCTTTGCTATCGGTAGGGAACTCTTGCGCAGGCAATAAACGAATTGAAGGAATCTCTTCTAACGTACGCTGCGTATCCACATCAAACGTGCGAATGCTATCAATCTCATCATCAAAAAAATCTAAACGAAAAGGCACCTCACTTCCCATTGGAAACAGATCGAGCAACGCCCCACGCAGCGCATATTCGCCGTGTTCCAGCACCTGTTCCACTGCACGATAACCCGCATTTTCTAACTTCAAACGGAAATCGTTAATCACAATGCGATCGCCTTTTTTAATCAACAAAACATTGTGCTGCAAATACTCAGGCGGACAAATTTTTTGCATTAAGGTGCTGATCGGCAAAATGAAAATGCCGTTTTTTGCATTTTGCAAATGGAATAACGCACTGAGCCGTGAAGAAATAATGTCTTGATGCGGTGAAAAGCTGTCATAAGGCAAGGTTTCCCAATCGGGGAAAAAGGTAACAGGCTGTGCAACGAATTCTGCCAAAACCTTAGATAAACGCACCGCACTTCGCGTATCTGGCGTTACAACTACAGTAAGCCCTTGGTGGCTTTGGGCAATTTCTGCAAGGGCTAAGGTATCGCTGCCTGCAATAACATTGGCTAAAATTTTGTGATCATTGGCTTGCGTTGGGATATTCAAATCAAAATACATCATAAGGCTAAGTGCGGTGCTTTTTTCATCTATTTTTACGGATTAAAATTGTGCTTAGTTTAGCGGAAATCCCCAAACTTGCAAAGAAAAACACTGTTTTTTTACACAGTATTAAAACACAAACAATCCAGCGCTCACTTTGACTGCCCCTATTTTAACCAGTTAAGCACCAAGCGCGGAAAAACGCTTGACGAAAGCCGATGAAATCTTTATATTCAGCCACTACTTCCTGATGGTGAGATGTCCGAGTGGTTGAAGGAGCACGCCTGGAAAGCGTGTATGTGCGAAAGTGCATCGGGGGTTCGAATCCCCCTCTCACCGCCATCGCTGATATTTTTTCAGTTCTTTTTGTTCGTATTGTTCACTAACTTATTAAAAAACAAGGCTTTTTATAGTTCGTTCTGTTTTTTCTGTTCTTTTTGCGTGTTTTTGTTCTTGGCGAAATGATCCCAAATGATCCCTTTTTTGTTAGCTCTCACTTACAAAAATGGATTTTTTAGATTTTAGGGATCATTTCTTGAAATTTTTCAATTAAATCAAGAGCTAACACTATGACAAAAATTAACCAAACTTTTATCAATAAACTGAAAGCCACTGGCAAAGAAGAACGCTATTCACTAGGGCATAAACTCTTTTTAGTGATGACCCCTAAGGGTAGCAAGTCTTATCGTTATATTTACCGCTTACCCGATACCAAGGCGATTAGAAAAAAGAACCTTGGGCGGGCTGATATTATTTCCCTTGAAGAAGCGTTAAATATGGCGATTTCCTATAATCTTTCAATTACCCAAGGCATTGATCCTTTAGCGCAAATTCAAGCAGAAGAAAAGCAATTACAGTTGCAAAAAATCACGTTGATAGAGATTGCGGAAGATTGGCATAAGACAAAGGGCATTCGATTAAGCGAAGCGCATTTGAAAGATCGCTTAGCACGTTTTAAAAATCATTTATTTCCAATTTTGGGCGAATATCCTATTTCAGCCATTACTCTTTTTAATGCAAGAGAGTTGATCAAACCTATTGCCGATAAAGCCCCGTTTATGGCTGAAAAAGTTGCACGGGATTTAAGAGAATTAGGCAATCACGCCGTTGAAATGGGGATTTTATCTAGTAATCATCTCGCTTTAATCAAGCAGTCTTTCCCTAGACCAAAATCAAAGCCTAATCCTTGCATTAAATCGCACGAATTACCGCTATTCTTTAAGCGCTTATTTGAATCAAATTTAGCGCTACAAACACGCTTACTTATCGAATTTGAGCTTTTAACTATGGTAAGGGCTAACGAAGCGGCAAGTGCTGAATGGGCTGATATTGATTTTGAGAATAAACGCTGGGTAATTTCTGCGGAAAAAATGAAAATGGATAAGCCGCATTATGTGCCATTAAGCTCGCAAGCCATTGAGATATTGCGGCTATTACAGCAACTTAATGGGCATAAAAGATATGTTTTTTCGCATCGTTCTGATGATATGAGCCACATTTCACCAAATACGGCAAACCAAGCATTTAAGCGTATTGGCTATAAGAATATTATGACCCCGCACGGTATGCGCTCACTGGCTGCAACGTATTTGGAGGATATTGGGGCAGAAGCTCACGAAGTGATTAACGCTTGCTTGGCGCATAATGAGAAATCAACAACTGCAAAAGTCTATTTGCGCAGTAACTTCTACGAAAGACGGATCCCCGTTATGCAAATATGGGGCGATTATGTAGAGCAATGCAAGAAAAATCGTTAAGCAAGAAATAAGCGGCGCAATGCCGCTTTTTTATTCATCTTCACATTCCTCTTCATCTTCGCATTCTTCATCGTCATAGGAAGAATAAGGCTCTTCTGTTTTATATAACTTCT
>NZ_JBMMGT010000017.1:0-52078 GCF_049366555.1 Avibacterium volantium | reverse complement strand
AAACAGCCTTCCCCTTTTATTTTGTGTTCGGCTTTTACGCTTTTTGCCGTAGCGACACTTCGCCGCCATTAAATCGCACAAGGCCTTGTTCCGTTTCTAATAACAGGTAGCCTTCGCTGTCTATGCCACGTTCAATGCCGTGCTGGCTCGCGTTTTCGCTGATCAAGCTCACGGGCTGATTAAGAAAAGCATCCCATTCCGCCCAGCGTGAATGAAAAAATGCCATTCCTTTTTGTTCAAAGAGATCGAGATAATGATAAAGTCGCTGCACTAGCGCGATGATGATTTCATCGCGATCAAAGTGCGGTAGAATTTCTCGTAATTCTGCCCAAGGTTGATTAATATTAGTCTGTTTCGGCAAGGCAAGGTTAATGCCAATGCCAATAATCAAATTCAGCAAGCCATTCTTACGATTAGCAATTTCCACCAGCACGCCCGCCAGCTTTCGCCCTTGCAATAACACATCATTCGGCCATTTTAACCCGATGCTTTGCGCGCCAAAGGCTTGTAAGGTTTCTGCAATGGCAATGCCGATAACTAAACTCAACCCATTCAGCGAAATCTGCGGTGGGAATGTCCAATAGACGCTAAGAATAATCTGCCCTGCAAAGGGCGAAAGCCAATCACGCCCACGCCGCCCACGCCCTGCGTATTGATATTCCGCCAAGCACAGCTGCCCTTTTTCTAGCTGCTCAATCTGTTCCAATAAAAATTGATTTGTGGAATGAATCACAGGTTTGACTAGCACGGGATAAGGCGCAAGACGTTGCTTTATTTTCTCCGCCGAAAGCAAGGGCAATTCTGGCTTGAGCTGGATTTCATCACCGTTTAGTTCAAATTTAATGCCCAGTTCGCTTAGCGCCTGAATATGAGCATAGAGTTGTGTTTCATCACAATGTAAAAGTGCGGTCAAATTTTGGCGAGAATTTTTCTTGCCGTCCGCCAACAAAGTTAAAAGCTCAAACATTTCTTTTCCTTTTATAACTTTCCCTTTTATAAATAGTCGCGAATTTTTTAAATGCAAAAAATATTTGTGGTTTGCCATTCCCAAATCAGCATAAACTCTGTATAATCTCGCCGCAATATTTTTTACCCTTTTTTCATATTAACCTTAGGGATTTTCCCTTCTACAGAGAGAATATTGCTATGCTACGCGTATTAAAAGAAGCCCTCACGTTTGATGATGTCCTTCTCGTTCCAGCACATTCCACCGTGCTACCAAACACTGCCGATTTATCCACGCAATTAACCAAAACCATTCGTTTAAATATCCCAATGCTTTCTGCCGCAATGGATACCGTTACCGAAGCGAAACTTGCCATTTCCCTTGCACAAGAAGGCGGTATTGGTTTCATTCATAAAAATATGAGCATTGAACGCCAAGCGGATCGCGTGCGTAAAGTGAAAAAATTTGAAAGTGGCATTGTTTCCGATCCTATCACAGTTACCCCTGATTTAACTATTGGCGAGTTAGCGGAAATCGTGAAGAAAAATGGTTTTGCAAGCTTCCCTGTGGTGAGTAGCCAAGGCGCGTTAGAAGGCATTATCACTGGGCGCGATACGCGTTTTGTGAAAGATATGAATAAAACTGTTGCGGATCTGATGACACCAAAAGAGCGCTTAGTTACCGTAAAAGAAGGCGCATCTAGCCAAGAGATTTTCAGCCTAATGCACGCACACCGTGTAGAGAAAGTGCTAGTGGTGAATGATGATTTCAAATTAAAAGGCATGATCACTTTAAAAGACTTCCAAAAAACTGAACAAAAACCTAACGCTTGTAAAGATGAATTCGGGCGCTTACGCGTGGGCGCGGCAGTAGGTGCTGGCGCAGGCAATGAAGAACGTATCGAAGCCCTTGTGCAAGCTGGCGTGGACGTATTGCTAATTGACTCTTCCCACGGACATTCCGAAGGCGTGTTGCAACGTGTGCGCGAAACTCGTGCGAAATATCCTGATTTGCCAATTATTGCTGGCAATGTGGCGACAGCAGAAGGCGCGATTGCCCTTGCTGATGCCGGTGCAAGTGCGGTGAAAATTGGTATCGGCCCGGGTTCAATTTGTACCACGCGTATTGTAACAGGCGTAGGTGTACCGCAAATCACCGCCATTGCCGATGCGGCCGAAGCGTTAAAAGATCGCGGTATTCCTGTTATTGCTGACGGCGGTATCCGTTATTCTGGCGATATTGCCAAAGCCATTGCTGCTGGGGCAAGTTGCGTAATGGTAGGTTCAATGTTCGCAGGGACAGAGGAAGCCCCAGGGGAAATTGAATTATTCCAAGGGCGTGCCTTTAAATCTTACCGTGGAATGGGATCTTTAGGCGCAATGAGCAAAGGCTCGTCCGACCGCTATTTCCAAAGCGACAACGCCGCCGATAAACTCGTGCCAGAAGGCATCGAAGGGCGCATTCCATATAAAGGTTATCTCAAAGAAATTATCCACCAACAAATGGGCGGTTTACGTTCTTGTATGGGCTTAACCGGCTGCGCCACCATTGAAGATCTGCGCACCAAAGCGCAATTCGTACGCATCAGCGGCGCCGGCATCAAAGAAAGCCACGTCCACGATGTTACCATTACTAAAGAAGCGCCGAATTATAGAATGGGCTAAATAAAAGTGCGGTAAAAAATACCGCACTTTTTCACATAATTAATTTAATGACTGGAAATAAAATGAACAACATCCACAATCACAAAATTTTAATCTTAGACTTTGGTTCGCAATATACCCAGCTTATCGCTCGCCGTGTGCGGGAAATTGGGGTATATTGTGAGCTGTGGGCTTGGGACGTAACGGAAGAACAAATTCGTGAATTTAACCCAACAGGGATTATTCTTTCTGGCGGGCCTGAAAGCACTACGGAAGAAAACAGCCCGCGCGCGCCTGAATATGTGTTTAACGCTGGCGTGCCAGTGCTAGGAATTTGTTACGGAATGCAGACAATGGCAATGCAGTTAGGCGGTTTAACGGAAACTTCTGACCATCGTGAATTTGGTTATGCTGCCGTTTTGCTTGAAAATCCCACCGCACTTTTCGCGGGCTTAGATGATGGCGATCACAAGTTAGATGTTTGGATGAGCCACGGCGATAAAGTTACTCAATTACCACCGCACTTTCAAATCACAGGAACAACGCCAACTTGCCCGATTGCAGCGATGTCTGATGAGAGCCATCATTTCTACGGCGTACAATTCCACCCAGAAGTTACCCACACCAAAAGTGGCTTAGCCCTTTTAACCAATTTTGTGGTGAGCATTTGTGGTTGTGAACGCAACTGGACACCAGAAAATATCATCGAAGATGCCGTGGCTCGCATTAAAGCACAAGTGGGCGATGACGAAGTGATTTTAGGCTTGTCAGGCGGCGTGGACTCTTCCGTTACTGCTTTATTATTACACCGAGCTATCGGTAAAAACTTACACTGTGTTTTCGTGGACAACGGCTTGCTACGCTTAAACGAAGCCGATCAAGTAATGGAAATGTTCGGTGATAAATTTGGCTTAAACATCATTCGAGTGGACGCCGAAGATCGTTTCTTAAACGCATTAAAAGGCATTTCAGATCCTGAAGCGAAACGCAAAATGATCGGTAAAGTGTTCGTTGATGTGTTTGATGACGAATCGAAAAAACTCAGTAGCGTCAAATGGTTAGCACAAGGCACAATTTATCCTGATGTGATCGAATCTGCGGCGAGCAAAACGGGCAAAGCGCACGTGATCAAATCTCACCACAACGTGGGCGGATTGCCAGATTATATGAAACTTGGCTTGGTAGAGCCATTACGCGAACTGTTTAAAGATGAAGTGCGTAAAATCGGCTTAGCCCTCGGGCTTCCTGCTGAAATGCTCAACCGCCACCCATTCCCAGGCCCAGGATTAGGCGTACGCGTGCTTGGCGAAGTGAAAAAAGAATACTGTGATTTACTCCGCCGTGCCGATGCTATCTTTATTGAAGAGCTTTACAATTCAGGTTGGTACTACAAAGTCAGTCAAGCCTTCACCGTATTCCTACCGGTAAAATCCGTCGGCGTAATGGGCGATGGACGTAAATACGACTGGGTTGTTTCCCTCCGTGCAGTAGAAACCATTGATTTTATGACCGCACATTGGGCGCACCTGCCTTATGACCTACTCGGCAAAATCTCCAACCGCATCATCAACGAAGTGGACGGCATCTCCCGCGTGGTTTATGACGTCAGCGGAAAACCGCCTGCGACGATTGAGTGGGAGTAAATAAATAATAAAAAGGCTTTGAGTTTTAATATATCAAAGCCTTTTTTATAATTTAATAAATGATAGGATAAAACTATATACTCCTTGTAACAAACCAGCTCAATGGCTACCTATTTAATTTATACTAGAACCTAGACAACCCTTTCTTATTTGCTTTTTCTAACCTAAATAGAGTTTTTTAGTTATTATTAAATACAATCCAACAATAAACTCTTACACTTTCTCAAGTTTATGGATATAATTAAATAAATAGCTGTAAAGAAATTTACCTTCTATCTAATTAAATACCTATACTATAATAAGATTAGTATCCCTTACAAAACTTTATGAACAGGGAAGAAAAAGAAATAATTAACAAAGGAATAGATATGGCTAAGTTTTTTAAGAAAGAAAGCATATTATACAAGAACAACAACAGCTAAAGGCATAGAAGACATAACTCAACGTTTAAATAAACGCAAAAAAACAATTAAGAAATGTTCATTCTACCGAAAGAACTCTCAATAATGTAGTTTATCGTATTCAGCACTATCGTGAAGATACTGATATTTTTACAAAAGAAAAAATACTTTTATTACATATCGTATCTGGTGTAATCGGTCAAACTGCTCTGACAATGAATATGGCATGTACCGAAGAGTTTGATGATGGTAAAGAGCAAACAGCGCCAAGTCAGCGCGAATTTATCAATGGAGAAGCTTATTTATTATTCAAAGATCATCATGTTATCTTCTGTTCTCATGGATTAACATTAATTACGGTTCAAAATTATCTAAATAACTTTTTGCATAACGAAAATACAGATGATAGCTTTGAATTCTGTAACGTTGCTAATATAGATAAACTACAATTACTTAATAGAAATGGAGTTAAAGCCTTTAAATTTTCAGCATCAATGTATGCTATAACTCAAAATGAATTAAATAGAAAAGCAAATGCAGCAGCTCGTTCACGTATTTCATTACTCTTTAATAAATTTATTCAGAATGCCAAAGATGAATTCTCCAAAGATCTAACAGAAGAAGAACAAAAAATTTTACAGGAATTACAAGTTGATGTTTCTGTTCGTTTAATTGGTAATTCACGAGCAAGTCTTGAAGCACAGAAATTTGTAAAAACCGAAGCCAAAGAGATGTTAGCAGATGAAGAACTACCACCAGAGGTAGAGTTCGTCACAGGAAATAATGAAAAAATAAAAAGCTCTGAAATTCAATTACACAAAACTATCACAGTGCAAAAACTTAATAATTCCAATAGTCTTCAACATGAAGATGCTTGGCTTAGTTTAAGTGATTATTTTGACGAACTAAAACGTCAAAAATTTACAGAGATTTAAGAAATGGCTAGAAAAATAGATATTCAGAAAGTGTTAACTTTTATCGTAATCGTTTTGGTTTCTGGTATTATTTCTTACTTTGCCCAACCATATATTCATGATAACAAGGAAGCAGTTAATTTAATCGTTAATGTTTTTTCTATACCAGCTGCTCTTCTTGTCGCTATAATGACGCTATTCTCTGATTTTTCAATTAACAATAAAACAAACTGGCGAGAAATTTCATTGCAAAAACAAACTATCCGTGCTCGTTCTACTAGAAACAAGCACCTTTTTCATTGTTATCTAATAGTGTTTATATCTGTATTTATTAGCATTCTACTTGGTAAATCAAAAGATGCATTACACCAAGAAATAGTTAAGTATGCCGAGTACACGTACCTTTATTTTGCAAGCTTTGCTCTAGGATATTCACTTTATCTACCTAACAAAATTTATCAACTTAAAACAGAAAAATTGGATAATGCAATCAGAGAACGTAAACCCAAAAATCTTTAAATTAGCCTAAATTTGACTTAAACAATTCTTAACTAAACTTTAGTTATCAAGTTATATTTAACTGTAGCAATTTTATTGCATTTCCTTCCATATCAAAAAATAATGAGCTATTACTATTAGCATTTCGCTATACAATACTAAAACTATAGTAATGAATTCCTACTATTAACTCAACAAACTCCCCCACACCAACATCACAAAAAACAAAAATGATACTGCCATTTCTGCCATTCCAACTTGCTTAACGGAAAGTTTGTATTTGGGAAGCAAGATTGCGCGGATAAATGGTGGGACAAAAGCTAAGGCTAATAAATATTGCTGGCATAAGGCGAAACCAAGAATACAGAGTAAATGGAATGCGATGGACGCGTGCAGATAGCGTGGATTTTTACGTTCACGCATGACGGATTTAACATACAGCGTTACGCCGACAAAAAATAAGCTTGGGTAGAGCGCAACCCAGTAGATTTTGTGATCGAATTGTGAGTTGGCGAAATAATACGCAGCCATTCCTGCGATGGCGAAAATTGTAATGCCGGCAAAATCGTTCAACAATGCGCGCTCATCTTTTTGTTTTACATAGTAAATATTCACCGCGACAAAAGGCAACATTGCTAGCAAGAAATATAAAATATGCCAGTTATGCCATAAGGCAGGCAAGGCGAAAAGTAAGCTGGCGGTGGCGTAAATTAGCGTCCATTTGCGATAAAGCTCAAGGTTTCTGCCTTTGAATAAATTTAAAAAGGGATAGGTCATCAAATAAAGGGCGAACCACGCCAATAACAGAAATAAATGTAGCGTGATCGGTGTAGAAAGCAACATTCCGTATAAAAACGGCATCAGTGCCATTACGATAGCACCGTGTTGATTGGAAATAAGCAGTTTCATAATAACGAATAAGTGCGGTGAAAAATTGCCAAGAATTTTAGCTATTTTTGCGCATAATCGCTATAATCCTTGCGAATTATTTTTATTTCATATGAAGGAAAAAAGATGACAACAATCCAACGTTTTCACGCCAATGAGCGCCTTGCCGAAATGTGCGTTTATAACGGCGTGGCTTATTTGGCGGGGCAAGTGCCAGAAAATACCCAAGGCAATGCATATGAGCAAACCAAGGAAGTGCTTGGTTTAATTGATAAATTACTGGCTGAAGCGGGATCAGATAAAAGCAAGATCTTAAATGCCCAAATTTTCTTGGCCGATATGCAAGATTATGCAGAGATGAACCGCGCTTGGGACGAATGGGTTGATCGCCACAATCCGCCAAGCCGTGCAACCGTAGAGGCCAAACTTGCCGTACCTGAATGGAAAGTGGAGATTGTGATTACCGCTGCGGTGTAGCCAAAGTTAATTCCACCAGTAACGGATTATGATCGGAACTGGTGGTCTGCACTGTGTGCGCAGATTTCACGCGAATCCCCCGCACAAAGACCCAATCGAGCGGATTATCCCAAAAACGTAGTCTATCATCAGGCTGAAATGATACGGTTGCCAAACCATAAAGTGCGGTGAGTTTTTTGATTAAATTTATCCGCCCTTCATTCCACGCATTGAAGTCCCCCGCCAGAATAATTGGCCCCTGATGCTGTTCGATCAGCTTAAACATTGCGTCTAACTGCTGTTGGTAATGGTTTGGGTTCAATTCAAAATTCACCAAATGCAAATTAATTGTCAATAACGATTGCCCATTGCTCAACGGAAACGCCATTGCATTGCCCACTTTAGGAATACGAATCCAAGGCTCAATGGAAGATCCTGCACAATAATATTGTGGCGCAAAACTGCTCATCAGTGCGACACCTGATTGGTTGCCCAAATAGGCAAAACTGCTGGTATAAAGTGCGGTAGAAAATTTGGAAAAATTTTGGGAAGAATGTTGCTCCACCAACTTTTGCTGACTTGACACTTCTTGCAATAAAAGAAAATCTTGCCCTTGCGACAAGTTCGCTAATTGTTGTTGCCAACCTTGATCTTGCCCTTTGTGCATATTCCACACCAACAGGCGAAAATCCTGCTGTTCAATGGGTTTAACAGGCTGCTCTGCATAAAAACAAGCCACGGTATTATCCAAGGCTTTACGTTCATAATGTAACGCATTTTCTGTGCGAAATTGCATTTGTGGCTCGGGGTAAATTTCTAGGCTATACCACAAATAGCCAACGCTCAGTAGAATCAATCCTATCAGGGCGATAAAAAAGGATTTTAGTTTACTCATTTTGATGTATTTTGAAATTTTGTGCTTTCTAAATAATAGCAGTTTACTTATACTACGCCAATTAATTTGGCTTGCGTTCCTTTCCCGTCTAAATCACCAAATGGAGCAAAATCAGCCACGTTTCTTAGCAAAATTCTTTATTATTTTGATTAAGGCATTTCAATGAACGTTTATACCTATATTTGCTTTCTCTCCGCCATTTCCATTCTGATCGGCTTTGTTACGCAAAAAATTAACGACAAAATTCAATATACCATCGCCATTACCGCTACCTCAATGATTGCTTCGCTCGTGTTATTGATAATGGGGCATTTCAATTTTCTACACGTTGATTTGCTCGCCAAAGGCGTAATGGAACAGATTGATTTTAAAAGTTTCTTACTCAACGGAATTTTAGGTTTCCTACTTTTTGCCGGCGCATTGGGGATAAAACTTCCCGTAATGAAAAGCCAAAAATGTGAAATCACCATTCTCGCCTTATTTTCCACCTTCGCTTCTACCTTCCTTATCGGTTCAACTTTTTATCTTTTAACTTACGCCCTTGGTTGGGAAGTGGATTTTATTTATTGTATGTTGTTCGGCGCCTTAATTTCCCCTACCGACCCTATCGCTGTGTTAGCTATCATCAAAAATCTAAAAGCGCCGAAAAAACTTTCAATGAAAGTGGAAGGGGAATCCTTATTTAATGACGGTGTGGGATTAGTGATTTTCACTACTATCTTTGCCGTAGCATTCGGTGGCAAACAACCTACCCTAGCTGATGTGAGCGAACTTTTTCTAATGGAAGCAGGCGGCGGTTTGCTGTTTGGCTTGATACTCGGCTTAGTGGCGCATTTCCTGATCTCTGCTACCGATGACGGAAGTTTAGAAATTTTGCTCACGCTCACCATTCCAACCGCTGGCTTTATGGTAGCTAATTTGCTCGAAGTTTCAGGCGCATTGGCAATGGTGGTTTCGGGCATTATCATCGGCAACTGGACAAGACACACAGGCTTCTCCAAACAAAGTCAGCATTATTTAGATCATTTTTGGGAAATGATCGACCACTTCCTAAATTCTTTATTATTCCTCCTAATCGGTGCAGCAATGTTGTTGGTAAACTTCACCTATCAAGGGATTATTTTAAGCTTACTCGCCATTCCACTTTGCCTAATCTGCCGTTATATCAGCGTGTGGACTCCGTTTAAATTCTTAAGTATGAAAACCACTTACAATCCATACACCTTACGTATTCTCACTTGGGGCGGCTTGCGTGGCGGGCTTTCACTCGCAATGGCACTTTCCATTCCCGTAGGCAGCCTGTATATCCCGAAAATCGGTATGAACGTGCGTGATCTGCTTTTGGTAATGACCTACGCCGTGGTAATGTTCTCCATTCTCGTCCAAGGCACCACCATTGAAACAATGGTTCGCAAATCCAAAGAAGCCACCTTGCAAGCAAGAGGATATGTGGGGTTAAAGCCGGAGCATAAGGAAGAAACAGAGGCATAAAAAGGAAGGGCTAACTTAGGTTAGCCCTAGCCCCATGCTAAAGTTACAAGATGTTACCATTTTTTTCGTGTGCTGATGTTACAAAATTTGCCTTCTTTCAGAAATAACGGAAAAGATTTCTTATCAATTCCGTTATATTTTCTGAGCATTTAAAATAGTAACCTTACTAAATTATATTTTATCTATAGAAACTTCATTGGAGTTAAGTACGAAATGATAACAATCTCTCTTTGTAATATTCTGGTGAAAAATAGTTGAATTATCGTTAGTGCCAGCCCCGTAGCTTTGTAACAAAACAAATTGTTATTCAAATTCAGAATCTCAAACAGCTTTTATATAACTAACATAAATTTCAATCTAATAAACATCCAAAATAAAAAAAACACTTATTATATAACACAAATACCATTATATTAATTTTACAAAAGTGTTACTAATTTGTTAAATTCCATCCAAATAATCTCCACTTAAACTCACATCTTATTAAAAAAACAATTTTTTAAATATAAAAAGTGATTCCGATCACATATTTAACATATTTCTCTTGATACAAGAAACTATCAAATGAATAATATAAGTGAGCAATAGAATATGCTCTTTATAGTATAAGTTCGGGAGGAAATTATGCTAAACAAACAAACAAACAAACAAACAAACAAACAAACAAACAAACAAACAAACAAACAAACAAACAAACAAACAAACAAAAGTATCACATAGATTATAATCCTGGTAAAGGAATTTCTTTAATGGCCCACATTCGTAGAACACGACATATTATGATGCCATCTCACCGTTCTTGCTTTTCTTATTCTTTATTTGCTATTCAGAACAGCTCATCTCATTACTTCTCGTAATAGATGATGTCTTTCATCTAAAAAACATTCCCTGTTTAGTTTACATTATTTATTTTGTAAAAGTATTTATATTTTTACATAGTAGATTTTTGTATTCAAAACATTAACTGCAATCTATTTCCTAGCTAGAAATAAAACTTAAATTTTATTTCAAGGGGATTCTTTGCCTAAAATTACACAAGGATTTTATTATGTCAATTTTAAAAATCGCATATAGCAAAGATGTTGAGCAGTATTTTTCAACACAAAGAGAACTAGTGTTAATTGAAAACACTGATTTTACAGATGTTGGTGCAATTGTACTTACTACAGATGATATTGAACAATATATTGATGAAATATTAGCAACTGAGTTTAATATTCCTGTTTTTGTTGTTTTACACGAAAATCAGAAACTTAATCCTAAATATTTCGATAAAGTCTTCCATATCCAGGATTTAAACAGCTATGACATTCATCTTTATAGCAGACAAATAGAAACTTCAGCAAAACTCTATGAAGAGAAAATGCTTCCTCCTTTCTTCAAAATGCTAAGTGAGTATGTAGAAATGGGGAATATTGCCTTTGACTGTCCTGGACACCAAGGTGGTCAATACTATCGGAAACATCCCGCTGGTCGTTTCTTATATGATTTCTATGGTGAAAACATTTTCCGTTCAGATATTTGTAATGCTGACGTAAAACTAGGTGATTTGCTTATCCACGAAGGTGCAGCTTGTGATGCACAAAAACACGCTGCTCAAGTATTCAACGCTGATAAAACATACTTTGTATTAAATGGAACATCTGCTTCCAATAAAGTGGTGTTAAATGCCCTACTTTCACCAGGTGATCTGGTGTTATTTGATAGAAACAATCACAAGTCTGTTCACCATGGAGCCTTAGTTCAAGCTGGTGCTACACCAATTTATCTAGAAACGGCACGAAATCCATTTGGTTTTATTGGAGGAATTGATAGTCACTGCTTTGATGAGGATTACCTAAAATCTCTGATAAAAGAAACCGCACCAGAAAAATTATCTCAGTCTCGCCCATTCCGCTTAGCCGTTATTCAATTAGGTACTTATGACGGAACAATTTATAACGCACGTCAAGTTGTCGATAAAATTGGTCATCTTTGTGATTATATTTTGTTTGACTCTGCTTGGGTTGGCTATGAACAGTTCATTCCAATGATGAAAGATAGTTCACCATTACTACTTGAACTCAACGAAAATGATCCGGGTATTTTTGTTACTCAATCTGTACATAAGCAACAAGCTGGTTTTTCACAAGCATCACAAATTCACAAAAAAGATAAGCATATCAAAGGACAAGCTCGTTATGTAAATCATAAACGACTAAATAACGCTTTTATGCTACATGCTTCAACAAGTCCATTTTATCCTCTATTTGCAAGTTTGGATGTGAACGCCCAAATTCAAGGTAGCGCTGCTGGGCGCAAGCTATGGCATGATTGTGTCAAGGTTGGTATAGAAGCAAGAAAAATGATTCTCAACAACTGTGATCTTATTCGTCCATTTATTCCAACGATGATTAATGGTAAAAAATGGCAAGATTACAATACTGAAGAGATTGCAACTAATCTTGAATTCTTTAAATTCCACGCTCACGATACTTGGCATAAATTTGAAGGTTATGCAGAAGATCAATACTTCGTTGATCCTTGCAAGCTTCTCCTAACCACGCCCGGTATTAGCCTTGCAAATGGTGAGTATGAATCTTTCGGAATTCCTGCCACTATTCTTGCGAACTATTTGCGAGAAAATGGCATTATCCCTGAAAAATGCGATTTAAACTCTATTTTATTCCTTCTTACTCCAGCAGAAACTCTCACAAAAATGCAAACATTGGTTGCACAAATCGCATTATTTGAAAAACACATTAAGCAAAATTCGTTACTCAAAGACGTACTACCTACTGTGTACAAAAATAATGAAGAACGCTACCAAGGTTACACGATTCATCAGCTTTGTCAGGAGATGCACGATCTCTATGTTAGCCGTAACGTAAAACAGCTACAAAAAGCACTTTTCCGTAAAGCAACATTACCTGAATACGCTCTCAATCCACAAGCCGCGAACATTGAATTTATTCGTAATAATGTCGAGCTTGTCCCTCTAACCAATATTGTTGGTCGAATTGCCGCAGAAGGGGCACTCCCTTACCCACCAGGCGTATTGTGCGTAGTACCAGGAGAAAAATGGAGCACTACGGCACAACAATATTTTCTCGCTTTAGAAGAAGGCATTAATACACTTCCAGGATTTGCACCAGAGATCCAAGGGGTTTATCTCCAAAAAGATCCTGATGGACGCACTCGGGCTTACGGATATGTATTAACTAACCACTAAATAGAAATAGAAAGTGCGGTGAAATTTCACTGCACTTTCTAAGGAGTAAATTATGAGTACTAAAAATAACAAAATTGGTGTACTTCAGCTCACTATCTTAACAATGGTAAATATGATGGGATCAGGAATTATTATGCTCCCTACAAAATTAGCTGAAATCGGAACAATTTCAATTGTCTCTTGGCTTGTAACCGCGGTTGGCTCAACTGCATTAGCTTATGCTTTTGCACAATGTGGTATGTTTAGTAAAAAATCTGGTGGTATGGGAGGATATGCAGAATATTCTTTCGGTAAAGCTGGAAATTTTATGGCTAATTACACCTATGGCGTATCGCTTGTTATTGCAAATACCGCCATTGCAATCTCTGCTGTAGGCTATGGTTCTGAATTATTTGGCGTAAGCCTATCTCCTGTGAGCATTGCTTTATGGACAATTTTCACACTATGGCTTGCTACCTCGCTAAATTTCGGAGGTCCAAGAATCACAGGGAATATCAGTTCATTCACTATTTGGGGAGTGATTATCCCTGTTGTAGGAATTAGTATTATTGGTTGGTATTGGTTCGATGGTTCAATGTATGTAAATTCTTGGAATCCACATCATGTTCCAACATTTGAAGCCATTAGTGTATCTATTTCAATGACCTTATGGGCGTTTCTGGGTTTAGAATCGGCTTGTGCAAATACTGATGTCGTAGAAAATCCAGAGAAAAATGTTCCTATTGCTGTATTAGGTGGAACACTTGGCGCTGCCGTAATTTATATCGTATCAACCAATGTTATTGCTGGCATAGTGCCAAACTTAGAACTCGCTAATTCTACAGCGCCATTTGGATTAGCTTTTGCACATATGTTTAATGAAACGACAGGAAAAATCATTATGGGATTAATGGTATTATCTTGTTTTGGTTCATTATTGGGCTGGCAATTTACTATAGCTCAAGTATTTAAATCTTCTGCAGAAGAAGGGTACTTCCCTGCTTTCTTCAAAAAAGTTACCGATAAAAATGCCCCAATTATTGGAATGGTAACAATCACTGCAATTCAAACACTACTCGCATTTATGACTATTAGTCCATCATTAAATAAACAATTTAATGTGTTAGTCGATCTTGCTGTAGTTACCAATGTTATTCCATACTTATTATCTATGGCTGCACTTGGTGTACTCTTAAGATCTGCTAATGTTTCAACCAATAAATATAAAATTACTATTTTTGTTGCTTTCATTGGTTCACTGTATAGCATTTATGCGCTCTATGCAGCAGGAGAACAAGCTATGCTATATGGCTCAATCGTAACTTTTGTTGGTTGGACTCTTTATGGATTTGTATCCTATAAATTTGATTTCTCTATGATGAGCAAAGCGAAATGATCTAGTAGCAGAAAAATACTAAAAATCAAAAGGCTAACTTAAAAGATAAAAATCTAAAAGCTAGCCTTTATTATTTTTATATAGAATCTGAAAAAACTTTCTAAAAAACCACCGCACTTATATTTTGCAGAATTAAGATTTGCGCAGAATTCTGCTTGAAACCACACCGGCGGTCATTGCACCGTTTACGTTTAGGGCGGTGCGTCCCATATCAATTAGCGGTTCAATGGAAATGAGTAAGCCGACTAATGCGAGCGGTAAGCCCATTGTGGAAAGCACGATGATCGCAGCAAAGGTTGCTCCGCCGCCCACACCAGCAATGCCAAAGGAAGAAAGGGTTACTACTAATACGAGGGTCAGCAAAAAGTCTAAGGACATTGGATCAATCCCCACCGTTGGCGCTACCATTACGGCGAGCATTGCAGGATAAATCCCTGCACAGCCGTTTTGTCCGATTGTCGCCCCAAAAGATGCAGCAAAATTGGCAATGGCTGAAGGCACGTTCAATTTTGATACTTGGGTTTCAATATTCATTGGAATTGTCGCCGCACTTGAACGTGAAGTGAATGCAAACAGCAAAGTCGGAAAGGCTTGTTGATAATAACGAATTGGATTCACTTTCACCAAAGAAAGTAAAATACCGTGTACCACAAACATTAAGAAAATAGCTAAATAAGATGCCACGATAAAACCGAGCAAATTAAGAATATCTGCAAGATTTGAAGTGGCAACCACTTTTGTCATCAATGCCAATACGCCATAAGGGGTAAGACGAATCACCACGCGAACAAGGCTCATCACTAATTTATTCAAACTTTCCACCCCTTGCGATAAGCGATTGGCAAGTTCTTCATTGTCTTGACGAATGCGCAAAATCGCCACGCCTAAAAACGCTGCAAAAATCACCACGCTGATAATAGAAGTTGGGTTTGCGCCAGTGAGTTCAGCAAAAGGATTTTTCGGAATAAAAGAAAGCAACATTGTCGGCACATTCAAGCCTGCCACTTTTTCTGCTCGACCAAGCACGCGATCTTGCGCGGCAAGCTCACGATCGCCTGCCACTAGCCCTTCGGCAGAAAGATCAAATAAATTTGCCATTGTAATCCCAATCACCGCTGCGATTGCCGTTGTGATGAGCAGGACAGAAAGTACGCTAACACTGATCTTGCCCAGTGAACTTGCACCTTGCAAGCGTGCCACTGCAGAGAGAATCGATACAAAAACCAGCGGCATTACAATCATTTGCAGCAATCTTACATAACCACTGCCGACAATGCCAATCCAGTTTAAGGTTTCTTTTATCACAGGGGCATTGCTGTCATAAAGAAAATGCAATGCGCCACCAAACAATCCCCCTAAAATTAACGCCAAAAACACGCTATGCGATAGCGTGTGATTTCGGTTAAAGTACCATTTCACGCCGATTAATAAAGCAATAAATATGACTAAATTAATCGTAATATAGCTCCACATCATTGTTGCTCCTTATGTTTATTGCAAATCTTTGATCCTAAGTTTTCACATAATACTGGCTTTTTCTTATTTCTTTCAATAAAAATTTTGCTATATCTTATGCAATTTTAATCTATCGTAAGGCTAGCTTTTTGAGAAAAAAGCATTAAAGTTATAGATGTTTACTTTTTATTAACAACTAACAATGAGGTGAACGATGACATCATTAAAAAGCCCAGCACAAACACCACAAAAGGGAAGCAAGTTTCTGCGCACCATAGAATGGCTTGGTAATGCACTTCCCCACCCTGTAACCCTCTTTATTATTCTTATTGCTTTACTTCTTATTTCTTCTGCTTTAGGCGAATATTTTGGACTTTCCGCCCTTGATCCACGTCCCGAGGGGGCAAAAGGTCGTAGCCCTGATGGAGTCATTTATGCAGTCAGTTTACTTAATCAAGAAGGCTTGATAAAAATCCTTACCAATTTAGTGAAGAATTTTACAAGCTTCGCACCGTTGGGAACAGTGCTTGTAGCAATGCTCGGTGTGGGGATTGCAGAAAAATCTGGTTTAATTTCTGCCGCAATGCGTTTAGTGGTATTAAAAGCACCACGCAAACTCACCACACTTGCAGTCGTGTTCGCGGGGATTATGTCGAATATGGCGGCAGAATTAGGCTATCTTGTGCTAATTCCTCTTTCAGCCATTATTTTCCATTCTCTTGGTCGCCACCCACTTGCAGGTTTAGCCGCCGCTTTTGCAGGGGTATCTGGTGGTTATTCGGCGAATTTATTACTCGGCACAATCGATCCACTACTGGCTGGGATCACACAACAAGCTGCACAAATTATCGATCCAAGCTATGTCGTTGGCGCTGAAGCAAACTGGTATTTTATGTGTGCGAGTACCTTTGTGATCGCGATTATCGGCTATATTATTACTGAGAAAATCGTAGAACCACAGTTAGGTGAATACACAGGTTCACTCAGCCAAGAAGAATTGGCTCAACAGCGCTCCGCCGAAGTGTCTCCTTTGGAACGCAAAGGGCTTGTCTTCGCTGGGCTAACGTTTTTACTACTTAGTGCATTACTTGCTCTTAGCGTTGTACCAGAAAATGGTATTTTGCGTAACCCAAGCACAGGGCTAATCACAGGATCACCATTCTTAAAATCTATCGTGGTATTTATTTTCTTACTCTTTGCAATCCCCGGCATTGTTTATGGCGTGGTAGTAAAATCTATCCGTAGCGACAAAGATGTGGTCAATGCAATGGCAGAAATAATGAGCACCCTAGGGCTATATTTGGTTATTATTTTCTTCGCCGCTCAATTTATTGCTTTCTTCAGCTGGACAAATATTGGACAAATTATTGCTGTAAAAGGGGCGACATTGCTCAAAGATCTCGGTTTACACGGCGGGCTATTATTTATTGGCTTTATTGTAATCTGTGCTTTTATTAATTTAATGATCGGCTCTGCCTCGGCACAATGGGCAGTTACCGCCCCAATTTTCGTTCCTATGCTAATGCTGGCAGGCTATGCCCCTGAAGTGATTCAAGGTGCGTATCGCATTGGCGATTCCGTAACCAATATTATTACGCCAATGATGAGCTATTTCGGACTAATTATGGCAACAGTGATCAAATACAAGAAAGATGCGGGCGTAGGCACAATGGTATCAATGATGTTGCCTTATTCTGTTGCATTCTTAATTGCGTGGTCAGGGCTATTCTTTGTTTGGGTGTTTGTCCTTGGCTTGCCTGTTGGCCCGGGTTCAGCAACCTATTACACGCCATAAGAATAAACCAATAAAACAAAAAGTGCGGTCTTTTCTACCGCACTTTTTTCTTCTTCAATATGCTATTTAGGATAATTGACTCTTTCCACTTTCCCCATTTTTTCTGCGCAATGTATTTCTATTTCTACAAGGGTGGCAGGGTAAAAATTCGTAGGATTTCGACCGCACAATTCGCGCACAATATCCCCCACCAAAGGCAAATGGGAAATAATCAGCAAGGTTTCTACACCTTCTTCAGCTAGCACATTCAAATAATCTCGCACTAATCCTGCATCACCATAAGGAGTGATGGCATCCCAGGTTTCTAACTTCGATTGCATTTGATTTTGGAACGCTAAATTAATTTGCTCAAAGGTTTGTTGCGCGCGCAAATAAGGACTAGCTAGCACTTTATCAAGATCGGCATTAATAGAATGTAACCATTGTCCTTGTTGATAGGATTGCTGTTTACCATTTTCTGTGAGCGGTCTTGCACTGTCTGATGGGGCGATGGTTTGTGCCTCGCCGTGTCGCATTACAAAAATTTTCATATCACTACTCTATTTTTAATGAAAAGCAACAAATTAATGAGAAGAAAAGAAGCGAAAAATTCGCTTCTTTTACACCGCACTTTTCAATTTATTTAGTTTACACGCACCGCTTCAGCGATTTCTTCTGCACATTGTTGTGCAAGCGCGCCGTCTTCGCATTCCACCATCACACGAATTAGCGGCTCGGTGCCTGATTTTCTTAATAAAATACGCCCTTTGCCCGCTAAGCGTTTTTCCACTTCTGCGGCTACGGCTTTCACTTGTTCGCTTTCTAATGGATTGCTGCCACCTGCGAAACGAACATTAATTAACACTTGTGGGAATAACTGCACCGCACTAGCTAATTCATTAAGGGATAAGCGATGTTCTACCATTGCCGCTAACACTGCAAGGGACGCAATAATGCCGTCCCCTGTGGTGTTTTTATCAGCAATAATAATATGCCCTGAGTTTTCACCACCAAGCTGCCAGCCTTTTTCTTGCATTTGTTCTAACACATAACGATCGCCCACATTAGCACGCACAAATGGGATCGCTAATTCTTTTAAGGCAAGTTCAAGACGCATATTACTCATTAATGTGCCAACCACACCGCCTTTTAGTTTGCCTGCACGCAAGGCTTCACGAGCGATGATAAATAAAGCTTGGTCGCCGTCCACTTTATTACCAAGATGATCCACTAAGATTAAGCGATCACCATCACCATCATAAGCTAAACCAATATCAGCTTTAGTTTCTAACACTTTGTCTTGTAAGGCTTTAATGTCGGTCGCGCCACATTTTTCATTGATGTTCATTCCATTTGGTTGCGTGCCGATTTCAATCACTTCTGCGCCTAATTCACGCATTACATTCGGGGCAATATGGTAGGTTGCGCCATTTGCGCAGTCCACCACAATTTTGTAATTTTCTAGGCTTAAATGAGCTGGGAAGGTGCTTTTACAAAATTCAATGTAACGCCCTGCCGCATCGTTAATACGGCTAGCACGCCCAAGTTGTGCGGATTCCACACAATCCATTGGCTGTTCTAACATTGCTTCAATGGCTTCTTCCACATCATCAGGCAATTTTGTACCTTGTGTGGAGAAAAATTTGATCCCGTTATCATAATAAGGATTATGAGAAGCGGAAATCACAATGCCCGCTTCTGCACGGAAAGTGCGGGTTAAATAAGCAATGGCAGGGGTTGGCATTGGCCCAGTAAAGGCAGCTGAAAGCCCTGCTGCGGCTAAACCTGCTTCAAGGGCAGATTCCAACATATAGCCCGAAATGCGGGTATCTTTACCAATTAACACTGTGCCGTAACCCTGCGTTGCTAGCACTTTTCCTGCTGCCCAACCAAGTTTAAGGACGAAATCAGGGGTAATCGGTGAAGTGCCTACTTTTCCACGCACACCATCAGTGCCGAAATATTTGCGTTCTGCCATTTGTATTCCTTTTTATGTTTTATCGTTAAAAATCATTACGTTGATTGACGTTATTATGCCATTTGCGTGGCTTGCCAAATTTTTAATGCGTCTGCGGTGGGGGCAACATCGTGTACACGCACAATTTTCGCACCATTGTTCACTGCAATTAATGCGGCGGCAACACTGCCCACAATACGCTCATCAACAGGTTTATCTAACACGGCGCCAATCATTGATTTACGCGAGATGCCTGCCAATACAGGATAATCTTGGGTAAATTTTGCTAGCTGTTGCAATAATTGATAATTATGTTGCACGGTTTTACCAAAGCCAAAACCCAGATCCCAAATAATGTTTTCCTTTTTCATTCCCGCTGCTAAACAAAGTGCGGTGCGATTTTCGAGAAAATTTAGCACCTCTTGCACCACATTTTCATAATGAGGATTTTGTTGCATTGTGCGTGGCTGCCCTTGCATATGCATTATGCAGGTGGGCAAGGCTAATTGCACGGCGGTTTGTAGCGCATTGGGTTCAGTTAAAGCACGAATATCATTAATGAAATCCATTCCAACTTTGGCACTTTCCGCCATTACTTGCGCCTTAGAAGTATCCACGGAAATCCAACAATCAAAGCGTTTTCTCACGGCTTCCACCATTGGCACAACACGATCTAATTCTTGCTCAAGGCTGACTTCTTGTGCCATTGGGCGCGTGGATTCACCACCAATATCGATAATAGTAGCCCCTTCGTTAAGCATTTTTTCCACTTGAAATAAGGCTTTATCACGGTCAAAAAACAAACCGCTATCAGAAAAAGAATCTGGCGTGAAATTTAAAATCCCCATAATTTGGGGTTGAGCTAGGGAAAGGGTTTTATTATTGGCTTGTAACTTCATAATCTTTTGTTTTGCATCAAAGTGCGGTCAATTATAGCGAAATATTTGTGCAAACAAAATATAAACATTTTGTCGCGCTGAAATCATAATTCACTTATACTGACGAGCAAATAACCAAGAGGAAATCAAAATGAACAAAACAGTTTTAGCTTTAAGTTTTAGTGCGATTTTTTTACTGTCTGCTTGTGATGATAAACAAGTGGCTGAATTACAACAAAAATTGCAACAAGCTGAAAAAATGCAACAGAGCCAACAGCAAGAAATTAACCAATTACAAAATGAGCTGAATGCACAGAAATCCTTATTCCCTGCATTGCAAGTGGAAATTTCTCCGATCTTCCAAAAAGAAGAAACATTAACCCTAAAAAACGCTGAGAGCACAGCAACCATCAAGGTTTCAGTAAGTATGCCTGAAACCCATATTGAATGGCTTGACGAATTGCTTCGCCAATATTGGGGGCGATACATTCAATATGAAAAAGGGAATGAAGAACCAAAGCTCACCGCTATCACTCAAGATCAACTGAAAAAATCCCTTGAACAAATTTATCAAGAATATCGTGAGGAAATTTTAACCGAGGGTACAATTGGAAAAGATTTTTCTATTTCGCCCTACTATTTAGGACAACGCCAAAACTGGCTTGGATTCAGAGTGAGTATCTATAACTATGGCGGTGGTGCTCACGGATTTAATATGAGCCATTATCTTAATGTTGATGTACAGCAAAAGAGCCTGATTACCCTTGAAAAATTAGTTGCACAAGAAAACCAAGCCGCACTACTTGATGCCTTATGGAAAATTTACACTCAAGATCTCGCCAAAGGGGAAGAACCTTTTACCTCTCGCGATCTGTTCTATATTTCACCTGAGTTTTATTTTGATCAAGAAGGCGTTCATTTTGTCTATCCACCTTATGCCCTTAATTCTTATGCTGAAGGAGAAAGAACGTTGGATTTATATTGGGGGCAAACAGAAATTGATCTACTCAATCCTGAATATGTGAAACCTTGGCTTAAATAAAATAGGAAATAAAAAAAGTGCCTCATTAGAGGCACACTCGGAAAGCAAAATATGACCATCAGGCTATTAAAATAGCACTTGTTATGGCATAAATAATACGCAAGTCATTTTCAATAAGCAAAGAGTAATATTCAAATTTGTGAAGTAATTCACGGTTTTACCCAATAAAAAATTAATCTAAAAAAAACCGCACTTATATAAGTGCGGTGTAAATTTCATTAATTTTCTTCTTTATGACGCGCTGCAACTTCAGCTAATAAAGTTTGTAATTCACCTTGTTGATACATTTCTAAAATAATATCACAACCGCCAATTAGCTCACCCTCTACCCATAATTGTGGGAAGGTTGGCCAGTTTGCATAAGCGGGTAGCTCTGCACGAATATCAGGATTTTGCAAAATATCCACATAGCCAAAAGGCACTTTACAATTCATTAGGGCTTCTACCGCTCTTGCAGAGAACCCGCAAGAAGGGAATTTCGGTGAGCCTTTCATATAAATAAGAATAGGGTTTTCAGCAATTTGTTTTTTAATACGTTCTAAGGTTTCCATAATTATCCTCGTTTTGAATTAAGTGGGCTGATTGTAGCATAAGGGGCTTGAGATACCAATAACCCGAGTATAATAATCAGGTATTACCAACTTCCGCCAGCACCACCGCCACCGAAGCCACCGCCGCCAAAGCCTCCGCCAGAACCGCCACCAAAACCACCAAAGCCGCCGCCAGAGCCAAAGCCTCCACCAAATCCACCGCTACGGCGTCTGCGAACAGGGGGCTGGCGGAAAATTTGTCCATTGTGATTATTAGTAGGGCTGATATAAGGCGTTCTACGCCAACTTAGTTCGCCAAACAGTACAAATAAGACAAAAATACTGATCATTATGATTGGAATATATTGTGTCCAATCATCATCTTCTGTTTGAGCCGCGTCATATTCCCCTTTGCTTGCGGCAATGATGTAATCCAATCCACGATCAATACCTAGCATATAATGCCCTTGCTTAAAGGCTGGCGTAATCACATTGCGTATCACTCGAGAAAGAAAAGCATCAGGCAACGCACCCTCAAGCCCCTGTCCTGTGGCAATAAAAATCTTGCGATCATTTATGGCGATCAACATTAATACGCCATTATTAAGCTGTTTACGGCCAATTCCCCATTTATCACCCAACTCAAAGCTATATTGTGCAATATCATAATTCCCTGTGGTTGGAATTAACACCACCGCAATTTGCGAGCTGGTTTCTTTAGAATAAGCAATGAGCTTATTTTCCAAAAGCTGTTTTTCCGATGGAGTGAGCGTTTTGGTATAGTCATTCACATAATGAAAAGGATTAGGCGGTGGTGGGAAATTGACCGCGCTTGCACTTAGACTCAAAAAAACAAGCAACAAAACGACCGCACTTTTCATTAGCTTAATCATTAATAATCACCTCATTATCAAGCTCATTACGATCATTTGGCTGAATAGGAAAATATTGCGCCAAAACTTGAGCAATATTATCAATAATATTGACAACGCCTTCAGTATAAACCTTTTGGCTAAAATGATTTGTCATTTCAGTGCATTGCGCTTGCCAAAAGTTTTCCCCGACATACTGATGAATGCCTTCATCACCAATAATGCCACATTGGTGATCCTTATAGGCAATGTAGATCAACACGCCATTACGCGCCTCTGTGGCTGTCATTTCTAACTTCTGGAAAACAGATAAAGCTTGTTCAAGGACTGAGTTTGATGACTTTGGAATGTGGCGTTCAATATAAACGCGCAACTCTGCCGAAGTTTGTTGTTCGAGGCGAACAATTGCCGCCTCGATTTGCTTTTTATCAAAAGAGATTCTTGAAAATAGCGCCATAATAGACTGCTCTTAGTTAAAACTTACAACAGGCGCGTTTTCAGATCCTACTGCAGATTTGAAGTAAGGCTTTTCTTTGAAACCAAAAATCATCGCCGCTAATTTTGTTGGGAACTGACGAATTTTTTGGTTATATTCGCGAGCCGCTTCATTAAATTTATCACGCGCCACATTAATGCGATTTTCCGTGCCTTCTAATTGTGCTTGTAAATTCATAAAGCCTTCGTGCGCTTTAAGATCTGGATATTTTTCTACAGTAACTAACAGGCGAGATAAGGCAGATCCCACAGAATTTTGTTGTTGTTGGAATTGTGCAAGCTGTTCTTCTGTCATATTGCTTGGATCAATTTTTGTTTGGCTCGCTTTTGCACGGGCTTCCATTACACCTGTTAAAGTTTCTTTTTCAAAATTAGCCTGACCTTTTACGGTATTCACGATGTTTGGAATGAGATCTGCACGGCGTTGGTATTGCGATTCAACATTTGCCCATACGGAATCAATTTTTTCTTCCGCTTGCACTAAACCATTGTAGCTTGTCATTAGTGTGAAACCTGCGATCACAGCCACGATTAGCACAATAATCCACTTTTTCATTTTCTTTTCCTTAACGATAAAATGACGAGATAACAAAAGACCTAAACTTTCGTTTAGGTCTTTTTTCATAAACTTATCAAAGTATTAACGAAAAATTATTCGTTACCTTTAACAGCGATTTCTACGCGACGGTCATCAGCTAAACAAGCGATTAATGCTTTACGACCTTTAACTGCGTCACATTTAGTGCCAGTTACTGGGTTAGCTTCACCGTAACCTGTTGCAGAGATAGCGTTTTGAGAAACACCTTTAGATACTAAGTAGTTAGCAACAGTTTCTGCACGACGTTGTGATAATTTTAAGTTAGATGCTTCTGAACCGATACGGTCAGTGTAACCAGCTACTGCAACGTTTGCAGATTTTAATTGAGCGATTTCACCGTAGATACCATCTAATGTGCTTTGTGCTTCTGGACGTAAGTTAGATTTACCGAATGCGAAAGTTACATCAGAGCTTAACGCAAAAGTTTTAGAAACAACTTTAGGCGCTACAACTGGTGCACCTTGACCGAAACGGTAAGATAAACCTGCGCTTACAGAACCGATGTTTGGAGTGTAATCTACACGCTCACCGTTTTGCTCTAAACGACCAACACCGTTAACCCATTGATATTCAACGCGTAATGCTAACTCTGGTAATGATGGAAGGTTATATTCTAAACCACCAGCAAATACTGGAGATACTTTTAAGCTGTGCGCATCTTCACCAAGAAGAGTTGTTGTACCTTTCTTATTTTTGTAGTCAGAACGGATTAATGCCGCGCCTACACGACCATAAACATCTAAACCTTCTAATACTGGGTAGCTTGCTTTTAAGCTTAAGTGTGCACCGTGGTTAGTATGTTTAGCAACTGTTTTACCAGCTTTACGAAGTTTAGCACGACCAAAGTCATCGTAACCTAACTCAACAGCGAAGTTATCAGTGATTTGGTAACCACCGAATACACCGTAAGTTACAGAGTTACGTAAATAACCATAACCTGTGCCTTCTAATTGACCGTAACCATCGTGGAAAGATGCCCAACCAGCTTTAGCACCAGCATAGAAAGTATTTGCTTGTGGTGCAGCTTGTGCTACTGATGCAGCAGTTAAACCAGCGATAGCTAATGCGATTGCAGTTTTTTTCATTTGGATGATCCTCTATTTAGTCATCAATAAATTTAAAATGAAAGTTTCATTTAGTATCAGTTGCCAAATGAAACCTAAACACAATAATGTGTGTACGTTGATCTTAAACTTTTTTTACAAAAAAACAAACTTTTTTTATAAAATGAACCCATAGTTTATGGCTAAGTTTAATCTTATAAGTATTTAGAGAACGATATTTTCTCTATTCCTACTTTGCTTTTACGTCAATCTAATCAGATCGGACCTATTCAAAGCGAATATATTATCAGCTTGAAAAAATAGAAAATCAAACGATTTTTCTCTTTTTAGCTCAAAATTCATACAAACACTTACTGTTTCAGATTATTTTTTAAGCAGAAATAGATCTATTTTCTCGTTTCACCTTACCGAAAAAACAAATTTGATCCCTTTCTTTCGATGAAAGGATCGTAACAATATGCTAAAATCTGCTCATTCTGTTAATCATTATATGAGTAATAAAATGCTACCACGTCTATCTGATATTCCACAGCTTTCACCTTTAGTTTCTGATTATTTAGCAGAACTTAAACGCCAACATTTTGCGGGCGATATTGCTTCAAGCTATGCGGATCGCTTAAGTCTTGCAACGGATAACAGTGTTTATCAGCAACTGCCACAAGCCATTTTATTCCCTAAGGATACGGCAGATGTGGTTCGCCTCACTAAACTAGCTCAAAAAGAAAAATACCTTTCGCTCACCTTTACCCCACGCAGTGGCGGTACAGGCACCAATGGACAAGCCTTAAATAATAATATTATTGTGGATCTTTCGCGTTATATGACGAAAATTCTTGAACTCAATGTGCAAGAGCGTTGGGTAAAAGTGCAAGCAGGCGTAGTAAAAGATCAACTGAACCAATTTTTGAAACCTTATGGGTTGTTTTTCTCGCCCGAATTATCCACCAGCAACCGCGCGACCCTAGGTGGAATGATCAATACCGATGCCTCAGGGCAAGGTTCATTACGTTATGGCAAAACCTCCGATCACGTTTTAGGTTTGCGTGCCGTCTTAATCGATGGCGAAGTGATTGACACCCACGTGCTGAAAACCACAGATTTCGAGCAATCATTACAGCAACAACCGCTTTCTCAGCGCAGCCGTCATTTGCATCAAGAAATTTTCCAGCGTTGCCAACAAAAACGCCCTGAAATCTTGCGTGATTTGCCACAACTTAATCGCTTTTTAACCGGTTACGATCTCAAAAATGTATTTAATAATGATGAATCAGAATTTAACCTTTCACGCATTTTAACAGGTTCAGAAGGCTCACTTGCGTTTATTTGTGAAGCAACTTTAGATCTCACGCCAATCCCACAATATCGCACATTAATTAATATAAAATACCGCTCTTTTGATGCCGCGTTACGTAACGCCCCTTTTATGCTCAAAGCGAATGCCCTTTCAGTGGAAACCGTGGATAGCAAAGTGCTAAATCTCGCCAAACAAGACATCATTTGGCACTCCGTGAGCGATCTACTTACTGAAGATCAAGAAAACCCAATTCTTGGCTTGAATATTGTGGAATATGCTGGCAACAGCAAAGCCCTGATTGAAAAACAAGTAGCACAACTTTGCGCACAGCTTGATGAAAAAATTGCGCAAAATCAAGATGATATTATCGGCTATCAAGTTTGCAGTGATTTGCCTTCCATTGAGCGTATTTATGCGATGCGTAAAAAAGCCGTGGGCTTACTGGGGAATGCGAAAGGTGCGGCTAAGCCCATTCCTTTTGTGGAAGACACCTGCGTACCACCTGAACATCTTGCCGATTACATCAGTGAATTTCGTGCGCTGCTTGATGCCCATCACTTAGAATACGGAATGTTTGGCCACGTTGATGCGGGCGTGCTACACGTTCGCCCCGCCCTTGATTTATGCGACAAAGAACAAGTGAAACTGTTTAAAGAAATTTCCGATCAAGTGGCCGATCTAACGCACAAGTACGGCGGACTGATTTGGGGCGAACACGGCAAAGGGATGCGCTCGCAATATGGCGAAACCTTTTTCACGCCTGAATTATGGCAAGAACTGCGTTACATCAAAACTCTGTTCGATCCGCAAAATCGCCTAAATCCGGGCAAAATTTGCACCGCACTTGACAGCGAACAAGCGCTTTACTCTATCCTATCACCAATGCGCGCGGATCAAGATCGCCAAATTCCAATTCAAATGAAAGCAGAATTTTCTGGCGCAATGAACTGCAACGGCAATGGTTTATGCTTTAATTTTGATGTAAACAGCACAATGTGTCCTTCAATGAAGGTGAGCAAAAATCGCTTATTTTCACCGAAAGGACGTGCCGCGATGGTGCGTGAATGGCTGCGTTTGCTCGCAAATCAAAATATTTCTGCCGATCAGTTAGATTTTCGCCAAAGCCAAATGAAACTCAGCGATTTTGTGGCTAAAATTCGCCATAGCCTGCAAAAAGCGCGTGGCGAATATGATTTTTCTCACGAAGTGAAAGCCGCAATGGACACCTGTCTTTCGTGCAAAGCCTGTGCAAGCCAATGTCCGATAAAAATTGATGTGCCGAGCTTCCGTGCCAAGTTCTTGCATTTTTATCATCAACGTTATGCTCGCCCAATCAAAGATTATGTAGTGTCAAATGTGGAACTGGTTGCGGCTTATATGGCAAAAGCGCCGAAATTTTTTAACTTTTTTACTGCGGCTAAAATTACCCAACCGCTGGCACAAAAAGCCTTAGGAATGGTGGATTTGCCTTTATTAAGCCAACCGAATTTGCAACAGCAATTAGTCGCCCTTAACTATCAAGGTTTGAATTTAGAACAGCTAGAAAACTTAAGCGAAACGGAAAAGCAAAATATGCTGCTTATCGTACAAGATCCTTTCACGTCTTATTATGATGCCAAAGTGGTAGCAGATTTTGTCGCACTAACGCAAAAACTCGGCTATCGCCCTATTTTATTGCCGTTCAAGCCCAATGGCAAAGCACAACATATCAAAGGTTTCCTCACTCGCTTTGCTAAAACGGCGAAAAATCAAGCTGCGTTTTTAAATCGAATGTCGAAGTTAGACATTCCTTTAGTGGGGGTCGATCCTGCTATTGTGCTGTCTTACCGTGATGAATATCGTGAAATTTTAGGTGCGGAACGTGGCGATTTCCAAGTGCTTACCGCCCATCAATGGCTAAAAAATCAACTCCATTCTGAGCAATTCGCACAGGGAATAAAAAATTCACAAAAAAACCACCGCACTTTACCAGAAGAGCAACAATGGCATTTATTCCCCCATTGTACTGAATCCACAGGGCTACCAAATAGTCCTAAAGAATGGCAAGAAATCTTTGCTGCCTTTGGACAACCATTACAAGTGGAAACCGTGGGCTGCTGTGGAATGGCTGGTACATTCGGCCACGAAACACAACATCTTGCAATGTCGAAAGCCATTTATGCCAGCTCGTGGGAGAAAAAACTGGCAGGCAAAAATCCTGATTATTGCCTTGCCACAGGCTATTCTTGTCGTAGCCAAGTAAAACGGTTTGAAAAATGGCAGCTAAAGCACCCAGTACAAGCCCTATTAACTTTACTTAACTAGAATAAAACAATGAAAATTTGGAAAAAACACTTTACATTAGAACAACTTAATCAATTTAATGCACATTGTGCTGTAGCACATTTAGGCATTCAATTTAGCGCTCAAGGGGAGGATTGGTTAGAAGCCACAATGCCTGTCGATCAACGCACCACTCAACCAATGGGTTTTTTACACGGCGGAATTTCTGCGGCATTGGCGGAAACTGTTGCATCAATGGCAGGATTTTGTTGCGTGGAAGAAAAGCAAGCGGTGGTTGGATTAGAAATTAACGCAAGCCATCTTCGCCCTGTGCGTGAAGGTGTGGTAACTGCCAAAGCTACCCCTATTCGCTTAGGCAAAACCATCCAATTTTGGCAAATTGACATTAAAGATCAAGCCGATAAACTATGTTGCTTTGCAAAACTCACATTAAGCGTGGTAAATCAATGAACAAACAGAAAATCGGCGTAATTCTTGCTAATTTAGGCACGCCAGACGCTCCAGAACCCAAAGCCCTTTCACGCTATTTATGGCAATTTCTCACCGATCCACGCGTGGTAGATCTTCCCCGCTGGCAATGGTGGCCGCTACTAAAGTGCGTGATTTTGCCTCGCCGTTCCAGACGTGTGGCAGAAACCTACCGCAGTGTTTGGACAGAACAAGGCTCACCATTATTGGTGATTTCTAAACAGCAACAGCAGAAGTTACAACAGTATTTCGATCAACAAGGAATTAACGCCCTTGTGGAAATTGGAATGACTTATGGTAATCCTTCAATGCAAAGTGCGGTGGAAAATTTACTCAAAAATCAAGTGGATAAAATCATTGTGCTACCGCTTTATCCGCAATACAGCAGCACCACAACGGCAGCAGTATTGGATTGCTTTGCCCAATCATTAAAATCCATTCGTAGGCTAGTGCCGTTTGAGTTTATCCATTCTTATCATCTTGATGAACAATATATTGATGCACTCGTGCAATCCATCAAAGCTAAAATGAAACCCGATGAATTTCTGCTCTTTTCTTATCACGGTATTCCATTACGTTATGAGCAAGAAGGGGATTATTATCGCGAGCATTGTAAACAAACCACCATCGCAGTGGTAGATCGCCTTGGATTAAAAGAAAACCAATGGCAACTTTGCTTTCAATCCCGTTTCGGTCGTGAAGAATGGCTGCAGCCTTATACGGATCATTTTTTACAAAATGCCACAAAAAACCAAGGCATTGAAAAAATCGCCGTCATCTGCCCTGGTTTCTCTGCCGATTGTTTAGAAACGTTGGAAGAAATTGAAGTAGAAAACCGCGACATTTTCCTGCATAACGGAGGAAAATCTTTCCAATATATCCCTGCCCTTAACGCAGAACCCGCCCATATTGAAATGATGGCGGAATTAATTAAGAAGAAAATATAGAAAAAATGCCTAGATGAATGTCTAGGCATTTTGCTAAATTTTTCTAAAAATTGGACCGCACTTTCGTTTTTCACTCAAACCATAATTAAGCCCAGTGTTTCTTCTTAGAAGTTTTACCAATGCCTGGGTTGAAGCTATTGGTTGGATCTAATTTTTGGTAGAACGCTTTCAATTCTGGTTTCGCTTCATACAAATGCCCTACGTTATGTTCTGCTGGATATTGCGCGCCGCGCTTATCAAGCAAGGCTAACATTTCGTGTTCGATTTCTTCCCAATCGTAGCCTTTTTTGACTAAATAATCTTGGTGGAACACATAGCACATAAAATGTCCGTAATAGAGTTTATGAATTAATTTATTTTCTAACTCGGCAGGCAATTTCTCAAACCAATCTTGATCGTTACGGCGTAAAGCAATATCCAATGCCACGATTTCTTCCACTTCAGGTTCGTGAATGGCACGATAACGAATGGCTGCAGAAGCCACAGCAAAGCGATGCAACATTGCAGCTTGGGTTTCTTCTGGGCTACATTCAAAATATGCCCCTTTGGATTTATCTGCAAATAGGCTTTGCAAATATTCTCTTGCTTCTTTCACGCCTTCCCCACCCATTTTTAAGATTAAGTGATGTTCATATTGATCACGATAATCTCTCAAACTTTGTGGCAAATGTTGCGGCAATAATTTAGAAACAAATTGCAACGCTTTGTCGCTGAGATGATTTGGTAAAAAAGCGAATTTTTTCATTAGGCGATCGGCTTTGGCTTTGAGTGCAAATAATTTTGGTAAACGGTGCGTACCAAAACGTTTAATCACCCAGAAAGTATCTTTTCCATATTCAGCGGCAATATCAAAGGCATCACGATGAATATATTCACCCGATACAGGCAAACTGCTAAATTCAGCCAAAATATGACGGCGAATGTCAGTTAAAACCTGTGTATCATTTGTGCCGATATAAAACACCGCACTTTCTTTATCTTGCGGGAAGGTATCCAAACGCACAGCAAACACGCCCAATTTTCCTGCACTGCCTGACGCTTCATAATGACGATTCGGATCCGCATTAAAACGTGCAGGTGTGTCTGCATCAATTTGGCGAACGTGATGGCAATAATCGTGATCGTGTCCTTTACCGCAATCAAGATGAATGTCTTTACGCTGATAACGCCCTTCTTGCAAGTTAGTCAGAATTTCTTCTGGGCTATCGCCTAAATCAATACCAAGATTGTTGATTAGGTGCAATTCGCCGTTCTCATCTAACTGTGCGTACAATGCCATTTCCGTATAAGCTGGCCCACGTTGCACCAAGGCTCCACCTGAATTATTACAAATTCCACCAATCACCGAAGCGCCGATACAAGATGAACCGATAACAGAATGCGGCTCACGTTTGTATTCTTTCAGCAATGATTCCAAATCGTTTAAACGCGAACCAGCAAAACATACCACTTGCTCTGCATTATTTATCGGCTGAATCCCTGTCATTCGCATTGTATTGATAAGCACAATATCACGCTCATAATCATTTCCCGCAGGGGTTGAACCGCCCGTCAGCCCTGTATTTGCCGCTTGTGAAATCACGATCACATCAGCTGCGACACAAGCTTTTAACACTTGCCAATATTCTAATAATGATCCCGGACGCACCACTGCTAGCACTTTTCCTTGCCCGAAACGATAGCCTGTGGTGTATTCTTCGGCTTTTAGCGGATCGGTAATCACATATTTAGGGCTAACAATTTGCGTTAATTGAGTAATTAAATGCGTTATTGACATTTGACACCTCTTATATAATGTAACAAGAATTTAACATTAGCTACTATAAGAGGAATAACAAGGAATTTCAATCAAAGAATGCGCGGATGCTTTATCTCCTAACCATTGATGCGTATTTCGCCAATTTTTGCCATTGAAAAGGAATCGTTTTGTGATGAAGTTCAAAGTTTTTAAAAATTTGTTAAAAAATTTGAAAAATTTATTTCCCGCACTTTTCATTTTGTTTAACAATAAGGACAATTAACGCATAATATCGCTCCTCTCTTTTAGATAAAATATGTTGAATGCGCAATAGTGCGAACATTTTAAAGGATTACATTGCGATGTGGGATTTTTAGCAAACCAAAAGCAACAAAAAAAGAGTTATTGTATAATGTCGCAATGATTTTTAACTGGAAGCAAACTAATGAACATTAATTTTACTCAAATTTTTCAAGATTGTTGGAATTTTATGCGTAATCAAAAAAAGATTACTCAGCAATTTATCTTTTTCTTTTTGATTAGCTCGTTAATCTTCTATTTTCTTTTAAGCGCGGTCGTGCCGATGCCTGAAATCAGCCAAGCAAATGGACAAAATCTGCCTTTGCCAAGCAATATCAGCGCAGAATTTTTGGTAATTGGTGTGGCACAACAGTTAGTTAGCCTATTTATTTCTTCTTGGGGGATTCTCACCTTTCACCGCATTAGCACTCAACAACAAAATCCGTTAAATCAAAATCCCTTAAACCAAAGTGCGGTGTTAACTTTACAACGTTTTGCAGGCGTGGTGGCAGTGAGTGTGATTGGGTTTATTCCCTTAATGATCGGCTTGGTAGAAAGTCTGTTTGCCATTTTGCAAGGGCAATCCCCTTCAATCCTCTCTTTGGTGGCGATGTTACTCGGCTTTTTTATTTTTGTACGTTTAAGTTTAGCTTCCACGGAATATCTGATTCAGCCCGTAAGTATTATGCAAGCCTTGAAAAATAGCTGGCTAAGTGGCGCGAAACGCGCTGCGCCGTTGTTTATTTATTGTTTGTTAATTTATGTGGTGCTGCCATTTGTGGTAAGACGCATTTCTTCATTAAGCGATAATCTAGTTTTTGATGTGGTAATGTTATTTTTAAGCGCTGTGGTTGGCGTGTTTTCGTTACTTTTCACTTATCGCTTTTACACCTTATTTATGCGCAAGGATCAACAATAATGAAACAAATTTTAGAATTTATACCGCTCTTAGTTTTTTTTGCTGTTTATAAACTGGTTGGTATTCGTGAAGCGGCCATCGCCTTGATTATTGCGACAATCATTCAGCTTGTGGTACTAAAACTGAAATACGGCAAAATTGAAAAACAACAGCTCATTATGGGAAGTGCGGTGGTTTTTTTTGGCGCTTTATCCGCTTATTTCAACGAATTAGAATTTTTAAAATGGAAAGTAACGGTAGTTTATGCCTTGTTTGCCTTAGCATTAATTATCAGCCAAGTGATTTTTAAGAAACCGCTCATTCAGCAATTATTAGGTAAAGAAATTCAGTTGCCTGATGCCGTTTGGAATAAATTAAATCTAGGCTGGGCAGGATTTTTTCTGTTTTGTATGATCCTAAATATCATCATCAGCCAATATTTTTCCGATGATCTTTGGGTGGATTTCAAAACCTTCGGCATTATTGGACTTAGCCTTGTTGCAACAGTCGCAACAGGCGTTTATATTTATCGTTATCTTCCAAAAACAGAGAATAAAGAACAATAGGAAAACATTATGTCTGCATTTATTGAAACCAAAACGGGTCGCCAATCACAAGGCACATTGTTATTACGCACCCTTGCGATGCCTTCTGATACCAATGCCAACGGCGATATTTTCGGTGGTTGGATTATGTCGCAAATGGATATGGGCGGTGCAATTTTAGCCAAAGAAATTGCGCACGGCCGTGTGGTTACCGTGGCGGTGGATAGTATGACCTTTATCCGCCCGATTTCTGTGGGCGATGTGGTATGTTGCTACGGCCGCTGCGTGAAAGTGGGACGCACTTCATTGCAAATTAAAATTGAAGTGTGGGCGAAAAAAGTATCCAGCGAACCCATTGGTGAACGTTATTGCGTAACCGAAGCCGTATTCAGCTTTGTTGCAGTAGATAGCAACGGCCGACCGCGTGCAGTTCCAAGAGAAAATAACCCAGAGCTAGAAAAAGCCCTTGCGTTAATTGATGAAGCCTAAGAAAGGAGAAACTATGTATTACGTTATTTTTGCTCAAGACAAACCCAATACCCTTGCTCAACGCCTTGCCGTGCGTGAACAGCATCTTGCACGTTTAAAACAATTACAAGCAGAAAACCGCCTTTTAACCGCAGGCCCAAATCCTGCCATTGATGACGAAAATCCCGGTGAAGCTGGATTTACTGGCTCAACAGTAATCGCCCAATTTGACAGCCTTGAAGCGGCACAACAATGGGCAAGCCAAGATCCTTATGTGGAAGCTGGCGTTTATGGCGAGGTGATGATTAAGCCATTTAAGAAAGTTTTCTAAGCAAAAAATCGCAAAAATTCTCTCAAAAAACACCGCACTTTTCTTGTTTAACGCAAGAAAGTGAAAGCAAGAAAAGTGCTACCCCTAACGATAAAAGCAATAAGAGGAAACACAATGTCAAACTTTCTACAAAATTACCAAAAACATATTGATGAACGTGCGGCACAAGGTGTTGTACCAAAACCATTAGATGCCGAACAAACCGCACAGCTTATCGAATTATTAAAAAATCCCCCTGCTGAGCAAGCCGATTATCTCCTTGAGCTTTTTAAAACCCGCGTGCCAGCAGGGGTGGACGAAGCAGCCTATGTCAAAGCGTCCTTCCTTGCTGCCATTGTCAATGGAACGGCACATTCTCCATTAATTAGCCCAGAAAGTGCGGTGCAAATTTTGGGCACAATGCAAGGTGGTTATAATATAGAACCCTTGCTGCAAGCCCTTGATAATGAAGCCCTTGCCCCTTATGCCGTCAGCGCCCTTTCTTCCACCCTTTTAATGTTCGATAATTTCTACGATGTAGAACAACGTGCCAAACAAGGCAATCCTTACGCGCAACAAATTCTTGAATCTTGGGCGAATGCAGACTGGTATTTATCACGTCCAAAATTAGATGAAAAGATCACCGTTACCGTATTTAAAGTGTCGGGCGAAACCAACACGGACGATCTTTCCCCTGCGCAAGATGCGTGGTCGCGCCCTGATATTCCTTTGCACGCCTTAGCAATGCTGAAAAATGAACGAGAAGGCATTCAACCTGATGATGTAGGTAATATTGGGCCAATTCAACAAATTAATGCGTTAAAAGAAAAAGGCTATCCGCTCGCTTATGTGGGCGATGTGGTCGGCACAGGTTCATCACGCAAATCCGCCACTAACTCGGTGCTATGGTTTATGGGGGAAGATATTCCTTACATTCCGAATAAACGTGCAGGCGGCGTGGTATTAGGCGGAAAAATTGCTCCTATTTTCTTCAACACCTTAGAAGACGCGGGGGCATTGCCAATTGAAGTAGATGTCAGCAAGCTCAATATGGGCGATGTGATTGATATTTACCCATACCAAGGCAAAATCTGTAAACACGATAGCGATGAAGTTTTGGCTGAATTTCGCTTAAAAACCAATGTGTTATTAGATGAAGTACGCGCAGGCGGACGTATTCCATTAATTATCGGACGTGGGCTAACCCATAAAGCGCGTCAATCCCTTGGCTTACCTGATAATGATGTGTTCACGAAACCACAAGCGGTGGCGGATAACCACAAAGGCTTTACCCTTGCACAAAAAATGGTCGGCCGCGCTTGTGGTGTAGAGGGCATTCGCCCGGGGCAATATTGCGAACCAAGAATGACTTCAGTCGGCTCGCAAGATACCACCGGCCCAATGACTCGTGATGAGCTAAAAGATCTCGCCTGTCTAGGTTTCTCATCAGATCTAGTAATGCAATCCTTCTGTCATACGGCTGCCTATCCAAAACCTGTGGACGTTGTTACCCACCACACCCTGCCTGATTTTATTATGAACCGTGGCGGTGTTTCCCTGCGCCCAGGGGACGGCGTGATCCACTCTTGGCTCAACCGTATGTTATTGCCTGATACCGTAGGCACTGGCGGCGATTCGCACACACGCTTCCCGATTGGTATCTCTTTCCCTGCGGGGTCAGGTTTGGTGGCGTTCGCCGCTGCCACAGGCGTAATGCCGTTGGATATGCCTGAAAGCGTGCTAGTGCGTTTCAAAGGGGAAATGCAACCGGGGATCACCTTGCGTGATTTAGTACACGCTATTCCTTATTATGCGATCCAACAAGGCTTACTCACCGTAGAAAAACAAGGCAAGAAAAATATTTTCTCAGGCCGTATTTTAGAAATTGAAGGTCTAGAACACCTTAAAGTGGAACAAGCCTTTGAACTTTCTGATGCCTCTGCTGAACGCTCTGCGGCGGCTTGTACCATCAAATTAGATAAAGAACCGATCATTGAATATCTCAATTCTAATATCGTGTTGCTCAAATGGATGATTGCAGAAGGCTATGGCGATGCACGCACCCTTGAACGCCGTATCAAAGCAATGGAAAAATGGTTAGAAAACCCAGAATTGCTCAGCGCTGATCCTGATGCAGAATATGCCGCGGTGATCGAAATCGATCTCAACGAAATCAAAGAACCAATTTTATGTGCGCCAAATGATCCTGATGACGCTCGCCTGCTTTCTGAAGTGCAAGGGGATAAAATTGACGAAGTGTTTATCGGCTCTTGTATGACCAATATTGGGCATTTCCGTGCCGCTGGAAAATTATTAGCTAAATTCAAAGATGTGATTCCAACCCGTCTATGGCTTGCGCCTCCAACTAAAATGGACGCCAGCCTATTAACAGAAGAAGGCTATTACAGCATTTACGGTAAAAGTGGCGCGCGTATTGAAATCCCAGGTTGTTCACTTTGTATGGGTAACCAAGCGCGCGTGGCAAACAACGCCACCGTGGTGTCCACCTCCACCCGTAACTTCCCGAACCGCTTAGGACAAGGCGCAAATGTGTATTTGGCTTCCGCAGAACTCGCCGCCGTAGCAGCCTTACTCGGCAAACTGCCAACGCCAGAAGAATACCAAGCCTATGTGGCGGATTTACAACAGGACAAAGATGACACTTATCGCTATATGAATTTTGATCAACTTAATCAATATACACAAAAAGCCGATCAAGTAATCTTCCAAGCACCAGCTTAATAACGCCTATCACAAAGTGCGGTGAAAAATTCAAAAAATTTCACCGCACTTTTCTTTTTTCTCTGTTTATTAAAAATAAAAATGCAGTTATTTTCTTTCCTAAATGAAAAGCAAAGTGCGGTAATTTTTTTCATTATTTTTATTAAATCTTTTCATCATTAATTAATGCCATTTGACCTTTTTCTCATTGACAGCCCTAGCCTGCCCTTTCTATACTAAACGAGAATTAGTCGGGGTGCTTGATGGAATATCCAAACAAGCTGAGATAATACCCGTGAACCTGATTCAGTTAATGCTGACGTAGGAAACTAATTAGATCATATTCTTGCAAACGCCTTTATTTTGCGGAATTTTCTGCTTTACCTTTCTAATTTCTTTCTTGCTCGTCAATATCACTTTTTAATCATTTGTTAATAAGGAAATGACAATGCAATTTAAGACGTTTTTCTCATCATTTTTAGCCAAATCGCTTCTACCTATTTATGTTGCAGGCAGCCTATTTTTATTCAGCCACAATGCGCAAGCTGAAGGGCGATTAACGGTTTATTGCAGTGTGCAACATTCCGTCTGCGAAAAAATGGCGAAAGTTTTTGCCAAGAAATATAACGTGGACACCAAATTTGTGCGTAACAGCACGGGCGCAACCCTTGCTAAAATCAAAGCGGAGCAAGCCTTGCCACAGGCGGATATTTGGTACGGCGGCACAATTGAGCCACACTTTCAAGCCGCACAATTAGGCTTACTCGAGCCTTATCGTTCACCATTGCAAGCGGAAACTATGCCACAATTTAAAGCCCTGCTCGACAAACACGGCGATGTGACCTCCATTGGTTACATTATTGTGTTAGGCATTGGCGTAAACACGGAAAAATTCAAACAATTAGGCATTAAAGACTATCCAAAATGCTGGAAAGATTTAACCGATCCAAAATTTAAAGATCAAATTCAAATGCCTGATCCGCGCAATACTGGCACGGGCTATACCTTTATCGCAACGCTAGTGCAGTTATTCGGTGAAGAAGAAGCCTTCCGCTATTTGAAAGCCTTAGATAAAAATATTTCTCAATATGCTAAAAGTGGTACAGAGAAATCCAATCTCTCTCGTGGTGATGCGGCGGTAACCATTGGTTTTATTAATGGTTATCAAACCGAGAAAGAAAATGGTGCGCCTGTGGAAGCCATTTTACCTTGCGAAGGCGACAGCTATTCCCTTGGCGGCATCAGCATTTTGAAAGGGGCAAGAAATTTACAAAATGCAAAATTATTTATGGATTGGGCATTAACGCCTGAAGCGCAAGAAATTGCGTGGCGCGAAGAAAAAATGTATCAAATTCCAACCAATATTCACGCCAAAGCCTCACCAAATTCCACTGATCCAAAAACCTTAAAACTCATTGACTTTGATTTTGAACGCTTTGGTTCAGACGAAGAGGGCAAGCGCTTGATTAAGCGTTGGATTGAAGAAATTAAGCTCGACTAAGCTTTTCCATTGACAAAATATAAAGTGCGGTTAAAAATAACCGCTCTTTATGATTTTTTTATTTTAGGAAAGCTGTTCGTAATGCGATACCAAATTATTTTCGCAATTTGTATTATTTTTTTACAATTCTTCATTTATATTTTTAACCGCACGCTATCTTGGCTTTATTTGCAAAATACCAGTCCTGTTTGTCGTAAAATTTTAACCCTTATTACTTATCTCGGCGCAAACAGTATTATTTTGCTCACTGTGTCGCGCATTTATCCAATGTTCCGCACCAGTGCATTTATTTTAGCCTTTTTGCTCTTTGCCAGTTTTGTCAGTTTGGTGTGCGTGGCGATTTACTTTATTTTTAGAAAACAAAAATTTAAGCAAAAATTACACCGCACTTTAGCTTGGTTTTATCCCCTTGGTTTAGCCAGTTTGATTGGTTTGAGTGTGTATAATGCTTACACGCCACAGGTGATTCATTATGAAATCACGCTAGATAAGCCTTTCAAGCCACTGCGCATTGGAATGGCAAGTGATTTTCACCTTGGGCGTTTATTTGGTGGGAAACAATTAGATCAACTGGCTGAAATAATGAATGAACAAAAGGTGGATATTATTTTGCTGCCGGGAGATATTATGGACGATAATATTCGCGCTTATGTAGCAGAAAAAATGCAGCCACATCTTGCGAAACTGCGTGCGCCCCTTGGGGTTTATGCCACCTTAGGCAACCACGATTTCTTTGGTCAGCAACAAGCCATTGCCAAAGAAATTCGCAAGGCGGGCATTACGGTTCTGATGGATCAAGCGCTAGAAGTGGATAACCGTTTTGTGCTGATTGGACGCAATGATGATTTATTCAAAGCGCGGCCAAAAACTAAGCAAATTTTAGCCGCACTTGATAAAACTAATGATAAAACAAAAGGGGAGCTACCGATTTTTCTGTTAGATCATCGCCCAACAGAAATTATGGAGCATTCCTCCTTACCGATCGATATTCAAGTTTCAGGCCACGCGCACAAAGGGCAAGTGTTTCCTGCAAGTTTGATCACAAAAGTGTTATATCGTTTAGATTATGGTTATGAGAAAATTGGCAACGGACATTTTTTCGTAACTTCAGGTTATGGTTTTTGGGGAATCCCAATGCGATTGGGATCGCAATCGGAAGTGTTTATCATAGATGTGAAAGGAAAAAAGTAGGAATGATGATGAACGTTCTAAATAAAAATTTTAGCAAAATTTTCACCGCACTTTGCTTGGGGGCGAGTGCATTGTTTGCCAATCCTGCGCAGGCGGAAGGCAGGCTGACGGTATATTGTAGTGTGCAAAGCTCAACTTGTGAAAAAATCACGCAAGCCTTTAGTAAAAAATACAATGTGCAAACCCAGTTTGTGCGTAACAGCACAGGCGCAACCTTATCCAAGTTAAAAGCGGAACAAAATAATCCGCAAGCGGACGTGTGGTATGGCGGCACAATCGAATTGCATCATCAGGCGGCAGATCTTGGCTTGCTTAGCCCCTATCGCTCACCAAAACAAGCGGAAACAATGCCACAATTTAAAGTCTTGTTAGATAAAAAAGGCGAATTTACGTCTATTTTATATATGCTTGTTCTCGGCTTTGGCGTGAATACGGAAAAATTTGCTGAACTCGGTATTAAAGAGTATCCAAAATGTTGGAAAGATTTGCTCGATCCACGCTTAAAAGGGCAAATTCAAATCCCTGATCCACAGCTTTCAGGCACAACTTACACGGCCATTGTTACGCTCATTGAGCTTTTAGGGGAAGAAAAAGCCTTTGAATATTTAAAACAGCTTGATGCGAATGTATCGCAATATATGAAAAGTGCGCAAGTAACCAGCAATCTATCTCGCGGTGAAAGTGCGGTAAGCGTGGGTTTTGTGCATAGTTATGCTACGGAGAAAGAAAATGGTGCGCCAGTGGAAGCTATTTTGCCTTGCGAGGGCGATAGTTATTCCCTTGGTGGATTGAGCATTATTAAAGGTGCGAGAAACTTAGATAATGCGAAATTATTTGTGGATTGGGCATTATCTAAAGAAGCGCAAGAGCTGCCGTGGCGTGAAACAGGGGTATATCAAATTCCAACCAATGTGAATGCCGAAGCCTCACCAAAATCCGTTGATCCAAAAACCTTAAAACCGATTAATATTGACTTCGAGCGTTTTGGCTCAGCAGAAGAAGGGAAACGTTTAGTGAATAAATGGGTGCAAGAAATTAAACTGAAAAAAGAAAATTAATTTTTAGTCAAAAAACGACCCCACTTTTTAGGTGGGGTCTGTGCTTTTAGCCCTTAGCCTTTCAAGTTTAGCCTTTCAATCGTTCAAAGCCTGCTTTCAGATCGGCGATTAAATCTTCAACTTCTTCAAAACCAATATGTACACGAATTAATGTGCCAGTGAGCTTGCGTGCAATATTTGGACGAATTTTGGCGATTTCTTCCGGTTGGTTATACAGAATTAAAGATTCAAATCCACCCCAAGAATAGGCCATTGAGAAGAGCTCAAAATGATCCATAAAACGTTCTAATTGTTCTTGAGTTAATTTTTCGTTTAATTCAAAAGAAAACAACCCACTTGCGCCCGTGAAATCACGCTTAAAGTTTTCGTGTCCTGGGCAGCTTGGCAGGGCGGGGTGATACACGGCCTTGACTTCAGGCTGTTGAGCCAGCCATTGCGCCACTTTTATGCTATTTTCTTGATGTTGTTTAAGGCGAACCGCTAAGGTACGAATACCGCGCGCAGTCATATAAGCGGTATCCGCATCTACCATTTGCCCCATTAAATAAGAATGTTCGCGTAATTTATCCCAACAACGGGCGTTAGACACCGCCGTACCAATCATTGCATCGGAATGGCCGACTAAATATTTCGTGCCTGCTTGGATCGAAATATCAATACCGTGTTCCAATGCCTTGAACAATACGCCAGCCGCCCAAGTGTTATCAATCATAATCACCACGTCAGGATTCACCGCACGCACGGCTTTGACAATCGCAGGAATATCAGGCACTTCCATTGTGAGTGAGCTCGGTGATTCTAAAAACACCACTTTGGTATTGGGCTGCATTAAATTGGCAATTTCTGCGCCTATAAGCGGATCATAATAAGTGGTACTCACGCCCATTTTTTGCAAAATGACATTACAGAATACTTGAGTTGGCTCATAAGCCGCCCCTGTCATCAAAATATGATCCCCTGTGGCGACAAAAGAAAGAATCGCATTGGTTACTGCCGCGGCGCCACAAGGGTAAAGATAACAACCCGCGCCGCCTTCTAATTCACACATTAAATCTTGCAAAGCAAAATGAGTGAGCGTGCCACGGCGGCCATAATATAATGCCCCTTTGGTGAGATTTTTGCCCGCTTCTTTTTTGTCTGCAAGGCAATCAAAAACCAGCGAAGAAGCTCGCTGAATCACAGGATTGACGCTACCTTGCGTCATTCTCTTTTTACGTCCAGCGTGGACAAAAGTGGTGTTTGATGTAGTATTTGCTTTCATAAATTTTCCTTACTTTTATTAAATTTAGGTAAAAATAATCAATTTAATAGATAAAAACAGCTATTCAAGTGCGGTGCTTTTCTTTAGAATATTTGCCGATTTACGCTTATTGTTATTTAAGCATATCTATCATCAATTTTTTATAGGAGATTTGTACTATGGTATTAGTAACTCGTCAAGCACCAGATTTTACTGCATCAGCAGTATTAGGCAACGGTGAAATCGTTGATAACTTTAACTTAAAAGAACACATCAAAGGTAAACCAGCTGTTATCTTCTTCTGGCCTTTAGATTTTACTTTCGTATGTCCATCTGAAATCATCGCATTCGATCACCGTTATCAAGAATTCAAAAATCGCGGTGTTGAAGTAGTTGGTGTGTCTATCGACTCTCAATTCACTCACAATGCGTGGCGTAAAACTTCTGTTGATGCCGGTGGTATCGGTGAAGTTCAATTCGCAATGGTAGCAGACGTTAAACACGACATCGCACAAGCTTACGGTATCGAACACCCAGAAGCTGGTGTTGCACTTCGTGCTTCGTTCTTAATCGACAAAGATGGCGTGGTTCGTCACCAAGTTGTAAACGATCTTCCACTTGGTCGTAACATTGACGAAATGATCCGTATGGTAGATGCGTTACAATTCCACGAAGAGCACGGTGAAGTTTGCCCAGCTCAATGGGAAAAAGGTAAAGAAGGGATGAAAGATAGCCCAGAAGGTGTAGCAAAATACCTTAAACAAAACGCAGATAAACTCTAATTTTCTATTTGTTTAGTATTATTTTAATTTAGGAACTAAATAAACCCTACTTAAGTAGGGTTTATTTTTATTTTATAGCCTTACTAAAATAATGAATATAAAAAAGCTAAGTTTCAATAAACTTAGCTTCTTTTGGCGAGATTTTAATTTTAAATCGCTATTTTTTTGTTAAAAAATTGATGAGGCGAGGGTAAGAATAACGCCTAAAGAAAGAATAACCATCATCATTGCATAGCCAAATGTACCCATAATTTACTCCTAAAAGTTGATAAAACTTGTCAGAATTATAGCAAAATTACGAAAAAAAGAAAATTTCTTAACTAACGTTGAAAAAGCTGTGATACAGCGCAAATTTTTTCACAATAAACCTTAACAATTCCATTTCGCCCCTTATAATAGCCAAAATTTTTTTGGAGGAACTATGGCAACAATTAAAGATGTGGCAAAAATGGCGGGCGTGTCCACCACCACCGTATCCCACGTGATCAATAAAACCCGCTTTGTTGCACCTGAAACAGAAAAGCAAGTACGTGACGCCATTCAAGCGCTCAATTATTCACCAAGTGCAGTAGCGAGAAGTTTGAAAGTTAATACCACAAAATCCATTGGAATGATCGTTACCACCAGTGAAGCCCCTTATTTTGCGGAAATTATTCACGCAGTAGAAGAGCATTGTTATCGCCAAGGCTATTCTTTATTTTTATGTAACACACAAAATGAGCCTGAAAAAATAAAAAATCACTTAGAAATGCTCGCCAAAAAACGCGTGGACGGCGTATTGGTGATGTGTGCAGAATATACGCAAGATTCTCTTGATCTATTGGCGAATTTCACGGATATTCCAATGGTGGTAATGGATTGGGGACCGAATAATCAAAACACTGATATTATTCAAGATAACAGCTTTGAGGGCGGTTATATGGCAACCAAATATTTGATTGATAACGGACATAAAGCCATTGGTATTATCGCGGGAGAATTAATTAAAACCACCGCCAAAACACGCTATGAGGGCTTTGTTAAAGCAATGGAAGACGCCAACTTGCCCATCAATCCTAACTGGGTGATGGAGGGCTTTTTTGAGCCAGAAGACGGCTATGAATGTATGAATAAAATCTTAAGGCAAGATGAACTGCCAACAGCCGTGTTTTGCTGTAATGATGTAATGGCGCTGGGCGCAATTTCTGCCATTGGCGAAAAAGGGCTGAAAGTGCCTGATGATATTTCCATTATTGGCTACGATAATATCCACGCCTCACGTTTTTATTCGCCGCCACTCACTACGATACACCAGTCTAAATCGCGTTTAGGCGCACAAGCGGTGAACTTATTGTTCCAACGTATTAGTGAGAAATCAGGCCAGCACGAAATTATTGAAATGCACCCTGAATTGGTGATCCGTAGCTCGGTGAAAAAATGTAATTAACGCCAATTTATCCGCTCAGTACAATGCCCGTTAAGTGCGGGCATTTTTATTTCTATTTTTTAACAAATTTGCAACTTATTTAGATTTTATATAAAAAAGCTAGAAAAATTTATAGAAAAACCACCGCACTTTTGATTTATATTATTTTTTATCTTTTAAATAATTGACCTTTCTCCCTATTTTTGATTATATCTATCTCAGAAAACGAATTTACTTTTTTGTGAGGTGCTTATGATCCAACAATACACAACGCTGCGTAACAACATCAATATGCTTGGGCATTTCTTAGGGGAAACCATCAGTGATGCGCAAGGCAGTGAAATTCTTGATTTAATTGAAAAAATTCGCGTATTATCAAGAAATTCCCGTGCAGGTGATGAAAAATCCCGTGAACAATTGCTTGAAATACTAGCCACGATTTCCGATGAAAATATCATTCCTGTAGCGCGTGCTTTCAGCCACTTCTTAAACCTCACCAATATTGCTGAGCAATATCAAACCATTTCCCGTCAGCATATTGACCAAGAATCTTCCGACCGTACCTTAGAAGCGCTCTTTCAACGCTTAAAAGCGCAAAATGTGCCAACAGAAAAAGTGCTTGATGCGGTACAGAAATTGATTATTGAGCTGGTGCTTACCGCTCACCCAACAGAGGTAACACGCCGTTCACTCGGGCATAAACACGTTGAAATCAACCGCTGTTTAAGCCGTTTGGAACACGATGATTTAACCGAAACGGAAACAACCAAACTGAAACGCCGCTTAATGCAGCTGATAGCCCTTGCTTGGCATACCAATGAAATTCGTACTCAACGTCCTACGCCTGTTGATGAAGCCAAAGCAGGAATGGCGGTGATTGAAAACAGTTTATGGAAAGCTGTGCCAGAATTCTGCCGTTTATTTAACTTCCATTTAGAGAAAAACTTTGCGGTGCAGCTGCCAGTAGATCTTGCTCCAGTGCGTTTTTCTTCTTGGATGGGCGGCGACCGTGATGGAAACCCATTTGTTACCGCGCAAACCACGCGCCAAGTGTTGTTGATGAATCGTTGGAAAGCAGCGGAACTTTTCTTAGAAGACATCAAATTACTCGCCGATGAACTTTCGGTGATTGAATGCACACCTGAATTTCGTGCTAAATATGGCGATCACCTAGAGCCATATCGTTTTGTGGTGAAAGGCTTGCGTAGCAAATTGATCAAAACCGTGGCGTATTATGGCGATTTATTAGAGGGTAGAACCCCTGTTGTGGATCAGCAAGAACTGCTCACTGATGATGAACAGCTTTGGGAACCCCTTTACGATTGTTACCAATCCCTGCATCAATGCGGAATGCGCATTATCGCTAACGGCGCGCTACTTGATTGCTTACGCCGTATCCGTTGCTTTGGTTTATCCCTTTCTCGCCTTGATATTCGCCAAGAAAGCACACGTCATAGCGATGCCATTGCAGAAATCACCCGTTATATCGGTTTAGGCGATTATTCACAATGGACAGAAGATGACAAACAAGCGTTCTTAATCCGTGAATTAAGCTCACGCCGCCCATTGTTACCGCGTGATTGGCAACCTTCAGCAGAAACGCAAGAAGTGTTAGATACCTGTAAAGTGATCGCAGAACAGCCGGAGGGCGTGATTTCTTGCTACATTATTTCTATGGCGCGCACGGCTTCTGACGTGCTTGCTGTGCATTTACTCTTGAAAGAAGCGGGCGTGCCTTATCACTTGCCTGTTGTACCATTGTTTGAAACCCTTGATGACTTAGATGCGTCTGAAGAAGTAATGCGCCAATTATTCAATATCGGTTGGTATCGTGGCGTGATTGACAACAAACAAATGGTGATGATCGGCTATTCCGACAGTGCCAAAGACGCAGGAATGATGGCGGCTTCTTGGGCGCAATATCGTGCGCAAGAACAGCTAGTGAATTTGTGTGAAGAACTCGGCATTGAACTCACCTTATTCCACGGACGTGGTGGCACAATTGGACGTGGTGGCGCACCAGCACACGCAGCGCTACTTTCTCAACCGCCACGCTCATTGAAAAACGGCTTGCGTGTTACTGAACAAGGGGAAATGATCCGCTTTAAATTGGGCTTGTCAGCCGTAGCTGTGGGCAGTTTAGATCTTTACGCTAGCGCAATTTTAGAAGCCAATTTATTACCACCACCAGAGCCAAAAGCCGCGTGGCGTGAAGTGATGGACGAGCTTTCCACCACGTCTTGCGAAATTTACCGTGGCGTGGTGCGTGGCGATAAAGATTTCGTGCCTTATTTCCGTTCTGCAACGCCAGAGCAAGAGCTGTCAAAATTGCCATTAGGTTCACGCCCTGCAAAACGTAATCCAAATGGTGGGGTAGAAAGTTTGCGTGCCATTCCTTGGATTTTCGCTTGGATGCAAAACCGCCTAATGCTCCCAGCGTGGCTTGGCGCAGGTGCTTCCGTACGTTTAACTATTGAGCAAGGCAAAGGTGATGTGATCGAAGAAATGTGTAAACAATGGCCGTTCTTCTCTACGCGTATCGGAATGTTGGAAATGGTATTCAGCAAAACCGACACCTGGCTTTCAGAGCATTACGATCAGCACCTTGTGAAACCTGAATTGTGGTACTTAGGGCAATCATTACGCGAACAATTAAAAGCGGATATTCAAACAATTCTGTCTTTATCGCACGAAGATCAATTAATGTCTGATCTTCCTTGGATTGCCGAATCTATCGCACTGCGTAATATTTACACCGACCCACTTAACTTATTACAAGTGGAATTATTACGCCGCTTGCGTGAAAATCCAGAAAATCCAAATCCTGATGTTGAACAAGCCTTAATGATCACCATCACAGGTATCGCAGCGGGAATGCGTAATACGGGCTAAAACCCAACCGAGCAAAAAACAAAGTGCGGTGGAAAATCACCGCACTTTTTCTTTCACCATTATTCTTATGTTATGATACCCACCCTTTTCACCTAAATAAGACAACCAATGACAGAACAAAAACAAAAACTCGATCCCGATACAGCCATTGATATTGCCTACGATATTTTTCTTGAAATGGCTGGGGAAAATCTTGATCCCGCAGATATTCTGCTTTTTAATCTCCAATTTGAAGAACGCGGGGCGGTAGAATTTGTCGAAACCGCAGAAGATTGGGAAGAAGAAATCGGCGTGCTAATTGATCCTGAAGAATATGCCGAAGTTTGGATCGGCTTAGTCAATGAGCAAGACGAAATGGACGATATTTTCGCGAAATTCCTCATTTCTCATCAAGAAGAAGATCGTCAATATCATATTATTTGGAAAAAATAATGCGATAAAAAGTGCGGTGAAATTTTTTTGAATTTTTCACCGCACTTTTCCTATTAGAAAGAAGAATTATTGACCAATATATTCAAACACAATAATTGATCCTGGATTTGCCATTTTTGATGTTGGTGTGTCATCTAATTGGCGACCGTTCCCCATATTGTCTGTTACCACATAGATTTTGCGGGTGTCAGGGCTCACTAACGCATTGCGATAACGATTTGCACTGGTGAAATATTTTCCTGTATCCCCTTGCACATTGCTTGCATCTTCATTCATTTTTACTTGATAAATCGAACCGCTCTTATAGGTTGCTAATAATAATGAATTACGGAACTCAGGAATCACGCCGTCTTTTGGATAATATACCGCATTACCCGGGGCAATAGTTGGCCAGCAAATGTAAGCCAATTTACCACAAGTGGCGTTGGTGTAATTGTAGTCATTGTTCACGGTGAAGAAGGTTTTCACCGGATCAACCACTGGCTCTTTATAATCTGTTTCTTTTTGCGTTGGCACGCCTTCAGGGATCACATTCGGATCGTATTTCACTGTCGGGCAATTTACCGCCGCAGAATAATTTGCATAAACATAGGCTAAATCATCTTTAAAGCCTGCAACGTGTGGCCAGCCGTAGTTTCCACCCGCTTCAAGTTTGTTCAATTCATCATCACTTGATGGGCTTTGTTCTGTGCTATAAAGGTGATTCCCCACCCACACTAAACCTTGTGGATTACGGTGTCCATAAGTATAAACGTGGCTTTTCACGCCTTTAATCACAGGGTTATCATCAGGGATTGAACCGTCTTTGTTGATACGCAAGGTTTTGCCGTTATAAGCACTGTGATCGTGATTTTTTACTTGTTCAGCTGTTGGCAATTTTTGTGAAGTAATTTCATCACAAACGTGTTTACCTTGGTTATAACCCAGATCGCCTGTGGTGTAATAAAGTTTGCCATCTGGGCTAAATTTAATGCGTCCTGCATTGTGCTCCACGCTTGCGATAATATGGTCAATCACAATTTGCTCATCACCTAATTTATTGGCTTTCGCATCATAGATTAAGCGTACAATACGAGCGAATTTTTTCTCACCATCAACATAAGTATAAGCCGCATAAGCATAAGGTTCACCTGCATCAAAATTTGGCTCTAAGGCTAACCCTAACACGCCTTGATGCGGGAATTTCTCATAAGCATTAGCAAAATGATACAACACGGTTTTCTCACCAGCTTTTGAATCAATGCTCATGATATTTCTACCTGCACGTTCTATTAGCCAAAGTTGCTCTTTCGGCCCCCAGATCATCTCCCAACCGCCATCAACATTGTTAGTAATAACCGTTGCTTCAAAACGTGAACCAAAATCCACCTTGCCATCTTTGCTGACTACATCAATGGCACTGGCACTTGTTACTGCAAAAGCAAATAATGCCCCTGCAAACGCTAATTTTTCATTATTTTCTCCTAAGGTTAAAAAATCGCGTGGATTGTACCACAAGCTAAAACGTGCCAATACCCATTATTAGAAAAGGTGTTTTTCCTGCTAGGAAACATTTTATTGATACGAAAAAAGTGCGGTGAAGAATCGAAAATTTCCACCGCAGCCCCTATTCCAAACTCAGTGTTAATACTCATATCAACTTAATGGTGATCGTTTAGCCGTTACAAGCATTTTTGCCTTTTCTAGTCTGATATTTTTCATAGCCAAGATGGTAGGTCAATCTGCGATTTACTTGAAATAATGCCTTTTTCAGTGACAAACTTCTCAAATGCGATTAATCTTTGTTTGAAATTAGCTAGAAGAGCCTTACTTATCTTTCTCATCAAGGCGTTTTTTGAGGTTAGACTCACGTCAATTTTGATTTAGTAAGGATTCAATGCCACCTTATTCTGCCGCTTATTGATAACGATAAAAGGTATCGCACTTCATACCCACAATTTACAGGCTTGTGAGATGTTACTTAATTCTGTAGCTAAATTAAGCAACCAAGTCTTGCGTTTAATGAGGGGGCTGTTAGAACAAAACATGAGAGTTTCGTTTTTGTTTAAATTGATTTTGTCACTCATATTCTAAATAAGAAACTCTCACTTTTTATTATGATTTATCAGATTAGGTCTGATCTTTTACATATAAATATTTATGGTAAATACCTATTTTACCTTCCAATAGTCTAATAAGTTAGATATTGCCTCTGTGAATAGTTTAGGAGCTTTAATTCCTAAAATCATTTTCCCACTTCTGTTTAATAAAAAACCAATTTCTGCTTCTAATGTTGTATTATCGAAAATCGATCCTCCGTATAAAACAACTGTTCTTACAATATCAAATTTAGGGTATGATGGCTTAATATATTCTTTTTCAATAAAATCATAATTTCTCAATTCTTTAATACCTTTAAAACGATTTTCATAAGTTTTTCCTTCAATATTTATGATTTCTAAGGAATCAACATCAACTAAAATTAGATCAGGTATATAAGCAATAGCAGTTTTATCACCTGATTTATATAATGTTCTATCACTATATTTTTCTAAAGGAACTACTTCACCATTACTTCTCTTAAAGTAACTTTTTTCACAACCAGCATGATTCTCAAAAATAGAATATCCTTTAGAAAAAGAATCTACAGCTATATGAAGAAATATAGTCCCTAATTTTTCCCCATTAGTTTCAATATTCCAATACTCATTATAAGTATTATGATTAATAATATTTAATCCTTGTAATGAAACATTTAATTTATTAGCAATTTGAATAAATTTATTTGGTTTTAAGCTTGAGTTAGGTAGATTATTTTGAACTAGACCATGTTCAATAATTGTAATTTTCCCTTCCCACCCCATTTTCCTTAATACTGCAGAAATCATACTTAGAGCCCCAATATTAGGATCATGAGATAAACTACCTGATTTTATTAATCTCCCTGATATTTTGATTTCATCTTGAAGTTTATAAATTAATATAGGTACATTGCCCTTTGGCGGCTTACGCATTGAATTTTTAAAATCAATTAACTCATCAATGGAATTAAATGGTGTCATCTGTTCTTCATTTTGATGCTTACCTAAGATTTCAACTCCGTAAGTTGCTAATAATTTACTTCCAAATACATTTGTTGCACTAGGTTTTTCTTTTTGCTCCACCTGTAATGAATAAAGCATGATTTTCTTTACATTTGGATAAAATAAATCAATATATACAAATTTCGTACAGCGTTGAAATACCCCTGTATTTCTACTTTCACTATCATCAGTTTTAGTCTCCTCAATAGCGAATAAAGGTTGATCTGTTGGACCCGGCTCTTGATTTTGGTAATAAATTAAGTAATCAACAAAGCTAGATTTTCCTGAAACTGTTTTAATAATAATTTTAGAAATATGAGGAGTATTAATCCCTAACACTTGATAAGAAAATGTAAAACGATCATTCTTTACTAAAGGGATTATTGTAGTAGAGCCTGAGTGAATAAACCCAAAACCTTTTTCTTTTGCAAACCTAGAAAAAATAATCTCAATTACATCTACTTTCGGTCTTTCTTCAGTTAAGATCCATAAAATACTCATTATTTACTCACTATATATAATTTTTCTTTAACATATTTTTTATGACTACTTAATCCATTATTATTACTTTTAAATCTTAAATAATCAAAATCATAAATTTCAACATGATTATTATTTGATTTTAATACCTCTAATATTTTTTCATTAGACATAATCCCTTCATTGTTATAACTTAGTAATAAATGTTTATATTTCCCATTTACTACAATTTTTTCTAAATCTTCAAGTGCTGTTTTTTCGTTACAAAAACTAGATTTTTGTTCTGAATAATCACGCATACCAGAGACACCTCTTATTTCAGGTGAATCGTACTTTGCTATTGTTTCTAATAGATGATAATTAGGTGCATATTGTCTCTGATTATAAGGGGGATCTAAATAGAAAATATCAGCTTTAACTTCATCTAATAAATATAATGAATTATTTTGATAACATTTATTTATGTGAGAGTTTTTTATTATCTCAGGCTCTCTTAAATACATTGATTTTAATGCTCTTCGATCCCATGTTTTATGGAAAGCTGCATATACCCCTGAAATATTTGCATAGAATGAAACTGTTTCAATTAATGACGCTATAAGAATAAAATACTCTTGTTCCGTCAATAAATTATTATTGTACCAATCCTCTATTTTAACTCTTACTTTATCTATAAATTTACCATTTTTATCAGTAAAATACATTCTTGGTTGTTCTAATTCTTTACTCCCTCCAGGTGTATAATTTTTGTAAATAAAACCGTTTTTATCCTTTATGTTATTAAGGTAACTTAATATTAATTGCAGAGGTGTTGAAAAAAAATCTTGATGCTTCAATGTATCAATTATATCTGATAATTTTTCAAATGTGGGCTCTGTATTATTTTCTAAATAAGCTTTCTGTAAAACATAAGAGTAATACATTAAATCACAACTAATAACTTTATAATTTAGCTTTTTAAAATATTTTGCTACATTAGCCGTTCCAGAAAATACATCAAAAAATGACTCTCCAGATATTCCTTTTTTTTGCATTAT
>NZ_JBMMGT010000016.1:0-53140 GCF_049366555.1 Avibacterium volantium | reverse complement strand
TTTAAGCAACAATGCAAGAAAAAATCCAACGCGCATAAGGCTGTTTATTAGGACAGCTGGCAGGTGATGAACTAGGTAGTTTGGTAGAATTTTTATCGCCAGAAATAATTTGCAAAAAATACCCCAATGGTGTTCGCAAATTATAAGATGGCGGCACTTGGGATACCATTGCAGGTCAACCGACAGATGATTCTGAAATGGCTTTATTGCTAGCACGCTACTTAGTGAAAACAGGTACTTATAATGCGAAAGCGATGCAAAATGCTTATCTGTTTTGGCTTAATTCGCAACCATTTGATTGTGGAATGACCATTGCTTCTGCGCTGTTAGGGAGAAAAAATCCCAATAGTCAAGCGAATGGCGCTTTGATGCGCATTAGTCCTTTAGGGATTTTAGGGCAAATTATCCACTGGCAACCGTGGCAGACTGAGCAATACAAGATGCTCAACTGACTCATCCGAATCCTGTTTGCTTACAAGCAAATGCACTAATGGCTATCGCCGAAGCCATTAATCAAAATACCGATGCTAAGACGTTGTTTATTAAAATCAAACATTGGGCTCAGGCGTTGGCAGTCGACGATTTATTACTCCAAGCTATTGAAGAATCAGAGATTGCCCCACCAAAAGATTACATTACTCAACAGGGTTGGGTGATCATTGCCTTTCACAATATGCTATGGCAGTTGCAACACGCTGAAAGTCTTGAAAGCAGTGTGATTGATACCGTAATGCGTGGTGGGGATACGGATACCAACGCCGCCATTTGTGGCGCACTACTGGGAGCAGTTTATGGCATTAAAGCCATTCCAGAACAATGGCTAACAGCGATTTTAAACTGTCGCCCTTCTATGGATCTTCCTTCTGTAAAACGACCTCGCCCTGAATGCTTTTGGCCAGTCGATGCGTTAGAATTAGCTGAGCAACTTGTTAACCCGAGTTAAAAAAATTGATAGGTTGTATTCGATAGCTAGATCAAGGTTGCTTTAACTAATTGTTTAAAATAGAAAACTTAATACTATTCGAATTCTTTTAAATAAAGCTCGAAGTGAGTTTTCAAAATATTATTAAAATTGTTTCTATGCTATTATCCTACCAAAAACAAAAAAACCTTGGGCGAAAACCCAAGGTTTTTATCAACATAAAGTGCGGTGGAAAATTATAAAATTTCTTTCGCTTTAGCCACTACGTTTTCTACGGTGAAGCCAAATAGTTTGAATAATTCACCGGCTGGGGCAGATTCACCAAAGGTGTTCATTCCCACAATGCGTCCGCCGAAGCCAACGTATTTGTACCAGAACTCACTAATGCCCGCTTCAACTGCAACACGTTTGGTTACGCTGCTTGGTAATACGCTTTCGCGGTAGGCTTCATCTTGTTTGTCAAACACGTTAGTGGAAGGCATTGATACCACACGGATTTTTTTGCCTTCTTGACGAAGTTGGTCCGCCGCTTTCACCACTAATTCTACTTCAGAACCTGTCGCAATGAAGATTAAATCTGGTGTACCTTCGCTATCGGTTAAGATATAACCACCGCGCGCCACATCAGCCAATTGTGCAGGCGTTCTGTCCATTTGAGTAAGATTTTGACGACTGAAAATCATCGCACTCGGGCCATCTTTACGCTCAATCGCAGCTTTCCACGCAACCGCCGATTCCACTTGGTCACACGGACGCCACGTTTCTAAATTTGGAATTAAACGTAAAGACGCTGTTTGCTCCACTGGTTGGTGTGTCGGGCCGTCTTCCCCTAAGCCGATAGAATCGTGGGTGTACACGAAAAGCACGCGTTGTTTCATTAACGCCGCCATTCTCACGGCATTATGGGCATATTCCATAAACATTAAGAAGGTTGCGCCATAAGGAATGAAGCCGCCGTGTAAGGCAATTCCGTTCATAATGGCAGACATACCAAATTCACGCACGCCGTAGTTAATGTAGTTTCCATCTTGATTTTCCGTTGCACGAATTGGGCGAGAGCCAGACCAGAGAGTTAAATTTGATCCCGCTAAGTCTGCCGAACCACCTAAAAACTCTGGCAGTAATGGCGCATAGGCTTCAATGGCATTTTGTGATGCTTTGCGGCTTGCAATGCTTGCTGGGTTAGCTTGTAATTTTTCAACAAACGCTTGGCTTTCTTGCGCCCAATTTGCTGGCAATTCACCACTTAAACGGCGTTCAAGCTCTGCGCTTAATTCTGGATAGGCTTGGCTATATGCTGTCCATTTTTCATTCCACGCTTGCTCTGCTTGTTTGCCTTTTTCTTTGGCGTCCCATTGGGCATAAATTTCCGTAGGAATTTCAAACGGTGCGTAGTTCCAACCTAAATTTTTACGCGTTAAAGCGATTTCTTCATCACCTAATGGCGCACCGTGGCTGTCGTGCGAGCCGGCTTTGTTTGGTGAACCAAAACCAATGGTAGTTTTACAGATAATCAAGGTTGGACGCGCTTTTTCTGCTTGCGCTTGTTTAATGGCTTCCGCAATGGCTTCTGGATTATGTCCATCAATTTGACCAATCACTTGCCAGTTATAGGCTTCAAAACGTTCTTTGGTGTTATCGGTGAACCAGCCGTCCACTTCACCATCAATAGAAATATTGTTGTCGTCATAGAACGCAATTAATTTGCCTAAACCTAAGGTTCCAGCTAATGAGCAAGCTTCGTGAGAAATCCCTTCCATTAAACAACCATCGCCTAAGAACGCGTAAGTGTAGTGGTTGATAACATCGTGGCCTGGGCGGTTAAATTGTGCCGCTAAAGTTTTCTCGGCAATCGCCATTCCTACCGCATTGGTAATACCCTGACCTAATGGCCCTGTGGTGGTTTCTACACCAGGTGCATAGCCATATTCTGGGTGGCCAGGGGTTTTAGAATGTAATTGACGGAATTGTTGTAAATCTGAAATGGTTAAATCATAGCCCGTTAAATGTAAAAGGCTGTAAATTAACATTGAACCGTGTCCATTTGATAACACAAATCTATCGCGGTTTGACCATTTTGGATTGGTTGGATTATGCACTAAAAAATCACGCCATAATACTTCGGCAATGTCCGCCATTCCCATCGGCGCGCCCGGATGCCCTGATTTGGCTTTCTGCACCGCATCCATACTTAAAAAACGAATAGCATTCGCTAACTCTTTTCGATTCGACATTTTTGTTCTCCTAATTATAAAGTTATCAAATGTAAAAGGGATTGGGGCTATTCTACTCCATTTATTGTGAAAAAATAGCAATTAATTTGATTAGTTTTTCTAGGTTTTATCGTGATTCAAAAAGAAACCAAACATTGATGTTTGGTTTCTTGTGAAGAATAAAAATCAATCATTAAGACCAGTAATGATCAATTTCTGCCAATATTGCCTCTGCAGTTGCTTGGCCTTTTTCTCCGACTAATGCTCTACCAGCAATAAAGGCTTTCACGTTGTTAATCTCTCTAAAAAGATGAATGTCTTGCGGCACGATTCCACCAGTAATAGAGACAGCAAAACCAAGAGAAGAAAGCTGTTTCATTAATTGAAGATCCTCTGCTGTCCAGCTTTTTCCGGCTAATTCTGCATCTCTTGAACGATGATAAATCGCCTGGGTGACTCCGAGAGCTAGCCATTGCTTTGCATCTTCTAATGTCCAATTACCATAAAGCTCTATTTGAATTTCTTTTTTCACTTTAAGTGCTGGATGAGCTGCATTAAATTCATCCGCAATTTGCTTACAGCTTGCCTTAGTTGCTGGATGTGCGGCAGCAGAGACTGTGAGCCAGTCAGCACCTGCTTCAAAAGCCATTTTAGCAAGAATTGCACCACCATCAGTGGTTTTCAGATCGCAAACAATAATATGATCAGGGTAAAGAGCCCTCAAAACTTTGACTGCTCTCATCCCTTCCGCACAAGCTAAAATCGTCCCAACTTCAATCACATCTACAAAAGGGGCTGCTTGCTTAGCATCTATAAGTGCTTTTTCTAGATTTAACGCATCAAGTGCGATTTGTAATAAAGGTTTTGCCATCATTGTCCCCTTCTTATTGCCCATAATACGCATTCTTACCGTGTTTACGGAGATAATGTTTATCCAATAATTCTTGCTGCATTGGCGTTAAATTCGGGTTAAGTTGGCGGCTGAATAAATTCATATAACCAATTTCTTCTAACACCACCGCATTATGTACGGCATTATCTGAGTCAGTTCCCCAAGCAAAAGGGCCATGGGAATGGACTAATACAGCAGGGACATCTTTCGCCTCAATTTTGCGATTACGGAAGGTTTCGACAATCACCTTGCCGGTTTCCAGTTCATACTCGCCTGCAATTTCTTCTGGCGTCATTTTTCTTGTACAAGGAATACTGCCATAGAAATAATCGGCGTGTGTGGTGCCCGCGGCAATTAAATCTAACCCTGCTTGTGCCCAAATGGTGGCGTGGCGCGAATGGGTATGCACAATGCCACCAATTTCAGGAAATTGGCGATATAATTCCAAATGCGTTGCGGTATCAGAGGACGGTTTTTTCGTTCCCCACACGCGTTCGCCTGTATTCACATCCACAATCACAATATCATCGGCGGTCATGGTTTCATAATCTACACCCGAAGGTTTAATCGCCACTAATCCTGAAGTGCGGTCAATTTCACTGACATTTCCCCAAGTGAAAGTGACTAGATGGTGTTTTGGTAAAGCCAAGTTGGCCTGTAAGACTTTTTCGCGTAATTCCGCTAGCATGGGAAGCCTCCTTCTTGCATTTTTTGTTCAATAAAACGGCGTGCTTTGATGATTTCTTCAATCGGCTCTTGGGCTTTTTCTGTCCACATTTCAATCAAGAAAGCACCTCGATAATTAAGTTCAGCAAGGGTTTTAAAGCAGGTCACAAAATCCACACAGCCCTCACCAAATGGCATATCACGGAATTGCCCTGCACAGGTTTCTGTGACTTTATAAGTATCTTTCAAATGAATCGCAGAAATCTTGTCGATGCCTAATTTCAATTCCTCTACCACATTGTCATTCCAGGCAGACAGGTTGCCGAGGTCTGGATACACGGTAAACCAAGGGGAGCGAATAATGTCATCCCATTTTTTCCAACGCGTAATGGAGCTCATAAATTGCGTATCCATAATTTCCATAGAGAGGGTTACTTGATTACTTGCTGCTAACTCAACCGCCCATTCCATTCCTTGCTGAAAGCGCTCAAGCGTACCTTCATCTTGCTCTTCGTAATACACATCATAGCCTGCCAGTTGTATGGTGCGAATACCAATATCTACCGCCAGTTGAATCGCTTTTTCCATGATTTCATAGGCTTTTTGGCGTGTAGCTTCATCGTGGCTGCCAAAAGGAAAGCGGCGATGCCCTGAAAGGCACATAGAGGGAATCGTCACGCCGGTATTGATGATAGTTTGCACCAGTTCAAGGCGCTGTGCTTTTGTCCAATCTAAGCGGCTGAGGCGTTCATCGCTTTCATCAATGGAGATTTCCACAAAATCAAAGCCACAGGCTTTGGCGATGGAAAGTCTATCTTGCCAGCTGATATGTTTAGGTAAGGCTTTTTCATAAATGCCTAATTTGTGTTTTCTCATTTTGTTTTCCTAATAAAATTAGTGAAATTTTGACCGCACTTTGATTTATAACAAAGATTGTAATGCGGAAACAAACTGTTGATAACGCTGATATTTTTTCTGATAAATAGCAAAGTTTTGCGTATTTGGTATAAAGCATTGTTGTTTCGCAGTGAATGGCATTGCACGCCCTTGAGTCCCCTCCATTGCCATCATTGCCGCACCAAGGCACCCTGTTTCTTCAATGGCTGGAACTTCAATTTTCATTCCCGTGAGATCAGCGAGCATTTGCATCCATACTTGCGATTTGGCTGGCCCACCGGTAATGCGTAACACTTGCGTATTTGGAAAACGTTGCAACATTCGATCAAGGTGGTACTTCATACTGAATAACACCCCTTCATAGATAGCTTGAAACAGATGCATTTTGTTATGATGGGATTGGATCCCATAGAATCCTGATTTCATTCCTAGCCCTGCATTTGAACCATATAAAAATGGCACAAAAAGCACCGCACTTTCGGTTATAGGTAATTCATCAATACCATCATTGATCGCCTGATAGCTGAGATTTCCCCACTCTTTTACAAACCATTCAAGATTACCCGCCGATGTTGGGCTAGCTTCGTGGATAATAAATTTTCCTTCTTGCGCATAGCGTCCATAGACAAATGGAAGGCTTTGGCGATCATCAATATGATCCGTTACCCCACTCACTACAGACCAAGTTCCTAGCACCACATTTAATTTCGTTTCATCATCTAAACCCGCACAAAGTGCCGTAGAAACCACATCAAACAGCCCGCCCACTACGGGGGTGCCTTGTGCTAATCCGGTTAGTTGTGCTGCTTGTTCATTGACATAACCAGCAATTTGATTTGCTTTGACGATCGGCGGAAATTTTTCCGTAATCCCCGGCAAGCCAAGTAATTTGGCTAATTCAGGATCGTATTGCTGGGTGTTGATATTGTATAAATTGGATTCTGAAATATTGGTTTCTTCGCAAAATAGCTCCCCAGTTAGACAGAAACGCAAATAATCGTGTGACATCAACACGGCACCGATATTGGCATAACGTTCAGGCTCATTTTCCTTAAGCCAACGTAAAATCGAAACGGGGTGTCCAGTCCATAAAGTTTGGCGTGTTATTGGATAAAGCTGTTCTGGGATACCTGCTTGTTGCCATTGTTTGACGATGTCTAGTGAACGTTGATCTGAGGAAAGAATTCCACGCCCAAGAGGTTGATTTTGCTGATCTAACAAGAATGCCCCTTTCCCTTGTGCAGAAATTCCTACACCTTTAATTTCTGTGGCAGATACTCCACTTTGTTCAATGGTTTTCTTGATTACCTTGGCACAAATTTGCCATAACTGCGGCATATCACGCTCAGCATACCCTGCTTGTTCACTGATGAGTGGTACGTTTTCTCGCACACAAGCCAACATCGTGCCGAATTCATCAAATAATGCGGCTTTAATAAAAGTGCCACCACAATCGATGCCTAAATAGTAAGTCATTTATGCTCTCCCAAAGATAAAAAGCGGTCGAAAAATCTCGAAAATTTCGACCGCACTTTGATTATTGTGCTAACGCATCAATTTCTTTCACGAGTTGATCACCGTGTTTGTCGATAAATGATTTACGCACATCCGCTTCGATAATGGCTTTGAACGGTGCGGTATCAACCTTCTCAATCACTTCAACACCTGCTTTCCGTAAATTAGCTACGATTTCTTGCTCATTTTTGACATTAAGGTCGCGTTGATATTGCCCCGCTTCTTTTGCGGCATCTAAGATAGCTTGTTGCAACTCAGCGCTAAGCCCATCAAATTTTGCTTTATTCATTACAACGATTAATGGAGTGTAACCGTGATTGGTTTGGCTCAAATATTTTTGCACTTCATAAAGTTTAGCAGACCAGAAAATGCCAATTGGATGTTCTTGTGCATCTACCGCGCGAGTTTCAAGAGCGGTATAAAGCTCTGAAAGCGGCATTGGTACTGGGTTTGCTCCTAGCAGTGTAAAGGCCTGAATATACATCGGATTTTGGTTAGTACGCACTTTTAGCCCTTTAATATCTTCAGGTTTCGTGACAGGATGTTTTGAGTTTGAGAAAGCACGGAAACCCACGTCCCAGAACGCTAAACCTTTTAGCCCCTGTGCTTCAAGGTCTTTTAATAAACCCTGTCCAATTTCACCATCAAGCACTTTATAAACGTGTTCGCGATCTTTAAAGATGAATGGAATATCAATCACGTTTAATTTTGGCTCTAGCCCAGTAAAGTTTGGTGAACCAGACATTTCAATATCAATGGTACCGCCACGCACTGCGCTAATCATTGTTTGCGCATTACCTAAGGTGCTGTCAGGAAATAGGCTTAATTTCAATTCACCTTTTGTTTTCTCTTTTAATAGCTCATTAAATTTTTTCGCAGCAATATGTTGAGTATCACTACGCGGTGCTTCATAACCAAAACGTAATGTGGTTGCAGCATTAACTGCAGTTGAAGTCAACATCACTGCGCTAGTCACTAATGTGGCTAAGGTTTTTAAATTAAATAGTTTCATAATAATCTCCTTGGATTTTGATTAAGGTTGCATCCACGAAAGTGGTGTCAAAATAAGTGATGGAACAAAAATAAAGGCAAATAATAAGACAATCATCATTAGCATATAAGGCAAGATACCTTTGGCCGCCTCGTCAAAAGGAAGTTTTGACACGCCAGTAATTACATTCAATACATTGCCCACAGGTGGTGTAATTAAACCAATAGAGGTATTTAAGATAAACAATACGCCAAAATACACAGGATCAATGCCTGCTTCTTCAACGAGAGGCATTAGCACAGGGGTTAAGATAAGGACGGTTGGCGTAAGATCCATTACCATTCCGACAACAAAAACTACAAGCATAATGACAATAAGTAGTAACGTTGGGGATTCAATTAACGGCTCTAATAATTCTGTAATCATTTGTGGTAATTCTGCGATGGTGATTAGCCAACCTGTAACATTTGCCGCTGCAACTAACAGCATTACTACTGCTGTGGTTTTACCTGCTGAAAGTAGCACTTTGTACAATGCACTAATTTTCAGTTCTCGATAAATAAAGATTGCCACAAATAAAGCATAAAATGCCGCAACAGCTCCCGCTTCCGTTGGGGTAAAAATACCAAGACGGAAACCACCAATGATAATAACGGGTAATAGCAATGCCCATATACTATTTTTAAAGGAAATACAGAGTTCTTGTTTGGTTGCTTTAGAGAATGTCATTAGGTTTAAGCGTTTAGCCTGCCACCACCAAAGTGCCGCTAAACAACTCCCCATTAACACGCCTGGGAAAATACCTGCTAAAAAGAGCTTGGTGATGGAAACACCGCTCGCTACGCCAAACACAATGAACGGAATTGATGGCGGGATAATTGGCGCAATGATACCAGCGGTACCAATTAAACCAGCTGAACGCCCTAAGGGATAACCGGTTGTCTTCATCATTGGCAAGAGCATTGCAGCAACGGCTGCGGTATCAGCCACGGCAGAACCTGATAAGCTCGCCATAATCATCGCCGCTAAAATCGCTACAAAACCTAGACCACCGCGTTTATGCCCAACCAATTTCATTGGCAAATCAATAATTCGTTTTGATAATCCCCCTTCATTCATAATTTCACCGGCAAGAATAAAGAATGGGATCGCCATTAATGAAAAGCTATCTGCACCACTCACAATTTGTTGTGCCAAGATTTGTGCATCAAATAAATCTAAATGAATCATCAAGGCAATGCCACAAATTAATAAAGAGAAGGCAACAGGAATGCCTAAAATGATGGCACCAAGTAACACAGAAAGGAAGATAATAACGGTCATTGAATTTCTCCTTTCACTAACAAACTCGCATTCGCACAAATACGCGTGATAAGTAACACCCCAATAAACACTCCCGCTACAACGCTGGCGAGATAGGTGATCCCTTGTGGCAATCCTGAAATTGGTGCTAAATTACTTAGATTAAGCTGAAATTGTGTCCAGCCACCGACAACTATCAAATAGCAACAGAACAACATCGCACCGTCAGTAACTAGACTTAAACAATGGCGTTTATATGCTGAAAGTTTGCTGGTTAGAATAGTAACGCTGACGTGTTGATTGTCATTAAACGCAAGAATTGCACCTAGAAATGTGAGCCACACGAATAAATAACGGGAAACTTCTTCTGTAATATTAATGCTACTGTTGAAACCATAGCGTAATACCACATTGAGGAAAACCAAGCACGACATAGTAGCAAGGATAGCCACAACAGTAATGCTGAGTATTTTAGCTATAACATTAACGAGAGATTTCATTTTTCACCTCAAATCTCGCTCAACGCGATTTTCACAACCACTTTGCGAATATGGCACGATTGTTCATCAATACAAGCAGGGCGGTGAACATCTTCAGGGAAGAAAATCGCAAAATTACCTTTTCTCATCACCAATTCACTCTCATTTTCTGCTGATTGATAAAAAAGAATATCGCGTTCTGGATTATATTCCTGAGCAATAGGATTACTGCCCAGATCTGGAGCCACACCAATCCGCTCTTGTCCGCAGTGTAAATATTGCACATCAAGATAATGGCGATGTACTTCGGGCAAGATTTCTGCTTTGGGTTTAGTTTCCAAATCCAAAACCTGTGCAAAAATCAACCGCTCTTTAATTAGATATTGCCCTGCTGGCAGTTGATCAAAATCAGTATTTTTCAAATACGCCAATGCAATCTGAATGGACTCTGGAAAAGCCTTTGCATTGAAATGATTAATATGCCCAAAGTACATTGCTCACTCCTTTTATTCACTCATCACACTATAATGCTTTCAACTTCGCCCATACAGTATCATCAACAGGAATACCCTTTGCTTTATTTTCCGCTAAAATCGTTGTGAATTCGTGTCCAGGGAGGCGAACTGCAACATCAGGATCAGCACGTTCCGCAGTTCTCACATATTCCATAATGCGGTTAAGTTTTTCATCCTTCGTTTTCCCATCAATTAAGCGATCAACCTCAATGGCAATAAAGACTTGAGAGACGCAATATTCGTCATCTTTATCTTCTGTAACGGCAGCGGTGGATAAGCCATTAGAAAGTAAAGTGGCAATCATATCTAACACGATTGAAAGCCCAGATCCTTTCCAAAAGCCCATTGGTAATAAACGACGATTTTTCTCAACCGTAGCAGGATCACGGGTCAAATTACCATCATCATCAAATCCTGCATCAACAAAGGTTTGGCGACCTGCTAGGCGATGAACTTCTAACATTCCATAGGAATACATAGAACAAGACATATCGACCATCGTAATTGGGTTCGTTGGCACGGCAATAATCAGTGGGTTTGTACCAATACGGCATTCTTTTGCTCCCCAAGGTGGCATAACCGCTAACGCATTTGTCCAACAAATACCGATATAGCCCTTCTCTGCGGCTTGCCAACCATAACTTCCGCCACGCATCCAGTGGTTTGCATTACGCAATGCAACAACCCCAATACCATATTGATCCGCAATTTCCATTGCACGATCCATCATTTTTTTCGCCGTTAAATTACCGATGGCTTGATGAGCGTCCCATTGCTCAATCGCGCCTAACGACAATACTTTTGTTGGCACAGCTTCTGGCACAATATCACCATTTTCTAATTGTTGGATAAAACGTGGGAAGCGGTTCACACCGTGGGAATAAGCACCGGCCTGTGTGGTATCAGCAAACACTGTGGCACATTCTTCCGCAATTTCCTCACGCACATTGCGTGCAAGTAAAACGCGTTTAAATTCAGCTTTTAAATCTTCATAGGAAACTAACATAACGACCTCTTATTTCATATTGTGAAATTATGTTCCATAAATTACATTATTAAGCAAAATAAAGTCAATCTTCCACAAAAAATAAAAAACTATTAAAATCAATTAGTTAAAATATTTTTTCTCAATTTGTGATCAATCTCTCATTTATTTGAAATTTTATTCCACAATATGAAATGGAGAGGGTATAGTAAGTTTGTTAGACTAAATGCTTAAAAATAGCTTGGAGAATCACTATGTCTGAAGATAAAGTTGGTGGCAATCAAAGCCTCATTCGAGGGCTTCGTTTAATTGATATTTTGAGCGACTTTCCAAATGGATGCCCACTTGCAAAATTAGCTGAAATTTCACAGTTAAATAAAAGTACCGTACATCGTTTATTACAAGGATTGCAAACCGAAGGCTATGTACAACCATCAGGAATTGCAGGAAATTATCGTTTAACAACAAAATGCTTAGGAATAGGGCAAAAAATGCTTGCTTCGTTAAACATTATTAATGTTGCAGCACCTTATTTAGAAGAGCTTAACCTTAGCCTTGGCGAAACCGTCAATTTCTCTAAAAGAGAAGATGATCACGCCATTATGATCTATAAACTTGAACCCACCACAGGTATGCTACGAACCCAAGCCTATATCGGACAACGATTGCAGCTTTACTGTTCAGCAATGGGCAAACTTTACCTTGCTTACGAAAAGAATGAAGATTATCTCGCCCATTATTGGCAACAACAAAAACATAATATCAAGCAGCTTACCAGCAACACCGTCACGGATATTCATTTAATGGAAAAAGAGCTAAATGATATTCGACAAGAACAATTCGCAATGGATAGAGAAGAGAATGAAATCGGTGTGGTTTGCGTGGCTTGCCCAGTTTTTAATTACCACGGAATTGTAGATTACGCAGTTTCAGTATCACTTTCATCTTATAAACTGCGTCAGATTGGTATTCCTTATCTGCTAAATAAAATTCAAAACGTAGCAAGGGCAATTTCAAAAGAATTAGGGTATGAAAATATCGCAGAATAAATTCTCCCAACGAAAAACAGGCTGGTTTCCCAGCCTTTTTATTTATAAAAAACTCGCGAATTTTACACCGCACTTTACTTTTTTGGCATTTGCCCTTTTGCTTAATGTAAGTTTTGCAAGGCGTAAACCTTGTAATCATCTAAATTCTTCACACTTTCCACTAAGGCTTCGGCAGCGGCGAGAGTGGTTTGGATAAACACTTTTTGTTGTAATGCGCTGCGGCGAATAGAGTGGCTGTCTTCCACACTTTCAGGCAGGCTGCCTACAGTGTTTATCACCATAGCGATTTCGCCGTTTTTGATCGCGTCCACAATATGTGGGCGGCCTTCACGCACTTTATTGACGATTTGTGCGAAGATACCGTTTTCGCGCAGGAAGTTCGCTGTGCCGATGGTGGCACATAAGCCGTAGCCTTGTTCTTGCAAGCGTTGGACGGTTGGCAATAAACGTGCTTTGTCTTTGTTATCCACAGAAAGGAATACTTTACCGGTTTTCGCAATGCGTTCGCCTGCGCCGAGTTGGGCTTTGATGAAGGCTTCAGCAAAGGTTTCGCCCACGCCCATCACTTCGCCAGTAGAGCGCATTTCAGGGCCTAAGATGGTATCTACCCCTGGGAATTTGATGAATGGGAAAACCGCTTCTTTCACTGCATAAAAGTGCGGTTGAATTTCGCCTTGAATTTGCTGTTCGCTTAGGCTCATTCCTGCCATTACACGCGCGGCGATTTTGGCTAATGGTCGCCCTGTGGCTTTGCTCACAAACGGCACAGTACGGCTGGCGCGTGGATTCACTTCTAACACATAAATCACGCCATCTTGCACGGCAAATTGCACGTTCATCAAGCCCACCACGTTCAAGGCTTTTGCCATTGCCGCCGTTTGACGGCGGATTTCATCTTGAATTTCTGTGCTTAAGGAATAAGGCGGCAGAGAGCAAGCGCTATCACCGCTGTGAATCCCCGCTTGTTCAATATGCTGCATAATGCCACCGATCACCACTTGGCTGCCGTCGCAAATGCAATCTACGTCCACTTCAATGGCGTTATTTAAGAAGTGATCAAGCAAAATTGGGCTGTCGTCCGACACTTGCACCGCCTCACGCATATATTGATTGAGTTCGTCCACGTTATACACGATTTGCATTGCTCGTCCGCCTAGCACATAAGAAGGGCGCACCACTAGCGGATAGCCCACTTCTTCCGCCAATTTCACCGCATCAATGGCATTGCGTGCGGTGCGGTTGTTTGGCTGTTTTAAACCGAGCTGTTGTAAAATTTGTTGGAAGCGCTCGCGATCTTCGGCTGCGTCAATGCTGTCTGCGGACGTGCCGATAATATTCACGCCATTTTCCGCTAAAGCATTGGCAAGTTTCAATGGGGTTTGACCGCCATAATGCACGATCACTCCATAAGGCTGTTCAACGTGAATGATTTCTAACACATCTTCAAGGGTGAGCGGCTCAAAATAAAGGCGATCTGAGGTGTCAAAATCGGTGGAAACCGTTTCAGGGTTGCAGTTCACCATAATGGTTTCAAAGCCGCTTTCACGCAAGGCAAGGGCGGCGTGTACACAGCAATAATCAAACTCAATACCTTGCCCGATGCGGTTCGGCCCCCCACCTAAGATCATAATTTTTTTACGATCAGAAGGATTGGCTTCGCATTCTTCTTCATAGGTGGAATAAAGGTATGCGGTGTCGGATTTAAACTCGCCTGCACAAGTATCCACGCGCTTATAAACAGGGTGAAGATTGAAAGATTTGCGTAAATTTCGCACCGCACTTTCCGTGCTTTTCACCAACTGAGCAATACGTTTGTCGGAGAAACCTTTGCGTTTTAGGCGGCGAAGCTCTGCATAATCGAGCTGATCTAGTGTTTTTTGCTCAAGTGCCAATTCTTCTTGCACCAAATCTTGAATTTGCACTAAGAACCACGGGTCGATTTTGGAATAATGATGCACTTCTTCCAAACTAAAGCCCGCACCAAAGGCATCGGCAACGTAAAGAATGCGGTTCGGGCCGGGATTACCTAGCTCGGTGCGGATTTTCTCAGGGGCTTCGGAAAGCAAATTAAACCCACAAATGCCCGTTTCCAAACCACGCAAGGCTTTTTGTAAGCTTTCTTGGAAAGTGCGTCCCATTGCCATCACTTCGCCGACCGATTTCATTTGCGTAGTGAGGCGATCGTCCGCTTTCGGGAATTTTTCAAAGGCAAAACGTGGCACTTTGGTTACGACATAATCAATGGACGGCTCGAAAGAGGCAGGAATTAGCCCGCCCGTGATGTCGTTCCGCAATTCATTGAGCGTATAGCCCACCGCTAATTTTGCTGCCACTTTTGCGATGGGGAAGCCTGTGGCTTTCGAGGCAAGGGCAGAAGAACGGCTCACACGCGGGTTCATTTCGATCACGATCATTTCGCCGTTGGCAGGATTAATGGCAAATTGCACGTTTGAACCGCCCGTATCCACGCCGATTTCACGCAACACCGCAAGGCTGGCATTACGCATAATTTGATATTCTTTATCGGTGAGGGTTTGTGCGGGGGCAACGGTGATGGAGTCCCCCGTATGCACGCCCATTGGGTCAAAATTCTCAATGGAGCAGACGATAATGCAGTTATCCGCTTTATCACGCACCACTTCCATTTCGTATTCTTTCCAGCCTAACACCGATTGTTCGATAAGTAATTCGTGGGTTGGCGAGGCATCAAAACCACGTTCACAAATAGCGACAAATTCATCACGGTTATAGGCGATCCCACCGCCTGAACCGCCCATTGTGAAAGAGGGACGAATTAGGGTTGGGAAGCCCACTTCCGCCTGTGCCGCCCAAGCTTCATCAAAGGTATGGCAGACAAAGGATTTTGGTGTATTTAAGCCGATTTTCGCCATTGCTTCTTTAAAGCGCCCGCGATCTTCCGCTTTATCAATAGCATCTTCACTTGCACCGATCAGTTCCACACCGTATTTTTTTAGCACGCCATTTTTGGACAGATCTAAGGCGCAATTCAGCGCGGTTTGTCCGCCCATTGTTGGCAAAATGGCATCAGGACGCTCTTTCTCAATGATTTTTTCCACTGTTTGCCAAGTAATTGGCTCAATGTAGGTCACGTCCGCCATATCAGGATCGGTCATAATGGTGGCTGGATTAGAATTGACTAACACCACCTTATAACCTTCTTCACACAACGCTTTGCACGCCTGCGCGCCCGAATAATCAAATTCACACGCCTGCCCAATCACAATCGGGCCTGCACCGATAATTAATATTGTCTTTATGTCTGTACGTTTTGGCATTTTGGTTTCTCTTATAATATTTTTAACGTTGTGTATGGATTGTTAATCCAGCTTTGTGGCTCATTATTAGTTTTATTTTTGTTTAGCTTGTTCTAACGCCGCCACAAACTTATCAAACAAATATGCTACATCATTTGGGCCGGGGCTGGCTTCGGGGTGGCCTTGGAAAGAAAATGCCACTTGGTCGGTTAGCTCAATGCCTTGCACGGAATCATCAAATAAAGAGCGGTGGGTTATTTTCACGTTTTTTGGTAGGCTGTGTTCGTCCACTTCAAAACCGTGGTTTTGGCTAGTGATGAACACTTTTTGCGTATCCAGATCCTGCACAGGGTGGTTGGCGCCGTGGTGGCCAAATGGCATTTTTTTGGTTTTTCCGCCCACCGCGAGGCCTAATAATTGGTGACCTAAGCAAATGCCGAAAATTGGTTTTTTGCTTGCGATTAAGGTTTGGATAGCGCTGATGGCGTAATCACAGGGTTCAGGATCGCCTGGACCATTGGATAAGAAAATGCCGTCTGGTTGGTAAGCCAGCATTTGTTCGGCAGAAGTTTTGGCTGGTACCACAGTGATTTTACAGCCACGTTCTGCCAACATTCTGAGGATATTGTGTTTGACACCGAAATCATAAGCGACAATATGATATTTCTGCTCTGGCTGTGGATTATAGCCTTTGCCTAATTGCCATTCCCCTTGTGTCCATTCATAAGGCGCTTGGCAGGTAACTTGCTGGGCTAAATCTTTGCCTGCCATTGAGCCAAAACTTTGGGCAAGCGTCAGGGCTTTTTGTTCATCAATTTCGCCTGCCATAATGCAGCCAGCCATTGCGCCTTTATCACGCAATAAACGGGTTAAACGGCGTGTATCAATATCTGCAATGGCCACCACGTTATTGGCTTTTAGGTAATCGGCAAGGCTTTGATTGGCGCGGAAATTGCTGTGTAACAAAGGTAAATCGCGAATGATTAATCCGCTGGCGTACACCGCATTGCTTTCTTGATCTTCATTATTGGTGCCAGTGTTGCCAATATGGGGATAGGTTAGAGTAACGATTTGTTGGAAATAGGAAGGATCGGTCAAGATTTCTTGATAACCGGTCATTGACGTGTTAAACACCACTTCGCCAATGGTTGTGCCACTTGCGCCAATAGAGGTGCCGTGGAAAACGCTGCCGTCAGCCAAGACTAAAATTGCTGGACTAGACATAAAAAACTCCTTAATTGTAGGTGAACACTTACGAATGCTCATTAACCGAAATTTAGCAAAAAAACACCGCACTTTGGTTTGGTCTTTGGTTTGGCGTTTGCACTAAATTGCATTGGTGGTTAGCTCACGGGCTAAACTGGCTCATTCTAAAAGACAATAGCGCAATATTCAAGCAAATTCGTAAGGAATGAATAATATATTTATTCATTAATTTTGCATAAATAATCAATGTAATGCAAGCGATTTATTTTTCTCTGATTTATTTTGTAGATTTTCACCAAGTTGTTTACAATGTACCTTATTTTAAGTAACAAGGCTTATTTATGAAAAAATCCGTATTACTTGCCAGCGTGGTGTTGGGTTCTGCAATGCTGACAGGCTGTGCGACCATTGATCCGCAAACTGGTGAGCGCAAAGATCCTTTAGAGGGCTTTAACCGCGCAATGTTTGATTTTAACTATCATGTCGCTGATCCTTATCTTCTTAAACCTGTTGCAAAAGGCTGGAAAAACTATGTGCCGCAGCCAGTGAAAACGGGCATTATTAATGTGGCGAATAACCTTGATGAGCCAGCCAGTTTCGTCAATCGCCTATTGCAAGGTGAATTTAAAAAAGCAATGGTGCATTTCAATCGCTTCTGGATTAACAGTATTTTCGGCTTAGGCAGCTTGATTGACTGGGCAAGTGCAAGCCCACCATTACGCGTGGAAGAAAAACGCCGCTTCGGTGATACATTAGGTGCTTATGGTGTCGAAACGGGTACTTATGTGATGTTACCAATGTATGGACCTGCAACGCCACGCCAAGATCTAGGCAATTTAGTCGATACTACCTACCCAATGCTATCTTTGCTTGGCCCTTGGGGATTATTAAAATGGGGCATTCAAGGCATTGATAGTCGTGCCAAACTGCTTGATAAAGACGCCCTTTTACAACAAGCACAAGATCCTTATGTTACCTTCCGTGAAGCCTATTTCCAAAATTTGGAATATCATGTTAAAGATGGCAATGTGAGCAGTGAAACGCCCGCATTATCGGCTGACGAACTAAAAGAAATTGACTAAAGACTAAAAATAAGAAGGAATGAAAAATGGAAATGACCTCAACACAGCGTTTGATCTTAGCCAATCAATATAAATTAATGGGCTTATTAGATCCAAATAATGCGACGCAATATACACGCTTGGAGACGATCGTGAAAGGCGGATTTGGCTTAGAATTAAAAGAGTTAGACAAAGAGTTCTCTAACCTTTCAGAACAAGAATGCCAAACTGTGCGCGACACGCTGGAAATGTACCACGCCTTGCACGTTTCTTATAATAATCTCGGCGACAAATCTGCTGTTACGCCACACCGTTTACAATTTGCCGGTTATTGTGCTGTGCGTGAGAAAAAATACCTCAATTACTTACGTTTTATCACCAGTACAGAAGGCAAATACTCAGAATTTATGCAATGCGAACACGGTTGTGATTCTCAAACCCCAATGTGGGATAAATACATCAAAATGCTTGAAGCTTGGCGTAATTGCCCGCACGAATATCATTTGAGTATGGCTGAAATTCAAAAAATCCTGAACGCTTAATATAAGAAACCACCGTATCGTAAGTGCGGTGGTTTTTTGTGGAGTTTTAAAAAAGCAAAAGCCATCTATTGATGGCTTTTAGGAGAGTCATTATTGTAGTGGACGAGCAAGTTTTAGCTTTTTAATAGCCGCTTTTGCTTTTTCTTCATCAATCTGTTCAAGGTTTGCCCCACCAACAAAAACGCCCATTTTTATATACTGCCGAATAAAATAGTTCTTTCCGCCTTCTGTTGTAATATATAAATCGTTATTACCAAATTCTGAATCAGTAGAAACTTTATGTTTTCCAGCCGTAACTAACTTATAAAAATAAACTTTAGGAGCAGATTGCCCGATAAATTTATCGTCAATATAAAGATTTTTTCTTAATGCCGCCCCAAATGTGGAATCACGATAAATATACAACCCAGACATTGCTTTATTAGGGGTATCAAACCGCTTGGCTTGCACATCTTCTGCCTCTGAAGCCATAGGCACTTTCGCACAGCCCGTTAAAATCAACGTGCCAACTACCATTAAAACTGAAAGAATTTTTTTCATTTTATGCACCATTTAACCTTAATTAAAATAAATAGCTAAAGTTTACACCGATGGTATTGCTCTTAAATTCAATACTATTTTTAGCTTTTAACGTTACTCTACTGTAATCAAGTCCTGCAACGAAATTATCTGTAATTTTTGTTTTTACGCCAAAACCGTAACTAAATCCAACCGCACCGTGATTTTCAAAGTAAACATTGCTATTCCTAAACTCTGGATTATCTTCATTCATCGTGAAACTGCCTGCTTCTACCCCAATTTTGACATAAGGCAAGAAACGATCAAGTTGATAGCCTTGCAAATAATGTACGCCTACGCGGAAATTCTCTTTGGCGATTTCATTGCCCAAATCATCTTCTGTTTTATTATTCGGAAAACTAATTTTCCCCTCAACAATACCAACAAAATTATTGCCATAATCAAACATATAGCCACCAACAACGCCCGCACCAACAGAGCGAGAACTAGAGCCCGTATAATTACCATCATAATAGTTATAATCAAGTTCTTCCCAAGGTATAGAAAAAGACTGTTTATTAAAATCGACTTCACCCCCCACATAGAAGCCAGAAAAACCTTCAGCTTGGGCAAATAATGCTGTACTAGAAAGTAATGTAGCCACCAAATATTTTTTCATAACATTTCCCCTATTCATATTTATAAATTAATTTTTTGAAGTTTATTACGTTGTTCTTCCGAGAGTGTACGAATATCAATCACTGTCAATGCTCTTCCTTTACCTTTATTTAAAGTCGCTACAACATTTTCAGGTAAGCGATACATAGCCCCTGTTATCGGATCAATGACAAGTAATCCTAATGGTCCACCTATCGCAAAATTTCCCCAATACCAACCATCTAACGTCGCTTGAATTTCGATTGTTTCTTTTGTAAAACCTTTTTTATCAAAAGTAATGAGGTATTTTTCAGGTTTAAAATAACCAGAGCCAGATTTCAATTTAACCACTTGTGGGGTAATACCTTGGCTGACGATTTTCCCTTCTCTATTTGTAATCGTAAAATTTGCGCCCTCAGGGACTGATTGGATAGAAACAGGATAAGTGCTTTTACTCACAATCGTAGCACACCCTGTCAAGCCTAATGTTGTGGCTAATAACGCCACTTTTAATAAATTTTTCATAGATAAACCTCATTAAAGATGTAAAATGTCTGTTTTTAGAACGATGAAATTCTACAAAACTCATATAGTAAAAAACCATATATCAAAAAGACTGTTTTCTACTCATTTTGAGCTAGAATTGAACAAATGGAGCAGACAATGGCGATACACGAGAAAATTAGATTAATACGAGAAATGAATCATTGGTCGCAAGAAGAAATGGCAGAAAAAATGAACTTATCACCAAGTGGTTATGCAAAAATTGAGCGTGGAGAAACGCAATTACATTACGAAAAATTAAAGAAAATTGCACAAATTTTTGATATGGATATTTCTGAATTGGTCAAAGATGATCGTAATATTTGCTTTTTAATTAGTGAGAATAGCCAACTTAGCTCAAATTATTATGGTACAAGCGAAGCGGTTACCATTGAAAATGAAAAACTCAAATTAGCGTTAAGTTATAAAGATCAACTATTAGAACAAAAAGACAAAGAAATTGAATCCTTAAAAGAAATTATTGTGTTATTGAAAGCACAACACCGTAAAGAAAAATAAGTGCGGTGGTTTTTTTTACGATTTTTTCTTGAACTTACCCCAAACCTTGTCTTCTTGCCCACGCCATAGGCGTTGGATATTGTCGTGGTGGCGGTAAACGAGCAGGCAGCAGACTAGCGCCACTGGGAAGGTGAATTCAGGTTTGTACCACCATACATAAAAAGGAATGGTGATCGCGGCGATAACGGCACTTAAAGATGAATAGCCCGTGAGCAAGAATACCGCAAGCCAAGTGCCGAGCATCCACAGATCCACGCCCCAGCCGATAGGGGCGATTGCGCCAAATGCGGTGGCAACGCCTTTTCCGCCTTTAAATTTAAAGAAGATGGGGAAGATATGTCCTAAGCAAGCGGCCAGTGCAACCATGCCTAACTGAAATTGGGTTAAGCCAAGATAATAGCCCGCCCATACAGGAAGCATTCCTTTTAGAATATCAAAAATCAGCACTGCTAAGGCAGCCCAACGCCCGCCGATGCGTAGTACGTTAGTTGCACCAGGGTTGTGTGAGCCTGTGGTGCGCGGATCAGGTAGGCCTGCTAGGCGACAAAATAAAATGGCGCTCGAAATTGAACCGAGCAAATACGCACAGAACATATAAAAAAGGGTGAAAAGGCTCATTTTTACCTACCTGATTCGTCAAGTGAAAATAATGTATGGTTCAAAATCCATTTTTAGGATTGTATAAATAACGTTTTATTTAATTTTAAAGATTATTCACAACTAGGATTCTCAGTAAAACGTATATTGTAGTTAATGCTAAATAGGCTTTACATTAAACATATTATAACTAGATAAGCATTAGTGTACCCACTACGATCAGGCTTTATTTGTTTATGGATAATAAGGGAAGCTGTAGATTAGTGATTTTACTATCAAATAATTTCTAGGTAGAAAATAGTTTTAGTAATCCAGCAAATGTAAGAGATGAAAGTAATAAAATGCCATATTAACTAAAACTAAACAAAAACTGCTTGGTATTCACCAAGCAGTTTGGTGTGAATTAGAAAGGAATATCATCATCTAATGGAACGTCATCAATCACTGGCTGCGGCGCGGGTGTTGGTTGTGGTGCAGCTTTTGGTGCTTGATATGCAGGCTGTGTAGGTTGAGCATATTGATTGCCCCCTTGTTGAGCTGCATAGCCACCACCTTGTTGGGCATATCCCCCGCCTTGCGGTGCATAGCCGCCTTGACCACGTTCTGCGCGGCTGTCTAACATTTGTAGCACATCGCCTTGGATTTCCGTGGTGTAGCGATCTTGGCCATTTTGATCTTGCCATTTGCGCGTTCTTAAACGCCCTTCAACATAAACTTTTGAACCTTTGCGCAAATATTCACCCACAATTTCAGCTTGACGGCGATAGAACACAATGCGATGCCATTCAGTGATTTCACGGCGTTCACCGGTATTTTTATCCATCCAGCTTTCACTGGTTGCTACGCTAATGTTCGCCACAGCTTCGCCATTTGGCATTGTGCGAATTTCAGGATCGTTTCCTAGGTTTCCTACGATAATAACTTTGTTTACTCCAGCCATAAATTCCTCTGTCTGATGTTAATTACGATAAAATTTTCGCTATTTTGCCCTAAAAAAAGAGAAAAAGCTATTAGTTCCAGACAAATCAACTGGATATTTGCACAGTTATTTCAGATTATGCGATAATGATCGCAAAATTACCTTAAATTGCTTGAACAGACGAAACGATTATGGAAAAAATAGAAGTGCGTGGGGCGAGAACCCATAATTTAAAAAATATTAATCTGACTATTCCGCGTGATAAATTGATTGTGATTACAGGGCTTTCTGGCTCGGGGAAATCTTCACTGGCCTTTGATACCCTTTATGCCGAAGGGCAACGCCGTTATGTGGAATCCCTTTCTGCGTATGCGCGCCAGTTTTTATCGTTAATGGAAAAGCCAGATGTGGATCATATTGAAGGGCTATCCCCTGCGATTTCCATTGAACAAAAATCCACCTCGCACAATCCACGTTCTACGGTGGGTACGATCACGGAAATTCACGACTATTTGCGTTTGCTATTTGCTCGTGTGGGCGAACCGCGCTGCCCAAATCATCATATTCCGTTGGCGGCGCAAACCATTAGTCAAATGGTGGATAAGGTGCTGGCATTACCGGAAGAAAGCCGAATGATGTTGCTTGCCCCTGTGGTGAAAGATCGCAAAGGGGAACATATTAAAATTTTAGAGCATATTGCCGCGCAAGGTTATATCCGCGCCAGAATTGATGGGGAAATTTGCGATCTTTCTGAGCCACCAAAATTAGAATTACAGAAAAAGCACACCATTGAAGTGGTGGTGGATCGCTTTAAAGTCCGTCCAGATTTGGCAACCCGTTTAGCGGAATCCTTTGAAACAGCATTAGAACTTTCTGGCGGCACGGCAGTGGTGGCGAATATGGACGATCCGAAAGCGGAAGAATTGCTGTTTTCCGCAAACTTTGCTTGTCCGCATTGTGGTTATTCCGTGCCTGAACTTGAGCCACGCTTGTTTTCCTTTAATAACCCAGCCGGGGCTTGCCCGACTTGTGATGGCTTGGGGGTTCAGCAATATTTTGATGAAAAACGCGTGGTGCAAAATCCAAGCATTTCCTTAGCAGGTGGGGCGATTAAAGGTTGGGATCGGCGTAATTTCTATTATTACCAGATGCTGACTTCTCTCGCCAAACATTATGGTTTTGACGTGGAAAGCCCGTTTGAAGATTTACCTAAAAAAATTCAACACATTATTTTGCACGGTTCAGGTAAAGAAGAAATTGAATTCCAGTATATGAATGACCGTGGTGATGTGGTGCTACGCCGCCATAGTTTTGAAGGCATTCTCAATAATATGGCGCGCCGTTATAAAGAAACAGAATCAATGTCAGTGCGTGAAGAATTGGCGAAAAATATCAGCACGCGTCCTTGTAAAGATTGCGGTGGCTCGCGTTTACGCCCTGAAGCGCGCAATGTTTTTATTGGCGAAACAAATCTACCTGAAGTTTCCGAAAAGAGCATTGGTGAAGCCTTTAACTTTGTGGATAGCCTTACTCTAAGCGGACAGCGCGCACAAATTGCCGATAAAATTCTCAAAGAAATCAAAGAGCGGTTGCAATTTTTGGTCAATGTGGGGCTGAATTATCTTTCTCTTTCTCGTTCTGCCGAAACTCTTTCTGGTGGTGAAGCGCAACGTATTCGTCTAGCTAGCCAAATTGGTGCGGGCTTGGTTGGTGTGATGTATGTGCTTGATGAGCCTTCCATTGGCTTGCATCAACGAGATAATGAACGCTTACTTAACACCTTGATTCACCTAAGAAATTTAGGTAACACGGTGATTGTGGTGGAACACGATGAAGATGCTATTCTAGCGGCAGATCATATTATTGATATTGGCCCGGGTGCTGGCGTGCACGGCGGCAGCGTGGTGGCTCAAGGTACAGCGCAAGAAATTATGCTAAATCCAAACTCACTGACGGGGAAATTCTTATCTGGGAAAGAAAAAATAGAAATTCCAAAAAAACGCACCGCACTTGATAAAGAAAAAATCTTAAAACTCAAAGGCGCTGCGGGCAATAATCTGAAAAATGTCAATTTAGAAATCCCTGTGGGCTTGTTTACTTGTGTAACAGGCGTATCGGGGTCGGGCAAATCTACGCTGATTAACGATACCCTATTCCCACTCGCGCAAAGTGCTTTAAACCGTGCGGAAAATGCGCAAGCTGCACCACATAAATCCATTCAAGGATTAGAATTTTTTGACAAAGTGATTGATATTGATCAAAGCCCAATTGGACGCACGCCACGCTCCAATCCTGCTACTTACACAGGATTATTCACGCCAATTCGCGAATTATTCGCAGGCGTGCCAGAATCCCGTGCGCGTGGTTATAACCCAGGGCGCTTTAGTTTCAATGTGCGTGGTGGACGTTGCGAAGCCTGCCAAGGGGACGGTGTGATCAAAGTCGAAATGCACTTCTTGCCCGATGTGTATGTGCCTTGCGATCAGTGTAAAGGCAAACGCTACAATCGCGAAACTTTGGAAATTCGCTACAAAGGCAAAACCATTAATCAAGTGTTGGATATGACCGTGGAAGAAGCGCGAGAATTTTTCGATGCCATTCCACAAATTGCGCGCAAATTGCAAACCTTGATGGACGTAGGGCTATCCTATATTCGTCTAGGGCAATCTTCCACCACCTTATCTGGCGGTGAAGCGCAACGGGTGAAATTGGCGACCGAGTTATCAAAACGTGATACAGGAAAAACCTTGTATATTCTTGATGAACCCACAACTGGCTTACATTTTGCGGATATTAAACAGCTCCTTGAAGTGCTACATCGCTTGCGTGATCAGGGCAACACCATTGTGGTGATTGAGCATAATTTAGATGTGATTAAAACTGCAGACTGGATTGTGGACCTTGGCCCAGAAGGGGGAAGCGGCGGCGGAGAAATTATCGCCACAGGCACACCAGAGCAAGTGGCGAATGTGAAAGGTTCGCACACCGCACGGTTTTTAAAACAAATTCTTGCAAAGTAAAAAGAACAAAATAAAAGTGCAGTAATTTTTTCAGCAGATTTGATAAAAAATTTCTGTCATCAATGCTGATTTTTTGATACATTTAGCGCAATTTTTCTCACACTTACGCGTGAGTGTTTTTTATACAGTTACTTTAACGGAATTCTTATGTTATTTAAAAAAATTCGTGGTTTATTCTCAAACGATCTTTCTATTGATTTAGGCACAGCGAACACATTAATTTATGTGAAAGGGCAAGGAATCGTGCTAAATGAACCTTCTGTGGTGGCAATTCGTCAAGGCCGTGCAGGATCGATGAAAAGCATTGCGGCAGTAGGGAAAGAAGCAAAATTAATGCTCGGCCGTACACCGAAAAGCATTTTAGCCATTCGCCCAATGAAAGATGGCGTTATCGCGGATTTCTCGGTAACCGAAAAAATGTTGCAATACTTCATTAAACAAGTACATAGCGGCAACTTTATGCGTCCAAGCCCGCGAGTTTTAGTCTGCGTGCCAGCAGGCGCAACCCAAGTGGAACGCCGTGCAATTAAAGAATCTGCCTTAGGTGCAGGTGCGCGCGAAGTGTACTTAATTGAAGAGCCAATGGCTGCGGCAATCGGGGCTAAATTGCCTGTTTCCACCGCAACAGGATCAATGGTGATTGATATTGGTGGCGGTACAACGGAAGTCGCGGTGATTTCTTTAAACGGCATCGTTTATTCTTCTTCTGTGCGCATTGGTGGCGACCGTTTTGATGAAGCCATTATCGCCTATGTGCGCCGCACTTTTGGTTCTATTATTGGCGAACCAACCGCAGAGCGCATTAAAGAAGAGATCGGCACGGCATATATTCAAGAAGGTGATGAAATTAAAGAAATGGAAGTTCACGGCCATAACCTTGCCGAAGGCGCGCCAAGAACCTTTACCTTAAACTCACGCGATGTGTTAGAAGCGATTCAACAGCCATTAAACGGCATTGTTACTGCAGTGCGTACTGCGCTTGAAGAATGTCAGCCAGAACACGCAGCGGATATTTTTGAACGCGGTATTGTGCTAACAGGTGGTGGTGCGTTATTGCGTAATATTGATATTTTATTATCGAAAGAAACTGGCGTGCCTGTGATTGTTGCTGATGATCCACTGACCTGTGTTGCTCGTGGTGGTGGCGAAGCATTAGATATGCACGGTGCTGATATTTTCAGTGACGATATTTAATTTGCAATGTTATAAAAGTGCGGTCAAAAAATGCTAAAAATTTGACCGCACTTCTTTCTGAGCCATATTAATGAAACCGATCTTTGGAAAAGCTCCCTACCTTGGCATTCGTTTAATTTTTGCCGTGATTGCTTCTATTGTGCTGATTTTATTTGATGGGCAAACCAACACAATGATAAAAGCACGTAGCATAATGGAAACGGCAATCGGTGGCGTTTATTATCTTGCCAACACCCCTAGAACCGTATTAGACGGTGTGTCTTACAATCTTGTTGATACCAACAAATTACAAATCGAAAACAAAGTCCTAAGAGAACAACTGCGCGAAAAAAATGCCGACTTACTGTTATTGGATCAACTGAAAGTAGAAAACCAACGCTTACGTTTATTGCTAAATTCGCCATTGCGCACCGATGAATACAAAAAAATCGCTGAGGTTTTAACCGCAGAAACTGATGTTTATCGCCAGCAAGTGGTCATTAACCAAGGGGAAAATGACGGTGCTTATGTGGGGCAACCAGTTATTGATGAAAAAGGCGTAGTAGGGCAGATTATTTCTGTAGGAAGCAACACCAGTCGCGTGCTGTTACTAACGGACGTTACCCATTCCATTCCTGTGCAAGTATTGCGTAATGATGTTCGTGTGATCGCCAGCGGTACAGGGCACAGTGATGAGCTCACCCTAGACAACGTGCCACGCTCAGTGGATATTGTGAAAGGGGATTTACTGGTTACATCTGGGCTAGGTGGACGTTTCCTTGAAGGCTACCCTGTCGCCATTGTGGAAAATGTATCGCGTGATGGAAAGAATTATTTCGCTACTATCACAGCGAAACCACTCGCATCGATTGAGCGTTTACGTTATGTCTTACTTTTATGGCCAACCAATGAAGATATGCGTAAAGTAAATTCTAGTACGCCAGAAGATGTGCGCAAAGCTGTTCGTCAGCGTCTTGAAACTCAGAAAAAGCAAGAAATTGTGCAACCGTCTATGACAGCGGAAGAGCCAGAAGAAAAACCATCAACTCCAACTTTAGAGGAGATTCATACGGAACAAATGGAAATGCCTTCTGAACCTGTTGATCCTGAATTGCAACATTATCGAGAGGAAGATTAATGCGAGGTCGTGCTGTTTTACAATTATTGTTTATTGTATCCACCTTTTTAATTGCAATGGTGTTAGAAATTGCACCTTGGCCAACTAGCCTGCATAATTTCAAGCCTGCGTGGTTATTGCTGGTCTTAACTTATTGGATCTTAGCAATGCCTTCAAAAATTAGTGTCGGTACAGCATTTCTTATGGGAATAGCTTGGGATCTTGTACTCGGTTCAACCTTGGGAATCCACGCGTTAGTGCTTTCTGTTTTTGCTTATTTGCTTGCGGTGAATAGCGTATTAATTCGGAATTTATCTTTATGGATGCAAGGAATATTTGTTATTCTCGCTGTTTTTGGTGTCAGAATAGGAATTTTTATCGTTGAGCTATTCTTGCATAGTGCGGTCTTTAATTGGCAAGAGATTTTTGGCGCAATTACCACTGGCGTATTGTGGCCTTGGATATTCTTGTTATTGAGAAAAGTAGCGAAGCAATTCCATATTGGATAATACTGTTAATGAATTAGAAATAATTTAGATCTCTTTTAATTGGATAAACTTAATTAGTAAATTAAATTGAAAGAGATTTTTATTGTTGAATAAGAAATATAACAAAAACTTATAAAGTTTTCAGATGTAATAGAGTTATAAAAGAAAAAGAGTGGTGGGCGATACCGGTCTCGAACCAGTGACCCCCTCCTTGTAAGGGAGGTGCTCTCCCAACTGAGCTAATCGCCCGACAGAATGCTATTTCTAGCTATCGGATTTAACTTTGTGAAAAGTTAAACTGGGAACTTAAACTAGCGTGGTGGGCGATACCGGTCTCGAACCAGTGACCCCCTCCTTGTAAGGGAGGTGCTCTCCCAACTGAGCTAATCGCCCACGTTAGTTTAAGCGTTACAACACAAGTCCTTAAAAAAGTGGTGGGCGATACCGGTCTCGAACCAGTGACCCCCTCCTTGTAAGGGAGGTGCTCTCCCAACTGAGCTAATCGCCCTTGTGTTGTGGGTTGGCATTATAAGTGTTCTCAAAACACAGTCAATAAGTTTTTGCATATTTTTGTTTAAGTGTTGTAAAAATAAACATAAACTTGCTTTTTTTATCGTGAATTAGATGAACTCATAGTACAATACCGCTGATTTAATTTTACTGTAAACAAAGGTTATAAATAAAATGAAAGCAGAACCGCTATTTAATTTAGATCCGTCCGTGAAAGTTCGTACTCGCTTTGCGCCTAGCCCAACAGGCTATTTGCACGTCGGTGGCGCAAGAACTGCATTATATTCTTGGTTATTTGCAAAACATAACCAAGGTGAATTTGTATTACGCATTGAAGATACCGATCTAGAACGTTCTACGCCAGAAGCCACCCAAGCAATTTTGGAAGGAATGGAATGGCTTAATTTAGCTTGGGATCATGGCCCTTATTACCAAACGAAACGTTTTGATCGTTATAATCAAGTGATTGATCAAATGCTTGAACAGGGCTTGGCTTATCGTTGCTATTGTTCTAAAGAGCGCTTAGAAAATTTACGCAACGAGCAAGAGAAAAATAAAGAAAAACCACGCTATGATGGTTATTGCTTACATCACGCGCCTGAAGATCCTGATGCCTCTCACGTTGTGCGTTTCAAAAATCCACAAGAAGGTTCCGTGGTATTTGATGATGCCGTGCGTGGACGCATTGAGATTAGTAACAGTGAGCTTGATGATTTAATTATCCGCCGTACTGATGGTTCACCAACATATAACTTCTGCGTGGTGATTGATGACTGGGATATGGGTATTACACACGTTGTACGCGGCGAAGACCACATCAATAATACCCCACGCCAAATTAATATTTTGAAAGCGTTAAATGCGCCAATTCCAACCTATGCACACGTTTCAATGATCCTAGGTGATGACGGACAGAAATTGTCTAAACGCCACGGCGCAGTGAGCGTTATGCAATATCGTGATGATGGCTTTCTTCCTGAAGCATTGCTCAACTATTTAGTACGCTTAGGTTGGGGACACGGCGACCAAGAGATTTTCTCCGTAGAAGAAATGATCAAGTTGTTTGAATTAACTCAGGTAAGCAAATCTGCCAGCGCATTTAACACAGAAAAATTGTTATGGTTAAACCATCATTATATTCGTGAATTGCCGCCTGAATATGTGGCTAAACACCTTGCTTGGCATTATCAACACCAAGGCATTGATACCAGCAATGGACCAGCATTAAGCGAAATTGTTATCATGCTCGGTGAGCGCTGTAAGACCTTAAAAGAAATGGCAACTACAAGCCGTTACTTCTTTGAAGATTTTGATCATTTTGACGAAAGTGCGGTGAAAAAACACTTTAAATCTGGAGCGGTTGAAGCACTTGAAAAAGTCAAAGAAAAATTGACCGCACTGTCTCAATGGACGGCTGAGCCAATTCACCAAGCCATTGAACAAACAGCTGAAGAACTCGGCGTAGGAATGGGGAAAGTAGGAATGCCATTGCGTGTTGCCGTAACAGGCGCAGGGCAATCTCCGTCAATGGACGTCACCCTAGTTGGCATCGGACGTGATCGCTCCCTCGCCCGCATTCAAAAAGCGATTGATTTCATCAAGGCATAACACGCCTAATGTAAGACGCTTAATATTTAATCTAGCGAATGAATACAGTGAATTTAATATTGACAGCATTCATTCCGCTAATTATTATAAGCGACATATTTACGGGGATATAGCTCAGTTGGGAGAGCGCTTGAATGGCATTCAAGAGGTCGTCGGTTCGATCCCGATTATCTCCACCAGATTTTAAAGCCTTGAAAGAAATTTCAAGGCTTTTACTTTTTATAGCCTATATAATATTCTAATTTTCAACGCATTATTTTTCAGCAAAGATTACTCCACTTTCTTTCTCATATAATACTTGAACCCTCGCACCTAGGGGCAAAGATTGTTGGCTTGTAATGATGAGTTGTAAGCCAGCCATTTCCACTTGATATTTATAATAAGCGCCTAGAAAGCGTTGTTGGCGAATAATGCCGTTGGCTTGTGTTGGGGTATCTGCCACGCGTAATTGTAGCTGTTCGGGGCGGATTGCGAGATAACTCGGTGCTTTTTGTGATTGATGGGTGGAACACAAATGCACGCCAAGTAGCGATTGGCAATGCTGATCATCAATAGGCTGGCAAGGCAGATAATTCATTTCTCCCAAAAAGTTGGCGACAAAAGGGCTGTTTGGCTGTTGATAAACCGTGCTTGGCGCGCCGATTTGGCAGATTTTTCCTTGGTTCATTACCGCTAATTTATCCGCAAAGAGAAAGGCTTCTTCTTTGCTATGGGTAACGAAAATGGCGGGAATATGCTGTTGTTTGAGAATATAGCGAATTTCTTCGATCATTTGATGACGAACTTGGCTGTCAATGTTAGAAAAAGGCTCATCAAGCAATAATAATTTGGGCTGACAAGCTAGCGCGCGGGCAATGGCAACGCGCTGTTGTTGCCCGCCCGAAAGCTCGTGGGGATAGCGTTTTTCTAACCCTTGCAAATGCACAAGTGCGGTCATTTTTTGTAAGGTTTTTGCTTGCTCGCTTTTATTTATTTGATGCAAACCAAATAGAATATTTTCTGCCACGGTTAAATGGGGAAAAAGGGCATAATCTTGAAAGATCAGCCCTATTTCTCGCTCATTCGCATCAAGATGTTGAATTTCTTTGTCTTGCAAACGAATATTACCTGCGCTCAGTGGGATTAATCCAGCAATGGCTTTGAGTAAGGTGGTTTTTCCGCAGCCACTAGCGCCGAGCAAACACACAATATCATCATTTTCAATGGATAAATTAAGATCTTGCAAAATGGGCTGATTGTTATAGCAGCAGGTTAAACGGGTAATATCTAAGGTATTCATTATTAAGCTTTTTTCCCTGATTGCAGTAAAGATCGAGTTAAAATCAACACGGGAATAATCCCCACTAAAATAAGCACTAAGGCAGGCAAGGCGGCGCGTTCAAGCTGTTCATCTGAAGTAAAGGTGAAAACGTGGGTGGCGAGCGTATCAAAATTAAACGGACGCAACAATAAAGACGCATTGAGTTCTTTCATACTTTCAATAAAAACCAGCAATAATGCAGTGAAAATGCCTTTACGCATTAGAGGTAAGTGGATTTTGCGCCAAATTCCCCAAGATTTATAGCCTAACATTCTGCCTGCCATATCTAAAGACGGCGGAATTTGACTCAAGCTTGTTTCTAAGCTGCCCAATGCCATTGCTGAAAAGCGGATTACATAAGCGGACACCAAGGCGAAAATGGAGCCTGAAAACACCAAGCCAAGCATTGGCAAATCAAGCCATTTTAACAAGCGGTTAAGTTGATGATCGGCAAAGGTAAATGGGATTAACAAGCCGATTGCCAAAACTGTTCCAGGAATAGCGTAACCTAGCGCAGAAAAGCGCACGGCTATTTTAGCCAAAGGCGTTGGACGTAACCTTGCCCAAAAGTGCATTAATAACGCTAAGCATACGCAGATGATCATTGCTAGCCCAGAAACCAGCAAGCTGTTTTGGCTATATTGCCAGAAATCCGCTGTCCACGCTTGTTCAAAATAGATAATTGACCAATAACTCAGATGAAAGAGCGGGATAAAAAAGGCAAGAATAATTAACAGCGTGCTGAATAACAGTAATCCCCAGCCTAATCCATTGAGCCGTTGGGTTTGCGCAGGGCGCTGTCCTGAACGTTGATAATAGCGCTGCTGGCGGCGTGCATAACGCTCAATGCTGATAAATAGCACTAACAACCCGAGCATAAACAGAGAAATCTGCGCTGCGGCTTGCAAATCGCCAAAGCCAAGCCAAGTGTCGTAAATTGCCGTGGTGAGCGAAGGAATGGCAAAAAATGCCACTGTGCCAAAATCGCCCAGGGTTTCCATTGCCACCAAGGCACAACCCACCGCAATAGCAGGGCGTATAAGAGCAAAGGTAATTTTGTAAAACACACGCCAACGGCTTGCGCCCAACAGTTTTGCGCTTTGCTGTAAATTGTCGCCTTGTTCCATCAACGCCATTCTGACTAATAAGAAAATATAAGGATACAACGACAACGCCAAAATAAAGCAAGCACCGCCTAGACTGCGAATGGAAGGAAACCAATAATCTTGCTTGCTTTGCCAATCAAACCAAATGCGTAAACTTTGTTGCACAATACCGGGATAGTCTAAAAAATCCGTGTAAAGATAGGCAGATAAATACGCAGGAATGGCAAGGGGCAGGCAAAGTAGCCATTGCAACAGCGTTTTGCCAATAAAATGATAGCGCGACACCAAAAATGCGCAGGGCAAGGCAAAGCATAAACTGAGCGCAGTTGTGCCGAATACCAAGCTTAGAGAGTTCAATAAATAGTCGGTAAACACCGTTTGCCATAAATGTTGCAAACTGTGTAATGAGCCTTCAAACGCCGAAAGCAACAAGGCGATAATCGGCAGCAAGAAGAACCCCAATACCGCCAACAATGCGATAAGTGCGGTGCTTTTTGCGAAAAAATTTTTATGTTTTGCGAAATTATCCATAATCAAAATAAAACTAGCCTATCCCTGATGGGTATAGGCTAGCATAGATTGGATCTATTACAGATCAAATTTTACTTCATCGATTAATTTCAACGCATTTTCATAGTTTTCTGCGATTTTTTCTAATGGCAGATTATCTTGTTTAAATTCACCCCAAGATTGCACCAATTTAGATTTTTGTACAGACGGTTTTACTGGGTATTCGTGGTTTAGCTCTGCATAGAGATGCTGTGCTTTATCGCCACTTAAAAATTCCACTAATTTCACCGCATTGTCTTTATTTGGTGCATATTTTGCCACTACCACACCGCTGATGTTCATATGTGTTCCCACGGTTTCTTGGTTTGGATAGTTGATGTAAGCCGCTTCCGCCCAGCTTTTTTGTTTTTCATCTTCAAGCATTTTGCCGTAATAATAGCTATTGCCTAATGAATAATCGCATACGCCTTCTTTAATGGCTTTCACTTGATCACGGTCGCCGCCCTGTGGTTTTTGTGCCAAGTTCGCTTTTAATCCTGTTAAGAAATCTTTGGCTTTTTCTACGCCATCGTGAGCAATCATTGAAGCAATTAACGAAACATTGTAAGAATGTTTGCCTGAACGCACACAAACTTTGCCTTTTAATTCAGGTTTGGCTAAATCGTAGTAAGTGAAGCTTGCTGGCAATTTACCCACTCGATCTTTCGATGAATACACCACGCGCGCGCGGCTGGTTAGCGCAAACCATTTGCCTTGGCTATCACGGAATTTTGCAGGAATATTACTTTCTAATACAGAAGATTGGATCGATTGAGCCAACCCTGCATTAACAATTTCCATCACACGGCTAATATCCACGGTTAATAGCACATCTGCAGGGCTAAGCTCACCTTCACGTTTTACCCGTTCAACTAAGCCTTTATCGGCAAAAATAAAATTCACTTTCACGCCCGTTTCTTGCTCAAATTGTTTCAAGATAGGTTCGATCAAATAAGGTTGGCGATAAGAATATACATTCACTTCGTTGGCGGCGAAAGCAGGTGCTGCAAACGTGGTTAATAAGGCCAAAGCAGATAATGTTTTTTTCATTGCACGTTCTCCGTGGTTAAAGTTGAGTGATTGGTTAAAATCTCCGCGTTTTTGCACCGCACTTTGCGTAGAAAACGAAATGTTTCCTGTTTAATTCAGTGAAAAACGCTTTTTAAATTTAGCTGAAACTTTTTAGCCAAGCTCCGTTTTAGCTAGCCTTGACTTTACCGAAAAAAACTCATCAAGTAAATAAAAATTATTCTCATCTCTATCTCAAAAGTGCGGGCTTTTTTACCTGTTTTTGCAAAAAATTTTTTGTTATTCTCTTGAAAGGAAAAAATCCTGCCCCATATTGAAGATACTTTTTTGTTTTAACCCCTCAACCTAAGAAGGAAATTACAATGAATATTCGTCCATTACACGATCGTGTGATCATCAAACGTGAAGAAGTGGAAACCCTTTCCGCTGGTGGTATTGTTTTAACAGGTTCAGCAGCAACCAAATCAACCCGTGCAAAAGTGCTTGCGGTGGGCAAAGGTCGCATTTTAGAGAACGGCACAGTATTGCCTTTAGATGTAAAAGTTGGCGACACCATTATCTTCAATGATGGCTATGGCGTGAAAGCAGAAAAAATTGATGGCGAAGAAGTGTTAATCATTTCTGAAAGCGATATTTTAGCGATCGTAGAATAATCCCAAATCAATCATCAAAAAGTGCGGTTATTTTTCACCGCACTTTTAGCAAAATTAATTATTAAGAAGGAATAAAAAATGGCAGCAAAAGACGTTAAATTTGGCAATGATGCTCGCGTAAAAATGCTTAACGGCGTAAACATTCTTGCAGACGCAGTGAAAGTAACCCTTGGGCCAAAAGGGCGTAATGTGATTTTAGACAAAGCCTTTGGCGCACCAACGATCACGAAAGACGGCGTATCCGTTGCGCGTGAAATTGAATTAGAAGATAAATTCGAAAATATGGGCGCACAAATGGTGAAAGAAGTGGCATCTAAAGCCAATGACGCTGCAGGGGACGGTACAACAACGGCAACCGTATTAGCCCAAGCTATCGTAAACGAGGGCTTGAAAGCGGTTGCAGCCGGTATGAACCCAATGGATTTAAAACGCGGTATCGACAAAGCCGTAAGTGCGGTCGTGGCGGAGTTAAAAACCCTCTCTAAACCGTGCGAAAGCTCAAAAGAAATCGAACAAGTCGGCACAATTTCAGCCAACTCAGACAACGTTGTGGGTAAATTAATCGCCGAAGCAATGGAAAAAGTGGGCAAAGAAGGCGTGATCACCGTAGAAGACGGCACAGGTTTAGAAGATGAATTGGCAGTGGTTGAAGGTATGCAATTCGATCGTGGTTACCTTTCACCTTATTTCATCAACAAACCAGAATCTGCAACCGTAGAATTTGACAACCCATTCATTCTTTTAGTGGACAAAAAAATCTCTAACATTCGTGAATTATTGCCAGTGTTAGAAGCCGTTGCGAAAGCGGGCAAACCATTGTTAATCATCGCTGAAGATGTGGAAGGCGAAGCCCTTGCTACCCTTGTAGTAAACACAATGCGTGGTATCGTGAAAGTGGCTGCGGTAAAAGCACCGGGCTTTGGTGATCGCCGTAAAGCAATGTTACAAGATATTGCGATTTTAACCGCCGGTACTGTGATTTCTGAAGAAATCGGTATGGAGTTAGAAAAAGCGACTTTAGAAGATTTAGGTCAAGCAAAACGCGTGGTCATCAACAAAGACAATACCACTATTATTGACGGTGTGGGCGAAGAAGCACAAATCAAAGGTCGTGTGGCACAAATTCGTCAGCAAATCGAAGAAAGTACTTCCGATTACGACAAAGAAAAATTACAAGAACGCGTGGCAAAATTAGCGGGCGGCGTGGCTGTAATTAAAGTGGGTGCGGCAACTGAAGTGGAAATGAAAGAGAAAAAAGACCGCGTTGAAGATGCCTTACACGCAACTCGTGCAGCTGTGGAAGAAGGTATCGTAGCTGGTGGTGGTGTTGCCTTAATCCGTGCAGCAACCAAAGTTGCAGCAAGCTTAAAAGGCGATAACGAAGAGCAAAATGTGGGTATCAAACTTGCCTTGCGTGCAATGGAAGCGCCATTACGCCAAATCGTTACCAACGCTGGGGAAGAAGCCTCTGTGGTAGCAAGTGCGGTGAAATCTGGCGAAGGAAACTTCGGTTACAACGCAGGCACTGAACAATACGGCGATATGTTGGAAATGGGTATCCTTGACCCAACAAAAGTAACCCGCTCAGCCCTTCAATTCGCGGCTTCTATCGCGGGATTAATGATTACCACTGAAGCGATGGTAACCGAAATTCCAAAAGAAGATAAAGCAGACCTAGGCGCTGGTATGGGCGGTATGGGTGGAATGGGTGGTATGATGTAATTCGTCCCAAACCCTCATTTTTAAAGTGCGGTGGAAATTTTTCTGATTTTTAGATTTCTATTGCACAACTCCCCGTAGTTTTAGCTACGGGGATTTTTTTATCATTGGAATAATACATTAGAAAAAAATCATCAGTATAAAAGAAGAACAAGTTAGAAAATGAGTTATGCTTGTTTTGTCAAAAAGTACGGATATTTTTTAGAAAAATAAATATAAAACAAGAATAAATAAAAGTTTGTTAAGAAGAAATGATTATAATGGCGCGCCCTATTGGATTCGAACCAATGACCTACGGCTTAGAAGGCCGTTGCTCTATCCAGCTGAGCTAAGGGCGCATTTCAAATGGATATAGATAAAAAAGAAGTGGTCGGCGAGATAGGATTTGAACCTACGACCCACTGGTCCCAAACCAGTTGCGCTACCAAGCTGCGCTACTCGCCGACAGATGTGTAGCATTATAAGTAGCTTTCATTATCAGTCAATGAATTTTTTCTATTTTTTATTTAATCGCTCAAAATTATCTCAATTAGGCTTACATTGGAATGTTTTTTTTGAGAAAATAGCAAACGTTTACTTTCTCAGTATTTCATTTTAAGGAAAACGTAATGACGGCACAAATCATCTCTGGCACAGCTCTCTCTAAAGAAATCAAATCAGAAATTGCTGAAAAAATTCAACAATATACCCAACAAGACAAACGCGCACCAGGGTTAGCAGTGATTTTAGTCGGCGCTGATCCTGCCTCACAAGTTTATGTTGCAAGCAAACGCAAAAGCTGCGAAGAAATAGGAATGTTTTCTAAGTCTTATGATTTGCCTGAAAGTACATCGGAACAAGAATTGCTTGCTTTAATCGATGAGCTAAATGCAGATCCACTAATAGATGGTATTTTAGTTCAGCTGCCTTTACCTGCTCATATTAATAGCACTTCTGTTATTGAACGCATTTCACCGAACAAAGATGTAGATGGCTTCCACCCATATAATGTGGGGCGTTTATGCCAGCGTATTCCCACACTGCGTGCTTGCACTCCTTACGGTGTCATTAAACTGTTAGAAACTACAGGCATTGATTTTTATGGTCAGCACGCCGTGATTGTGGGAGCGTCCAACATTGTAGGGCGTCCAATGGCATTAGAGCTATTACTTGCAGGCTGTACTGTTACGGTAACGCATCGTTTCACAAAAGATTTAGAACACCACGTGAAACAAGCGGATATTCTAGTGGTCGCCGTAGGAAAGCCACAATTTATCCCCGGCGAATGGATTAAAGAAGGTGCAGTGGTGATTGATGTAGGAATTAACCGTGTGGACGGCAAACTTTCTGGTGATGTGGAATTTGACAAAGCAAAAGAAAGAGCCGGTTACATCTCCCCAGTGCCAGGCGGCGTTGGCCCAATGACCGTTGCGATGTTAATGTTTAATACGTTGTATGCTTATGAAAAGCATTTAGTTGATAATAAATAAAGCAAAAAATAATAGAAAAAAACACCGCACTTTTAAAAAATGCCCTTATGATAGGGCATTATTTTATGTCTTAATTTTTATTCTTTACCACTTTAATGGCCGCATAAAAAATTACAATCAAAAAGAAATAGAAAATATTTCCTGAGTTATGGCTAAAGAAACTTTGTGAGAAATTATAAAATATTGTAGATATAACGTGAATGATCCCCAAACTAGAAAGGCATAATAGTTCTGGATTATCTGTTTTTAAGTTACTAATAAAAAAGCGTAAAGGAACAATAAAAACAAATAATAAGGCTATAAGCCCAATTAATCCTTTTTTTACTGTATCATCAATAAATTGATTGTGGTTATGCACGAAACTTGCTGCATATTCACTAATAATGCCTTCTTTTGCAAGTTCTTGTTTTTTGTCGTAAATACCTTGTTTTCCCCAGCCTAAAATTGGCTTTTCTTGAATGGCAATCCAAGACGCTTTCCACATATCGAAACGTGCACCAACAGAAGTAGAAGTGTTTTCGCTGCTCACATATTGTGTAATATCTGCTTTAGCGGCATTGATGCGATTAATAATGCCCCCTGTATTGGTAAGTGAAACAATAACAACAAACGTTGAAATTGTAGAAAATAGGATAGGAAAGAAATATTTAGGCAATTTTTTTCGATAAATATATAAGGTGAAAGCCAGTATAAATGGTACACCAATCCAGCCACCACGAGCGGTAGATAAAATGCTTCCTAACATTCCCATTAAGGCACAAAATAATACGAATAGGGCAAATTTCTTATTTTTATTTGTCCAAAAATATAAGCTAATACAAATTGAAAATACACCTAAACTCATAGCCATATCACCGCCTTGAATATGCATAACATTGTTATATGCTTGTTCATGCCCAAGATAAAAACGCTGAATAAGTGCAATAATTCCAGCTAATAAGGCAGAGAAAGAAATAACTTTTATTAAAATATGAAAGCTAAGTTTGTAATTAACTAATAATGGAATGATTGGTAAGAATAGCAAAATGCGACTAGGATTATCTAATTCGTTTAATTTTCCGTGATGGAATAATACAGAAAATGCAAGTGTTGCAAAGTAGAAAAAATAACTGAACGCTAATGTCTTTTGTTCGTTATTAAATTTAAAGATATTTTTTCTTTCTTTACTTGTTATAAAAAGGATAAGTGCCGCTAAAATGAGCAAGGCGGGTGCTATGTTATAGCTACGCTTAAAAAGAAATATTGATAAAAAATAAATTGAAACAGCAGTGTTTACAAATAAATAACCAAAAGAATAACGTTTATTAAGCATAAATCATAACCCAAATGAAAAATTCTGGATTTAAGTATGCGTGAAAATGGCTAAGATTGCTAGTGCTGTGATAAAAATTAGGCTGACGTTGTGTCAGCCTTAAGTTTATCTCAAAAACGCAGGAATATTTTTCTCATATTCTGCAATGGCGTTTTCGTGTTGGAGGGTGAGTCCGATGTTGTCTAAGCCATTTAATAGGCAGTGGCGGCGGAATTCGTCTAGTTCAAAGGGATAGACTTTTTCGCCTACGGTTACGGTCATTTTTTCTAAGTCTACGTCAATGGTCGCATCTTGATTTGCCCACACCCATTGGAAGATTTCTTCGATTTCTTCTTCGCTTAAACGGATTGGTAACATATGGTTGTTTAAGCTGTTGTTATAGAAAATATCTGCAAAACTTGGTGCAATCATCACTTTGAAACCATAATCTGCCAATGCCCAAGGAGCGTGTTCGCGAGATGAGCCGCAGCCTAAATTTTTACGCGCGAGCAAAATGCTCGCCCCTTGATATTGTGGGAAGTTGAGTACAAATTCGGGATTGGGCTGTTTGCCCTCAGCATCAAGATAACGCCATTCGTGGAATAAGTGTTTGCCAAAGCCAACACGCGTGATGGCTTGTAAAAATTGTTTTGGAATAATGGCATCGGTATCCACATTTGCCACATCTAATGGCACAATAATGCCTGAATGTTGTTTAAAGCCTGCCATAATTTCTCCTTAATATAATTCCACTTGGCGAATATCAACAAATTTACCAAACACCGCTGCTGCCGCAGCCATTGCTGGGCTCACAAGATGAGTGCGGCCATTACGCCCTTGACGACCTTCAAAGTTACGGTTGCTGGTGGAAGCACAACGTTCCCATTCGCCTAATTGGTCATCATTCATTCCTAAACACATTGAACAACCGGGGTTACGCCATTCAGCCCCTGCTTCAATAAAGATTTTATCTAAGCCCTCTTTTTCTGCTTGCTCTTTTACAAGACCCGATCCCGGAACCACCAGCACGCGTTTTACGTTATCGGCAACTTTACGCCCTTTCATCACCGCGGCGGCAGCGCGTAAGTCTTCAATACGCGAGTTAGTACAAGAGCCGATAAAGACTTGATCAACAGGGATTTGAGTTAAATCTGCATTCGGTTCTAACCCAATATAAGCCAAGGCTTTCTCGGCAGAGGCGCGTACTACAGGATCATTCATTTCAGCGGGATTTGGCACGGTTTGATCAATGCCGATCACTTGCCCTGGGTTAGTTCCCCAAGTTACTTGTGGTGAAATATCTTTCGCGTCTAATACGATCACCGTGTCAAATTCTGCGCCCTCATCGGTTTTCAAAGTTTTCCAATAAGCCACCGCATCGTCCCAATCTTTGCCTTTCGGCGCATAAGGGCGGCCTTTCAAGTATTCAAAGGTCGTTTCATCTGGTGCGATTAATCCTGCTTTTGCACCAAGTTCAATGGCCATATTGCAGACGGTCATTCTTCCTTCCATAGAAAGATCACGAATGGCTTCACCGCAAAATTCCACAACGTGTCCTGTGCCACCTGCCATTGTGGTTTTGCCGATAATGGCAAGCACAATGTCTTTTGCAGTGATCCCTGGGGCAACTTTGCCACGCACTTCAATTTTCATATTTTTGGCACGGCTTTGTTTTAAGGTTTGGGTAGCAAGAACGTGTTCCACTTCTGATGTCCCAATCCCAAACGCTAATGCGCCAAATGCACCGTGCGTGGCGGTGTGGGAATCCCCACAGACGATAGTCATTCCCGGTAAGGTTAAACCTTGCTCTGGCCCCATAACGTGAACGATACCTTGTTGCTTGGTGTTCATATCGAACAATTCAATCCCTGTACTGGCACAGTTTTTAGCAAGTTCTAATACTTGGATTTTGGCTTGTCCCTCTAATTTATTCACATCACGCACTTGTGTTGAAATGCTGTGATCCATTGTACCAAAGGTTTTACCTACTTGACGCACTTGGCGATTGGCGACACGCAATCCGTCAAAAGCTTGTGGACTGGTTACTTCGTGAATTAAGTGGCGATTGATGTATAAAATCGGCGTTTCGCCTTCTGATTCGTAAACGATGTGAGCATCGAATAATTTGTCGTATAGGGTTTTTTTCATATTTATTACTCGTTTTGTGAACCTACTTTTTTGCTTGTGCAAAAAAGTAGGCAAAAAAGCACACCCTGCTGTTTTGCTTTTCCTCGCTTAGAATGAATTTTCTTAACGGAAAATTTAGAACTCGGCACTTTGTGCCTCAAACAAACTAAATTTTCCTAAAAATTCATTCACACTCCGGCAAAACAGAAGGGAACCCGAAGGTGCGCTATTCTTATTTTGGTTAAATTAAAAGATAGTGAGTACCCCATTTTTCCTCCTCTTTAATAAAGAGGGGGTTAGGGGGAGATTTTTTAAATCTGAGCCACAATTAGATCCCCCATTTCTTCTGTTGAAACAGGCGAATTTTCATCTGCAAGATCTGCCGTGCGGTAGCCATTTTCTAGCACTTTTTTCACCGCACTTTCTATTGCGGTGGCGGCGTCATTGAGATTAAAGCTATAACGCAGCATCATTGCGGCAGAAAGAATTTGTGCGATAGGGTTGGCGATGCCTTTGCCGGCGATGTCAGGGGCTGAGCCGCCTGCGGGTTCGTATAAACCGAAACCTTGTTCGTTTAGACTGGCGGAAGGAAGCATTCCCATTGATCCCGTGATCATTGCACATTCATCAGAAATAATGTCGCCGAAAATATTTGAGCAGAGCAATACATCAAAAAATTCAGGTTGTTTGATTAATTGCATTGTGGCGTTATCAATATAGATATGATCCAATTTCACTTCAGGATAGCCTTTTGCCACTTCTTCTACCACATCACGCCATAGGGTAGAGCTGATCAATACGTTGGCTTTATCCACTGAAGTAACGTGTTTGGTGCGTTTCATTGCGGTTTCAAAGGCCACTTTGGCGATACGTTCAATTTCATAGCGGTGATAGATTTCCGTATCGTATGCTTTTTCGTTTTTTCCTTCGCCCTCACGGCCTTTAGGCTGACCGAAATAGATCCCGCCGGTTAATTCACGTACCGTTACCATATCAAAGCCTTTTGCCGCAATATCTGCACGCAATGGGCAGAATTTTTCTAAGCCTTTGTATAGGGTTGCAGGGCGTAAGTTACAGAATAGGGCAAAGTGTTTACGCAACGGTAATAATGCGCCACGTTCAGGTTGTTGATTTGGCGGTAAGTTTTCCCATTTAGGCCCTCCCACTGAACCAAATAAAATCGCATCGCTTTCTTCGCAGCCTTTTAAGGTTTCTGCTGGCAATGGCGTGCCGTGTTTATCAATGGCGATACCACCCACATCAAAATGGCGAAAGTTAAGTTGAAAACCGTATTTTTGCTGTACAGCATCAAGTACTTTAATGGCTTCAGCCATAATTTCTGGGCCAATGCCATCGCCACTTAATACGGCGACATTATAATTTTTCATCACATCACTCCTTAATTGATTGCATTTTTGCTTAATTTTAAATTTTCTACTTTATGCGAGCGGTAGATCGCATTAATGGCGTGGATAAGCGCACGCGCTGAAGATTCCACAATATCCGTTGCCAAGCCCACGCCGTGGAAACGGCGTCCTTTATGTTCCACCACAATATCCACTTGACCGAGCGCCTCTGCGCCTTCTCCTTTCGCGGTTAAGTTATAGTTCAACATTTTTAAATCAATATTGGTGATTTTCAAGATAGCGTTAAATACCGCGTCCACAGGGCCATTACCGCCGCTGGATACTTGGCTTAATTTCTCGCCGTCTAGCTCCACTTGCACAAAGGCGGAAGCAGGCAAATGGCTGATCATTTGTGAAGTAATTACGTCTAAGGTTAAGCGATCTTCATCGCCTTGTTGCATATCAATAAAGGCAAGGGCTTCTAAGTCATAATCGAATACTTGTCCTTTCTTATCGGCAAGTTTCAAGAAAGCTTCGTATAATTTATCTAAATCATATTCGTTTTCTTGGTAACCCATTGAATCCATATGATTTTTCACCGCTGCACGGCCAGATCTTGCAGTCAAATTCAATTTTTCTTTCTTCAAGCCAATAGTTTCTGGCGACATAATTTCATAGGTGTTTTTATTTTTCACCATACCGTCTTGGTGAATACCCGAAGAATGGGCGAAAGCATTCGATCCAACAATGGCTTTATTTGGCTGAATTGGCATATTACATAATTGGCTAACCATTTGACTGACGCGGTGGATTTCTTGCGTATTAATGCGCGTATCCACGCCAAACAAGGCTTGACGCGTTTTAATCGCCATCACCACTTCTTCCAACGCGGTATTACCTGCACGCTCACCGATGCCATTTACCGTACATTCAATTTGTCGCGCGCCATTTTGCACTGCAGTTAATGAATTTGCTGTTGCCATACCCAAATCATTGTGGCAATGCACGGAAATCACCGCTTTATCAATATTCGGCACGCGGTTCATTACATTGGCGATAATATTGCCATATTCCATCGGCAAGCAATAACCCACCGTATCAGGAATATTCACCGTGGTCGCCCCAGCGTTAATGGCAGCTTCCACAATACGACAAATATTATCAATGCCTGTACGCCCTGCATCTTCGCAAGAAAACTCCACATCATCGGTATAACGGCGCGCACGTTTTACGGCGTTAATCGCCATTTCTACCACATCATCAAAGGTGCGGCGTAATTTAGCTTCAACGTGCAAGGCAGAAGTGGCAATGAAAGTATGAATACGAAAGGCTTCTGCCACTTTTAACGCTTCTGCCGCCACATCAATATCTTTATCTACCGCGCGTGATAAGGCACAAACTCGGCTATTTTTAATGTTTTCCGCAATGGTACGGACGGATTCAAAATCCCCCGCGGAAGACACAGGAAAACCCACTTCCATTACGTCCACGCCAAGACGCTCAAGGGCAAAAGCGATTTGTAATTTTTCTTTTACTGTTAAACTGGCTTTCAATGCCTGCTCACCATCGCGTAAGGTGGTGTCAAAGATAATCACTTGATCTTGCATAATCTGTCCTTTCATTTTGAAGATATAAAAAAACCCGCCTAAAAGTGCGGGTCAAATTTGGGAAGTTTTTACTTTGGTGTTTTTCATCCACAAGCTAGCCGCACAAAAACTGTGAGAGAAGCAGGTGGAGTGAGAGCAAAACACGAGTAAACATAAAACATAATCCTTCTTGAAAACGAGTTTTATCTTACTCGTTAAAAATAAACTGTCAAACAAAATTTTAGCATTTTTATCCAAAGTAAACGATTTGCAAGAATTTGAATTAGATTAATACACTATTATTTTGATAATAAAAAGATAAATATTTTGAGTTGGGTAAAAAGTTTACTTTTTTATACCGCACTTTTTTAGAAATGGCGTGGATAAAATTTATTACATTTTTTTCTCAAAACGGCAAAAAGCAATTTTTGCGTTAAATCAATAACCACCTATAAATACTACAAAAGAGTTAGTTTTTCTTTGCTCGAATAACTACGCGGCGTTTCGCCCTTGTGATAAAATCACTGCACTTTTCCTTATAGGTGAATTTTATGTCAATAATCAATCAATTACAGCTCGAACAAATTGCCTGCCAGCGTGGCGATAAAACCCTGTTTACGGATTTATCGCTCACTTGGCAAAGTGGTGATTTTGTGCAGATTGAAGGGCATAACGGCATTGGCAAAACCAGCTTGTTACGCATTTTAGTTGGCCTTGCGCCACCTTTGGCTGGGCAAGTGTGTTGGAATGGGCGGGCGATCAAACAATGCCGCGAAGATTATTATTACCAACTGTTGTATTTGGGCCATCACGCAGGCATTAAGCCAGAACTCACCCCTTGGGAAAATTTGAAATTTTATCAAGCCATTAGTCAATGTCAGCAAGGGGACGAAGCGCTTTGGCAGGCATTGGAAAAAGTGGGGTTGATTGGGCGAGAAGACATTATTTCTGGGCAACTTTCCGCGGGGCAACAACGGCGAATTGCCTTTGCGCGTCTGTGGCTTTCCCAAGCGCCATTATGGATTTTAGATGAGCCTTTTACCGCCATTGACAAAAATGGCGTACGCATTTTAACGCGTTTATTTGAACAGCAAGTGGAAAAAGGCGGAATGGTGATTTTAACTAGCCACCAAGAAATTCCAAGCGAACAATTACAAGTGCTGGATTTAGAGAAATATAAATTTTATTCACACCGCGAATAGCTTCATCATAGATAAAGTGCGGTGCAAAATTAGAGAATTTTTTATGCAGATATTTGCGCAAATCATCAAACGGGAATTACGCATTGCAATGCGAAAACAAACGGAGATTCTCAATCCGTTATGGTTCTTTTTGATTATTATCACCCTGTTTCCGTTAGTGATTGGCCCTGAACCAAAATTGCTGGCAGAAATCGCCCCTGGTGTGGCTTGGGTGGCAGCACTGCTTTCTGCCTTGCTTTCTTTTGAACGTTTGTTTCGCGATGATTTTATTGATGGTTCGCTGGAGCAATTAATGCTCAGCTCTCAACATTTAGCCTTAACCGCCTTGGCAAAAGTAGTGGCGCATTGGTTATTAACCGGCTTGCCGCTCATTTTGCTTTCACCCATTGCGGCGTTATTGCTTTCTTTAGATAGCCATATTTGGTGGGCGTTGATGCTAACTTTATTACTCGGCACGCCAATTTTAAGCTGCCTTGGCGCGATCGGCGTGGCGCTCACTGTTGGGTTGCGCAAAGGCGGCGTGTTGCTGAGTTTATTGGTTTTACCCTTATTTATTCCAGTGTTGATTTTTTCTGCGTCCGTCCTTGAAGCAGCCGCGCTTGCCTTGCCTTATAACGGGCAACTTGCTATTTTGGGCGCAATGTTATGTGCGGCACTGACCTTATCGCCTTTTGCCATTGCGGGGGCATTACGAATTAGCCTTGAATAAGGCACAAGTTTTTATTTTTTGATTAAAGGAAAGATTGATTATGTGGAAATGGCTTCACCCTTATGCCAAATCAGAAACCCAATACCATTTATGCGGAAAATTTATTCCTTGGTTTGTGGTGCTTTCAACCTTATTAATTGGCTCCGCCTTAGTTTGGGGCTTGGCCTATGCGCCAGCAGATTATCAGCAAGGCAACAGCTTTCGCATTATGTATATCCACGTTCCAGCGGCGATTTGGTCAATGAGCATTTATGTTTCAATGGCGATTGCGGGCGTGATTGGTTTGGTGTGGCAAATTCGCCAAGCGCATCTTTCTATCATCGCAATGGCACCAATCGGCACGGTGTTCACCTTTATCGCCTTGGCAACAGGTGCAATTTGGGGCAAGCCAATGTGGGGAACTTGGTGGGTGTGGGATGCACGGCTCACCGCATCATTAATCTTATTTTTCTTATACTTAGGCGTGATTGCGCTGTATTCCGCTTTCCAAGATCGCACAACGGGAATGAAAGCGGCTGCGATTTTATCCATTGTCGGTGTGATCAATATTCCAATTATTCACTTTTCAGTGGAATGGTGGAACACCTTGCACCAAGGGGCGAGTATCACGAAATTTGAGAAGCCGTCCATCGCCACGCCAATGTTAATTCCATTAATTTTATCGATTTTCGGTTTTATGGCCTTAACCATTTGCTTAACCTTAGTGCGTTACCGTTTAGCGTTATTAAATGATGAGAAAAAACGCCCTTGGGTGAAAACGTTAGTCAGTCAGCAAAAAATTTAACCAATTTGCACCGCACTTTCGTTTTCGTAAAAATAAAGTGCGGTGGTTTTTTCAAGAATTTTTAATTTTATAAGGATAAGATGATGTTTTTTGAATCTGTGAGTGATTTTCTGAATATGGGGGGCTACGGTTTTTACGTTTGGCTTTCTTATGGCGTTTCTTTCTTAGTCATTGCAGGTTTGATCTTGCAAGGGGTAATGAGCAAGAAAAAACTTATTAGTGAAATTAAACGCGAACAACAACGCGCGCAATATGAACAAAACCGCAGAACAGGAGAAAGTCTATGAATCCAAGACGTAAATCGCGCTTAACCATTGTGTTATTTGTGTTAATTGGCGTGGCGGTGGCGTCATCACTGGTGCTGTATGCGTTGCGTCAAAATATTGATTTATTTTACACTCCAACGGAAGTGATCTACGGTAAAAATGACGATGCAGAAACCAAACCAAAAGTAGGGCAACGTATCCGTGTTGGCGGAATGGTTGTGGCAGGCACGGTGAAACGTGATGACAAAAGCCTGAAAGTGGTGTTTGATCTCAACGATATTGGGCCTTCGATCACCGTGGAATATGAAGGCATTTTGCCCGATTTATTCCGTGAAGGGCAGGGCATTGTGGCACAAGGCGTGCTAAAAACACCAACGCTGTTGGAAGCAAGTGAAGTGTTAGCGAAACACGATGAAAATTATGTGCCGCCAGAATTAGGTGAGCAAATGAAAAAAGTGCATAAACCAATGGGTATTTCAGATTTAACGGGCGAAAGCGAGCGTGATCGTCAAGAAAAACAAGAAGGTAAATAATGATCGCAGAATTAGGAAACTATGCGTTAGCCTTGAGTTTGGGCGTTTCCCTGCTATTGGCGTTTTTCCCTTTATATGGCGCAGAAAAAAATAACGCGCAGCTAATGGCATTGGCGCGCCCAATGACATATGGGCTATTTTTCAGCCTAACCTTAGCCTTTGCCAGTTTATTTTATTTATTCGCCACTAACGATTTTTCCGTGCAATATGTGGTGAATAATTCCAATACCAACTTGCCGTTGGCTTACCGCTTATCCGCCGTGTGGGGTTCGCACGAAGGATCGCTATTGCTATGGATTTGGTTGCTCACCTTATGGAGTGCAGCGGTTGCCTTTTTCAGCAAGCCGTTACCGCAAGAAGCGGTCGCGCGCGTGCTAGGGGTAATGGGTGTGATTACTATTGGTTTCTTAATTTTTGTTTTATTCACCTCCAATCCATTTGATCGCACGTTCCCTGATTTCCCTGTGGAAGGGCGAGAGTTAAATCCGCTGTTGCAAGATGTCGGCTTGATTTTCCACCCGCCGTTACTTTATATGGGCTATGTGGGCTTTTCTGTGGCATTTGCCTTTTCCATTGCCTCATTAATGACAGGCAAACTAGACACCGCCTGGGCAAGATGGTCGCGCCCTTGGACAATGGCAGCTTGGGTTTTCTTGACCTTAGGGATTGTTCTCGGCTCTTGGTGGGCGTATTACGAACTCGGCTGGGGCGGCTGGTGGTTCTGGGACCCAGTTGAAAACGCGTCATTAATGCCTTGGTTGGCAGGAACGGCGCTATTGCATTCTCTTGCGGTAACCGAAAAGCGCGGCTCGTTTAAAGCTTGGACAGTATTGCTTGCGATTTTAGCCTTTTCCCTTTGCTTGCTCGGCACATTCCTTGTGCGCTCAGGCATTTTAGTTTCTGTTCACGCTTTTGCGTCCGATCCAACTCGTGGGCTTTATATTTTGGCTTATTTGATCGTGGTGATTGGCGGCTCACTCAGTCTGTATGCTTACAAAGGCAACCGCATTCGCTCAAGAGATAACGCAGAGCGTTATTCCCGTGAAACCATGTTATTGCTCAATAATATTTTATTAATGACCGCACTTGCAGTGGTCTTTTTAGGCACATTATTGCCTTTGGTGCATAAACAACTTGGCTTGGGCAGTATTTCTATTGGTGCGCCATTCTTCGATCAAATGTTCCTATACATTATGATCCCTTTTGCCTTATTACTTGGCATTGGGCCTTTGGTGAAATGGCGCAGAGATCAATTTTCTGCCATTAGAACGTCAGTGATTATCAGCCTAATTTTGATGTTAATTGCTGGTTTTGTGCTACCTTACTGGTTACAAGATCGCATCACCGCAACCTCCGTGCTTGGCGTAATGATGTCGGTGATTATCACTGTATTGGCATTATATGAATTACAACAGCGCGCTACGTACCGCCACAATTTCTTTGTGGGGCTAAGTAAACTTTCGCGTTCCCACTGGGGAATGGTGTTGGCGCATCTTGGCGTAGCGATGACCGTTTGGGGCATTGCCTTTAGCCAAAACTACAGCATTGAACGTGATGTGCGAATGAACGTAGGCGACAGCATTGATATTGCAGGCTATGATTTCAAATTCCAAGGCATTAGTGATGCCAATGGCCCGAATTATCTCGGCGGCAAAGCGGAAATTGAAATCAGCAAAAACGGCAAATACGAAACCACGTTGTATGCTGAAAAACGTTTTTATACCGTGAGTAAAATGTCAATGACAGAAGCCGCGATTGACTGGGGCTTTAGCCGCGATCTTTATGTGGCATTAGGCGAAAGCCTTGGCAATGGCGCGTGGGCATTGCGTTTATACTACAAACCGTTTATCCGTTGGATTTGGTTCGGCGGCGTATTTATGGCGTTAGGTGGCTTGCTCTGTATGCTTGACAGACGCTACCGTTTCAAACAGTTATTAACCAAAGCTCAAACAGAATAAGAAGGTCGTGATGAATAAAAAATATGCTATTCCTTTGATTTTATTTTTAGCGCTAACCACCGCCTTTTTCGTGCAATTACAACGGAATTCTAACGGTGATGATCCTAAAGCCTTGGAAAGTGCTTTAGTGGGCAAGCCCGTGCCAGCAGCAACTTTTCAAGATCTGTTTGAGAATAAAACGCACGATCAAGGCATTTTCCAACAAGGTAAACCGATTTTATTGAATGTATGGGCAACGTGGTGTCCCACTTGCTATGCAGAGCATCAATATTTGAATCAGCTCCATTCACAAGGGGTAACCATTATCGGTGTGGATTACAAAGACAAAACGGACAAAGCCATTAAATGGTTGAAAGATTTGGGCAATCCTTATCAGCTTGTGATTAAAGATGAAAAAGGATCTTTCGGATTGGATTTAGGTGTATATGGCGCGCCAGAAACCTTCATTATTGATGGCAAAGGTATCATTCATTATCGCTATGCAGGGGACGTGAACGAAAAAGTATGGCAAAGCACCTTGCAGCCGATTTATCAAAAATTAATGGAACAAAAATAATGCGAAAAATTCCTTATTTTTTCACTGCACTTTTATTTTGTGCCATCACGGCAAAGGCAGCCATTGAAGTGCGAAATTTTGCTTCAGCGCAGCAGGAACAGGATTACCAAAGCCTAACCCAAGAGCTACGTTGCCCGCAATGTCAGAACAATAATATTGCCGATTCCAACGCCACCATTGCCGTGGATATGCGCGAGAAAGTGTATGAATTGCTCAGCCAAGGGCAAAGCAAACAGCAAGTGGTGGATTATATGGTACAACGTTACGGCAATTTTGTTACCTACAACCCACCGCTCACGCCCGCAACGATGTTACTTTGGGCTGTGCCAGTTTGCCTTGTGCTGTTCGGCGGCATTTTAGTGTTACGCCGTAAACCGAAAAAACAACCACAGGCAAAACAAAGTGCGGTGCAAATTAATGATGAAAATTTAACCCAAGTGGAACAGCAACGTTTACAACAATTATTAAAGGATAAGGAATAAACAATGAATTTTTGGCTCATCAGTTTTGCGATCACCCTTATTGTGGCGCTAATTTGTTTTTATCCCTTATTATTTTCAGGCAAACAAGCGCTTGACAGCAACAAGCGTAACAAGCTAAATAAAGCCTTTTATTTCAATCGCTTGAAAGAAATTGAAGAAGATGAACAGCAAGGTTTAATTGAAAACGCATCGCAGTTACGCACGGAATTACAGCAAACCTTATTGCAAGATATTCCTGAAAATGAACAACTTCAGCAAGATGGCAAACGCTATGGCAAAATTTGGTTTGTATCGGGCTTTTTAACCTTAGCAATTTTAGCGGGGCTAGGCTATATGCAAGCAGGCGCTTGGCATCAAGAAGCTATGCTTGAAAAAACCTACCAAAAACTGCCGCACTTTTATGAACGTTTAAAGGAAGAAGAAAGCAATCCAATGAACGATCAAGAATTGCAACAATTCGCTACCGCATTGCGCTTAAAATTGCAAAAAGAGCCCAACAACGCGGCGGACTGGTGGACGCTTGGACAAATCGCAATGAATCTGGATAAGGCACGTTTAGCCTATGACAGCTACGCCCGTGCGGTAAAATTAGACCCTGAAAATATCGAATATCAGCTTTCTTATGCGCGCATTTTAATGTTTTCCGATGACCAAACGGATAAAAACAAAGGAATGGATTTGCTCAAAGGCGTTCTGCGCAAAGATCACAGCAACCTACAAGCCCTTGGTTTACTCGCATTTCAATATTTTGAAAGCGAAGAATACAAAATGGCCGCAGTAACTTGGGCGATGATGTTACGCCTAATCCCCGAAAACGATCCAAGAGTCGCACTTCTTGAAAAAAGTATCCGCGCCGCACGCGATGCACAAGAAGAAAAGGAAAAGGCGGAGCAGAAAAAATAATCTTGTTTACTTAAGATTAATGTGTAACTAAAAGGGCGAGTAATGTTTAATATTTTTAAAAGACCAGTAAATAAAGAAAGTTTACAATCTTGGTGCAAAATCCTTGATGATATTGCAAAAGTTGCGATTTTAGCCGCCCCTGTAGTACTATATGGAGAGAATGTGATAGGCTATAAAGTACTAAATTGTCTATTTCTCGTTATTTCTGCCTATGCTTGTTTATTCAGTGCAGATTTTATGCGTAAGAATTTAGAGAAATTGATAATGGAAAAGGAGGAGTAAATGGCATTTACAATCGGGCTTGGTATTATGGCAGCACTGTGCGTGCTACTTGCTGTGACCTTAGAAAAAAGTTTAAAAACAAAATAATTCATTGGCTTGCAAATTTTAGACTTTTAATTTTGTGTGAAAAATGAATTCATTATTTTTAGGTTTTCATCATATTGCAATTATTGCGTCAGACTATGCGAAATCTAAACATTTTTACACGCAGATTTTGCAGGCAAAGGTGCTTCAAGAAACCTATCGGGCGGAGCGACAAAGCTATAAGTTGGATCTCGCCTTGCCCGATGGCAGTCAAATTGAGCTGTTTTCCTTTCCAAATCCGCCAGCCAGACCAACAAGACCAGAGGCTTGCGGTTTACGCCATTTGGCATTTAAAGTAAAAAATATTAATCAAGTTGTGGCATATTTAGCCCAACATAACATTTTTTGTGAACCTATCAGAGTGGACGAATTAACGGGTAAACAATTTACCTTTTTTCAAGATCCTGATGGTTTGCCTTTGGAACTATATGAAATTGAATAAAATATTTGGTAACAAAATGAAAAAGTTAAATATAGCAACGGCTATCTTCCTTAGCTTTTTTAGCCATACTATTATGGCTGTTGAAGAAACGGCAGAGCCTTCTGGTTATGTGGAAGTTTTTCGTTTTTCTGAAAGTGAGCCAGAAAATCAAACTTATGTGAGCAAGGAAGAATCAAAACAACTTAATCCAAAGAAAATGAGCGATGCGGAAAAGCTAGCGAAAAGCATTGAGTTTGAAGTGTATGAAGTTGGCGAAAATCGTGTTGCTCACACGGTATTTAAATCGGGCGCTGGGATTTGTCGTGGGTTTAAATCGCATTATGGCGTGGATCTGACAGATTCTCGTACTTATTACATTGATCAAGCCAATAATGAATATTATGCAAGCATCGCAGGCGCAACAATTTATTCTAAAAATGCGCCAGAAAATGTGCAATATGCGCCGGTATTTAACATTCAAGATGAAAAACTTGCCCAGCAAGTGCAAGATGAAGAAAATAAATACGGTAAACAAGTGGCAACACAAAATATTGCAAAAAATTCAGAAATGTTGAAAAAAACAATTTGTCGATAAAATTATTGAAAGATAAAAGGGGAGTATGATT
>NZ_JBMMGT010000015.1:0-55006 GCF_049366555.1 Avibacterium volantium | reverse complement strand
AAAAACCTTTTCGTAAGAAAAGGTTTTTTATCTTTCAATCTGAAAATAAAAGCTAAAAACTTTGCCCTGTTTTTATTCTCTTAATTAAAAATATAAGGTCAAAAAACTGTCATAGAGAGTAATCATAAGTTATTAAATATAATCTTCCCTTAAATATAAAAAAGCCCTATTTCAATAAAATAGGGTCTATTAAATTTTAGTTAATGCTTAATATTACTTTCTTTGCCCAGCAAAGCTTTCATAAGTTTCCTGATTTTCTGAATCAATAACCACGCCTATAACCTCTTCAGCATTCGGTCCCATAAACGCCCCGACATAAGCGCCAACTTCCCCTTTATATGTAGCCATTCCTGTAAATGCCACAATATCTTCTTCACCTGTAGAAACTTCTGTGATGACCCCTTTATTTAAAACAATATCAGACAATCTTTTACCATTACTATCAAACTTGCGATCATATAACTTACCATCAACTGTTTTATCTGCGAAATCAACATTCAACTGCAATTTACCTGATGTAACTGCCCCTAATGAATATCCATTATATTGAGCAACACCACTGGTAGGAATTTGATCTCGTCTTGTGTACAATCCAAATGCGTCTAAATCATCTTCTATTACTCTAGGATCAATTACTCTACCTTCTTTATCCACTTTTACATTATTTGGCAACCACGCCCCAATAACAGAATAAGGTAAATTGATTCCCTTTGCAGTTCTACTATTTGTTTTTTCTTGGATAATTCCTATCGGATAATCAGCGAGATCCAATATTGTACCATCAGGAAATCGAATTCGTTTCGCCTCTTTTACCTGTTCTCTATATCGTTCAGGAACTAAATCTATAGATTTCATTGTATCCTTATCTAAGGTATTAATTGATGATACAACAGATTCCCTATTCGCTGTTGATGTTGATGCATCACTATCACCACTTCCGCCCCCAGAACTACAAGCAGCCAATAGACCAATACTAAGAGTTAAAACGCTAACTTTGAATAAGTTCATAAAATTACCTCTTTAAAATATTAAACAAAAATGTACTCTAATTATATCAAGAGCAGAATAATTTTAAAGTGACTCAGATCACAAGACTTTTGACAATTTTATCTATTATAAAGAACCAAAATATAAGCGATACAAATAGACATTAAACTTGTATTAATATTTATTTCTATTTCTTATTAGAACACGTAAATTATTACATTTAAAAAAGAAGTGTTAGAGATACCCCTCGAAAAATCATTTCCTACGAAATCACATCAAAAATGCCTTTTAGACACAACAAAATTTGATGCTGAGAATGATATTTTGGACGGGGAACTAGAAAAAAAACCGTAAGTTATTGATTTCAAGAGTAAACTTACGACTTAATATGAAATTCTTAATGGTGCCCGAGGGCGGACTTGAACCGCCACGACTCGAAAGTCGAGGGATTTTAAATCCCTTGTATAGCCCATTAACTCTAATAGCTCTTCAAGTGGAAGATCCAGCCAATACTACCACAAGATCTATTGCTAAATAGATAACTTGATCTTACACAAATTCCAAGGCTTGTAAAGGCTGGACATTAACTTTTTATAATAATGCTGAATTTACAGTGTCTCTAATCATTTCCACATCGTCTTCTATGTAAGTTAGTGTTACCTTAATATCCCTGTGCCCCAATAACTGCTTGGCTACGTAAAGATTATTAGGATTCTTCATTAAATTTGTTGCAACTGTGTGCCTAAATCTATGTGGAGATACATTGAACCCAACAGAACGAGATATAACTTTAAATATATGGCTTATTTGATGTTCACTGGTATTTTTAGCTCTATTCCTGGACAAAGGGCAAAAGAGATTAAAGTTAAATAACTGACAATCATTAGTTTGATTTGCTCGCTTTAATTCAAGGATAAGGTTCTGAAGATAAGGAAACAACTTATCTGAAATAGGAATTGTGTGTGAATGATGATTTTTATTTATTTCGGGAGATATATGAATAATTCTACTCACTAAATCTATATCACCAACCTTTAATTTTATTAATTGAGCTCGGCGAATTGCTGTATATCTGAATGTCTTTATTAACGTTTCAACAAACCATACAGGATTCAAGATACCTGGCAAATTATGTGCACCTTGCAGAAAAAAATCTAACTTTGCTAGTTCTGTACTAGACAAAATTTTCCGCTTAGCTTTTCCCTCTCTTAAAAATAATTTATTACAAGGATTATCTTGATAATCTAATAAATTTTGTTCAATTCCAAATTTATAGATTGCTTTGATGTGGCGCAAATAGCTATTCCATGTGATTGGTTTAATATTACTCCCAACCGCGGTTCTTCTCCAATCTAAAAGCAATAAACTAGAGATTTCATTTGGATACATAACATTGCAATTTCTCTGTAAGAGTCTAATAGCTTTCTGATAACTCTTAATTGTATCTCCTCGGAGATACTTATATAAAAAAATTTTGTAATAACTCTTCAAATGAAATATTACCTACCGCCATAATTAAGGTTCCTTTAATATTCTAATTAAAAAATTTCTAATATACTAAATTTCTATCGATTTAAAATAATTTACTCCATGCAGGATAAAATCTCTTATATCCTTTGAGTTTCGTAATAAATCCAGCAAACACTTCTCTTCTTTATTTATTGCTATAACCCCCCTCTCACCAAAAAGTATATAATTAATATCAACACCCTCTAATCCTAGCTTCATTAAATAGTCGACTCTAGGCATAATTCGATTATGCTCATATTTGAACTGAGCTTGTGATCTAACACCTCCTAATTTTGCAAATGCTCTTTGAGTTAACCCCATTCTCTGTCTTTCTTCTTTTAAACGATGACCAATATACATATACATCCCTATTCTAGATAAAACGTTGACTAGCTCGTAATATATCTATCCAAAATATACTAAGCAATCAATTTTTATTTCATTTTTTCAGATAATAAATGCGAGAGCATACTCGATCTTTAAGGGAGTAACTCATTACATGGCTATAGGTAGGATTCCAATTAGTTATAAATAACACCTATATACATTATTTGATATTTCAGGAACCATGTATTATAAAAGACAAAGCAAACAAGAAAAAAAATAGTAAATAGATATTCGTAATATTATATAGCATTTGAAAAAGATTTAATCTATTCATCTCTGCTACATTTTCTTATCTTTTACAGCTTAAAAGTAAGAATAATCAATGACAAAGAAAAAATCAATATTGACGCAGGAACTTTAAGATCAAATAGAATTATAAAAGAAAGAGACTTCCCACTCGAATTAAATAATTGAATGAGGCCTTAATAAAAGAAGCTGAACAGAAAACTTTAGATTATCGTGTGGCATAAAATCATGCAAAGGTCGATAAAAGCCATCCTTATACTCAATCCCAAACATTGAGTATTTAAATTAAGTTAGGTGATGGACCTTTAATATAGTAGCTATAATAAAGTATGGTGTGCTTGACACACCATACTCGTAGCTAATCTAGTTAATTAAGCTTCAATTGGTGTACGCCAGTCATCTGAACCTGATGTACCTGCTACAGTATGCTCCCAAGTGATTTTTCGGTAAGCTAAAAAGACATCAAGTAATTGAGTAAACTCTTTTTGAGAAGGATCCTGTGCATGTGGCATTAAAAGATCCATATTAACAATAGTTGCATCTTCTAATGTAGTTGTGAAGTAATGCTCTTGTTTGCCTTCAACTGATGTGCGATACCATTTTAATTCTACTTTCGGTAGCATTTCTCCTGAAGCTAACGCATTATAAAGTAATGGAACTGCTTTATTTAGGGCTACCGTTAAAATTAATGGTTTATGTGCACGTTGACCTGATGGTTGACCTGATTGTGGATCCGTTGGTACGGTCACTTGGTGTTTAACCTGCTGAACCAACATTTGATCTTCATGACCTTCAACAAAAATATTTCCCACAGAATCAGCCGTAAACGCACCAGCTGTGATATTACCTTGGGTTTTTCCTGTAATTGAAACGTAACATGGAGTTGGCATAGTAGTTGTCCTCACTAATGTAATAATGTAATAAATAATTATTGACGTCAGAAATCAAAAAAGATGATTTCTTGTATATTAGTATGTCGTTTTTTATCTAAAAAAACAACAAAAAGCTTAAAAAACACTCTATTAAAGAACCAGAATTTTGATATACTAAATTTGTAGATGGTCTATATACCATGTATACCCCCTTTTCATTCTATACAATTAAAGAAGGATAATGCTATGAGTAAAAAAGAAGGTTCTGTTGCACCTAAAGAGCGAATCAATATTAAATACGTCCCAGCAACAGGCGGTGAAACTGCCGAAGTTGAATTACCATTAAATCTCTTAGTTGTTGGTGATATGAAGGGAAAAGCAGAAGACTCATCTATAGAAGAGCGATCAATGATTTCTATTGATAAAAACAATTTTTCTTCAGTTATGGAAGAAATGGAAATTGGTTTGAATATTAATGTTGCAAACAAATTATCCGATAACGCATCACCAGATGATGAAATTAATGTGCAATTAGACATCAAATCTCTTAATGACTTCTCTCCAGATAACATTGTTAAATCCGTTCCAGAATTACGTAAATTGCTTGAATTAAGAGAAGCATTAACTGCCGTCAAAGGACCACTTGGGAATGTTCCGGCTTTTCGAGCTAGAATCGCAGAACTACTCGAAGATGAGCAATCCCGAGCTCAATTACTTGCAGAATTAAATTTAGTTGATAAAAAATAGTTGATCATACCAGAGGACTTTAGATATGGCTGATAAAATCCAAACAGAACAAATCGAACAAAATACCACTACCTCGGGCTCATTACTTGATGAAATCATGGCTCAAACAAGGCTTTCTGAAGATAGTGAAGGCTATGATATTGCTAAACAAGGTGTCGCTGCTTTTATTAGTAACATTTTAGAAACAGGCTCTAAAGAAGAGCCAGTAAACAAGTTATTAATAGATAAAATGATCAATGAGATTGATCGGAAATTAAGCGCCCAAGTAGATGAGATTCTACATCACAATGAATTTCGTAATTTAGAATCATCTTGGCGCTCATTAAAATTATTAGTTGATAAAACAGACTTTAGAGAAAATATTAAGATTAACGTTTTTCATGCAACAAAAGAAGAATTACTCGATGACTTCGAATTTGCACCTGAAATTGTTCAATCTGGTTTTTATAAACACGTTTATTCTTCTGGCTATGGTCAATTTGGTGGAGAACCTATTGGTGCCGTGATTGGGAACTATGAATTTACCCCTAAATCCCCAGATATGAAACTCTTGCAATATGTGAGCGCTGTAGGTTCTATGGCTCACGCCCCATTTATATCTTCCGTATCCCCCGCTTTCTTTGGTATTCAAAGTTATACTGAATTACCTGCAATTAAAGATCTAAAATCAGTGTTTGAAGGACCAATGTATGCTAAGTGGCGTTCATTACGAGAATCTGAAGACTCTCGTAGTTTAGGATTAACTGCCTCTCGTTTCTTAGTTCGTTTACCTTACTCTGTGTCAGACAATCCGGTAAAAACTTTTGGCTATGAAGAGGATGTAAGTAAAGACCACGAACACTATCTATGGGGTAATAGCGCATTTTTACTAGCTTCTTGCTTGACGGATAGTTTTGCTAAATATCGTTGGTGTGCAAATATTATTGGCCCACAAAGTGGCGGTGCGGTCTATGATTTACCAGTTCATATTTATGAAGCGATGGGACAAATTCAGTCAAAGATCCCAACAGAAGTGCTTATTACAGATAGAAGAGAATTTGAATTAGCGGAAGAAGGATTTATCGCATTAACTATGCGTAAAGGTAGTGATAATGCTGCATTCTTTTCTGCTAATTCTGTTCAAAAACCAAAAATTTTCCCAAATACAAAAGAGGGTAAAATAGCAGAAACCAACTACAAATTAGGTACTCAATTACCATATACATTTATGATCACTCGAGTAGCTCATTTCTTAAAAGTGTTACAACGTGAGCAAATTGGTAGCTGGAAAGAAGCAACTGATTTACAAACCGAGTTAAATAAATGGCTCAAGCAATATGTCGCTGATCAAGAAAACCCACCTGCAGATGTTCGTAGTCGTCGTCCATTCAGAGCGGCATCTATTTCTGTATCAGATGTAGAGGGAGATCCAGGTTGGTTCTTGTCTTCCATCAAATTAAGACCACACTTTAAATATATGGGATCTAACTTTGAACTATCGCTTGTTGGTCGTCTAGACAAGGAATAGAAAAATGGCATTATTAAGTTGGCAACGAGATAGTACAGCTAGCTTATTTGAGCGTATACAGGGGAAGGAGGTAAATCCTTCTCCTCTCTCCCATTCTGGTCTCAAAACTTTTATTGAGTCAATAAAACATAATCTTAACAATATCCTTAATACCCATCCAGGCACATCACAAAGTGCGGTCCAATTAGGTATTATGGACTTAAATGATGCCACGAGTAATACAGGAGATATCTATCAAAAAATATCCCAAATCATTCAAGAATGCATTTTGAATTTTGAGCCTCGAATCATCGCGGTAAATGTGACACCATTTCCTAATGAAGAGCAACCTCTAACCCTATTTTTTTACGTCACGGCAACAGTATCCTTTGAAGACTACACCAAAGACATTGCCTTTAATTTACACCTAGATAACGATCATCGTTATTATCTAGATATGAGCAACATTACTTAAGATGTGATTATGTCTCTTGAAAAATATTTTAGACAAGAATTAGATTATCTGCGTGAATTAGGTAAAGAAATTGCTAATGAAAAACCTCATTTGGCTAATTTTTTATCTGAAAAAAGTGCCGATCCCGATGTTGAACGATTACTAGAAGGCTTTGCCTTTTTATCTGGTAGTTTAAGAGCCAAAATTGAAGATCAATTTCCAGAGTTCACTCATAGTTTAATTAATATGCTCTGGCCAAATTATCTACGCCCAACACCAAGTATGACTATCGTTGAATTTTTTCCCAACCCTAAAGTTGCAAAAGGTTTTGATGTCGTAAATAAAGGCACCACGTTATTAAGCCGTCCTATAGCATCTGGTAACTCCGACAAAAAACTACAATGTCAATTTCAGACTTGCCGTGATGTTTGGCTCAATCCTTTCTCTCTTTCGGATGCAAGTGTATTAAATAGTAACGAGCAAGCTATTATTAGTTTAGTATTTTCTAGTGAATCGCCACTAAAGTTCTCTGAACTAGATTTAAATAAGTTGCGTTTTTATCTTGGAGCAGATGATTACACTAATCAGCAACTATATCTATGGTTTAGCTATTACTTGACAGATGCAGAGATTGTTGTCAACGACCAGAAAATAACATTACCTGAGTTTAATTTTTCACCTGCTGGATTTAATAAAGAAGACGCACTCTTACCTTACCCTAAAAATGCTTACAGCGGTTATCGGATCTTACAAGAATATTTCTGCTTTCCCGAAAGCTTCATGTTCTTTGACGTAAATGGTATCGCTCCACTACCAAATACTCTTGATGAATCAAATCAATTTATATTAAACCTCTATTTCTCTGAGCCATTGTCTTCAGATGTTCAAATCAGAAAATCAACCTTTAGACTACATTGCACACCTGCAATAAATTTATTTAAGCATAGTTGTGAACCGCTCAGATTCGATGGAGATAAAGATGAATATTTGCTAAAAGGAAGTTATTCTCATCCTGAATGGTATGAAATATTCTCAGTAGATCAAGTATCAAGCCATGTTGAAAATAGGAACAATAAAGCTAGAGGGCCTCGTCATTCTTCCACACGTCATTACTTACCTTTTGAAAGCTTTGAGCATCAAATTGAATATGCTAAAGGACGAACCGAGCTTTATTATAAAGTAAGGGCTAAAGATGCCTTATTTGAAAAAGGATTTGATCATTATATTTCTTTTATAAGAGGCGATGAGGTAATAAGTTTAGGAAAAACCGAATCCATTTCGATCAATGTGACTTGCACTAACCGTGAAATACCAACCAACTTAAAAGTTGGTGATATTTGCATCGGCACAGAAACAAACCCAGCAATTGTTGAATTTAAAAATATCACTCGCCCATCTATGCCACTGCATCCATTACTAGATGGAACACTCGCTTGGAAATTAATTTCCAATTCTTCACTAAACTACTTATCGTTACTCGAAATTGAGGCATTAAAAGAGATTATTAGAACCTATGATCTGCCCAGCTGGCATAGTAGGAGAAATGCCAAAATGTCCCAAAAGAAACTTGATGCGATTAAGTCAATAGATACCAAGCCTATAGATCGATTATTTAAAAGTGTTTCTATTAGAGGACTACAATCTACCTTATATATCAAACAAAGCGAATTTAACTCTGAAGGTGAAATGTTTTTATTTTGCACTGTGCTATCCCAATTCTTCTCTCTCTACGCAAGTGTAAATTCATTTCACAAACTGAAAGTAATAAATTTAGATAATCAAGCGAGCTATGAATGGCCTATTCAAATCGGACAGCATCAATTGATGTAAACACCGCCTCCCAAAAACTAGACATTAGCCGATACAATTTCTATCGGCTAATGGAGCTATTATGTAAAATCAAAGGGGTTGACCCAAGTGAAAGCTTAAGTTTATTACCTAAAGATGAAATTATTCGCCTAACATCACTAGCCGGATTAGGCTTCCCAATTAGAGACATCGCTAACTTAAAAGAATTACCGGATGGAACATTTGAACTTCAAGTTTCTTTTTTAGGTTTGCATGGTAGCCAATCGCCCCTACCTGGCTATTACCTAGATAGTCTAGCCACTGAATATCTTCATAAAGAGACAAAATTAGTTGATTTTATGGACTTATTCAACCATAGACTATCGTTATTACTACATCAGATTTGGCGAAAATATCGCTACTACATAAATTACCAAACAAATGGAACTGACGAATATTCTAACAGAATGTTTGCCTTAGCTGGACTTGGCTATAAAAGTATCAGAAACAAACTCTCTGTCAATCATTCCAAAATGTTAGCTTATGCTGGTATTTTATCTAGTCCTGCTCGCTCCCCTGAAATCATTTGTAACTTAGTTTCCCATTGTTTTGATTTAGAGTTCGTCTCACTAGAAAGTTGGTGTTTTCGTTATGTTGAAATCATCGAAGATGAACAAAACCGATTAGGATTAATGAAAAAAGAAGCGGGAAAACCACCAAAAGGCCGTTCTTGTTTAGGTGAAAATTTCACCTTAGGTAGCAGAAAGCCAAACAGAGGAAGCAAATTTGAATTACAGCTCAACAACCTTTCTCGGCAAGAATTTTTGTCATTTTTACCAAATGGAGAAAATTATCTCCCCCTCGTTACCTTTGTCTCTTTTATATTAAAAGATCAATTTGCCTGGGATTTGAGATTAGGATTAGCAAAAGAGCAAGTATCAGGTATGGTTTTAGGAACCGAGCAAGATAGTTTACTTGGCTGGACAAGTTTTATAGGTCATCCAGTGCAAGAACCCGATGTGTTATTGACAATTAGAGAGTAAAAATTAATACGAATTTAACAAGGAGAAATTATGTTCGACTTATTCACCTCTAAAGGCCTCCACTTCACCCTTGAAGTAGCACAACTGCCGCCTGAGACCTTCCGTGTTGTCAAATTCGATTTCGAAGAAGGCTATAATTCCCTCTTTAAACTCTCCATTGTCGCAGCAACACAACATAATCAGCTTCCATTTGGCTCACTACTCGACTGCGCTGCAACCCTTTCCATCTGGCAAGATGGTGAGCGACAACGTAATATCTCCGGTATCGTCACACAAATCAAACTCGGTAAAACCGGTGAACGCTATACCTTTTATCACTTTACCCTCTCCCCTCATCTCTGGCGATTAACCCAAAAAAGACGCTCTCGCATTTTCCAACATACCAGTATTGAAGCTATCTTAAAAACCCTGCTAAGCGATTCCGATGTGCTTTTTCACACCATTGATATCGCCTACCGCACAAGACGGGAATATTGTGTGCAATACCGCGAAACCGATTATGAATTTTTCCAACGGATTATCGGTGAAGAAGGCTTGTTTTTCTTTTGTACGGAAGATGAACATAATCAAATTGACCGGCTCTTTATTTACGATGATGCCCATCGTTTATCCAAGGAAGATACCCTCTCCCTTGACTATAATGCCAATCCTACCGTATTACGCCAAGCCCCTCATCTCCGTACCTTCCAATGGACCGAGCAAATTCGTCCTTCTGAAGTGTTGTTAAAGGATTACACCTTCAAAAAACCGAACTGGAATGCGGAATATGGCTTACAAGGCACACAAGAAGAGATTCAATTTCAAGGAGACTATCCTTACTACGACTACCCTGGCCGCTATAAAAATGACAGTGGCGAACGCTTTGCCCAATATCGTCTCGACAGTTTACGCCGTGATGCCCATACGGGCGAGGGAGAAAGTAATCACCCAGCTTTAAGAATAGGCCAACTCTTACACATTCATCGCCATCCTCGTGCTGACTTCAATCAGCCTTGGCAATTAACTTACATTCAACATCATGGAGAACAACCGCAAGCTTTGGAAGAGGAAAGCCATTTTAGTCAACGTGAAAACACTACCTTTATCACTAATCGTTTTGAATGTCTTTCTCCGGAGAAAACTTTCCGTAGTAATTTCCCTCAAAAACCACAAATCTGTGGCACACAAACTGCGGTAGTCACTGGCCCCAAAGGGGAAGAAATCTTCACGGATTACCAAGGCCGAGTGAAAGTGAAATTTCATTGGGATAAAGGGGAATTCAACGATTCCAGAAGTTCTTGCTGGGTGCGTGTTGCTCAACCTTGGGCGGGGCAAAACTGGGGAATGCTCGCCATTCCGCGTGTTGGGCAAGAAGTGGTGGTGAGTTTTTTAGAAGGTGACCCTGACCAACCGCTGATTATTGGACGCGTGTATAATGAGCTACAAATTCCTCCGGGTAATCTGCCTGCCACCTATACCCAAATGCACATTAAATCAAAAACCTACAAAGGGGAAGGTTACAACAGCATTCTCTTTGAGGATGCCGCGAACCGAGAATTATTTGAAATGCATGCCCAGCGGGATATGACCACACAGGTTGAATATGACCAAAAAAATCACATCAAAAACCACCGCACTTTAACAGTTAACGGTAGCCAACGTACTCAAATTGACCAAGGCAGAACCACCCAAATCACCACCGGTAATGACATCAAAACCGTCTTAGCGGGAAACAATCTTGAAACCATCAGCTTACTTAAAGCTATCCAAGCGAAAGAGATTTTCAACGCGGCACACGACCGTATTGAGCTTGAAGTGGGCAAACAAACCAGCCTGACGATGGACAATGAAAAGATTCTCCTTCGCTTTGGTAAAAACACGATTTTGATGAATGAAGAAGGCATTTGGTTGGATGGTGTGCATATTGGGATGCAGGAGAAGGAGTTGCAAGTGCCGGATAATACTGGAGAGCCTAAAAAAGAATCTCATTACATCGCGAAGGTTCTCGTAACAGATAAAGCTACTGGAGAAATTTTAGCTCATCGACCTTGTGAAATTGAATTTTCATCAGGAAAACGAATTAAACAAGAAACAGATCAAAATGGCTATTTATATATTCAAAGCAACCAAAAAGAAACTGTAAATATTCATGTGCTGTTTAAATCACCAAAAAGACTCTTACAAGCTAATGAGGTTATTGAAGAATGAATCAACAAATAACTACAACGATAGGATTGGAAAAAGAATATGAAGTTAAAGAGCATGTTATAAAAACGAATGACAAAGCAGCAACAAGGCAGACTATTATTAATAGAGTGAATAATAACCTAAAGGAAAGGTTCGGAACACAATTTATTGAACGCTCCGGTTGGAAAGCTAAACCGCCTAAGAAAAAACTCACCGAAGGCTGGAACTATAATGCAATCGTCATTCACCATCAAGGAAATTCAAATTTCGGTTTCTGTTGTGGAGACCCAATCAACGAAACACAGAAAATTCAACAATCTGAAATGAAAGGATCTCAAAATTTCGATGATATCGGTTACCACTATATTGTAAGCTGTGAAGGAAATATTTTAGAGGGAAGAGATATTAGATTTCAAGGTTCTCATGTAAATGAGAATAATTCCAATAAAATAGGAATATTATTACTGGGTGATTATTCCGAAATAGGAGAACTTAGCTGGGATAAAAGAGGAAGTATAAGAGATTATCTTATAGATAATTTAGACCTATTCTATTCACTCAGTGTCCCTGAGATTCAGGGATATGCTTGTATCACTTTAATTGAAGCATTGCTATCAGTGTTCTTTATTAAACAACTAGGAGGACATCGAGAATTTGCTTTACCAGGTGATCATCGAACGTGTCCAGGAAATGTAGGAATGCAATTTGTTACCTATTTAAGACAACATTTTCAACTATCTGCACCAGAAAAAGGAAAACGCAATGAGTAAAAAAAATTTTTATAAACATCTTGTAACATTATTATGCATTATCAATATTATATTAATAGGGATTATTTTCTTTTTTCATAATGAAATAGGACTTGTCAGAGTAACAACAGAATTTGGTACAGGGTATGATTTTTTTTATAAGAAAAAAGATATGCACAGAATCTTTTATATTGAACCTGTTGGAGAACGAGATTTAGATCAGCTTTCAGATGAAGCATTTAATGAGCTATCAGAATTTTGTGCAGCGGCAAAAGAAGATGGTCGTCTCTATAAAACTTCTTGTGATTCTTATTTTACTAAGGAAGTAAAAAGAAGAGCCTCTCTACGTCCTCATTCTTTTATTTTAACATATAACGGTGAAATATATAGAAATAGTCCTTATATTATGCAATATGATAAAAAAACTATAGAGGGTATAACAAATGATAAAGGAGAGACAGAAACCGTTTACGTTAGCGATAAAAATGATGTACATATAGAAATTGATTGGGAAGCTTATAAAAAACAGATGAAAACCCAAGATAATAAAAAGCCAGAAAATATTCCTTTGGAAGCAGAGAAAAAACAATAAAAAATATACTACACGCTAATAAGGTTATTGAAAAATGAATAAAAATAAAACAACTAAAGTGAAACTAAAAAAGATATCTGTGAGATTAAAAACATTCAGCTTAATGACAAAGCTGCAACAAGGCAAGCTATTATCAATTACATTGAAAAAAATCTCATACTAGGAATTTCAAATAAATTTATTGAACGCTCAGAATGGAATGCTAGAAAACCCAAGAAAGAATTATCGGATGATTGGAATTATACGGATATTGTTATCCATCATCAGGGAAATTCATCATTTGGAACAGAATGTGTACCAGTATTTGAAGTAGCGCATAGTATACAAAACGAACACATGAGTGGTAAGTTCGATGATATAGGATATCACTACATTGTTGCCTGTGATGGTCAAATAGCTGAGGGGAGAGATATTAGATTCCAAGGCTCCCATATTAATGAGAACAATTTTCATAAAGTAGGAATATTATTAACTGGAGATTATTCAGAAAGAGGTGAAGTTGATTGGGAGAAGAAAAAAGATAAAAAAGACTATCTTATAGACCACCTAGACTTTTTCTACTCCTCTAGCATTCCTCAATCTCAAAAATATGCTTGTATTATTTTAATTGAGGCATTGCTATCAGTGTTCTGTATTAAACAACTAGGAGGGCATCGAGAGTTCGCTTTATCAAATGATCGCCGCACTTGTCCAGGAAATGTAGGAATGCAATTTGTTACCTATTTAAGACAGCATTTTCAACTAGACGCACCAGAAAAAGGAAAAATTAATGAATAAAAAATTTTATAAATGCACAACAATCTTATTATGTCTTTCTAATCTTATATTGATTGGAGTTGTTATATTTTTTAATAGTGAAATAGGATTTGTTAAAGTGAGTGGTGAATTTGGTCCGGGCTATGGTTTTTTTTATAAGAAAAAAAATATGCACAGAATCTTCTATATTGACCCAGTTGGTGAACGAAACTTAGACCGACTATCTGATGAGGATTTTAATGAATTATCTGAATATTGTGCTGCATTGAATGAGGATAATTATTGGTATAAGGCGGATTGTGGCCCTCATTTTATTAAGGAAGTAAAAAGAAGAAAGGCAATAAAAAGAGTAGAGATCCCTGAAAAAATCAAAAGTCCTCACCGTTTTAGGTTATTAGGAGAAAGTGAGCCATATAGAAATATACCCTATATTATGCATTTTGATGGAGAAACCGTAAAAGGAATTACCAATGAGAACGGAGAAACAGAGGAGGTTTATGTTGCAGATGAAGATGAAGATGAAGATAATATTGATATAAAAATTGATTGGGACGCCTATTTTGGTAAGGAAGTAGATGAGTATAGCAAATAAGACTAAAAGACGGATGACAAATTTACACACCACAAAAATAGGCTGACAAAGCTTCTATTATGTACCGCTGTCTTATAGAAGAGTGGTTACGAACTTATTGTGTTTTGGAAATACAGTATGTATATGTCACGCCAGATAAAAAATTTTAATAAGGGATAAACAATGAACACACTAAAATTCCCCGATTTTTCTGTTTCCAAAGGCCTCCACTTAACCCTCGAAGTGGCACAACTGCCGCCTGACACCTTCCGTGTTGTCAAATTCGATTTCGAAGAAGGCTATAATTCCCTCTTTAAACTCTCCATTGTCGCGGCAACACAACATAACCAGCTTCCATTTGGTTCACTACTCGACTGCGCCGCAACCCTTTCCATCTGGCAAGATGGTGAGCGACAACGTAATATCTCCGGTATCGTCACACAAATCAAACTCGGTAAAACCGGTGAACGCTATACCTTTTATCACTTTACCCTCTCCCCGCATCTCTGGCGATTAACCCAAAAAAGACGCTCTCGCATTTTCCAGCATACCAGTATTGAAGCTATCTTAAAAACCCTGCTAAGCGATTCCGATGTGCTTTTTCACACCATTGATATCGCCTACCGCACAAGACGGGAATATTGTGTGCAATACCGCGAAACCGATTATGAATTTTTCCAACGGATTATCGGTGAAGAAGGCTTGTTTTTCTTTTGTACGGAAGATGAACATAATCAAATTGACCGGCTCTTTATTTACGATGATGCCCATCGTTTATCCAAGGAAGATACCCTCTCCCTTGACTATAATGCCAATCCTACCGTATTACGCCAAGCCCCTCATCTCCGTACCTTCCAATGGACCGAACAAATTCGTCCTTCTGAAGTGTTGTTAAAAGATTACACCTTCAAAAAACCGAACTGGAATGCGGAATATGGCTTACAAGCCACACAAGAAGAGATTCAATTCCAAGGAGACTACCCTTACTACGACTACCCTGGCCGCTATAAAAATGACAGTGGCGAACGCTTTGCCCAATATCGTCTCGACAGTTTACGCCGTGATGCCCATACGGGCGAGGGAGAAAGCAATCACTTTGCCTTAAGGATAGGTCAACTCTTACACATTCATCGCCATCCTCGTTCGGAATTTAATCAGCCTTGGCAATTAACTTACATTCAACATCATGGCGAACAACCGCAAGCCTTAGAAGAGGAAAGCCATTTTAGCCAACGTGAAAACACCACCTTTATCACTAATCGTTTTGAATGTCTTTCTCCGGAGAAAACTTTCCGTAGTAATTTCCCTCAAAAACCACAAATCTGTGGCACACAAACTGCGGTAGTCACGGGCCCCAAAGGGGAAGAAATCTTCACGGATTACCAAGGCCGAGTGAAAGTGAAATTTCATTGGGATAAAGGGGAATTCAACGATTCCAGAAGTTCTTGCTGGGTACGTATTGCCCAACCTTGGGCGGGGCAAAACTGGGGAATGCTCGCCATTCCGCGTGTTGGGCAAGAAGTGGTGGTGAGTTTTTTAGAAGGCGACCCTGACCAACCGCTGATTATTGGACGCGTGTATAATGAGCTACAAATCCCTCCGGGTAATCTGCCTGCCACCTATACTCAAATGCACATTAAATCGAAAACCTACAAAGGAGAGGGTTACAACAGCATTCTCTTTGAGGATGCCGCGAACCGAGAATTATTTGAAATGCATGCCCAGCGGGATATGACCACCTTGGTTGAGCATGACCAAAAAAATCACATCAAAAACCACCGCACTTTAACAGTTAACGGTAGCCAACGTACTCAAATTGACCAAGGCAGAACCACCCAAATCACCACCGGTAATGACATCAAAACCGTCTTAACGGGAAATAATCTTGAAACCATCAGCTTACTTAAAGCTATCCAAGCGAAAGAGATTTTCAACGCGGCACACGACCGCATTGAGCTTGAAGTGGGCAAACAAACCAGCCTGACGATGGACAATGAAAAGATTCTCCTTCGCTTTGGTAAAAACACGATTTTGATGAATGAAGAAGGGATTTGGTTGGATGGCGTGCATATTGGAATGCAGGAGAAGGAGTTGCAAGTGCCGGATAATACAGGGGAATTAAAACCGCTCTATAGGCTCCAGTTCCATCTATTAGATGATGAAGGAAGACCTTACCAAAATACCCCTTTTTCAATTAAATTACCAGAAGGCGAACAAAAAGGAATAACGGATGAAAATGGATTGACACCTGTCTATTTTAGTGAACAATTTGCTGAAGCTGAAATTCGGTTACATATTGATGAAGCAGAAAATCATCATTGGAGTTGGAAATAATGGAAAAAGAGAAAAAGACAACCGTCGGAACATTTACACAAGACCCGACTAAGAGTATTGTTAAAGTTCAAATCACGAGAAGAATTCCTGATGGGGTTTATGTTTGGATTGAAACAGATGGATTTGGGCATACATTTATTAGTATACATAAAGCAAAAAATATTTATGTATATTCTTACGGCAGATATGATGATGTTGATAAAATCCCTATTAGTGGAGAAGGAGTTCTGGGGAATTTTAAAAATGATAGCGCTATAAGCTTCATAAGATCTGAGTTAGACGCAAAAAATTATAAAATATATAAAATCAATGATGTCTCATTAGATAAAAACATAACTTTCTTTGAGGACTTGTGGAATAATAGTAATGAAACACCTAATAACTCTAACAAAAAAGAGATATGGAAAAAATATGGAAAGGTTATTAGTAAATATAATTTATTTTATAGAAACTGCACAACAGTTACTATTGACTCATTAAAGTATGCTGGCACAAACATATTTAACATTGAATTAAAAGACTCTTCCGATAATATAGAATATAGATACAAAATAGAAGGAATCATTGCACCATTAGAATTAGGAAACTTTATGGAGACTAGAAAAACATCCTCAACTAACATTAGTGACTTCACATCACAAATAAAGTCCTACTTCAACTAAAAAGAGATGAAATATGAAATACATACTATTTACAATCCTTGCCATTTTTTTTGCATTAATAATAATCGATATCAACCTAAATATAAAATATAGTATATTCGTTGATGAAACTATGGATCACACCCTTTACAAGAGGATATTTTCTTTTTTTTATTCTTGCAATCATATTCTGTCAATTCACTTTCTTTTTAGTTTTTTTTCAAAAAGAAGAAAATATTTTATTTTCTTATCTTTAATCACGCTCTCTCTATTAATTGGCGGATGGGCTTTTATAAATGCCACTAACTCATTTAAATCGAACATAGGAAAAGAGGTTATTTCGATATACCTTGAATATTTTTTATTATTTTTTATCTCTGTTTTGTTATTTATATCGAAGACTTATATTAAAATAAAAAATTGAAACTATATAAACAACATATATGCATAAAGTCTATTCTCAGATTCCTAAAGGAGTAATATTATAGAAAGGAGTTAAAATGAGACTTATTCTATTATTTTTGTTTTTAAGCGTACCCTGCTTTGCTAAAGAAAAAAAGAGGTGTTTTTAGACTTTAGAGATTATGCTTTAAAACTATGTTTAACTATAAACTACAAAGAGCTTGGCATTGAATTAAATGACGCCTCTAAATTATCTGAAAATCACTCTGTAGAGGAAATATATGATTTAATGAATTTTGTAACTCAAAAAACAAATGAATTTCATAAAAAAATATATAATACACATGGAGGAAAGAAAAGATGTTATAGCTAATGATATATTTTTGCAATGCATTAATTTTTATAAATCAAAAGAACTTTCTGATTTTATTGAAAAATTAGAAAAATAATGATTTATATCGTATATCCATTAGTAAAACATTAAAGAATACATTTTATTTTTAGAGTTAAAATGATATGCCAAATAAAAAGTTTTTATTAATACTTTTATTTTTTATAATTAATAATAGCAATGCATCCAACTTGCTTACAAAAGTAAAAGAGAAACTTTCTAATGATAAGTTAGCTTTGGAGCAATTCCAATATTTAGGAGCATTACATTGTCTTGATGTAAGAATAGGAATGGGAAAGAACTCATTATTTACTAATGAATATATACATCTTTATAATAACCTTTATCCCCTCCCTAGATTATTTAAAAGTAATAAATTACTGGAAAAATATATTATTATTGAAAAAGATGTTATCTTTACAAAAAAAGGAGTTATGCTGGATAAATATTTCCACAATGACCTTAATTTCTGTTTAAAATTATATTCATCATCTAACATAAAAAAACAATACTTAAACTTTATCTCTAAAAAGATTAACTATATAGATGAAGATCCTGATTCTTCTGAATATGAGGATGAAAAAACTATAAGAGAAAATATGCTAGACTATATCAATAGAGGAAAATTAGACGTACATAGGTTTTTAGATGGGCTTCCAAAAGAATAAAAGAAAAATGAACAATATCTTTCTTAAACAAAATGCTGAATGGTTCGCTATAATTACTTTATTTCTGTTATATGTCTGTACAGGAAATTTTAGATACTCTAAAGTTGTAGATGACACAGAATTCTATATCCATTATATATTTTCATTTTTTATTTTTCTTTTCATAAGAAATAAAATAATAAACAAAAAAGAAAGGGTTTATTTTTTATACTTTTACCTGCATTAAGCTTACTTTGCTCCCATTTTATAACATCATTTTATTATTATGGATATGATTTAGAGTAGTTTTTTATTAAAACCCTTCTATTATATTTATTAATGGGTTATTTTTATCTTAGTCTATTGATGATATTACCCTATAAATTTTTAAAGTAAATTTATAAATATGAGGCGCATACTATTTATAATTCTTGCTATTTTTGTATTAATAAAAATCGACATCAACCTAAATATAAAATATAGCATATTCGTTGATGAAACTATGGATCACACCCTTTACAAGGGGATATTTTTTTATTCTTGCAATCATATTCTGTCAACTCACTTTCTTTTTACTTTTTGCAGATCAGGCCATTAGAAATCTAAAAAATGCATTGTTAAATAAGGGCTAATTTTATTTCTATGAAAAATAAAGCTATAACATTCATACTATTTATTCATTTTATTTCTGTTATTTTATAATTTTTCTTTAAATCTATACTCTCTATTAATAGATTCTGAAAATTTTATCCCCAGAAAGAGTAATATATTTACATTTCATCCAACATCTATTGATAGCGGTTCTGATAGATTTTGGTTGTATGGCGAAGATTTCACCAACTATTATTATTTTAACTGGAATGAAAACAAGTCATATTTTTTCACGCCTAAAAATAATAAATGTCAAAACTTTGATAAATTTAATTATAGAACTTGGTGTAAATTAATAAAGGAATATAATTAAAAAAGATTCATATGGAAGTTTCATATACCAATATAACTCATTCAGCAATAATAAAGCTAGATAGTAATTGTACAACCACCTTAAAGTTGTCCAAGCGAAAGAGATTTTCAACGCGGCGCACGACCGTATTGAGATTGAAGTGGGTAAACAAACTAGCCTGACGATGGACAATGAAAAGATTCTCCTTCGCTTTGGTAAAAACACGATTTTGATGAATGAAGAAGGGATTTGGTTGGATGGCGTGCATATTGGAATGCAGGAGACAGAAGTCGAATTAGCCTCAAACCAATCGCAATATGAAGATAAAAAAATGACTTTACAATATGCTGATATCTATGGAAAATCCCCACAAGGAGAAGAAATCACTCTCACACCCTCTAAATCGGGTCAGTCGCTTCAACTTACTGCAGATAGCCAAGGAAAAATAGAGATAGAAGACACGAGTCTCAACTTTTTTACTGCAACTCAGTCAACAAGGGAGAAAAAGTAGATGTCATCAGCAGCGCATCACAATGAAACTTCAATAAGAAGAAAAGAAGTTCGCTATATTTTCTTACCTGGAGAACCTGTTGAAAAGCTCGCTCGTTCTTGTGATTACACTATTTTATTAGGCACTGTACAAGAAGTTGTGTTCAACTTCCAAACGAAACTATTTACGGATTTAACCGTTGAAATTCTCCCAAGTGAAAAAGATAGCAACAATTTTAGACTCAATGCCGTTTATGATAAACAAACCAAAAAATTAATACATGGTAACTTCTCTATTTCAAATCAAGGCATTCCCTACCGTGTCCAAGTGAGCCGATTTTTTGATGGCACATTTATTGTTCGCTCAAAAGATAAAGAACTGGGACGATACAAAACCACAAGAATAGGCATTCAGACCGAAGAAATAGAAAAACCAGATTTATGGCTAGAGCCTATGTATATTGGATTTTCAGATGTGCCAGATATTAATCAACTACATGGCATTCATAAGGAGCATCAACAAAGTGCTTATAAATGGGTAAAAACGCTTGATCAATTTAATCATCAAGAAGTATTTAAACCCCTCTATCAACCTGAACGCATTCTTCAGGCTTTTGATGAATTATGGAAAGATAATGGTTATGCTTGCATCAAAAATGAGCCTGAGGAAGTTGGTGTGGTTGCGTTATTTAAAGTCAAAAAAGAATCTAATCTCTCAAAAATTCCCTTACAATACTATCCTTTTGGAACACCAGTCGAACGCTATAAAACAGCACAAACAGTTGAAGTAAGGGAATTAGAACATATCCTTGAAGATAAAGAATATAAGGAGCTTATAGAGATTCTCCAATATTACTCTAACGATGACATGGCTTTAGTTAAAGATACAATTGATTACACATTAGAAAATAAACATTGGATAAAAGCAATGAGTCATAAAGTCGAAGTAAAATGGATAAACGGATATTTAGCCATTGTATTTAAAGGAAAAACTCCTGCTTTTGGATTTAGATATGCTGGATTAGCGCATGAAAAATTAAAAGGTGTAACCGGAGGAATTCATATTAGTAAAAATATTAAACGGATTTGGCTATCCGCAAAAGAAGTACTATCCATCAAATCATTAGCTAAAGCAAATTTCTCCGGCCCATTAGCCGCAACAGGATTCGTGATTGATGTCATTTTGGATTATGATACAGTGATGTTGGATGAAGCAGGAAGTCGAGATATTGTAGAGTTATTAGGAAGAATTGGATTATCTTTCTTGGGCGGAATAGCTACTGTGGCGATAAGTTCTATATTGACTTCTTTAATATTATCTATTTCCGGATTTATGCCCGCTTTCCCTGTAATATTAATCTTCTTACTTAGTGGCATTGTTATTGTCAGTATAGGTTATGCTATTAACCAAGCCATTGATTACATAAAGGATGAAACATGGAACTAAAATATTTAAACGAAAATAGTAGATTTATTTTTAATAAATATAAAACAGGTGTAGGATCTTATAAATTTATATTAACAGTCTTTTTTATTTTTTTAATCATACAATATGCAATCCTCTTCTTTACAGACCTTAATATCCCAATAGAAAAGAAAAATAAGTTAATAGTGTTGTTTTTGATAGGAGAGCTTACCTATCTATTTTTATTCTATCTCATAACACAATTCCTTTCAAAAAAGAATAATATTATTGCATTAATGTATCTTCATTCTACCATCTTTGGTATGGGATGCATGAGTATTGTATTGCTCTTTTTTCCAGCTTATGTTTTAAGTTATTTTCTATACCCTGAATTATACTTAAATCTTATTCTTATACTCTCTTTCCTTCTGTTTGTAGCAATAATTCACGTCATTAGAATCAATGAAGAAAAGTTAATTACAGATAGCCTTTCTATTTTTTCTGGTAAAAAATCTTCTAAAGAGATCGTAAGTTTAGATAACTTGGCAAAGAGTAAAATTTTAAAGTATGCCCTTTATATTATCTTAACCATTTTTATAATCAGTATGTTCCAATCTACTCGGAGTCGGCACGCAGAAAATGGACTTTACTATGTTCTCCAAACTGCAATTATAGGAAATTGTGCAATATTGTATTCAGATATGTGTTATGTATTACTCATAATCAAAATAGAAACAAAAAGATTAATAAAAATATGTAATAGCGATAATAAAAATCCAAAAATTAAATAAATATTGTAGAAGTTAAAACTTCTATATAAGCTACCTTTAACTAAGGTAAAAAAACAAACTTTTATAACATAGATAATAAATTATTTCATTGTGAGCAACTCACCTCGGAAAACTATGATTTAATTCAAAACACAATATAAAAACCATTATCAATAAGAGATTTTCAACGCGACACACGACCGCATTGAACTTGAAGTGGGCAAACAAACCAGCCTGACGATGGACAATGAAAAGATTCTCCTTCGCTTTGGTAAAAACACGATTTTGATGAATGAAGAAGGCATTTGGTTGGATGGCGTGCATATTGGAATGCAGGAGAAGGAGTTGCAAGTGCCGGATAATACAGGGGAATTAAAACCGCTCTATAGGCTTCAGTTCCATCTATTAGATGATGAAGGAAGACCTTACCAAAATACCCCTTTTTCAATTAAATTACCAGAAGGTGAACAGAAAGGTATAACAGATGAAAATGGATTGACACCTGTCTATTTTAGTGAACAATCTGCTGAAGCTGAAATTCGGTTACATATTAATAAATTAGATGAGAGAAGTTGGACATGGTAGATAATAAAACATCAAAAGCAAATTTCAAAATAAATGACTATATGGAAACAATTAAAATATCAAGACCCAAATATATTCTCTATGTAATAACAAATGAGAATACATGGGAAGATTCATTTCATCTCTATAATGTTTGGGGTATTGGTACACATACAGGAATGATTCTTGAAAATACTCAAAACAAGAGTGAATCTTTATTATATGACCCAAGTGGAAGTTATTTTTTCAAAAGAGAAAGTGGCGAAATTATCTACCCAGGTAGTGGCTATACATTATCAGGAGATGATTTTTCATTTGAAGGCTACATTAATTATCAAAAAGAAGATGGTGAAGATGTTTATGCACATATATTTTATCTTTCTGATGAAGAAGGAGAAAGAATCAAAAATAATATAGAAGCAGATAGACGTTGTGGTCCTATGGGATGCACTGAATGTTCAAGTGAAGTACTTAAAGGTGGAACTGGTAAATTTAAGAACTTAGAAATAACTAGCCGTCCCAATCAACTAGGAAACCAATTAAGAAAATTATCAGATATAACTATAAAACTATAGTGGGGAGAGATAAATGAAAAATATCTTTATTAAAAAAAATGCTGAATGGTTTGCTATAATTACTTTCTTTTTGTTATATATATGCACAGGAAGATTTAGATATTCTAAGGTTGTAGACTATCAAGGAATATATTTATATTACATTCTTTCTTTTACCTTATGGTTTTTGATAAGAACATTTTTCCACACTAAGAAATATTTATTTTTCATAGTTTGCCCAATAATTTGTCTATTTCTATCCTGCTTTATTATGTCTTTTTATTATTTTAATTCTGGCTTTATATTTTTTTTAATACATTTTATCCTATGCTATATAGTTATGGGATATATTTATCTGAGCTTGCTAATGATCTTATTTTACAAGATTTTAAAATGATAAATTTCTTATTAGAGCCTTTGAATATTATCAAATTAATCAGATGTTAGACCCATATCCTGCCGATCAGGTCGGCTATGAGCTCGGAAAGGACTTCAATCGTGCTTATGGAATAGCGACTGCTGACTACCGAATATCCGAAAAAGTCACCTTGTTTCAATTAAAAATTACCGAAGCGCAGTATGAAGCCATTTATAAAAATGTGGTGCGAATCAGAAACGTAATAGAACAACGAGAGCAATATTATAATATTGCAAACAATTATACCTGTGCAAAAGTGGTAAGGTATGATGCTATTGGAAATATTTTGCCTGATTTACCTTGGGGAAGAAGTGCTGTGATGACAGGGCATATCCAAGCAATTAATCCTTATGCGTTTTATGACCAAATGCAGGAATATGAAGCACAGAATGAACTTATTGGACGAAAAGTAATCGATAAAGGAAGCAAAGATGATACAGAACTTTTCTGGAATAAGTTTATTAAGGCAATTCGAGATAAAAAACAACCACGCGATGTTTTTTTATAACCGGAGACAACCCAATGACAACGAAGAACCGATTATACAAAATACTAACCAGTCTATGCTTCTGTTTTGCTTATATTACCTGTTTTGCAGAAACAACTAATCAGGAGACTATCGAAAAACAATATATTGATATCAATGAGCTTACCGCCAAACATGCCTACCAATTTACACCACAAGATATTGCTATTGTTAAAAAATTAATTTGGAGTAGCTTAAATGTTCTCGGTCAAAAATCTAGCATAGCAGAAGAGATTTCTAAGCTAGGTAAACCTTTTGAAGGTGGGGAAATTCTGCCTAAAAAATTCTTTTCACCCATTCGAGATGGAGGAATCTTTAACTATCATACTTTTGAAAAAAGACGTGAAGGTAATAAAGAAATTTTTGTTGAAGGCATATACAGTAGTCAAATTAGAAAACGCTTCAATGAAAAATATTGGGATTTTGCTCTAATACGTCTTGGCGTAGATGACTATGGACAAGCAACCCAATTTTTAGACCGTGATTTTAAAGAATTTAATTTAACGTTTAAAGAAAAATTCTTCTTTCTCGATTTATCGTCAAGAGATCAAGTTAAATATGCAGGAAATACTGAAGAATATATTGGTAAAGATAAATGCTACGCGATTTATCGTTTTGAACGTGTTATTGGAAAGGAGGAATACCACTTTTATTTTTGTGTAAATCGTGAGAATTACGATGAACACGCACCTTATCCTAATAAGTGGGGAAATCTAGCCATAATACGGGTAGATGATCCAGCTCCAGACAAATCACGTTACAAAGTTGTACCATATAAATCAACAACGCTGCCGAATTGGGGGAAATAAGAATTATCAATATGATTTGTTGAGTATTAAACAATATTGTAGAAGTTAAAACTTCTATATAAGCTACCTTTAACTAAGGTAAAAAACAAACTAACTAAATTAGGCGCTAAAGTATATCTATGAAAAAAATTTATATAATTATTCCAATGTTACTTATTTCTTCCTGTACAACAACGCCCACGGAAACACCGCAGAATACACAGCATTGGGCCGTATTGCAGAACCAAGAAACAAACCTTTATAACATAGATAATAAATTATTTCGTAGTGAGCAACTCACCTCAGAAAACTATGATTTAATTCAAAAACACAATATAAAAACCATTGTCAATTTACGTTTTTTTGATCGTAATGAAGACAGGAACGCTTTTCAGCATACCAATTTAAAACTTATCAATACACCATTACTTTCTTGGGCAATAACGCCTAAAGAAGTCGCTAATGTACTATGGGAAATTGAACAAGCACAAAATCAAGGTGCGGTATTAGTGCATTGTTATCATGGCGCAGATCGTACAGGTCTAATTTCTGCTATGTATCGAATCATATATCAAAATTGGGAGCCTAACGAAGCAAAACGAGAAATGATCGAAGGGCCGTATGGCTTCCACTCAATTTGGAAAAACATCGAAGGATTTTTTACCCCAGATAATATTAATCAAGTTAGAGAAAATCTAATTCAATTAAGAATGAATAAAAACTAGCACAATCTTTTAACAAAAATCTGCACCTTAATAAGTTGCCTCTTAGTTCAACTTTTGGGGTGCAGATAAAATAATGGTTTCCTTATTTTTTCAACGGCAATCCAGTTTGCCAATCAAGCCCTGCTTTTTCAGCCAGTTTTTGCATTAGCTCATCACTGGGTTTTTGTGGTGATGGGCCTTCAAACCAACGTTGAAAGGCAATTTTGCCGTCCCAAGGGGGAAGTTTGGCAGGGGGTAAAGGCACAATTTCATCAAGATCGGGAACGGTGGGTTTTAGAAAATCATAATCAAATAAATAATCGCCAATCATTTCATAGCGTTTTGATCGTTCAAGATCTTGGATAATTCCCGCATTTAGGCGATGCTTCTTGCTTTTATCAAATCCTTGGTATAGTTTAAATGCAGATTGCTGATTGCCCGATTTTACACCTTGATGATAGGCTTGAATTGCTTCTTGATATTTTTTATCAGATTCATAATAAATTCCTAACCACTTTGCGGCCTCACCTTGCCCCTGCGTTGTTGCACATTTCAGTAATTGCTCTCTTAAATCTAGACGAAATTTTAGTGTGGCATCATCTTTAATTAATGCTAATGTCTGTCCTAGATTAAGTTGCGCCTCCCTACTCCCCATATCCGCTGCTTTACGCAAATAGACAAACTTCCCCCCTGGGGTAGTTTTTACCCCATAGTTGCTATCAAGGTGGTAATAAAGTTTATACATTGCTGTGGCAGGTAAAGTTTTTTCTAACTCTTTATTTAAGTGATACACTTCTGTTTGTGGTTTTTTCACCACCACACGTTTGGTTTCCAATACACTCAAAGGTGAGATTATCTAAAATACTGTTGGTTTTTTGCATCGGCTTATCCTTATTGGTTGAGGCCACTGTGTGACACGCACACAAGCTGGCAATAAGACTGAGTAATACAAGTTTTTTGGTTGATTTCATTAGTCTGACCTCGCTACATTAGGATAAAAATAGAACAGTGATGCTTAAACAAAAACCATAAATCCGCCTTAATTTTCCACCGCACTTTTTTCTGCTCTAAATTAAAAGTGCGGTGGTTTTTCCCTTATTTTTTCAACGGCAATCCAGTTTGCCAATCTAACCCTGCTTTTTCAGCCAGTTTTTGCATTAACTCATCGCTTGGCTTTTGCGGTGAAGGGCCTTCAAACCAACGTTGAAAAGCGATTTTACCATCCCAAGGGGGAAGCTTGGCTGGCGGTAAGGGAACGATTTCATCAAGATCGGGGACGGTGGGTTTGAGGAAATAATATTTAGAAAGATAACTTTTAACCATTTTATATCTTACAGAACGCTCAAGATCTTGAGCCCCCCCCTCATTTAATGGATGCTTCTCGCTTTTATCAAATCCTTGATATAGCTTAAATGCGGATTGCTGATTACCCGCTTTTACACCTTGATGATAGGCTTTAATTGCTTTGTGATATTTTTTATCTGATTCATAATAAATCCCTAACCACTTTGCGGCATCTCCTTGTCCCTGCGTTGCGGCACATTTTAGTAATTGTTCCCGCAGATCTAACCTAAATCGCAAGGTATTTTTATCATTAAGCAACGCTAAAAGCTGTCCTATATCATATTGTGCATCTCGACTTCCCATATCCGCTGCTTTTCGTAAATACGCAAACTTCCCCCCTGGGGTAGTTTTTACCCCATAGTTGCTATCAAGGTGGTAATAAAGTTTATACATTGCTGTGGCAGGTAAAGTTTTTTCTAACTCTTTATTTAAGTGATACACTTCTGTTTGTGGTTTTTTCACCACCACACGTTTGGTTTCCAACAGCCACTGTAGGCGTAAATTCGCTTGGTAATCACCATTGTAAGCAGCAATACGGTAATACACCGCCATATTTTGCCAGACCTCATCACCTTTCTTGCCCCGCCACATATTGTGTAAATCATGATAAAGGGCATAGTCATAGAGGCTATGTACTTCTTTATCAATAGATGGACGCACTTCATGTTTACACTCAAAGGTGAGATTATCTAAAATACTGTTGGTTTTTTGCATCGGCTTATCCTTATTGGTTGAGGCCACTGTGTGACACGCACACAAGCTGGCAATAAGACTGAATAATACAAGTTTTTTGATTGGTTTCATTAGTCTGACCTCGCTACATTAGGATAAAAATAGAACAATGATGCTTAAACAAAAACCATAAATCCGCCTTAATTTTCCACCGCACTTTATTTCTGCCCTAAGTTAAAAGTGCGGTGGTTTTTCCCTTATTTTTTCAACGGCAATCCAGTCTGCCAATCAAGCCCTGCTTTTTCAGCCAGTTTTTGCATTAACTCATCACTTGGTTTTTGCGGCGAAGGGCCTTCAAACCAACGCTGAAACGCAATTTTTCCGTCCCAAGATGGAAGTTTGGCTGGGGGTAAGGGAACGATCTCATCAAGATCGGGGACGGTGGGTTTTAAAAAGTAGTATTTAAATAAATAATCATCGATCATCTTATAGCGTGTGGCGCGTTCTAGATCTATTTTACCGCCTAGATAATACGAATCTTTAGGATTAGTTTCTCTAAATCCAAGAGATAGACGGAATGTAGATGGTTGATTGCCCGCTTTGACTCCTGTATGATAAGATCCTATAGCCTTGTTATATTTTTTATCAGAATTATAATAAATACCTAACCATTCTGCCGCATCTCCTTGACCTTGATTAGACGCACATTCTAATAACTGCTCCCTCAAATCTAATCGAAATCGTAAAGTGCCTGGATCTTGAAGCCTAAATAATATTTGCCCAATCTCGTATTGTGCATCTCGGCTCCCCATATCAGCTGCTCTTCGTAAATACGCAAACTTCCCCCCAGGGGTAGTTTTTACCCCATAATTGCTATCAAGATGATAGTAAAGTTTATACATCGCCGTGGCAGGTAAAGTTTTTTCCAGTTCTTTATTTAAGTGATACACTTCTGTTTGTGGTTTTTTCACCACCACACGTTTGGTTTCCAATAACCATTGCAAGCGTAAGTTCGCCTGATAATCACCATTGTAGGCAGCAATGCGGTAATACGCCGCCATATTTTGCCAGACCTCATCACCTTTTTTGCCCCGCCACATATTGTGTAAATCATGATAAAGGGCATAGTCATAGAGGCTATGTACTTCTTTATTAATAGGTGGACGCACTTCATGTTTACATTCAAAAGTGAGATTATCTAAAATGCTGTTGTTTTTTTGCATCGGCTTATCCTTACTGGTTGAGGCCACTGTGTGACACGCACACAAGCTGGCAATAAGACTGAATAATACAAGTTTTTTGATTGATTTCATTAGTCTGACCTCGCTACATGAGGATAAAAATAGAACAGTGATGTTTAAACAAAAACCATAAATCCGCCTTAATTTTCCACCGCACTTTTTTCTGCCATAAGTTAAAAGTGCGGTGGTTTTTCCCTTATTTTTTCAACGGAAGACCTGTCTGCCAATCAAGCCCTGCTTTTTCAGCCAGTTTCTGCATTAACTCATCACTTGGTTTTTGCGGTGAAGGGCCTTCAAACCAACGTTGAAAAGCGATTTTACCGTCCCAAGGCGGAAGTTTGGCTGGGGGTAAGGGAACGATTTCATCAAGGTCAGGGACAGTGGGTTTTAAGAAGTAGTATCTAAATAAATAACTGTTGATCATTTGATAACGTGTTGAACGCTCAAGATCTACATTTCCCCCCAGATACATATATTCTCCCGGAGCACCTACTTTAAATCCTTCTGCTAAGCTAAGAGCTGATTGATAACTACCCACTTTGACGCCTTGATGATATATCTTAATAGCCTCTTGATACTTTTTATCTGATTCATAGTATATTCCTAGCCATCCAGCTGCTTCTGCCTGCCCTTGCGTCGCTGCACATTTTAGTAATTGTTCCCGCAGTTCTAACCTAAATCGCAAGGTATTTTTATCATTAAGCAACGCTAAAAGCTGTCCTATATCATATTGTGCATCTCGACTCCCCATATCAGCAGCTCTTCGTAAATACGCAAACTTCCCCCCTGGGGTAGTTTTTACCCCATAGTTGCTATCAAGATGGTAGTAAAGTTTATACATTGCTGTGGCAGGTAAGGTTTTTTCCAGTTCTTTATTTAAGTGATACACTTCTGTTTGTGGTTTTTTCACCACCACACGTTTGGTTTCCAATAACCATTGCAAGCGTAAGTTCGCCTGATAATCACCATTGTAAGCAGCAATACGGTAATACACCGCCATATTTTGCCAGACCTCATCACCTTTCTTGCCCCGCCACATATTGTGTAAATCATGATAAAGGGCATAGTCATAGAGGCTATGTACTTCTTTATCAATAGATGGACGCACTTCATGTTTACACTCAAAGGTGAGATTATCTAAAATACTGTTGGTTTTTTGCATCGGCTTATCCTTACTGGTTGAGGCCACTGTGTGGCACGCACACAAGCTGGCAATAAGACTGAGTAATACAAGTTTTTTGATTGGTTTCATTAGTCTGACCTCGAAATTTCTGTGGTTAAACGTAAAAATTCACATAAGGGTTGGTGAGGTAGTTCATCTCTCACTTTAGCATTAAAATTCTTCCTCATTAAATCCTCCCAAATCTGAAAGACTGCCTCTGTAGTATTAAAGCGATTCATTTCATGTGGATTTGCTTTAGGATTATGATTAGTATGTAAATTCCATAAATCATAACGCAATGCCCTTGCTACAGCCTGACACTCCGAAATAATCCCCAACTCCGTATCCACCTGCATACTGCGGGTATTCAGATTGGCTGAGCCAATAAAGGTAAACACATCATCAATAATCGTAACTTTCGAATGAATATACACCTCTTGCCACGCATCCATTGAGGTTAGCGTGCAAATATGCGTCCGAATCCCCACTTCATCACTGACTTCGCGTTTGAGTTGTTTCATCTCTTCATATTGTGCCTGAATCGCCTGTTGTTCCTGTTCAGTTAATGCCGATAATTCCTCTAAAACTGCTGCTTTTTTCTGGGCAACCGCCTCTCCGCCTTGCCCACGTTCCTCTTGTGCAGTTAAGGTTTCAAGCTGCTCTTCTAGCTCTTGCCTTTTCTTTCGATAATCATCATATTTGGTATAATCGCCATCATTTAAGTTGTCACTATCCAATTGGGTGCTTACCCCCGGTAACACATCCTCTCGCCCCAATAGCTTGAGCATTTGATAGGTGTTATAGGTTCCACTACCAATTCCCGCATCACTGGAATTGGTCACCACAAACCAATATAACGGTTGGTTGACCTCTCGCCCATTGTCTTTCAATCGCTGCCAATGGGATTGATACGCACGCACCAATTCTGTCCAGCGAAAATATTGGTTTTCCGTATAAATAAAATGGCTCGCCTTTTTGATATTCTCCAAATACATCGCTCGGATATGTTCTTCTTTCGGATTATCATAAGTGCGTAAGATTTGCGCCATAATTAATTCACCCAGCTCAGGACGTGGGGCAAACGAATCTCGCGTTAGCACACTTCTTCGTCTATCTGAGGCCAAAGAGGTGTTGTAGGCTTCCCTTGCCTCTCGGTCAACCCATCCCACCAAATTACGGCTATCACTTCTATCCCAAGATTGGCAAAAATTATGGTTGATATCCCACAATACCTTTCCGGTTACTAAAGAAGAGACATCCTGTAACGGTATCGGAGCATTACGTTGTGTATGTGGTGCAGAGGGGCGGCTGTAATGAGTACTTTCATCCCAATACTCATCAAGCATATTATGCTCTAATACGAATCCCACTGCATTAGGTGGGTCAATATAATCAATCAGCACGGTCTTTTGATGATGAGAGGGGGAAACATATAATACGAACCGGTTCATAACAGGCAACGCACTGGCCTCAGGATAATGATTAAAATGGCTTTTCACACTGCGTTTTTTCACTTGCAATTTCACACGATACTCACTGAAACTAAAGCCATAAAGTTCTGTAAAAGCCCCTCTAAACACCGTTTCCGAATAAACTTCATTTAATCGGTTTAACTCGGCTAAATCCTTTTCTCCTATCTTGCCCGCCACTGCACGATACCACCAATAATCATAAGCGCGCTGAGCCTCGCTCTGATATGCTTTGCCTTTTTGCTGGAAAGGCATTAACCCCGGTGCATTTCCTAAATTGGCCTCTCCCAATCCTTTTACGGTTTGGAAGTCTATCCACATACTCCATACTAAAACCTTAACCTCTCTGCCTTCTACGGCTTTTTGTATCAATAATCGGCCAATGCAAGGAGATTCCCCATCTCGCTTAAAAAGCATAGAAGGTTGAAAACCCCAAATTGCAATGTCGATAGAATGTTTTGCCTTAGCGATAAAATCATACAGAGTTTCAAAAGTTGTTTGACCATTAATCAATGGCTGAAACGTCGCCGGTGTTGCAGGTGGTGGCTGAACAATCACCGGCCTTTCCGCCCCCATCTCGTTACAGACATCTTGCCGTAAAAACCAACTTTGGTTTAACGACCCTTGGCCTGTGGCCTTTGAAATAACAATGGTTGGATAGCGGTTTTTTGACATCTTAGTTATCCTTTAATACTTGGTGATAATCAGCAAGCTCGTTATCTTGAGCTTGCTCTGTCGGATACCCTTGTTTATCTAATGTACTAGCAAGGTCTATTTCCTCAATTAATTGCAAATGAAACCGTTGCCCATTGCCTAGCTCAATTTCGCCTTCTTTGTCTGTGTCTTTCACTTCAAAATAAAGCGAGCCGGTTTCATCAATAACACCTTGCCCAATCTCTTGCTGTTCAATCATCACTTTATAAGGCATTCCAGCATAAGCACTCTGCTTAGAATGTGCCGATTCCATTAAATTTAATCGAATCTCTTTAACACCAGCGACACTTTTGCCATGCACGGTTTTTGTGCTGTCATACACAGTAATCGTTGGAAAGGCATTGATAATCACCCCACCACAGCTGGTTTTATCCCCTTCTCGGGCTAAGGCCTTACCGCCAATGGAAACGCTTTTCGCACCAGCGATAATCACGCCACTATGTCCTGGGCATTCTACCTTATCACCAATACAAGCCGCCGCTTTGCCGCCAAAGGTGACAGTAGATTGCCCTCCCACAACCTGGCCAACTGAACCATCAGGGTGTAGCACAGAGGCACCAATATGAGCAGTTTTTTTTCCTTTCGGCATAATAGACCAACGTTGTGGAGAGGAAGTTGATTTTGAGTGTTGCATAATGGGTTTCCTTATAATTAACGATGATAATTTAAAGTGCGGTGGTTTTCCCTTATTTTTTCAACGACAATCCAGTTTGCCAATCAAGCCCTGCTTTTTCAGCGAGTTTTTGCATTAATTCATCGCTTGGTTTTTCTGGGGAAGGGCCTTCAAACCAACGTTGGAAAGCGATTTTACCGTCCCAAGGTGGGAGTTTAGCTGGAGGCAAGGGGACGATTTCATCAAGATCGGGGACTTTAGGTTGGAGATAGTCTTTCGTTGACAAATAATTCTGTATCATTTTATATCTTACTGAACGCTCTATATCCTCTGGCAGATTTAGAAAATCAATATCTTCACCATCATTCTTTCGCTTACCATCAAATCCATAAGCTAATCGATGAGCTGAGGATGAAGAACCATTTTTTACCCCTTGATGGAATGCTCTCACCGCTTCAGAATATCTTTTATCAATTTTAAAACCAAGAGCTAATGATTTAGAGGCAGCACCTAGGCCTTGTTCTGAGGCGCATTGCAATAATTGTTCTGCCAGTTTTAACCTGTATTGGAATACCTCTTTAGACTCATTCTCATCTTCAATATTTTCAAGCATTTCTGCTACCACATATTGCGCTTCTCGACTACCTAAATCCGCTGCTTTTCTTAAATAGGCATATTTACCGTCTTTTTCTTTGGTGGTGACACCAAAACCAATATCTAGATGTCCATAAAGCTTATAATATGCTGTCGCCGGAAGTGATTTCGCTAATAACTTATTCAAACTATGTACCTCATCATAGCTCTTTGAGGTTAAGGCTCGGTTGGTTTCTAATAAATATTGCAACCTTACATTAGCCTTATAATCCCCATTGGCAGCAGCAATTCGGTAATAAGGCAAAAGTTCATTCCAATCCCCTGCTTTCCCTGTCCACATTTTGTGTAAATCTTGATAAAGGGCATAGTTGTAAAGCTGTTGGATTTCTTCGGGGATTGGTGGTCTCTCTTCGTGAACACAGCTAAACTCTAAAGCGGCAAGTTGTTCCATTTTCTGCATAGCATTTTCCTTTTGTTGTGCTTTTTCTTTGGCGGTACAACGTTCTGGCCGATAACTCGGCCCTCCGCCCATAAAAATAGGGTTACATTCTAAATACTTAATCAATAAGACAAAACTTACGGGAACAGCAATGGCAATAAACCAAAATATTTTTAAACAAGCGTGCTTCATTAGTCATACCTCGCTACATTAGGATAAAAATAGAACAGTGATGCTTAAACAAAAACCATAAATCCGCCTTAATTTTCCACCGCACTTTTTTCTGCCCTAAGTTAAAAGTGCGGTGGTTTTTCCCTTATTTTTTCAACGGCAATCCAGTTTGCCAATCAAGCCCTGCTTTTTCAGCGAGTTTTTGCATTAACTCATCGCTTGGTTTTTGTGGTGATGGGCCTTCAAACCAACGTTGGAAAGCGATTTTACCGTCCCAAGGTGGAAGTTTGGCTGGGGGTAAGGGAACGATCTCATCAAGGTCAGGGACGGTGGGTTGCAAGTAACTATAAACATCAAGATAATTCTCAATCATTTCATAGCGTTTCGCTCGCTCCGGATCTCGAGAAATAGGTAAATAATCATATTTTTTCTCAGGAGGAACTGCATCCCTAAATCCATAATAGAGTCTCAAAGCAGATTGTGCGCTGCCACTTCTTACTCCTTGCTGATAAACATTGAGCGCTTTATCATACATTCCGTAAATCTGAGAAATAATACCAAGTGACAGAGATGCTTTCCCCATTCTTTGATCAGAAGCGCATTGATAAAGTTTTCTCCAAAGCTGGCTGCGCAACTGAAAGCTTTTATCATCTTTGATTTGACCTAAAATTTCAGCCATCGCATATTGCGCCTCTTTGTTGCCTAAATCTACCGCTTTGCGTAAATAGCTATACTCTCCAGATGAGAATACTTTCACACCATAGCCTTTGCTTAAATACACAAAGTAGCCATAATAGGCGGAAGCGGGTGCCAGTTTTTCTAACTGTTCATTGAGGTTGATAACCTCTTTTTTATTATTTTCTGTGATAATCCGATTAGAATAGAGCAAGTATTGCAAACGTTTATTGGCCTTGTAGTTCCCGTTTGCAGCAGCAATGCGGTAGTATTTTGCTAAATCATTCCAACCACCGATTTTTCCTTTCCATAAGCGGTGTAAATCATGATAACGCGCGTATTGATACAGGCTTTCGGTGTCAGATGGAATGGGCGGTAAAACTTCATGAATGCAGTCCACATCAAGACGTTGTTGTAGTTCAGCTTGTGAAAACATACTTCCTCCTTTGGCACAGGCACTGAGTAAAAAACAGATAATCGGGATAAGCCCGCGTGTAATATTTCGGTTCATTAATCAAAACTCCATAAGCTAAATTGTGTGTTTAAAAAGCGACGTAAAGGATACTCTGGCAGTTGTTCTTCCTGTTCTAACTTTTGATTTGTATCTAGCATACTACCCCACTTTTTATATGCTTTCGCCGCATCACGATAATGCACTAAATCCGCTGGATTCGCCTCTGGCTCGCCCCCCGTGTGCATTGCCCATAATGCCGTGCGTAATTGGGTAGCCACCGCACGACATTCGGTGATAATGCCTAATTCCGTATCCACCTGCATGCTGCGGGTATTCAGATTCGCAGAACTAATGCATAAAAAGACATCATTAATCAAGGTGACTTTTGAGTGAACATAAACCTCCTGCCATTGTTTAGGGTTGGAATTCATCGCCACTAGGGTGCAAATATGGGTTTTAATCCCAACTTCTGCAGCGAATTGTTCATAAGCTTGCTCTGCAGTCATTGCATCATCCTGTGCTTGTTGCGCTTGTTGTTGCTGATGTAAGCGGAAAAAACGGATTTCATCCGCTTTATACTGCTGCGAATTGGTATAATTCTTCTCCAGTAGGCACTGTTTGGTAGTATCTAAGCGTCGCTGGCGTGCCAGCTCTTTTTGATAAGCTTGCTTGATGTCTTTTTCACTCACCTCACCAAACACTTTCATCATTTTAGGCAGTTGCTCACCGCGTCCTAAATACTGGAACATTCGCTGGGTGCTTTCCATGCCACTCCCTAAGCCTGCTTTTGTTGAATTAGTCACCACAAACCAATGAATAGGATGTTGAGGCGTTCGCCCATCTTGTTTCTGCTTTCGCCACATTTCTATAAAACTATCGACCAACGGCGGAAAACGAAAATATTGATTTTCTGTGTAAATGTAACTGGTCGCCTTTTTGATATTCTGCAAATACATTTGCTTAATATCTTCCACTTTGGGCGTGTCGTAAGTGCGTAAAATTTGTGCTTTTACTTTTGCCCCTAATTCACTACGGCAGGGGAAATCTTTCGCTACAAGTGTCTTCTCTCGCGTAAATGTGGCCAATGTCGCTTCATCAACCTGTTGGCTTTGTTCAGACCGTGCGTTGTTATAGTAATTCAGCGTAAAATTATCTTGATTGCGATTCCACGATTGCAGAAAATTTTCATTGAGATTCCACAACACTTGCCCTGTGACAAGGGCGGAAACATCCTGTAACGGCGTTTGAACATTTTTGCCTAAGTTGGGCGCGTCTAAAGGCGGATACTCATAGGCTGGGTCAGGCGTTGCCGTTGCTCGCATAAATTGGTGTGTGTGAGTATCCCAATAGTTATCCACCATATTATGCTCTAGCACAAACCCAACCGCCTGCGTAGGGTGTTCATAATCAATTAATACTTGTTTTTGATGATGACTCGGAAAAAAAGAAAGTGCTATTTTAGTCGGTGGTGAAAGTGCTTCATCTAAATACTTAATGGAAGAGGCTTGTCGAACAAGGCGGTTTTTATATTGTAAATAGGCATATTTTTTCTCTCGACAAAACTGCTCTAAATTATCATAGGCTTGGCGGAAATAATCAGGAATAGTCGCTGGTCGCTGAATACCATTCCCTTGCACCGCCATATACCAGTAAAAATCATAATACTTTTGTGCCTCTGTAACTTCTGGCTCCCCTTTCTTTTGTATCGGCGCTAAATAAGGCAGATTGCCTAAATTTGCATCGCTAAAGGTTTGAAAATATTTCTTCATACTCCAAACCAACACCTTGACTTTCACGTTATCCAAAGCTTTCTGAATGAGTAAATCGCCAATGCAAGGGGATGTGCCATCACGTTGAAAAAACATTGAAGGTTGAAAGCCCCAAATCGCAATCTCAACAGAGTGTTTTGCTGCATTAATCCGTTGAAATAAACATTCAAATGCTTCTTGTCCATTAATTAAAGGCTGAATGGTAGCATCCACAGGTATGGCTTGAGCATCTTGAGGCTCTTTCAAAAACCAATTGTCAGCGGCATTAACCTGTCGTGCATCAATTGATAGCGTAATGCGACAAGGTGATAATTCGCTCATTTCAATCCTCCTCAATCAATGTCTGATAAGAATGTCGATAATCATCGTGAAACTCCGTTGAATGGGGAAAGTGGCTGGTAGGGTGAGCAAGCGGTTTGCCATTATGTGGGTTATCTTCTCGATTTAATAGAAAGGCAAGACCATTTGATAGCTGTATTTCAATCACTTGTGCTTGTTTCTTTATCTCGAGATAAATATCTCCTTTGTCATCAATAATGCCACGGCCAATTTCAACATTGTCCACTTTTGCAAGGTAAGGTACTCCTGCATAAGCGGCTTGCTCGGCATGTGAAGATTGGTATAGCGAGATTTTTAGCTCAACATTTCCCTCTTCTGTAGTTTTCCCATGAACAATTTTGCTTGTATCATAAACGGTTATGGTTGGAAAGGCATTGATAATCACCCCGCCACAACTGGTTTTATCCCCTTCTCGGGCTAAGGCCTTACCACCAATTGAGACGGTTTTTGCTCCAGCGATAATTACACCACTATGTCCTGGGCATTCTACCTTATCACCAATACAAGCCGCCGCTTTGCCACCAAAGGTAACAGTAGATTGCCCTCCCACAACCTGGCCAACTGAACCATCAGGGTGTAGCACAGAGGCACCAATATGAGCAGGATTTTTGCCTTTCGGCGTAATAGACCAACGTTTTGGAGAAGAAATTAAATTTGAGTGTTGCATAATGGCGTTCCTTATGCTTATATAGATTGAACATTATTTCAGCATAGTTTATATATGCAATGCAAGCTAAACGATGCTCGACTTTGTATTTATTCATTAAGATGAAAGATTCCACAAAAACATATTTAGTTATATAATGTTTTACGTCCGAGGTTTAAGCAGGGTGTCTGTATTTTGCTTTTCCTATAGGCAGCCTCTTCTTTAGTTGTTAAATCTATTTTTAGTTTTTTTATTATTATCAGTAAAAAAACTAACACAAATTGGTATGGAGCAATAAAATGATAAGCGGAGACAATAAGACTCTAATCCTGAAAGTAACAAACTCTGCAAATATAGAGAGTGGCTGTCAGGCTTATTTTATTTTTGATTACAATGGAGGAACGCTAGGTAGCAGTAAGAATAATCTGTGGGTTATTCAAGATACCAAGAATAACATTCAGCCCGACCAGGCTAGAGTTGAATGGCGAGATAACCATTATTGCTTCCAAGTCACCGGTAAGAATGAGGTTTCGATCAATGGAAGTATGATAAATTCTCGTTCTGGTTTTATTAGATTAAATAAAAGTGACATCATCACCATTGGTAATATAGAGATTAAAGTTTATATTGAAAATGAAAAAGATGTGGATCTTAAATCTCTCGCTCTAGAACCAGTAGAAATTATCGGTACGCAAGATCATTTAAAACACCTAATCGGAGATAAAAAACAATTCTCCTCCCCTCAGAATAAAACAAATAATTTCCTCAAAGAGGATAAAAGTCTAGATCCTTTATCAGCCTTATCTAATGATGATCCAACAGTTTCCTCCACAGGATTATTAAATAATGAAAGTCCATTTACTCACTCTTCGGCTACCTCTTCAAATATAGGACGCGCTACCATGTCTTCATCAAACTTTATTGATTTACCACAACCTGAACAACATCAAAAATCCGAATATATTGAAAATGCATATGTAACTATTTCTCCTTTGCTACGAGAAATGGATACGAAAATACCGTTAAACAATAGCCAAGACATCAATGATATTCTAAGTGAGATAGGAAGCACATTAAAAGCAACAGTTGATGGTCTATTACGTTTACAGCAAGCTCAAAGTAGTTTATCAGATAAACACCTACGCCCTATTGAGGATAATCCCTTACGTTTAAACTTAGATTATCCAGCCACAATGGACATTTTATTTGGGAATCAAAAAAGCCCTGTTCATTTAGCTGCGCCTGCTGCTGTATCTGAATGTTTAAATAATTTACTCATTCATAATGAAGCAAACAAAATGGCTATCATTAGTGCGTTATCTGCAATCTTACAGGCATTCTCACCCGAAATGTTATTGGCTCGTTTTGAAAATTATCGCCGCAGTAATGAACGGCAAGACATGGATCCATCCTGGGCTTGGCGAATGTATGAAAATTACTATCGAGAATTGACTTCAACACGTCAGCAAGGCTTTGAGAAACTGTTTTGGGAAGTATACGAACAAGCCTACGATAAAGCATTACGGGAACAGGGTAAGTAATAGGATTCAGTATGATTAGCAAATTTAGTTTTTTCCTGAAAATTGCCATTTATTTACCAATTAGCATAGTCTTAATTGGGTGCAGTAGCACTTTAGAAACAGCGACAAAAATTGGGCAGATAATTAGTGACCCTAGCACCCCAGTAGGACCAATTGAAGATCGGCCATCTACAATGGCATTAACTTTATTAACTGATAATAATGTTAATCCTAATGATGATGGTGAGCCTTCCCCTTTAGAATTACAAGTTATTTATCTTTCTGAAGACTCAAAATTACTCGCCTCTTACTATGAACAATTTGAAGGAGATAGCTTAAAAGATATACTAGGAAAAAACTATATTTCTCATCAAGATTATGCAGTTCAACCAGATCAGTACAAGGTTATTTCTGATATTACATTAGATAAAGATACACGTTATTTAGGGGTTATTGCCTATTACTCAGATCCAGAAAAAGCACAATGGCGTAAAGTCATTCCAATCAAAGGTAAGGGATACCATTATAATATTTTAGTTTATTTAAAAAAATGGACATTTGATATTAAGGAGTATAAAGAATAAATATGGCAACAAGAAATCGCGTTATTTGGGGAGAAGGGACTTTTGTTAGACCTCAGCACTTCCAGCAACAACAACGGCATTTAGATTATCTACTGTCGAACCAGCTCCTTTCTCTGACAGGGTATAATTATGGATTACAATACGTAGAAATTGATTCGGAGCTTTTGAACTTAGGTAGAATTTCTCTCATCGCTGCAAAAGGTTATTTTTCTGATGGTACTTATTTTGATATACCATCTCAAGATGCCAGCCCAAATATTCTTGAAGTTAAACAAGGTGATAATGTCGTTGGACAATGCATTTATTTAGCATTACCTACTTTAACGAATACTATTAATGAAATTCAATCAGAAAATCAAAAAAATAATCATATCGTACGTTATAAAGAAGTTCATGAAGAAATAAGAGATTTGCATACACCTCATGGAGATACTTCAACCATATTTTTAGCTCAATTATCACCACGCTTAATGTTTGAAATGGAAGATAAGAGTGCTTATACCTATATCCCTATTGCTAAAATAAAAGAGCGGTTGGAAAACGGACAAATTATTTTAGATGAAAAGTTTATTCCAACCTGTATGACGATATCTGCCTCTGCAGTATTGAAAGATTTTGTCGTTGAAATGGAAAATACACTGGATCAACGAACATTAACATTGGCATCCCGCATTGGTTCTCCAGGACAGCGAGGCGTTGCTGAGGTTTCTGAATTTTTAATGCTACAATTACTTAACCGTAAGTTGCCATTTTATCGTCATTTAAATATTCATCCTAATTTACATCCTGAATATTTTTATCGAGAACTTGCTTCATTTTGTGGAGAATTGATGGTTTTTACTGATGCTTCGAGAACAGTAAGCCCATTCCCTCCTTATGATCACCTTAATTTGACAAAAAGTTTTCAGCAACTATGTTCTGAAATTAGAATGGCATTAAGTACAGTTCTAACACCTAGAGCAGTATCAATCCAACTTACTATTAACGAACATGGCATTCGTTCTGCAGCAATTAATGATGAACAATTACTCAACACTGCAACATTTATTTTAGCTGTGTCTGCAAGAATACCTGTTGAAAATTTAACTCATCAATTTATGCATCAAACCAAAGTTACCTCTCAAGGTCGCCTACAGCAACTGGTAAGTGTACAAGTACCCGGTGTTTCTCTTATATCATTAGGTGCAGCCCCAAGAGAGCTACCTTACCATGCAGGTTATGTTTATTTTCAGCTAGATACAAATTCAGATGAATGGCAAGAAATTAAACGTAATCGAACTATTGCTTTCCATATATCAGGCGAATTTCCAGATTTAGATATGCATTTATGGGCGATAAGGAATTAATTTATGTTCGATCAGTCTGATTTATCATTACAAGAATATTATCATCTTCCCTTGCGCGGAAATAACATTAATAAGATGATTGACGCTGCAACGCCATTACTCGGAATGATTTTACGCCTAAAAGAAGTAAATGCAGATATGATGCCAGAGAAACTGTATTCGCAAGTGGTGACGGATATACAGTCTATGGAGCAGTTACTAAGAGAAAATCATTATGAAGCTGGTATGATTGTCTCTTTCCGATATATTTTATGCACATTTATTGATGAGGTTGTGCTATCGCATGGATGGGGAAGCAGCAATAGCTGGTTAAATAAATCCTTATTGACTCATTTCCATAATGAGACTTGGGGTGGTGAGAAAGTTTATATCTTACTCGATAAGCTAATGTCTGAACCTAAACGTTATAGAGATCTCCTTGAATTTATGTATCTATGCTTCTCCTTGGGGTTTAAAGGACGTTACAAAATAAACAATCATAATGCTGAGTTTGAAGATATTTTTAAACGTTTATATGATTTGCTCCTCACATTAAGAGAGAATAAACCAGAACATCTTGTTTTATATCAAAATAATGATGAGCAAATACAACAACCTTATTCATTAACCAAAAAGCTCACAATTAAAAGAATTCTTATCTATCTCATTATCGTATTAACTTGTATTTATGCGGTCTATTTCTTTATGCTAGACCATCAAAGTGATGTAATTTTAGAGCAATTAAATAATTTACTTAATTAGGAAAATGTATGAAAGTAGAATTATCCAGCCTTATTGCCAAACTCTCTCCAGTTACTAAATCCATTATGGAAAGTACTGCTGCACAATGTATGTCAGAAAACCAAACAGAAATTTTGGTACCTAATCTGTTATTACAAGCAATAAAAACCCCACTTTGTGATATAAGAAAAATACTTTCTCATTTTGACATCGACATAGATACACTGTCAGAACAGCTCCAAGAAACATTACCTCAAACTCCATCTTTAGTTGAGGGGAACTACCCTAGTTTCTCACCATTATTAGTAGATTTATTACAAGATGCCTGGTTGCTAACAACCACTGAACTTAATCAAAAAGTCCTTAGAAGTGGCGCTATTTTATTAACTTTACTTGCAACACCACAACGTTACTTATTACCCAAAGTATCGAATATCTTAGTTAATATCAATCGTGATTTATTAAAGCAACAATTTGAGCAAATTACATTTGGCTCTAGTGAAAGCGATACTTTCGAAAGAGAGCAAAATAGAAATAACTATGAAACTGAACATCAGCTTCTTAATAAATATGCACAGAATGTGACCGCATTAGCAAGAGAAAATAAATTAGATCCTGTCTTATGCCGAGATGACGAAATTAACTTAATGATTGATATACTTTGTCGTCGTAGAAAAAATAATCCGATCATCGTTGGAGAAGCTGGCGTTGGTAAAAGCGCATTAGTTGAGGGGCTTGCCTTACGTATTGTGGAAGGAAATGTCCCTGAAAATATGAAAGATACCGAGTTGATGACATTAGATCTCGGAGCTATGCAAGCTGGTGCATCTGTAAAAGGTGAGTTCGAAAAACGTTTTAAAGGTATTATGTATGAAGTTAGTCATTCACCAAAACCAATAATTCTTTTTATAGATGAAGCTCATACATTAATTGGTGCAGGTAATCAACAAGGTGGGTTAGATGTATCCAATTTATTGAAGCCCGCACTTGCTCGAGGAGAATTAAAAACTATTGCTGCAACTACCTGGAGTGAATACAAAAAATATTTTGAAAAAGATGCCGCACTTTCTCGTAGATTCCAATTAGTCAAGGTTGATGAGCCAAATGTTGAAGAATCTATAGTGATCTTAAGGGGGTTACAAAATATTTATGAAACCGCCCATAATGTATTGATTGAAGAGGAAGCGCTTATTGCCGCAGCTCAATTGAGTGAACGTTACCTAACAGGCAGACAATTACCAGACAAAGCCATTGATGTACTAGATACAGCTTGTGCTAGGGTGGCTATTAATTTCACTTCTCCGCCAAAACAACTAGCCTTATTTCAGAATCAATTATCACAGATAAAATTAGAAATTGAGCTATTAGAGCGTGAAATTTCAATAGGATTTAGCCAAAATAATGTTCGTTTAACGCAATTAAATAAACAATACAATCATATACAGAAGCAAAAGGATACCTTATCTAAACAATGGGAAAAGCAAAAAGATTGCGTAAACCAGATTATAAAATTAAGAGAGGCTCTTTTAAATAATGATGTTGCGAATAAAAGATCAAATATCAATAAGTTAAAACATTTATCCTCTCGTTTATCAAAATTACAAGAAACACAAATTCTTGTTGCACCTCAAGTGACGAAACAGCAGATTGAAAGTGTTATTGCAGAATGGACCGGAGTCCCATTAGACAAATTATCACAAGATGAATTGAATACAATTACCCATCTACCTCAATTTTTAACCCAAGAAATAAAAGGTCAGGATCTTGCAATTCACCACCTATATAAACATTTACTTACTGCAAGAGCTGATTTGCGTAGATTAGGACGCCCGCTAGGCTCATTCTTATTAGTAGGTCCAAGTGGTGTAGGTAAAACAGAAACAGTAATACAAATTGCAGATTTATTATTTGGAGGGAAACAGTATCTAACGACAATCAATATGTCTGAATTTCAAGAAAAGCATACTGTTTCTCGCTTGATTGGCTCGCCTCCTGGCTATGTTGGTTATGGCGAGGGAGGAATACTTACCGAAGCAATTAGACGTAAACCTTATTCCGTTGTCTTACTAGATGAAGTCGAGAAAGCGCACCCAGACGTACTAAACCTTTTTTATCAAGCTTTTGATAAGGGGGAGCTTGCCGATGGAGAAGGTAGATTAATTGATTGTAAAAATATTGTATTCTTTCTAACATCAAATTTAGGCTACCAAACTATTGTAGAGAATGCCGAAACGCCTGAAGTGATAGCGGATAAGCTTTATCCTGAACTAGCAAATTTCTTCAAACCAGCTCTTTTGGCAAGAATGGAAATCGTTCCTTATTTACCATTGAATAAAGAAACGCTATTGACCATTGTAAATGGAAAACTCAATAAGCTCGTTAACCTACTCACTGAACGTTTTAATGCAAAAGTGACTATCTCAGAAGAAGTGAAAGAGGAAATTTTATCTCGTGCAAGTAGATCTGAAAATGGGGCTAGAGTCCTTGAATCAATTATAGATGGCCAACTATTACCTCCAATTTCATTATTACTTTTACAGGCATTAGCAAATAAGGAAAACATAGATCATATCCACTTTATCGTTGATAACCATACGTTTATTGCAAAAATTGGAGACAAAGAATGCAATTTAAGCTAATTTTATACGTGATCGGAATTCTGTTTCTCCCTCTTTCTATACACGCCAGTGAAAAGGGAGAAAATTTAGATCTTTCCCTATTAAAAGACATAAAAAAATGCCGTACGGTTCAATCTGTGTTAGAACGAATAGAATGCTATGATTCTATCTCTATTGGTCAAGAAACTGGGGAGCAAAACTCAAACTCCCCCAAAGGAGAGGCGTGGACTCGAGCAAATCAGCAGGAAGCAAAACGCGAAACGAATACTACCCATTTTATCTTAACTGAACACGGAGATACTAATCCAACAATACTATTAACAACACCCGCTTTAGGGCATCGTTCAAATAGGCCAATTCTTATGTTTAGTTGTATTGATAATATCACGCGATTACAAGTAGCTCTACCGGCTCCTATCAATAAAAGAAATAGTATTTCAGTGATATTGACAACAGAAAATTCGACATTCTCAACACAATGGTTTGTTCGTGAAGACTATTTTTTACTCGAGTCTAGCCGTGGTTTAGATGGGATCAAAGAAATACAAAAATTATTTAATGCAGATACATTAAAAATACAAGCTAAACATAAAGAATTTTCTGATTTGATCTTCAATATCAAAGAATTGGCTAATGAAATTAAGCCACTACGAACAGCTTGTCACTGGTAAATAAATTTTATAACGTTGAGCAACACTATGGATTACTTAGAACAACATCCTTGGCGTCAGTTAATAGCTTCTCCTATTAGTTCGCCGATTGAGCAAGAAATCTCAGAACAAAATCTAGACTGGGAATATTTAGATGGCGAAATGGTTAAGCTAGGCTCTCTAGAACATGAACTATTGGATATTGATAACGTTCAAAAAACGGCCCTTTCTCTACTCTCTAACGAAAGTAAAGATTTAAGAATCTTAGCCCATTTATTACGAACGCTACAGCATTCTGGTGGTGTTTTAGAAGTATTACTTGCTCTGCAATTATTGAGTGATTATGTCGAGCTATATTGGGAAAACGCACCGCCATCTTCTGAACTAAAGAAATATCGTTTAACAGTACAAATCTGTAAACGTTTTGAAAATGCTGCTAACAACTTCAAGCAATCTGCCTCCCGAATAGAACAAGAAGTTGCACTTCAACTATTAAATAAACTTCATCAATATTGGCAAGATAACAAACTGGCTACGACATTGATGGATTTACTTTCTCGTTACGCTGTAGATCGAGAAATTACCATTACTCCTAAAGATCCCGAACAGAAACAACCACCGAAATCACAAAAACAAACGTTTAGTTCCTCTACGCCATCAAATCATTCTATTATTGACCCTATAGAAGTGGATGCAAGCAATGAGAGAGCTTGGAAAAATACCTTGTTTAAGGTGGTAGAATATTTATTAGATCGTGAAATATCCCAACCTTTAGGTTATTTACTCAGACGCTATGCAATTTGGAATAACATTACTACAATTCCTTTAGCTGAAGAAAATAAAACGCCTTTATCTCCACCTTCAGCAGATCGAATCGCCTATTATGAGTCATCAATAGCAAATGCAGATCTTGCATTATGGAAAGATATCGAACATAGTCTCACTGTTTCGCCTTACTGGTTTGAAGGACATTATTTATCTGCGATGATAGCTATTTCATTGGGCTATGATGAAGTAGCAAATGCTATTAGAGATTCCGTAAATGAATTTTTAGAACGTTTACCTCAATTAAAAGAATTGTATTTTAGCGATGGAACAGCTTTCTGCTCTGAACGTTTGCTACAATGGCTATCTGAGGATAATTTGTATATAAATGATAATACATCTGCACTTCAGGTTAATGGAACATCTACTGATGATTTATCTAATGAAGATATTGAAATTGCACTTGGATCCTTGAATAGAAAGAAACATACAGATTTAAAAGACAAGTTTTATGATCAAATTTTCTTAGCTCAACTACTAGAAGAGAAAGGCTTCAATGAGCTAGCCAAACAGCATTATTTTTCTATTTATAAATCCATAGAAAATCTTTCTGTAAAAGAATGGGAAGATAGTTTATATAGTACACTTAAACAAAAATTAGATAGAAATTAAAAATATAAGGTTTATAAAAATGAAATTACCATTAGCATTAACAACATTTAAACCACTTTTAACGAAAATTAGAAGTTCAGGAATTGTGCTATGTATTATAGGGTGGTTTGCATTATTAATCTTCATCTGGCTAAAAGGAGAACACTTTGCTTTAGGTGAATATAAACCACTATCAAGTTTAACTTCTAGATGGCTAACAACAGCTATATTAATTATTATTGCAATAAGTTTTATTACTTGGAAAGTAATCCAAAGATTAAGAACACTTGAAGCACGTCAACAAGAAGATAAACAACAAAAGTATCAATCTATAAAACCTGAAATAGATGCACAACGTCGATATTTTGACCATTGGGTTAATCAATTCAAAAGACATATAAACCAACAAGACTATGCCTATTTCCTGCCATGGTATCTTATATTAGGAATTGAAGATAGCGGAAAAACTACATTACTGCAAGAAGGTGGAAATTTTACTAAATTATATAATGATGAAGAGGGTGAGCAGCGAGTAAATTTCTCGATATTTACTAATAAACAAGCCGTAGTAATAAACCCTAATCACAATCTCATAGAACAGCTCGATAATATTGAAGAAAAACCCAAATTATATAAAAAATTGTGGGGTAATTTATTACACCAAATTGCCGAACAAAGAGCAAGACAACCATTAAATGGCATCATTCTTACTATCGATATACATAGATTATTAGTGTCAGACAAAGCTCAGAAAGAAATGTATGTAAAGCTATTATCTCAGCGTTTGCAAGATATTTTTGAGATGACTCAGGGAGCATTGCCCATCTACCTGATTATGACAAAACTAGATATATTGCACGGCTTTGATAGTATTTACCATACATTAAATAAAGAACAAAAAGATGCTGCATTAGGTATTAGCTTTAGTCAACACGGTGAAAATTGGAAAATAGAGTTAGAGCATTTTTGGAATCACTGGATTTCTCAAATGAATGCTCTACTCCCTTCCTTACTCTATCAAACGACTTCTGAAAAACGTAGCCAACTTTTTAGCTATGTAAGACAATTAGCAACAGCAATGGATATATGCATTCCCTTTCTGGAAAGTTTAATGACGAATAAAAGTCGTTCATTTCATTTTCTAAAAGGGGTTTATCTGACATCTGCAACTCAAAAAGGGAAAATAGATGACATTTTTGTACAGTCTGCATCGGAACAATATCACCTTGGTAGACAAACCTACCCAATATGGGGAGTAAAAAATACTCAACCTTATTTTTGTAATGAACTCTTTGAGCAAGTTATTTTTAGCTATCCAAATCTCGCACAAGAAAGCCAAGGCTGGATAAAGCAATATCGCTCTTACATAAAAACATTTTGTATCTCAAGTGGTATTCTTGCATTAGCTTTATTAGGAAGCTGGCATTACTTCTATTATAAAAACTATCAGGCTGGTATCAATGTACTTGAACAAGTAAAAGAGTTTAAAGCGATCCCTATTTCCTCTGAGCAAGATCATTTTGGCGATAAACAATTACCACTACTTAACCCGATCCGAGAAGCCACATTATCTTACGGCAATTATCACGATAAATCTTATATTTTTAAGGATATGGGACTATATCAAGGTAACGATATTGGCCCCTATGTAGAAAGCACTTATTTAAGGCTTCTTCAATTAAGGTTTATTCCAGCCATTATGAGTGGTTTACTAATCGAACTCAATAATGCGCCAGCAGAAAGTGAAGAAAAATTAGAAATTCTAAGGGTAATGCGTATGCTTGATGATAAAACAGGTAGAGATAACCGTTTTGTCAAAGAGTTTATGCGTAATTACTGGAGTAATGAATTTCCAGGACAAAAAGGATTACAAGATAATCTAATGTTACATCTAGATTATGCATTGCAACATACTAACTGGTTTAACGGTCGATTAAACGGAGATGAGATTCTCATTGAGGCTTATAAACCCTATGATTTATCCATAAAGGATGCTCAAATCGAATTAGCTCGTCTCTCAATTTACGATCGGGTTTACCAAAACTTAAAAATAAAAGCAAACACTGTGCTTGCGGCTCCTTTGAATTATAGGGATGAAATAGGCTCAGGTTTTGATACAGTGTATATGGCAAATAATGAGCAATTATTGAAGATCCCTAGATTCTTTACAGAACATGGACTAAAAAATTATTTTGTTAAACAAAATGAGCATTTAATTGATTTAATAGCAATGGATAGTTGGGTATTAAATCTTAAAGAAAATATGGAATACAGCGACGCAGATCGACAACGTATTAGCGAGCGTATTTCAGAACAATATGTGAATGATTATATTTCCACTTGGCGATCTGCGCTAAATAATTTAGATATTAGGGATTTTGCTAACCTGGAAGAAGCAATAAGTGCAATTGAAAAAATAACAGGCGGAGAACAAACAATTAAGCGAGCCTTGGTTATTTTAAGCGAAAATACGCTACCGCCTATATTACCAGATAAAGAAGGAAAGGAATTGCAAGAAGCAATAAATACGCTAGAGTATCGATTAATGTCGCAGATAGATCATAGTTTTGCTGAAGAAAAATCAGTCTTAAACGATGCAGAAAACAAAAATAGTGCATTGCAAGATATTTATCAGAAGCTATCTGATCTACATCGCTATCTTCTATCCATCCATAATGCACCAGATTCTGGAAAAGCTGCATTACAAGCAGTAAAATTAAGAATAGATCAGCGCTCATCTGATCCTATTCTAGAACTGCAGCAATTAGCAAAAACACAGCCTCAACCAGTTTCTCGTTGGTTAGGACAACTTGCGGAATATTCTTGGCGTGCAGTATTAAAATCAGCTATTGTTTCATTAGAAGTTGAATGGAACAATAAAGTGGTAAAACTATATAAAACCTATATAGATGGGCGTTATCCTTTTTCTGATAGCGCACAAGAGGTTCCACTAAGTGAATTCACCCGTTTTTTTGCCCCTAATGGGATTTTGGATGAATTTTATCAACATAATTTAAAACCATTTATCGAAAGCGACCTAACTGAATTATCAGAGGATCACTCACCATTAATTAGGAATGATGTCGTTGAGCAATTAATGCTGGCTCAAGAAATTAGAGATACGTTCTTTAATACAGGAAATGGAATTGGTATTCAATTTACCATTGAGCCAATCAATATTTCAGCAAATAAAAGACGTAGTGTATTAAATCTTGATGGTCAAATTATTGATTATTCACATGGCTTAAAAAAACAAACAAATATTGTCTGGCCAAATTCAATGAATGCGAATGTAGAAAGTAAGCTGACACTCGTTCCAACATCAAGTAATGCTCCACGTAGTTTAATCTTCAAAGGACCTTGGGCACAAATGAAATTACTTACTACTGGAAAAATAAGTAATGAAAAAGAAGGATCATTTGATATTCGCTATGATGTTGATGGAGGATATGCTACTTATAGAGTACATATTGATGCCTCAGACAACCCATTTTCTAAGGAACTATTTAAACTATTCAAATTACCTGAAACATTATATTAGTATGCTTTTTAAATGCTTTATTTTAAAGAATAGATATGAAAAATATGGATAAAAACATTACGGAAATCCAAGTAGGCAAAAACCCTTCTAATACAGATGCTTATTTAAAAATTAGGGAGCAAATCAACTTTCTCAGTCGTCCAGAAAAACGTATTGACTGGAGGAAAGTTGCTAATTTATCCTATGGTATATTTAACCAAAATGGTATGGATCTACAAACGCTTTGCTATTATACCGTTGCCAAATCTTATTTAGATCCCACTATTACACAAATAAATCAAAATCTAAGCATTATGGCTACTTTAATGAGTAATCACTGGTCTACATTCTGGCCTGATGGAATTCAGGCTAGGATAAATATCTTAAATTGGTTAAATAAACATATTAGTCCTTTAATCTTAAGTATAAACATTGATGATAAAACCTCAAAAGAGCTCTACAGGCTAAAAAATCACCTTACAGAAATACTAAATCAAATTAGTCTACATACAAATACATCTTGTAATCTGACTAATACATTAAACTTATTACAAGAGAAACTGAAAATAGAAAGAGAGCGGGATAATAATTTTCATATAGAAGAGAAGAAGAACATAAACGTTAAAAAAGAAATTCAAAAAACTCCCTCTAGAGCACAAAAGATAATAAACTATGAACATCCCAATGCCCCAGTGATAGAAGCAACTCATAGTTTTTCTCCACCTAAAAATAATAGACGCTACATTAGCCTTCTAAGTAGTTTTTGCATAGGTGTTATACTATCCTTTCTAGTTAGTTATTTTTATCTACAACAAAAAAGTGAGAACTTTCAACCTATACCACATAGTTCACCAGGTATCTTAACAATTGACTCAATGAATATTGAATTACAGTATCAATTAAACCAACAAGAAAACATTGTTAAATATGTAGAATACATTCAAAAAGAGTTGGCAAAAAATCAACTGAAACAGAAAATAACACAATTACAAAAAGAGCTAATTACAGCAGAACAAGAAAAAAAAGGAATAACAATTTCTCAATTAAAAACAGCACTTTATGATATGGAGCGCACTATAAATATAAATCCACCGATTGAGCAACAACTTTACCAGTACAGTCTTACGCCTCAAGATTATATGCTACAAACATCACTTGAAGAAAAGTTAATAGGTTTATTAGTATATTATTATAGAATACGTCAAGACAACCAAAATATTAAATGATTTAGATACATATTAAATTATATTTTTTAGATAAACCTAGAAGTATCTAGTCATCTAATAATAGGTATCTATTATTTATTAAGATTTTATCACCAAAAAATAATTTGGTATTCGGGACAAGATAACCTGTTAAGAATGACGATTTTTTAGGTCCAATCACCTTACAACGCCAAAAATTAGTCGTATCATCCTTGTTCATTCGTTTTCTATGTAAGCCTAATGCTTGAAATTCATATTGTAAATTATTTACACATTCTTCATTATAAGGCTTCCCTTTTTCTTGTAAATATAGTTCAAAAGAACTTGGGCTAACAATAAATAAACAATCATTAACAATATGAACTTTTGCCGTACGATCATTAAAAGTGAGTTTATTATTTAGCAGTTTATCTTTTAGCCAATCCACAAATTTCTGACCTTCGGATTTTAAATGCTTATTTTTATCTGTTGAAGATACAACAACAGCCTCCGTTTCAACAGTGATACAAGTATCTAAATCCTCTGACTCAGATTTTAATGTCATTGTTGCCTCAGTTTCAGAATTCTCAGAAGATATATTCTCAACTTTTTGCTTATTATTGCTATTAGGTGCGAACATATTTAGTAAAAAATCAACACTATTCTCATCATTATTTTCTAATGTTGCATCAATATTATGTGATTGAAGTTCGGCATCTTTCTCTTGTAAGTTTGAGGTAGTCTCTGTATTTCCTTTTTTATTTATAGGTGCAGTATCTGCAACAGCATTTATTGTATTCGATGTATTTTCTTCTTCCTCATTTTCCTTTTCTACAACACGGATTGTTCCAGCAAATAATTCTGGGCGATCGTCAATGTTATCCCAAATTACCTCAGGTTTAATGCGTAATAAACTAAACTTATCTTTGGGTTTCCAACCAACATCTGCTCTTAGCTGACAATACCAGATCGCCGTCCCCTCTGATGTACTTTCAATAAGCTGATGAGCCTGCATTTCGTCGAACAACTTACGATTATCACTTGGCACACTAATCCCCTGCCCCATCAAGTAAGCGCGGATTTGATCCGCGGTGGTTTTACTCATTAGCCATAATCCCTCTTCCGTAAGCCAGCCATCTCCCGGACCTTTGTCACTAATTTTGAATTTTTGTGAAACTAAATAACGTAACGCTAAAACAAGTTGTTTCGCAAAAGAAATGACAGGTTTCTGAACCAATTTAGTAATATCGCCACCTAAAGCCAATGCAACACTATTTTGATCGGCTTTTTGCACAATTTCAGCTAATACGCTGGCTTTATCGTAATGTCCTGCCATTGCGTACATTAACGCAGAAAATACCTCTGGGTAGGTTGCCAACCAATCGAAAGTTTCTTTTGCAATTAATTGATTTGCAATAAATCCTCCTAATACAGGGTGGAGTTCATAATCTCTCTGCTTAATGTACCTAAATTTGTAAGGCAATGTTGGTATGCCATCCCAAGCGAGCCAACGTTTCCCATCTTGTAGCTGTATTTCAATATCTACAATAGATTTGCCAACATCGTGGACTAAGGCTAAATAAATCACTGCCGCAGTCCAAGCATCTTTTTGTTTTGCTTGTTCTTCTGGTGCAGCATTTAAAGGTAAAACATAGTTTTGACGTAACTTAGCCGCAAACGAAATCACTTCTAAACCGTGATCTAGCATACCGCCTAAATGGGCGTGGTGATGTGATTCTGAGGCAGGTAATAGCTGGACCATTTCGGCATAACGTTCAATGGGCTTTTGATACAAATGTTCAAACATTTCCCTTGTCATTGAAACTTGTTGCCAGAGTAAACCAAGATAACGCTGCCGTAATTCCGTATTAAGCAAAGTTTTTGCCGAATAAGGCGTAATCCAACCCTCTATATCTTGCTTTTCCTGCCTCTGTACTGCATTTTCTTTCTTAATTTTAGACGTATTTGGCTTTGATTTGAAAAGTTGTGTCAGTGATTTGAACATTCAGATATCCCATAAAAAATATAAATAACGCGAGAAAAGGCCATTTAGCCCTTTGGCCTTTTCGGGTAAGACCTTTCCCCTTGGAAAGGTTACCCTTAAATCCCTTAGGGGATTTCCCTTATGCCTTTTCCCTTTTGGGGTTTTCGCAATATTGTCTGGCTTATTCGTTCAAGTTGTCCCAATATTTCTATTGTTTTAGGCGAGATATAACATAGTACCTGCTTTATCTCATTAAATACGCTGATAAGATCAATTTTATTTTCATCAAAAATTGGCTCATGATGACAAATTCTATTCCTTAAATAACGTACTCTGCCCGTTATACTATGTATATCATTGATAATTGAATCTCTCTCATTAGATGTAGAGATACAAGTATTAGGAAACGCTTTATTAAAATGATTTATCCATCTTACCCGATGCGTTCTTGATAACATATTTTCCCAAAATATAAAGTTAAGCTCTGCTACAACTTTTCCTGGCGAAATCTCAGTTGTATCTATCCTTAACGGCTGTAAGCGTCCATTGATAAAATGAAATTCGTAGGTTTTGTGTGAAGACAACTTATTTACAATACGGAGCAATTCTTCTCTTGCTGCAGGTTTTAATGCACGAATAAAATTGTCATTTAAAATGCTATGTATTCTATAACTAGGTTCTAACGCGTTAATGATGGCATTTCGTAATGCCACTTCATATAGACTAATCACTTCCAAAAGTGCGGCACTTATTTGTATGTTCCAAATATAAAGTTCGTATGCCAATCTCTCTTTTACTGCTGAGTCATTCTCATCTTTAAAATAAGATAAATATGTTTCTATTCTTGATTGGGATAAGAGAGAGTACAGCTCACTAATTTTAGACACCATAACGTTAAACCATATTAATTAATACATTGACAACACTGTGATTGAAGTATAGCATATAGGAAGACTTAGGGACTGTGAAGATAGCAATCATTGATTAGCTGGACCCCCCTTTGCAAAAGCGATGACCCCAATTTAATCAATTGGGGTTTATTTTTATTTCTCTTTTTCAGTTTCAATGCCATCTTCTTCTATAATCACCTCTTCCCATTCATCTTCTGGCAAAAACTGCCAATAATTACAAATCCAGCCATCTTCAAATTTTTCCCATACGCCTGCATAGTTATACGCTGTTACTTCAGGATCAGCGTGACAAATTTGGCCCGCTTGAATTTGAGCATTGGCC
>NZ_JBMMGT010000014.1:0-55393 GCF_049366555.1 Avibacterium volantium | reverse complement strand
TAAAGGTAATGTTTTAATAAGGAATAATTTCCATTGTTCTGACTTAGAAAAGGATTGCATGATTTTATTATTTGCCTCATGATAATTATCATACTTATAGGTTGCAGTTCCTTCTTCAATCAAATTAACCTCTATATTCATTTCATTAGCTCTATTTGCTAATAAACAGTAGTGCTTCTCAAAGCTTAGTATAAATAACCTATGTGGTTTCACTCTTTTTAAAGCTTCTCTATATGAGTTATTAATCACAATTAAGTTTTTAATATTAATTTTATTAGGAAATGACGGCAATTCTAAAAATAAAATCTCTTTAAAAATATTTTTATCTGAATTATTTCTTACTAACTGAGGCATCTTTTTATTTTTATTAGTGTATACAATAATCAACATGCAGTTTAATAACTGCTCCTTTTTTATTACTGACTCTACTTGTGCTAATTGGCCTAAATGGGATATTACAAATAAATTTTTAATTCTAATTAAATTCCCTAAAGGATTATATTTGAATATCCAAGAATCTCTTATAAAGGCTATCGGATGAAAAAGAAACTTCCTAACCTTCCGAATCCCCCTGAAAATTCTAGACTTGTTTAGATTATTTTTTTTGTTAGCTTTAATATTTTGCATAATATATCTCTAACTACATATAAATAAAACATAACCTTTAATTATACCAAAACCCCCTAAGAATGCAATAACTTAGAGATAAATGTATGTGAGAAAGCTATACATATACTAAGGGCTGCCCTATAGAATATGAAAGACTTTGAATAATTATTATGGTAGTAATCAAGGATTACCGACAATTTTAGCAAAGAAACCTATTAGTGACTGCTAATTTAGTAGATCACTACATATGCCTACTATAGTACACTTTATCCACCTGTGATAACAAGGTTGGTGGATTAATGTCTTGGCTAATAATGCTCACACGCGGTTGATCCAATAAATCCGTTAGATATCCCCGTTTCTTCCCTGTAATTACATCAGGGTGTGTTTTTACCCAAATTTCAGCATCGGGATTTTCTTGCAATGCCGCTTGCAACATCTGACGAAAACTATTTTCATCAGCCAAACCATATTGCACCGCCATATCACCAAATGTTTGATCAATAACTAATACAATTTGATTTTTATGTTCTGTGAATTCTCAAAAATCCCTCTAAATTAAGAAGGATCACTCAATAAAATAAGAGTACAATTCCCAGCTCTTATGTATTATATTTTAGTCATACTAGATAGAGACTAAAGGCTCTACTTATGCTAGAATAGGACTTTTGGGGAAAAAGTAAAGCGTGGCCTAGGCCTATTCTTATCGAAGTTATTACATCCTTGATGTGAATTTAGCCATTGCATATCCATGAAATACACACATTTTGCAGAGAATCATACCCACATAAACGGAATTGAGAATTTTTGAAACCAACCAAAGCACATTTACGCAATGTACAAATTTAATAGTATTCTAAAAGATCATATTGAAGCATATGTAAAGGCGTTTAACAATAGCAATATAAATTTTAGAGTTTCTCTTTTAAAACAATTAATTAGAAAAGGGGAGTCTAGTTTTTTAGTACAGTTCCTAGACAAGTTCCCAATTAATTTAAATAAAAAGATAGCAACTAGATCGAGATCGCCATGACCCCAATTATCTTTTCCTCCGGAATAAAAAAAATCCCTAACCTATCCAATTTTCTAAAGGATAGCCCAGCATTTTCCTTTGAAAATTCGGTGATAGGTTGGGGATTTCGTCCAACGGCAAACAAAGCGCGAGATTATGCCGTAAAGCATAATCTGCGTTATATTGCGCTTGAAGATGGCTTTCTTCGCTCTATCGGATTAGGGGTTGAAGGATACCCACCATTTTCTTTGATTGTGGACGATGTGGGAATTTATTATGCAGCCGAAAAACCTTCACGATTGGAAAAGTTAATTTCTGATTGTAACTTAGATGATGAGCAAGCACAGCAATCCCATCAAGCAATGGCTCTGATTCGTGAATGGCAATTATCCAAGTATAATCACGCACCTTGCAAGCCAATAGCCACAGAACATAAAAAACCAATTGTATTAGTTATTGATCAAACATTTGGTGATATGGCGGTGCAATATGGCTTGGCTGATGAGAATAGTTTTCGTCAGATGTTGCAAGCGGCATTGCAAGAAAATCCCGATGCTGAGATTTGGGTGAAAACACACCCTGATGTAATTGCAGGGAAGAAACGGGGATATTTAACGGATTTATTAGATCAACCGCGTGTGAGAATTATTAGCCAAGACATTAATCCACCAACCTTGTTATCGCAGGTGGATAAAGTGTACTGCGTTACTTCACAAATGGGATTTGAAGCATTGCTACAAGGTAAAGAAGTGGTAACCTTTGGTGTACCTTGGTTTGCAGGCTGGGGATTAACCGATGATCGCCACCCTTTTGTTGCTGAACTGATCACACAACAACGCCGCAAGTCCCGTACATTAAATGAAGTTTTCTATGCAGCTTATTTTCAGTATAGCCGCTATATTAATCCATTTACTGGTGAAACAGGTGATATTTTTGATGTCATTCATTATTTAAGCTGGGTTAAGCATTGGCAATCTGTATTAGTGGGCGATTTTTATTGCATTGGGCTTTCTTTGTGGAAAAAAACGGTGTTAAAACCTTTTTTCCATTTACCAAACTGTCGTTTACATTTTGTTTCTTCTCTTGCCAAGTTTAAAAAAATTCAACTGCGTGAGAATGCGAAGTTATTGCTATGGGGACAAGGTAAGCCTGAATTCATAGCTTATGCAGAACAAAATAATATTCCAATTTGGCGAATGGAAGATGGCTTTATTCGCTCTGTTGGATTAGGTTCAAACCTTGTTGCGCCACTTTCTTTAGTGGTTGATCCTTTGGGAATTTATTTTAATCCGCAGCAGCCTTCGCAGTTAGAATCTATTTTGCAGAATACAGCTTTCTCAGAAAAAGATGAAGATTTAGCTCGAGAAATACAGCAACAACTGATCCAAGCCAATATTGGTAAATATAATGTAGGATCTACTGGCTTTATTCGCCCAAATACGGAGAAAAAAGTCCTTTTAGTGCCAGGGCAAGTGGAAGATGATGCCTCTATTCGCTTTGGTTCGCCGCAGTGTCAATCTAATCTCACTTTGCTGCAGCAGGTTAGACAAGCTCACCCTGATGCTTACATTATTTATAAACCACACCCAGATGTATTAAGTGGCAACCGAAAAGGTAACGTAGCACAAGAGCAAGCATTAATTTATGCAGATCAAATTGTTACTGAGGCGAATATTTTGGATTGCATTCAAGCAGTCGATGAAGTGCATACAATGACATCTTTAGCTGGCTTTGAAGCGCTATTGCGGGGTAAAAGGGTATATTGTTACGGTTCACCCTTTTATGCCCATTGGGGATTAACGATTGATGCCTATGCCTTACCGCGTAGAAAAAGAAAATTGACATTAGCGCAGTTAATTGCAGGAACTCTGTTATACTATCCACTTTATCTAAATCCTAATACAATGCAATTAACCAATGCAAGCACCGCAGTTAAGATATTGTTGGAACAAAAAAATCAATTGAAAGATACGGGCTTATATAAGAGTTGGTTAAGCAAAAAAATAGGGAAATATTGTTACTTTGTACGCACTTTTTGGCTGAAATAGCTATTTATACCTAAGGGAACAAAATGATTGTTAATAATTTAAACGAGTTAGTAGCAAGCTCACAACGGATTTTATTATTACAAGGGCCTATTGGACATTTTTTCAAAGAGTTGGCGGATTGGTTATCTGAAACACAGCAAAAAACGGTTTATAAATTAAATTTTAACTCTGGTGATAAATTATTTTTTTCCACCGCACTTCATAATCAATTTATTTTTGATTACAACAGCAAATTAGAATATTTTGATGTTTTCTTATTACAATTTTGCAAAGATCATAACATTGATACAATAGTATGCTTTGGCGATAATCGCCGTTATCATCGTATAGCAAAAGCAGTAACTAAAAAATTAGGGTGTGCCTTTTGGGTATTTGAAGAAGGCTATTTTCGTCCGCATTATGTTACCTTAGAAAAAGAAGGCGTAAATGCCTATTCACCATTGCCAAGAGATAAACAATTCTTTTTACAACAAGCTAAAGACTTATCTCAAATTTCTCAACCCATTCCTGTGGCAAACGGTTTTTTTCCAATGGCAAAACTTGCTACACAATATTATGTAATCTCCAGATACAAAGAAAAAGAATTCCCTTATTATAAACATCATCGAGTCTATAATCTCAATTATTATATAAAATTATGGCTTGTTTCAGGAATGAAGCGTGTTTGTCATTGGATAAAAGAGCAATGTTTCATTCGTAAAATTAAGAAAAATAAATTAGGTGATTTTTATATTTTACCGCTGCAAGTTTATGATGACAGCCAAGTAAGAGTGCATTGTGATTTCGATAGCGTAGAGCAATTTTTGAACTATGTGTTAGATTCTTTTGTAAAAAATGCCCCGACTTCGCTAAAATTAATCGTAAAACATCACCCAATGGATCGAGGATTTATCAGCTATAAACAGGTTATTCAGCGTTATCTCTCAGAACACCCAGAACTACAAGGACGTTTGTTTTATGTCTATGATATTTCAATGCCTGTGTTACTTCGCCACGGCAAAGGAATGGTAACGCTTAACAGCACCAGTGGATTATCCGCATTAATCCATAATATGCCCGTGATTACACTAGGACGCGCGCATTACGACATTCCAGACATAACCCACCAAGGCTCATTAGAAGAATTTTGGCACAATCCACAACAGCCTGATGCCGCTGCATTTAAGGCATATCACCTTTATCATTTACACAAAACCCAAATCAACGGTAGTTTTTATAATAAGGTGATTTTGCCTAAGGAAAAAATTGAGTAATTATTTTATTTAGGCATAAATTTAAAATATTTTTAATTACGCTATCGTTATTTTGGCTAATTACTTTTTCTTTGGAATAACTAACAGATTTCGCTCGTTGAGCGACCTACTTTCTTTTGTTTGCTCAAAAGAAAGTAGGCAAAGAAAAAAAGCCCCCGACTAAATTGCTGATCTTCATTTTTAACAAATTTTCTTCACGAAAAGTAAGCCTGATGTTCGCTTCGCTCTCGCTCGGCGTTACTTTTCTAAAAATTTGTTAAAAATAAAGGCAATTTACACGGGAATTTAATTTTTCCTTTCATACATTTAGTATGCTTGTTTTTAAGCCAATCTTTAGTAAAGAGAAGTTGGGGAGATTTATTCTTAAAGTAATTTTCTTTATCTTTCTTAAAATCTCCAAAAAATCACCGCACTTCAAAATTCAACCTAACCTATTGAAATAGAACCTAGCTATATTTTTCTGAACTAAAAGAGCGGTCGTTTTTTCACAAATTTTACCCTCTTGGGTGATACCTTTCGTGTAGGTGTTTTAGGCGTTCTTTGGCGACGTGGGTGTAGATTTGGGTGGTGGAGAGATCGCTGTGGCCTAAGAGCATTTGTACCACGCGTAGATCGGCGCCGTGATTGACTAAGTGAGTGGCGAAGGCGTGACGTAGGACGTGGGGGGAGAGCGCTTCGCTGTCAATATCCGCTAAAATGGCGTAATGTTTAATGCGGTGCCAAAAGGTTTGGCGAGTCATTTGAGTGCCGCGCCGACTGGGAAATAGCACATCAGAAGGCTGTCCGTCTAGCAATGCGGCCCGACCATAAAGCATAAATTGTTTGATCCAATAGGCGGCTTCTTCACCCATTGGCACAATGCGTTCTTTGTTGCCTTTGCCGATAACACGCACTACGCCTTGTTGCACGCTGATGTTATCAAGGGTGAGTGAAACCAATTCGGTAACTCGTAAACCTGTGGCGTAAAGCAATTCCAGCATTGCTTTATCGCGTAATTCTAACGGCACTTCCACGCAGGGGGTGTTGAGCAAATCCGTAACCTGCTGTTCGGTGAGATATTTGGGCAATCGGATCGGTAATTTTGGCGAAGCTAGTACCGCACTTGGGTCGTCTGTGCGATATTTCTCCCGATATAAATATTGAAAGAATTTACGCAACGCGCTCAATAATCTTGCTGTGCTTGTAGCTTTGTAGCCCAAGTTCAATCGCTCACTAAGAAAGCTTTGCAAATCAATGGCATCTAAGATTTCAAAGGTGAGATTTTGCGTTTCGAGCCAATTTGCCACCGCACTGAGATCCAAGCGGTAGGATTGAACGGTATTCTCCGAAAGCCCTTTTTCTAGCCATTGTTCATTCAGAAAAAGATCGATTAAGGCGCTGTCTTTCATAGTTAATCCTATTCAATTCTTATTCAACTCGGCGCACCAAAAAGGCTTCCACTTTACGCGGAATAATCGGCAATGCGAGCAAGGCAAAAATCATCATTGATGTAAATGTCATTTGTGGCGAAATTGGGTATAATACGCCAGCCAATGCGGTAAGCAAGGCGATCACCGCCGAACCTGAAATGCCGTTATACAAGCCTTGCAATTTCGCCATAGCATTTTGCGGTTGGGTGGTAATGTAACGCACCATTGCGTAATGGCCAAGGGCATAAGTTAAGCTGTGCAATAATTGCACTAAGGCAATTAACCAAAGGCTTGTCGCACTGCCTAACACGCCCCAACGTACCACACAAGCGATGGCGGCGCAGTAAAATAGGGTGCTAACTTTCCAGAAACGGAATAATTTGGTAGAAAAGAAAAAGAGCAAAATTTCCGCCACCACGCTTAATCCCCACAGCAAACTGGTTGTCTGCACAGAAATGCCGATGCTTTGCCAATACAGCACACTATAAGCATAATAAGCGGCGTGCGAACCTTGAATAAGAGAAATGGCAATAATTAAACGTAACGTACATTTATTTTTTAATAGCTGCAAAAATCCAACGGAATTTTCCACCGCACTTGTTTGCGTATCTTGTGGCAAAATCTTTGGCGTGGTCATTTGCATTATGGCATAAAGGGCTAACAATGCGGTTAAAATCCATACCGTATAATTCTCACCAATAAAGCCAATAATGTTGCCAAACAGGGTAACACCCACCACAAACGCAGCGGAGCCAATCAATCGCGCTTTGCCATAATCCAAATTAATTTGCTGTTGCCAAGTGGTCGCAAGGGTGTCGCTTAAGGGCATTCCCGCCGCATTAATCATGGCAAATAAGGCGATGCCAAGGCAAAGCAAAGGAAAACTTTCCGCCACAAAGCTCATATAAAGCATTACGCCACAACTTGCACAAGCGAGATAACGCAAGGCATTGAGCAAATGCCCTGCTTTTTTGATCATGGCGGAAAAGCCGATCCCACCTAAAAAGCGGAATACATAAGAACTGGCAATAATAAAGCCGATGATTTCTTCGTTGTAAGATTGCGATTTCAACCACGCTGGGAAAAATGGCACAAACACGCCATATGCGCAGTAATAGCCGAAAAAGCTCAAGGCTAACCAATTAAAAGGGCTGATTTTCATCAAAATAATTTTTCCATTTCTTGTGAACGTTGCACGCAGGCTTCAATGGCTTGCTGTACGGTTTGAGATAATTGTTGTTGCTGGAAAACATTAAGCGCCGCCGCCGTTGTGCCGCCTTTTGATGTTACATTTTCACGCAAGGTAGAAATAGCCACATTAGGCTGTTGTTGCACCATTTTGGCTGCCCCAAGAGCCGATTGCTGCACTAACATTCGTGCGGTTTGTGCATCTAAATTAAGCGCTTTCAAGGCGTTTTCCATCGCTTCCATAAATAAGAAAAAATACGCAGGGCTGCTGCCAGAACCTGCGGTAATCAAGTGCATTTCATCTTCTTGCTCCACCCAGCAGACTTGCCCTACGGCATTCATTAAATCTTGTGCAAAGGCTTTGAGATCGGCAGGCACAGAGTTTTCTGCAAATAAGCCAGCCATTCCTTCTGATACCAAGGCTGGCGTATTCGGCATTACGCGGATAATATGGCGCGCGCTAGGCAAAAGTGCGGTAAGTTTTTGCACAGAAATTGCCGCCGCGATGGAGATCACTAATTTTTCAGAAAAATCCACCGCACTTAAAGGCTGGCACACTTCCGCAAGGGCTTGTGGCTTCACCGCTAACACCACCACCTCCGCATTTTGTACCGCTTGCACATTATCTTGCGAAATATTCACTTGACGCTCAGCAAACAACGCCAGTTTATCCGCATTCGGATCGCTAACGGTAATTTTTTGTGCAGGATAACCCTGTTTCAATAAACCAAACACGATAGCTTGCGCCATATTTCCGCCGCCGATGAAAGTAATTAATTTCTGTTGCATAGTTTTGTTTAAGATCAGTTACAATAGGTTTTTCGTTGGCACATTTTACCCGAATAAAGAAGGAATGCCTATGTGGTTTAAGAACGTTATGACCTATCGTTTAACTAAAGAATTAGATTGGTCAGCCGAGCAGTTGCAAGCGCAGCTTGCACAATGTGAGTTTCACCCTTGTGGTCAAGGGGATATGCAGAAATTTGGTTGGGTTTCACCGTTGAAAACCAGTGAGTTGTTACATTTTTCGGTGGGCAAACAGATTTTATTAATGGCTCGCAAAGAAGAAAAGATCCTGCCTGCTCACGTTGTAAAACGCGAATTAGATCAGCGGATTGCTGATTTAGAGCAAAAAGAAAATCGCAAATTAAAGAAAGTGGAAAAGCAAGCGCTGAAAGACGATGTGGTGGCAATGTTGCTACCGCGTGCCTTTAGTAAATATCAGCAAACGGCAATTTGGGTGGATAGTGAAAATCAACTCGTTTATGTCGATGCGGCTTCAAGTAAGCGTGCAGAGGACGCCCTTGCGCTATTGCGTAAATCCTTAGGATCTCTGCCTGTTGTGCCGCTGGCTTTTGCCAATGATCCAAGTTTAGTAATGAGCCATTGGGTGAGCAATGATGCCACGCCAGATTGGTTGATTGCGTTGGAAGATGCCGAATTACGCGGCAGTGAAGATAATGCGGTGATCCGTTGCAAACAGCAAGCCTTAGATGCTGAAGAAATTCTGTCATTATTGCAATCTGGCAAAACTATTACCAAATTGGCTTTGGAATGGGAAGCGCATCTCACCTTTGTATTAAATGAAGACGGCACATTAAAACGCTTGAAGTTTGCCGATGAAGTGCGGGAAAAAAATGATGATATTTTGAAAGAAAATGTGGCGCAACGCTTTGATGCCGATTTTGTGTTGATGACAGGGATTCTTGCTAAATTAACGTCAAATTTATTGGACGATTTCGGCGGAGAGAAAGTGCGGTTGTAATTTTTGTCGTTTTTGTCAGGAATAAAAAATGGCGGAAAATTAAATTCCACCATTTTTGTTTCTTTCAACAGTTTACTTTTTCTACGATTTATTTTTTATACTGATAAGTACCATTCGCCTGACGAATAAAGGTGCTACCATTGGCTAAACGAAGCTGTTCAACACGCCCTTGCGAATTAACCGAAATTTGCACTTTATCACCCGGTTTAAAGCTGCTTAACGCATTGCCCGCACCGTTCGCTTTTGTCATCGCATTCACATCAGAAATATTCAGATTGTTATCGCGGAAGACTTGCATAAGCGAAACGCCTTGCGGAATAGTCAGGGTTTTGCTTGTGCCAGTAGGTTTGTTCGTTGCTGGTTTTGCTTCCACCACAGGGACTTTTCTTTCTGCTTTTTTCTCTGCTTTAGGCTCAGCTTTTTTCACGCTTTGTGCTGTTTGCGCTTTGTTTTCTGCTTTTGGTTTGCTTGTATTGGTTGTTTGCGTTGTCGCTTTTGCCACAGGCTTAGGCTGTGGTTTCGGCTGTGTTTGTGCCGCAGCAGGTTTGCTTGCCGTTTTCACCGTTTCTACCACTTGTTTTGGCTCAACGGGTGTTGGTTGCGGTTTTACTGCTGGTACAACAGGTTGCTCTGTTTGAACGCTTGGCTGGGCAACAGGCTCAGGGCTTGTTGCATGATTGCTGTGAGCATTGTCTGCACTATTTTCTGTATTTGCCACAGTAGTTTGCGCATTCTCACTGCTATCTTGAGCATTTTGTGTATCTGCTTGTTGTGCTGGTTGCCTTTGGTTTAAGTTATCCAACACATTCTTTTCCATTGGCTGCTCTTGATTGAGCGACTGGAACTGCGTTGGAATGCTGTTTGACGGCTGTTCAAACGCATTGACGGTATCTGAACTTGGTTTTAACCAAGAGATAATCAATAAAATGATCACCGCAAGTAATAATACGATAAAAATACGGCGATATTTTGGCGGAATGAAGCCTAAAATTGCCCAACGTTCAGGCTTATTTAAACTTCTGCTTACAGGTTCTTCCTGAACGGGTTCTGTTTTCACATTTTCTTCCATAATCACCTCCGTTTCTTGGGTATTGTTGGCGTGATTTTCCACGATGACCTCGCTTTCGCTGATAATAGGTGCTTGAGGTTCTGAAACTGGTTGTTCTTTTTTACCGAAAGAATGAACAAAACCTTTAGCTTTATCTAATAAAGAAGGCTCTGGCATAATGGTTTTCTTCGGCGTAATGGGTTCCATTTGATTAAATTCTAAATCAAGTTCATTTTGCGCTGTGTTAGCAGCATTATTTTCTGGTTTATGTTGTTCAGTCACAGTTGATACCTTATGTTAATAAAAGCACTAAACTAAAGTGCGGTGTAAATTTTGCGTATTTTAAAGGATATTTTGCCATTGTTCCATTAGCAATTAGGCAGAATATAAAGTTTTATTTGGTTCATTGGCAATTTCGCGTGCTAATTTCGGCACTAAATAGCCTGAAGTGAGCTTTTGTAATTCTTTGTAAATTTCCACCGCACTTTCATCATCAAGATAAAAATGGCTCGCGCCCTCCACTTTATCAAACAAATGCAAGTAATAGGGCAGAATGCCAATGCGGAAAAGTTGCTCGCTCAAGGCTTTTAGCGTGTGGGCATTGTCGTTTATATTCTTCAGCATCACCGCTTGATTAAGCAAGGTTACGCCAGCATTTTTCAGTTTCGCCATTGCGTTCGCCAAATGCTCATCAATTTCATTGGGGTGATTGATGTGGGTAACCAGCACCGTTTGCAAGCGAGATTGTGCTAGCAGTTCGCAAAATTCATCAGTGATACGCTGCGGAATCACCACAGGCAAACGGCTGTGAATGCGTAAACGCTGTAAGTGCGGGATTTTTTGTAATTGTTTTAGCAGCCATTCTAGCTCGTGATCTTTCGCCATAAGGGGATCGCCACCAGAAAAAATCACTTCATCAATTTCTGAATGTTGCGCGATATAGTCCAAGGCTTTTTGCCAATTTTTCTTATCGCCCTTGTTTTCAGCATAAGGAAAATGGCGGCGGAAACAGTAGCGACAATTAATCGCACAGCTATTTTTTACCATAAATAACAATCGGTTATGGTATTTATGCAAAATATTTGGCGCGGCGGTTTGTTGTTCTTCTAAGGGGTCTTTGCTAAATCCTTCCGCTTGCACAAATTCTAAATGCGAGGTCATTGCTTGCAAAAAGAGCGGATCATTTGGATTGCCTTTTTCCATTCGTTCCACAAAAGGCAAGGGAACGCGCAGCGCAAACAGCTTGCGCGCGGCAAAATCTTTTTCAAAAAGAGAAAGGGGAAGATTTAAGTGTTCCAGCAAGACTTTAGGATCAGAAATGGCATTTGCGAGATGATCTGCCCAATTTTCTACTTCTCTAATGGGGATATTTCGGGTTAAAATACGCACTTTTAAAAACAATCTCTTTTTATTTGAGGATAATATGGCTACATATACTACCACTGATTTCAAACCAGGTCTAAAATTTATGCAAGATGGCGAGCCTTGCGTGATCGTTGAAAATGAATTTGTAAAACCGGGAAAAGGTCAAGCGTTTACTCGTACTCGCATTCGTAAATTAATTTCTGGCAAAGTGTTAGATGTGAACTTTAAATCAGGTACGTCTGTGGAAGCGGCTGACGTAATGGATTTAAACTTAACCTATTCTTACAAAGATGACGCTTTCTGGTACTTTATGCACCCAGAAACCTTTGAACAATATTCAGCAGACGCAAAAGCGGTGGGCGATGCAGAAAAATGGTTATTAGACCAAGCAGATTGTATCGTAACCCTATGGAACGGCGCACCAATTTCTGTAACCCCACCAAACTTCGTTGAATTAGAAATCGTAGAAACTGACCCTGGCTTAAAAGGCGACACCGCAGGCACAGGCGGCAAACCAGCCACATTAAGCACAGGCGCGGTAGTGCGTGTTCCATTATTCGTACAAACAGGCGAAGTGATTAAAGTGGACACCCGCTCTGGTGAATATGTATCGCGTGTGAAATAATCGTTCAAGTATCGAAAAAATCCGTGCTTTTGAGTGCGGATTTTTTATAGCCTTGTTTTGGCATTTTTATAAGCTTGGTTGTTTTCTCGTTTACCGATAGCCACAACAAAAACAACCACTTGTTCATCTTGAACTTGATAAACTAGACGGTATCCTGCATTGCGTAGTTTTATTTTATAGCAATCAGGAAAATGACTAAGCCGATTGGCTTCAATGCGAGGGTTACGCAAAACTTCAGCCAGTTTTTTCTTAAATTGTGCTTTTATATTTTCACCAAGTTTATGCCATTCTTTTAACGCCCTTGGATCAAAAACTAGCTCATAGCTCATCTAAGCTAACCTTAATGCCTTTTTCGGGGTGGGCTAGGCGATGACGTACTGTTTCTAGCAGTTCAAGATCTTCATCATTGACTAACACGGTTTGAATCGGAAATTTATTATTTTGTGCTACATATTGGAATAATAATCTGACCGCCTCACTTGGTGTCAGGTTCATTTTCTTTAATGCCGCATAAGCTTCTTGTTTTAGTTCATCATCAAGACGAATATTAAGTGTTGCCATTTTTCCTCCTTCGATTTTTGTGATAATTGTAATGCTATTTTGCATTACGAACAATAATAAGGTAAAGAAAAAGTGCGGTGCGAAAATCCTTCATTTTTTCACACCGCACTTTTTATTCATTATTCTGCAAAAAATGATAAATCGGGACGATGGCGGCGGCGGTGGAAATATCTTCAAACTTCATTTTTGAGGCACAGAGTTGGGCGGAAGTGCGGTGTAAATTTTGCATTGTTTTTGTGTGTTTTACATAGTCAATCAACTGGTTGATTAATGGCGGTGGCAACATTCCTGTGAGGACGATAACGCGGGGATCGAGCCACGCGATGGCAGATAGCATAAGGGAATGGATTTGCTCTTGGCTGTGTGCGAGCCATTTTTGCACTTGAGGATTTTCCATTACATTTCCTTGCAACTGCGACTCGCCGAGTTTGTCTTGCAAATATTTCCAGCTTGGGCGAGGGGCATCATAAGGGAACAATAAGCCCACTTCGCCCGCATTGCCAAAACCGCCACGGATTAGCTTACCTTGTGAAATAATCCCTGCGCCGATACCGAAATCAAGGCTGATCACCACCATATCTTCAATATCATTCCATAATCCCGAATAATATTCCCCAAGTGCCACCGTGTTGATGTTGTTCTCAATATGGCAGGGGTAGCCGAGTTTTTCGCTGAATACATTGGCTAGGTTCGGGATATTTTGTAATAACGGAAACCAAGGGGAGGAAATGGATTGATCGGCCAATAGGTAGCCAGAAAGAGAAAAACCGATGCCGAGAATTTTTGCTTCAGCGAGAAATTTTTTGTCTAAAAGTTGCTGAAGTGCGGTGCGAATTTGTTGGCATAATTCATCAAATTGCACGCTATTGTGGTAAACATAGCGTTCATTGGCAATTTTATTGCCAATAAAATCCACGATTGCGAGCTGAAATGAGTTATCTGAAAAGGTGATACCAATCGAGCAACAAGCATTGGGATTTAAAGTTAAATGAAAAGAGGGCGTTCCCCGTTTTTTTACCATTTTCTCCGTTTCTTTAATTAAGCCGAGAAACAGCAATTTGCGGCAATATTGCGTTACTGCCCCAGGGGTTAAACCCGATAATGCGCTTAATTCTTTGCGTGAGGGGGAATATTGGCGAATCAGGCGCAATAACAATTTTTCGCTGGATTTTAAATTAAATACGGAATTTTCTTTTTTCATTTTGTTGTCTTTATGAAATAAAAGCCTCACTTTGCGATCAGAGAGGCTTATCCCTCAATGTTACCTTAACTCGCACAACGAAAAGTGCGGTATTATTTTAAGGCGTTTTCAACGGCTTGGTAAAAATTTTCCATTTTGCATAAACCTTGCGCGTTGGTTGGGCAATCTTCAAGCTGTAAGGTTATACGATTTGGCGGATTAGTCAAAGAAAGTTTCGTGCCGTTGCGTAATTGATCAATGGTTTGATAAACATATTCCACTTTCATAAAGGCTTCGCCTTTTGCGTTCACCCATTTCTCAAATGCCACTTTACCACTAATTGGCGTGGTTTCTAGCTGATCGGGCAGATGATAAGGTTTCACTTTCAATAATGGTAAGAGCGAGCCAACATTGGAATCGTGCCCGACTAATAATACCACTTTGGCATTGCGAGCTTTTTCAATGTAAGGGTGCTGATAACCATAATCTTTGAAGCTGTTTTGAATAAAGGTGAGCAATGGTGTTGCGGCTTCTTTTGCCATTACTTGCGTGCCGAATAATAATTGGTTGTAACGCTCTTTTATTTCAACAATTTTTTTCCAGTTTTCTTGATTGTCAATGCGTCCCCAAGCTACATCTTTAGCTGGAAAGCCTTCGTAATATTGTAGAAGAAAGCTATCGGCAGCACCTGTACCATCACGCAATGCCCCAGTGGTTTTAGGCTCTTTCCCTTGTGTAAACGTGAGGGTATTTGTTTCTTGGTCTAAATTACACAATTGTTTTTCTTGGCATAATGGCGATTGTTCTTGATTTAAGGCTGTCGCTAGGGCGTTGAAATTACTTTGTAGATGTGTGTTGAGTTGTGCAAACCCACCTTCGCCCACTAATTCATCTACCGCTTTGCGTGCTTTTTGTTCAAAGGCTTTATCTACTTTGCTGCGAATCACGGGATTAAAAGTGTTATCCATCGTGTTATATTCGCCTAGATAATTGACTCTTATTGCACAATGTGAATAAGCCCCTTTCGCGAAACTTACGCCAGTATCAATGGTGCGTGGACGAGCATTGGTGTAAATAAAGAGATCGTCTTTCGGGCATTGTGAGGAAAGAATTCCCGTTTGTTGCAACCATTCAGACCAGTACGCCGCGAATAATTTTTCTAATCTTGCGCCTTTGGCAGTGAGATAGCCCGTTTTATCCTGCCATTTTACCCATTGATAAGGGGTAGCTTGGGATAAAATGCTGTCTTTACCAACTAAGGGCGTGCGAATACCGTGTCGGCTGAAAATCACAATTTTTTCTAATTGTAGCGCTTGTGCTTGGGGATTGTCAGGCACATTAGGCACAGCATTAAGATTGGTTGGATAAAACAGTGAGCAGCTAAGTAAGCTAACTAAATTAAGGCTTAAGGTGAGTTTTTTCATAGAATGTCCTCCAATATTGAGAGAAAGGAAGGGGCATTATTTGCACTAAATGCCATAAAAATTGCAAAATTTTTAACCGCACTTTTGCAATAACAACGTTAAATCTAAATGGATTTTGTTGCAACAATAATCAAAAAAGAGAGAAAAAAATGAGTTAAGGCAGAACCTTAACTCATCAATAATGTTATTTGGCGATCACTTCTTTGGTGAAATCAGCAATAGCGGCTTTGCTCCAATCCAGTGGGAAGAATGGAATATCCGCTTCGCCCACTTCGGCATTTAATGGGCGGATACCAAAATGGTCGGCTAATTTTTGTTGTGTTTCAGGTGAAACTAGCCAGTTGGTAAACACTAAACTTGCCGCAGGGTGTGGGGCATTTTGTGCGACTACCACCACATTACCGCCGCCCGGCATACCAAATTTTGGCACATAGAATTTCAATCTTGGTGTTACCGCGCCTTGTTTTTGTAGGCTAAATAAATGATCTTGCCACGCGGAAACAATGTCTAATTCACCATCATTTAAGCGTGTTAAGCTGTCCGCGTTCGAGGCGGTGCGTACCATATTTTGTTTATTTTGATTAAACCAATCCCAAGTGCTTTGCCAGTTTTTCGTTTGTAACGCATCAAATGGGGTATTTTGATAATCATATTGACCACTTACATTGAGTAAGGCTTGGAAAATAAAGGCTTTCCCTGAAGCACCGCCATTTGGATCGGCATAACCAAATTTTTTCGGGTGAGTTTGAATATAGTTCACGGTTTCTTGCCAGCTTTGTGGTAACTGATCTTCTGAAACCCGTAATGGATCATAGGCAAAGCCTGTTTGATTGCCCCAAAAGCCCATTGCGTGATTGTCAAATTTTACCCCTTGCAACGCGTGGTTGGCTTGGGCGAAATTAGGCAAGCTGTTGAGATTTCGTAACACATCGTTTTTCTGCACGATAGGGTAGTTATCTGCCGCGATGGCGATCACGTCCATTTTTCCTTTCGCGAGGGATTTTTCCGCGATCAGCTTATTCATATTACCGTCTAAAGTGCCTTCAGGAATTTTCACTTTGATGCCATAGGTTTTTTCAAAATCTTTGACAAAAATACGGAATTGCGGTTGTAAATACCACACGCTAAAGGTTACCGAGCCTTCTTGTTTAGCTTGCGCCACAATCTCTTCCCAGCTTTTTTGGCTGAGATCTTGGGAAGCCGAAACGGACAGGGCGGTGGTTAGCCCTAAACTGATTAATGCGGTTTTGATAAGACGAGTTTTCATCATTGTTTCTCCTCTGGTGGAAATCAGGCTTTGCCTGTGGATTGTGATAAATAGTTACCTTTCAATAAACGCTCGATAATTAACAGCAAGATAACGTTTGGAATTAATAAGATGATCGATACCACGGCGGCATTTGGGCGAATGAAAGAGTAGCCCAAGAACGAATAAAGTATGGTTGGCACGGTGATAAAATCTGGTGAACCGATGACAAAAGAAATACTAAATTCTTCGATACTTTTCACTAAACAGAAAATAATTGACGCCAAAAATGCAGGTTTTAGCATAGGTAGATAAACATCTTTAAAGGTGGTGAGTTTTGACGCACCAAGATCACGACTTGCATCAATCAAATCTTGCGGTACGGAAGAAAATCCTGAAGACAAAATGCGAATCGCGTAAGGTAATGTCATTACCGTATGCCCGATAATAATGCCGATCATTGGATTGTTAATATTTAACTGAATTAACACCGCACTAAAGAATAGCGCAATGATCATTCCTGGGATCACCAAAGGAATTAAGGTGATGAGTTCGGCAATTTTTTTACCACGAAACTCCATTCGTCCAAAGGCATAAGCCGTTGGCAGGGCAAGGGTGATGGCGATTAAAGAAACAATCGGTGCAATGGTATAGCTATTCAGCATTGCTTCTTTCAGTGCGGTGTTTTCCCATACATAATGCCAACGTTCAAAAGAAAGTACAGGTGGGAAAATATCTGGATAGCTCCAAGGATGTTGTGGATCAACAAGCGACCATAATCCTGCCATTAGGAACGGCAAAACGAGCCAAACAAAATTGACTACCACAAAAAAGATCAGCACAATGCGGTTGATTAAACGTGTGTTTTTGCTTTGTATTTTGTTCATTTTACCGCTCCTCGTTTAACAGATAATGGACGAATAATCAGCGTGATTAAAATTGACGCGAGTGCAGAGGTGAGCATAATCACCATCGCTAACACCGCACTTTGGTTCCATTCTTCAAATTCATAGGCGCTCATTTGCATAAAACGAGCTAGCGAATAGGTATCGCGTGGGCCGGCAATGCTATAAAAGGCGAAATCCCCTAATGCACCGATAAAAATCAAAATAAAGGAAACTTGCACCGCCCCAAGTGTGAGAGGGAAAATCACATAAATAAAACGTTGCCAACTGTTTGAACCCAGATTTGACGCCGCATCAAAGAGATCGCTTTTTAGTGAATTTACCGCACCGCCAACAAGAATTAAGGCGAAAGGAATATTTTTCCACATTTGCAAAATCACAATGCCCCAGCCAAAGCTATCATTTTGTAGGGATTTTGGTTCTTGCCAAATGCCGAGCCAAACCAGTGTTTCGTTTAAAATACCGTGATAGGAAATCATATTCATAAACAAAAAGGCGGCTACCAAGCCCGGCACAAGCATCGGCATACGGAAAAAGGTGATGATAAATTCTTTGCCTTTCATTGGGTTGCGTAGCCATAAGGCGATAGGGTAGGCGACCAAAATCGACAGCAACGCCCCGAGGAAGGAAACCCGCACGGAATACCAAAAGGATTTATGAAAAATCGGGTTGCTCAGCACCTCTTGCCAATAATCCAAGGTGAAATGCGAGGGTTCGCCATACATATTTTGTAAGCCGAAACTTTGTGCCACCACTAAATAAAAGGTTGAACCCATTAATAATAAAATCGTGCCAAGCCCTGTGCTTAACAGTAGCCAAGCCTTGAGATCTTGTTTTACCGATTTCATACTGCCTCCAAGAAACGAATGGCATCACGCGCGAGGGTGAAAAATAATTCTTCTGATTGATTTAACAACGGCGAAAATTTGGTTAATTGCAACCGCACTTTCTCATTTGGCAAACCTGAAGTTACCAAGCCTTGCACTTCAGTCATATTGCCCATAAAGGCGGTTTGTAGCACTTTGACGCTAAATTTATTTTCCACGTTGCTATTTGGCTCACAAGGGATTGCATCTTCAGGGCGGAAACAAATATAAATATTCTCAGCCACAGGCTTGTGGGCTGATTGCACAATAAATTTGCCCCATAAGGAATCCACTTGATAGAGATCATCTTGCCAATGTTTAACGTTCGCTTTAGTAATGTTTGCCACGCCGATGAAATCGGCAATAAAGCGATTTTTCGGTTGATAATAAATTTCTTGCGGCGTACCTACTTGCTCAATCGACCCCTTGTTTAGCACGATGATCTTATCTGACATTGATAAGGCTTCTGCTTGATCGTGGGTAACATAAATACTGGTAAGATTGTATTGATGAGAAAGTTGCTTAATTTCAAAACGTACACTTTCGCGTAATTTTGCATCAAGATTTGAAAGCGGTTCATCAAATAAAATCACATCAGGACGCGTTACCATTGCACGCGCAAGGGCGACACGCTGTTGCTGACCACCCGAAAGCTCAGAGGGCAGTTTCAACTTTTGTGTTTCTAAATCCATTTGTTTTAATGCCACATTTAAGCGTGCAATTTGTTCATCAATAGGAATTTTCTTTTGCTTTAGCCCATAACAAATATTGTGTGAAACATTCAAATGGGGGAACAACGCATAAGATTGGAAACACATCGCTGTGTTACGCTTTTCTGGTGGAATATCATTCACTTGGCGATCGCCAATCACAATCTCTCCTTCATCAGCACGATGAAAGCCTGCAATCAATTTTAGTAACGAGGTTTTTCCGCAACCACTCGGGCCGAGCAAGGTAACAAATTCCCCTTCTTCAGCACTAAACGAAATATTATTTGCTGCATAGAAATCACCAAATTTTTTGGTGATATTGCGTAATTCTAGTTTTGCCATAATCGATTCCTCCTCGATGATAATTTTGTGGATACTCTAAACTAGAAGATAAAGCGCGATCAATTACAATTTAAAAAATAAACTCATTTAAGTTTATTTTTGTGAGTTCGATCACGAAAATTAGATATTTATCCATATTATTTGCGATAGTATTTGCACGAGGTTTCTATTATCTCTAAAATGAATTTAGTTTTTAAATTGAATTAAAAGAGAGGTTGAAAATGGCATTTGAATTTAACGTTACAGAAAAGGGCTTGATTTTGGCGAATAGCCATCGCGGTTACAGTGCCAAGTATCCAGAAAACACAATGCCTGCTTTTATCGGTGCATTAGAGGCGGGAACACATAGCATCGAACTTGATATTGCAATGACAAAAGATGAAAAAATGGTGGTTATTCACGATTTTTCTATCGAACGCGTTTCTAACGGTGAAGGTTATGTGGAACAAATGACGCTTGCTGAACTACAACGCTATGATTTTGGTGAAAAGTTCTCACCTGAATTCAAAGGTACGCACATTGTGGAATTAGAAACCGTGTTAAAATGGGCATTAGAAAATAATGTTGGTTTGATTGTAGAAGCCAAACAACGCCGTAATCATCAGCGTTTTGCCGAAGTGCTGGCGGAGATTTTGCAACGCACCAACACGGTAGATCAAATTTTATTATTGGGTTTTGATCACGTTTTAATTAATAAAGTCAAAGCATTATTACCAGCGTTGCGTTTGCAAGTGGTTACCCTCGCACGCTATAACGATCAGCTCAGTGCGGTGTTGGGATCAAACGCCAGCAGTGTTTGCGTGGAATACCACTATGTTGGCAAAGAAGATTTAATTGCTTACAAAAAAGCAGGGCTGTCAGTGAGAATGTATTTACACGAATCCAAAGAAATCCCCGTGTTAGAAATGTACAATCAAAAATACGGCTATGATACCGAAAGCGAAATTATCCAATGGCTACGCGAGGGATTAATCGATATGCTCAGCCACGATGATATTCCCTATCTCAAATCATTAATCGAAAAAGCAGGCAAAACGCCTTATTGATGTTTTGAATTATAATAAAAAGTGCGGTGCAAATTTTTCAAAATTTTCCACCGCACTTTTATTTTAAGACTTTGTTTTTCTGTTAAGCATTGGTAATTGCTACGGCTTCACGCACTAAACGGCCGATTTCTTCCCAGTTATGGCTGTTGATAAGGGATTTTTCCACAAACCACGAGCCGCCGCACGCCACGACATTTGGAATCGCAAGGTACTCTTTAATGTTGTTTACGCTGATTCCGCCCGTTGGCATAATTTGTAACTGTGCATAAGGGCCGAGTAGGGCTTTGATCATTTTCACGCCGCCAGAGGCTTCGGCAGGGAAAAATTTCACTGCCGTGATACCCAACTCTAACGCTGCTTCAATGGACATCGGGTTGTTTACGCCCGGCATTACGGGGATATTCAAGTCTTGGCAAAGTTTCACGATTTTCGGATTGAAGCCTGGAGTAACAATGCAGTCTGCCCCTGCGTTTTTCGCTTGCACCACTTGCTCGCTGGTTAGCACGGTTCCCGCAGCGATAAGAATATTCGGGTTGTGTTGGCGGATTAAGCGAATGGCTTCTTCTGCCGCTGCCGATCGGAATGTGATTTCCACCACGGGCAAACCGTTCTTGGCGAGGGTTTCGGCGAGGGGAAGAATGTCTTGTGCGTTGTCTAGAGCGATCACGGGGATCACTTTAAATTCACGAAGTTTTTCAATAATTTGTGCGGTATTCATAGTTTTTCCTTAATTAAATTGATGAATGAGGTGAGCGGTGGCGTTTTTGTCAATAATCGCCCCTTTGTGCTGAATGACGATCCCTGCCACTTGGTTGCCTTGCTGACAGCATTGCTGTGGCGATTTTTCTCGCAAATAACCGTTTAAAAAGCCTGCATTGAAGGCATCGCCAGCGGAGGTGGTGTCCACAACATTGGCGACAGGCGTGGTGGCGATGTGCTGTTCGTTACCTTGTGCATCGCAGAATAATGCCCCGTCTTTGCCTTGTTTGAGGACAATATTTTTGACCCCAAAATCTTTCAAACGTTGCACGGATTGAGCGGTTTCGCTGTCGCCCCATAAGGCTTGTTCATCGTCAAACGTAACCAGTGCTAGATCGATGAAAGGCAAAAGTGCGGTGTAAATTTCTTGCGTTTTTTCCACGGACTCCCAAAGTTTCGGGCGGTAATTGCTGTCAAACGCAATTTTCACCCCTTGGCTGGCAAGTTGTTTTAGCTGGGCGATTAAAGCGTAGCGATCGGCATCTGGCAAGATGGCGAGGGAAATTCCGCTCAAATAGATCATATCCATTTCGCTGAGTTGCTGTTGTACTTGGGCATAGTCAGGGTGTTGAAGAAGATAACGAGCGGCAGATTCAGAACGCCAATAAAGGAAGGTGCGTTCGCCAAATTTATCAAGCTGAATGAGATAAAGCCCCGCTTGGCGATGAGGATCAATCAGCACGTTGTCGGTATTGATGTGGTCTTGTTGCCAATGTTGAATCATCTGTTGGCTGAGTTTGTCCGCCCCCATTGCGGTAATATAATGCACATCAATATCTTGTGGATTACTTACTCGGGCAAGATAGGTAGCGGTGTTAAGCGTGTCCCCGCCGTAAGTTTGCCACATATTGCCAAATGGCTCACCGTTTAATTCGATCATACATTCGCCAATAATTGCAATTTTTTTCACTTTTTCCCCCTTAATAAAGTGAGTGAAATAATGCCGATTATAAATTTATTAATGCTTTTATTCAATAAAAATGAAATGTGATTTTATTTTTTCTACTTTTCAAAAATATTGCTTGTGTTAATATGCACAGGCAATTCTTTTATGATATTTAGAGGCACTATGGAAAAAGATACTCAACCCGATGTCGTATCATCAGTATTGAAAGTATTCGGTATTGTTGATGCGTTAAGTGAACAAAAGGAAATTGGTGTAACGGATCTTGCTCAGCGTTTAATGATGTCGAAAAGCACGATCTATCGTTTTTTGCAAACGATGAAAGGCCTAGGGATTGTGGCTCAAGAAGGTGAAACGGATAAATATCGCTTAACCTTAAAATTATTTGAACTCAGCGCAAGGGCATTGGAATATGTAGATTTGATTGAGTTGGCAAATAAAGAAATGGAAGAAATCTCAAAACAAACAGGCGAAACCCTGCATTTAGGCACGCTTGATGGCAATGAGATTGTGTATTTGCATAAAATTGATTCCACTTACAATTTAAGAATGTATTCTCGCGTTGGGCGGCGAAATCCTTCGTACAGCACGGCGATTGGGAAAGTGTTGCTTTCCGCACATACTGATGACGAAGTGGAAACCTTGTTGAAAGAGGTGGAATTTATCCCGCACACGGCGAACACGCTTAAAAATATCGAAGAACTCAAGCAAGAATTAGCATTGGTGCGTGAACAGCATTATGCTGAAGATAAAGAAGAACAAGAGGTCGGACTACATTGTGTCGCCGCACCGATTTACGACCGCTTTGGACATTGCATTGCTGCCATTTCGATTTCATTGCCGTTAGTGCGTTTTGAAAAAGAAAACTTAGCACATTTAGTGGAAATGTTGCACCAAGCAGGACGAAATGTGTCAAAACAACTTGGCTATCAACATTATCCTGTGGCGGAATAACATATATTCACTAAAAATAAGGCGTGGAATAACGCCTTATTTTTTCGCAAATAGGCATAAAATCACCTTATTTTTCAATATGGTATTGCCAACTTAAGTTTGAAAGTGCGGTAGATTTTCAATTAATTTTTCTCTTTATCAGCAAGATAAAGAGAGAGTTTCGATGAAAATGAGACAACCCCTTTGCGCAATAGATTATTTTTTCCCCTAGTTGAGCGTCCACAAAGCCATTCTAAGCCTCGTTTTAATATATTTTGTCGTTGCAGGCACGCTTGGCTGAATGGGGCGTTGGGGTATTGTTGATGTTGGAATAACGCCACAATTTCTTGTGTTGCTTGTGTGCCAATGATTCTTAAATTAATCGCGGGTATGCTGATGTCGTAGTCTTGCTGTTCGAGGGCAAGGGGCTGTTCTTCCGTTTGCCAGAAATCAATCTGTTGGCTGCCATAAAGGAGTAAAATCAGCGGTCGTAACGACCAAAGCCCGCTCGCCGCACCGCTGTAAGGATCAACCAACCGTCTATCCGCTTGGAATAAGCCCTGTGTAACATTGCCTTGTTGAATGGCGGAATGTTGGATAAAAAAGTGTGTGAGAGTGGAGAAAATCCGTTTGCCACGTCCGTCCGTTTTGCCTTGCTGGATCATTGTGCTAATTAAAGCACTTGGTGCGGCAAAGCGGTAAGGGAGGCTGCGTCCAAAAAAGGCAAAGCCTTGTGGGGCGAATAAATAATGAAATTTGTCGCAAAATTCCACCGCACTTTGTTGAATAAAAGTGCGGTCAAAATTGGGTGAAATTTGATCGAGCCAAAATAACCCATAATGAAAGCCCCAAGAGTTGTAATAATCGAAATTGCCTTTCTCGCCATCTCTAAACCAGCCATTGCTCACATAAAATTCTTTAATTCGTTGATAGCGTTCGTGGTTGATTTCATCAATGCCACTGAGATCTTTCACCACAAATTGCACCAGTAAAACAAACAGATGCCAATTATTATCCACCGTTTGAACTTGATTAATTTGCCGTAGCCAAGTGAGAATTTGTTGCTGTTGTTCATCGTTATATTGCTGCCAAATCCATTTTTTACTCAGCCATAAGGCAAGGGCAAAATCAGCAGTTTCGCAAATGGTTTGCTGAAAGCTGGCTAAATCTCCCCAATAGCCTAAATGTTGGGGATTGGTGGCATTCAGAAAACCTTGTGCAAGCCGTTCTCGAATTTGAATGAAAAGTGGCTCGCTGGAATGAGTTTGATAATGTAAATAGGCAGCAAGCAGGGGATAATTCCGCGCTGCTCCCTCAATGGAATCCGATACCATTCCTTGTTCTGATGGATAGCCGTGATAATCGGCACGGGCATAGCCATCATTGGCATAATGAAGAAAGGAGCGGATAAAATAACTCACCAATAATTCAAACTTTTCTTGCGAAAAGGTGGAATCTTTTGTAAATGCCTGTTTGAGCTGTTTATCAATAAGAGGATCAGTATTGCCAAACAAGGCTTTTCGTTTGAGTGAACGCTGCAATCTTTCCTTAAACGCCCGCCAATAATCCCGTAAACGAGGATGTTCGTGAGCTAAATAAGGTCGTTCATTAAAACGAATTTGAGGTTGGGTTGGCATTTATTCGCTCCTAGTTGCACTCACCGAACATTCAGTGAGTGCGTGATGTTAGGCTTTTGGTGCCGCACAGCTTTCCAGTTGTTTTTTCATTTTTTTCGTTGGGCCAGTAATGAATTCCACTGGACGCCAAGAATCACCAGTTTTTTCTAACCAAGGCAATAATTCTTCTTTGATCAGTTTTTGTACCAATTCAGGATTGCTATCAGCAATATTCTTCATTTGGTATGGATCTGCCACATTATCAAAGAGTTTATATTTCAATGGTTCGCCATCTTGACGATCAACTTCTAATGTGTGAGTTTTGGTACGCACGCCACGTCTGCCGAAAGAAGGTTGACCATAAGGCACAAAGAGATAGAGCTGAGAAGTTGGGCTAACCCCTTTGTCGTGTAGCACTTGTTCTGCCAAGCTTACCCCTTCCACACTATCTGGAATGCTATCTTTGAAACCAAGAAGATCTAAGATGGTTGGATAAATATCTGGCGCTGACATTAAACTTTGGTTTACGCCAGCAGGAATTTTACCCGGCAAGCGGAACATCATTGGTACGCGCATTGATTCTTCATAAATATTATTTTTGGTCGGTGCACCGTGCGATCCCATACAACAACCGTGGTCAGAGAAGAACACTACTAGGGTGTTGTCTGCCAAGCCTTGTTTGTCAAGTTCGGCAAGAATGCGACCAAATTGTTCATCAACCCCACTGACCATTGCTAAATATTCTTTGAAATATTGTGGACCATAGCCTTCTTGATATTTTTTATCCCAATCTACATTTGGGCGAGTATTGAGTTCTTTTGAACTTTGTGGATACATATCAAGGTATTTTTGTGGCACTTGATCGTAAGGCGAATGAGGAGGATTCATTGAAACTACCAAAGCGAATGGTTTGCTTGGATCGCGATATTTATTTTCTTCATTGCGAAGATATTTAATCGCCATATCTGCCTCGTGTTCAGGCCCCCATTGATCAACATATTCAGGGTATTCACGCGGCGTGTCATTGCCCCAATACATTGGTTTTAAATGGAGATCATAAGTACCATAAGAATACCAGAAATCAAAACCGTGGCGGCGATCTGGTGGTGTCCATTCATTCCAATAGCGTCCTTCCATCGGATTGTTATAACTTTTTATATAAGGTTCGTGTGGCACATCCAAATGCCATTTACCGATATAACCAAGGGAATAACCCTCATCTTTTAATACATCAGACCAACATTTTGCATAAGGGGAAAGCTCAATCCCTACTTTGCCACCGTAGTCGTGGGTATTACCTGTTACCCCATTGTGTAGCGGATATTTACCTGTCATTAACATTCCGCGGAAAGGCGAACAAAGAGGATAGTTTGATGCCATTTGATCCATCACCTTAGCTGTTTTAGCAAAGGCATCAAGATGGGGGGTAATAGCTGGATCTTGATGTTTAAATCCTTGCGCCATTGCACGCATTTCATCAGGAAAAACTAACAGTAAATTTAAGGGTTTTTCTGGTTTTTTGCTCGTACAGCGGTCTTTTTCTGAAGCCATAGCGGTTTTAGATACACCCGCTGATAATGCTGCCGCAGCGCCTGTTGTTGCAACGCCCTTTATAAAATTACGACGTGAGATACTCATCTTATAGCTCCTCAAACGTTTAAGTAGGATAGATTAGTTACACTTTGTTGTACGAATATCTAAAACAAAGTACGGTCATTTTTTCATAAAAATGACTGTCTAACCATATTTTAAAACATCGTTTTACAAAAAATATTTTATTTTGTGAATTAGATCACAGATTTTGATTTTGGTATTTTTTTGCTTTGATTTCTTTCGTTATAATCAGCTTAAAACAATATGAAAGTGGAATTTCTTTCATAATGACGAAAACGAAATTTAGTATACCGAAAAGGAAGTAAATAAAAATGAGTATTTTGCTAAACCTAATCCAACGACATAAAGCGGGCGAGGCAACCGGAATTTATTCGGTTTGTTCTGCTCATCCCCTTGTATTAGAAGCGTCATTGTTGCAGGCAAAACAAGATCAAACACCATTACTTATTGAAGCAACCTCTAACCAAGTGGATCAATTTGGTGGTTATACAGGAATGACGCCATTGGATTTTCGCCACTTTGTTGAAAAATTAGCAGATGAAGTAGGATTTCCGCGTGATCAACTAATTTTAGGTGGCGACCATTTAGGGCCTAATCGTTGGCAAGGATTAACAGCTGATGAAGCAATGGCAAACGCCGAGAAGCTCATTGAAGCTTATATCGCAGCAGGTTTTGAAAAAATTCATTTAGATTGCAGTATGTCTTGCAAAGGCGATCCTGTGCCTTTGTCTGATGAAATTGTGGCAGAACGTGCGGCTCGCTTAGCTGTGGTTGCCGAACAAACGGCAGTGAATAATGGCTTTGCTGATCGTATCGTTTACATTGTTGGCACAGAAGTTCCTGTACCAGGTGGTGAAGCAGAGGAAATTGCCGAATTAGAAGTAACTTCACCAAGTGCCGCGAAAGCCACCATTAATGCTCATCAACAAGCCTTTGCTCGCGTTGGGTTAGAACATATTTGGCCACGCGTAATTGGTTTGGTGGTGCAGCCAGGGGTAGAGTTTGATCATACAAAAGTGATTGATTTTATTCCTGAGAAAGCACAAGCCTTAAGCCAAGTGGTGAATGATTATGAAAATTTAGTGTTTGAAGCACATTCTACTGATTATCAAACGGAAGAAGCTTACAAAGCCTTAGTAAAAAACCACTTTGCGATTTTGAAAGTGGGGCCAGCATTAACGTTTGCATTGCGTGAAGGCTTATATGCTTTATGTGCAATGGAAGACTATTTATTCCCAGCGGAACAACGAGCTAACTTACTCGCTGTGCTTGAAGAGCAAATGTTAGCACACCCAGAAAACTGGCAAAAATACTATCACGGTACCGAGTTAGATCAACGTTTTGCAAGAAGTTTTAGCTTTAGTGATCGTATTCGTTATTACTGGACTAATCCTGAAATCGCAGCCGCAGTGGAAAAATTATTTGCTAATTTTGAGAACGTAGATATTCCATTACCATTGTTAAGCCAATATTTACCAGAGCAATATGCCGCCGTGCGTGCAGGCACATTAGCCCCTCGTGGTAAAGAGGTAGTGTTAGATAAAGTGCGTGCAGTGGTTCGCCAATATGCCTTAGCAAGTTTTTTCAATAAATAATTGAGGATAGATAAGATGACAAGTTATTTAGGTTTTTCAGAAAGCGAATTAGTGGCAGGCAAAGCCATTATGACCGCAAAAGAAATTGAGCATCAGCCTCAGGCTTGGTTACAAGCATTACAGACAGTGGAAGCGCAACGTCAGCAAATCTTAGATTTCATTGCGCCTGTAATGAATGCAGCAAATGGACGTGTGATTTTCACTGGTGCAGGAACCTCAGCTTTCGTGGGACATTCCTTACAGCCTTTCGTTTTAACCTTAACGGATAAACGTGTGGAATCCATTGCCACAACAGATATTGTGTCTAATCCTTACCAATATTTTGCACAGGACGTGCCAACCTTATTAATTTCTTTCGCACGTTCAGGTAACAGCCCGGAAAGTGTGGCAGCGGTAGAGTTAGCTAATCAGTGTTTAACCAATTGTTATCACTTATTCATTACTTGTAATGAGCAAGGCGCGTTATATCAAAATGCGCAAAAAAATGACCGCACTTTAGCTTTATTAATGCCACCACAAACCAATGACGGCGGTTTTGCAATGACATCCAGCTTTAGCTCAATGATGTTATCAGCGCTTTCTGTGTTCTTATTACCAAAAGGCTCAGTAGTTGAACAGCTACAATTTATTTGTGATGCCACAGAAAAATTGATCCCTCGTTATGTGGATTATGCACGCCAACTTTCTAAGGTTGATATGGAGCGCATTATCTATTTAGGCAGCGGTGGCTTACAAGGTCTTGCACAAGAATCTGCGTTGAAAATTTTGGAATTAACCGCAGGACGCATTGTAGCAACCTATGATTCACCACTCGGTTTCCGCCACGGGCCTAAATCTATTGTGAATCCTAAAACGGTGGTCGTAGAATTTTTATCAAATCAACCTTATACCCGTTTATATGATCTTGATTTATATAATGAATTACGTCGCGATAATATCGCAAGTCGCGTTGTATGTTTAACTGCGCAAGCAGGTGTGGAAGGCGAAGATGTGATTGAAGTGGAAGGCTTTAGCAATGTACCAGATTATGCCTTGTTGTTCCCATACATTGTTTTTGCACAAGTGAATTCATTTTATAGTTCTTTCAGTCGTGGTATCACCACCGACAATCCTTGCCCAACAGGTGAAGTAAACCGAGTGGTTCAAGGCGTTATTATTCACCCATTTAATTCATAATTAAGGAGATTTTTATGTCAGCACCTAATATTGTATGGACACGAATTGACGAGCGTTTACTACACGGACAAATCCGTATTACTTGGGGTAAACACTCAGAAGCCAATTTGATTTTAGTGGCAAACGATGAAGCAGCAGAAGGCCCAAATGCGGCATTTATGCAAGCAGGTATGAAAGCTTCAGCGGGTGGTGAATATGCTGTGCGTTTCTTCACAATCCAAAAAACTATTGATGTGATTCATAAAGCATCGCCACAACAAAAAATCTTTATTTTATGTAACAATCCAACAGATGTCGCACGCTTAGTTGAAGGTGGTGTGCCTATCAAACATTGCAATATCGGTAATATGCATTTCCACGAAGGCAAAACGCAATTAACCAAAACGGTTTCTGTTGATGAAAAGGATCTTGACGCATTCCGCCGTATGGTGAACGCAGGGGTAACTTGCACAATCCAAAATACGCCGGACGCACAAGAAATCGATATTAAACAATATCTTTAATACTCAATAAGGAGCGTTTATGTTAACTGAAGCATTATTAGTCGCCGTTTGGGCGTTCTTCTGTGGTATCGATAAATACGATGTCGCATTAAATATCCACCGTCCGTTAATCACAGGGCCTGTTGTGGGCTTGATTATGGGTGATTTGCAATTAGGCTTAATCACAGGTGCAACACTTGAATTAGCTTGGTTAGGTTTAGTGCCTAATGCTGGGGCTCAGCCACCAGATGTAACAATGGGTACTATCGCCGCAGTGGCTTTCGCCGCAATGACAGGTCAAAGCGCGGAAGTGGCAATGGGTGTAGGTATGCCAATTGCAGTGTTAATGCAAATGTTGGTGATTGGTTTCTTCGCATTAACTTCATTCACAATGGGTAAAGCCGATGAGTATGCAGAACAAGCGAATCCAAATGGTATTGATTTCTTATTGATTTCGACGATTTCATTACGTTCATTAATGTATGCAATCGTTGCCTTTATTACCGTGTACTTCGGTGAACACGCAGCAGATTGGATCAACAATAACTCACCAAAAGCATTATTAGAAGGCTTAGGCTTAGGTGCGCGTTTAGTTCCAGCAATCGGTTTTGCAATGTTATTAAAAATTATGTGGTCAAAACAAGTTGCGGGTGTGTTCTTCATCGGTTTCGTTGCAACCACTTACTTAAAACTACCAATTATGGCCGTTGCAATCATCGGTGGTTCAATCGCAGTACTTTATTTCTACTTCTCAGGTAACAGCAATAACAACAACCAATCACAAGCACAGGAGTTCGAAGATGGAATCTAAAAACGTAAATAATCAAGTAAATCTTGTTGATGATATCGATGCGTATCAAGATCAAACCGTTCGCAAAGTGATTACAAAAGGTGATCTTTGGAAATGTGCGATTCGTGGTTTGTTTATGGAAGGGAACTTCAACTTTGAACGTATGCAAGCAGGTGGTTGGGCATATTCAATTATCCCAGCGTTGAAAAAAATTCACGGTAACAATAAATATGATTTAGCGAAATCATTAAAAAACCACTTACAATTCTTCAATGCAAGTCCAAAACTCTTTACTTTCTTGCTTGGTACAGCCATTGCAATGGAAGAAAATAAAGAAAAACCATCTACTATCAACGTAATGAAAGTAGCTGGTATGGGCCCAACTGGGGGGATCGGTGATGGTATCGACCATATGACCATTATGCCATTAACCCTTGCATTAGGTTCATCTATTGCCATTGAGGGTTCGATTGCAGGGCCGTTCGTGTTCTTTATCCTATATCAAATTTTACACTTCTTTGTGTATTTCAGCTTGATGTTTATGGGATATAAAGCCGGTACAGCTGCGATGGTAAATATGAGTGATTCTACCGAGCGTTTAGCTAAAGCGGCGAACATTATGGGTATTTTCGTTATCGGGGCATTGTGTGCGACCTTCATACGCTTTAAAACCACGGCAACCATAGAAATGGGGGGAAAAGTGGTGGAATTACAGACCGCACTTTTCGATAAGATTATGCCAAACCTATTACCATTAGCCTTAGTTTTCCTAATGTTTAAATTAGTAAAAGGTACAGGCTTCTGGGCGAAACCACCAGTATTGATCTTCAGTATGCTTGCTTTCGGTGTGGTTGGACATTTAATCGGCATTATCTAATGCATTGTTGAGTAATCAACGAAATCAGGGAATGAGAGCTATCTCATTCCCTCCACAATAACAAGAAAAACAAGGACAGCTTATGTTAGGTATCGTGGTATCAGGTCATATTAATTTTGCTTCGGGTATGCGTTCTGCGGCTGAAGCCATTGTTGGCGAACAACCGCAATTAGAATTTGTTGATTTCTTAGAATCTATGTCCACTGATGAGCTAGAAGCCCAATTATTAGCGGCGAAAGAGCGTGTAAACTCAGGGGACGGTGTGTTATTTTTAGTGGATCTTTATGGCGGTTCGCCTTGTAATCGTGCAATCAATCTCTTATTGCAAGATCCTAATGTCGAAGTAGTGGCTGGCACCAATTTATCAATGATCGTCAATGCGGCATTAGAACGTGAGGAACTTACCTTGCGTGAATTAACGGATTGTCTTGCCAATGGCGAATTTAGCCAAATCAAAGATTTACGCCAAGATCTTGCCGCACTTTCGCAAGATGATGAAGACGAAACAGACGGACTATAAGCATTCTGGCTTACAAAAAAAGAGGAAAAATTATGAACCCTCAACAACAGCAAACCCTTGCATTGATGAAAAAAGTGTATCAGTGGCAGGCAGCACATCAAACTCGTACCGTTGTACGCCGCACAGGTCGCATTCGTTTTATTAAAGATACAGATTGGGATCGCGCGGTATTTTGGGCAAGCGTGTCTAATGCGTGGAAAGTCACGGGTGAACAAGTGTTCTTAGATGGCGTATTGAATTACACCTTACACACAGGTTTTCGCACAGGGCCACATTTGCGTTTTGCCGATGATTTGGTTTGTGCGCAATCCTACCTTGATGTGTATCCTTTATTTAACCAACCAGAAGCCTTAGAACCCACAGTGAATTTTGTGGAAGATATGTTGGCAAATCCAAAACCGGGGCGTGAAGACTGGTGGTGGTGTGATTCACTCTTTATGGCGCCACAAGTGTTTTTTGCTTTATCCACATTGACGGGTGAAAGTAAATATCGTGATTACGCAAACCAAGCGTGGTGGGATTCTGTCGATCATCTACAAGATAAAGAAACTGGCTTGTTTTACCGTGATTATCGTTATATTCCAGATGGCAAAGGCGGTGAATTGCGTGAAGCCAATGGTGAAAAAGTCTTTTGGGGACGTGGCGTAGGTTGGGTGATTGCAGCGATTCCACGCTTATTCCGTGATATGCCCGAAGACTATCCAGAACGTGAGCGTTATTTAACCCTTTATCGTCAGCTTGCAGAAATCGTTTTACCATTCCAACACGAAGATGGTTTCTGGCGAGCGAGCTTACTTGATCCGCAAACGTTCCCTGCGAAAGAGAGCAGTGCAACGGCATTATTCTGCTACGCATTAGCTTGGGGGATCAATCAAGGCATTTTAGATCGTGCAACTTATTTGCCAGTGGTTGAAAAAGCTTGGGCTTCATTAGAAAGTGCGGTCAATTCTGAGGGCAAATTAGGCTGGATTCAGCTTCCTGCTTTCAATCCGCGTGAAGTGAAAGAAGAAGACAACATCGATTACGGTGTGGGTGCTTTCTTACTTGCAGGAGCAGAAATTTATCAATTACAAGCCGAATAACGGTAACTTTTAATTATTGAATTAAGGAAAGAAAAATGAAAATTGCATTAATGATGGAAAACAGCCAAGCGGCGAAAAATCCAATTATCTTAAATGAGTTAAAAAACGTGGTTGAGCCGAAAGGGCATAGCGTTTATAACGTGGGAATGAACAGCGAGCAAGATCACCACTTAACTTATATCCACTTAGGGATTATGGCGAGCATTTTATTAAACTCAAAAGCCGTTGATTTTGTGGTAACAGGTTGTGGTACAGGTCAAGGTGCATTAATGTCATTAAATCTTCACCCAGGTGTGGTGTGTGGTTACTGCTTAGAACCTGCTGATGCGTTCTTATTCGCACAAATCAACAATGGTAACGCCTTATCCTTAGCCTTTGCCAAAGGATTTGGCTGGGGGGCTGAATTAAACGTGCGTTATATGTTTGAAAAAGCTTTTGAAGGTGAACGTGGTCAAGGCTATCCAGTTGAACGTCGTGAACCTCAAGTTCGCAATGCTGGCATTCTCAATCAAGTGAAAACAGCGGTGGCAAAAGATAACTACTTAGATACCTTACGCGCTATCGATCCTGAATTGGTGAAAACAGCGGTAAGCGGTGAGCGTTTCCAACAATGCTTCTTCGATAATTGTCAAGATGACGCAATTCGTGCTTACGTTACTGAAGTATTAAATAGCTAATTTGCTATTAATAAAGGGGAAATAGGACATTTCCCCTTTCAAAGATAATTCTGTTTAAACTAAAATTATCGTTTCCCTAACCTAACATTTCTTTCACATTAGGAGTTGTTTATGTGTCAATCTCAACCCGCTTATTTTCATATGATGGCAAAACCAAGTAGTTTCCATTGCAATATCAAATGTGAATACTGTTTTTATTTGGAAAAAGAGCAAGTCCTAACACATAACGTTCGCCTAATGTCTGACGATACTTTACGTCAATATACCAAAAACTACATTGAATCCCACGCAGGCGATCACGTTGATTTCGCGTGGCAAGGCGGTGAACCCACCTTACTCGGTTTGGATTTTTTTAAAAGAGCGGTGCAATTTCAGAAAGAATTTGCTAACGGCAAAACGATTACCAATGGTTTTCAAACCAATGGCATTGCGATTAATCGTCAATGGGCAGAATTTTTCAAAGAAAATAATTTTCTTATAGGGATTTCTGTGGATGGTTTAAGTGAGGTTCACGACCGCTATCGTATTTCTGTCAATGGGCAGCCCACATTTGAACGGGTGAAAAAAGCCATTGATCTATTAAAAGAATATGAAGTGGATTTTAATACGCTCACTGTAATTAATGATAAAAACTGGGATAAAGGACGGGAAACTTACCAAGCGTTGAAAGAGTTAGGCTCGACTTTTATGCAGTTTATTCCTATTGTTGAAGTGGCGAATTATTCCTTACAACGCTGTGATTATAGTCCTGGAAAAAATTATCGAATGGCTCCCTTTTCTGTACCAGCTGATGGCTACGGGCATTTCCTATTAGACGTGTTTACCGAATGGGTTCGACAAGATGTGGGACGTATTTTCGTGCGTGAATTTGATAACTTACTTGGGCAATGGTTGGGCTATCCTTCCACCAGCTGTATTCATACGGAAACTTGTGGTACCGCAATGATCGTAGAAGCCAATGGCGATGTTTATTCTTGCGATCACTATGTTTATCCTGATTATCGTTTAGGTAATGTGAATAAACAGCCTCTCAATCAAATTGCACTTTCAACCAAGCAACAAAAATTTGGTAAAGCGAAAAAAGAAACGCTCACTAAAGCCTGCGAAAAATGTGATGTGAGAATGATTTGTCAAGGCGGGTGTCCGAAGCATCGTATTGTGAATTTGAAAGGGGAAAAATTTAAACAAAATTATCTTTGTCCTTCTTACCAACTCTTCTTTCGTCAAACCGCACCTTTGATGCACCGTATGCGGGAAATTATTCAGCGTGGCGGGTTGGCTGAAGATATTATGAAAATAATCAACTAAAATCAAAGGAGATCATAATGAAACGCTCGTTACTTAGTCAGTGTTTATTATCCGCATTGGTTGTTGGTGCTGCGGCTCAGCCTGTTTACGCACACAGCCAAGATCCTCAAAAACCGAACGTGCTGGTTATTGTAATGGACGATTTAGGCACAGGCCAGCTTGATTTCGCCATTGACAGCTTAGACAAGAACGAATTAAGCAAACGCCCTGTTGCTGCTCGTTATCAAGGTGATTTAGATAAAATGATTGACGCTGCACAGCGTGCAATGCCGAATGTGTCTAAATTAGCCGCAACTGGGGTAAAAATGACCAATGCGTTCGTTGCTCACCCTGTTTGTGGCCCATCTCGTGCAGGGATTTTGACAGGACGTTATCCAGCGTCATTTGGTATTTATAGTAATGATGATTCTTTCAACGGTATTCCACTTGATGTGAAGCTGTTGCCAGCGTTATTCCAAGAAAATGGCTATGCCACGGCGAATATTGGTAAATACCATAATGCTCGAGTGAATAAAGACAGAAAAATTGGACGTATCACTAAGCCTGATGATGTAAAAACCCGTGATTACCACGATAACTTCTCATCTGTACCAGATAAAGGTTATTTCCCAACCGATCGCGGTTTTGATTATTCTTACAGCTACTTTGTATCAGGGGCAGCATTGTGGAATTCACCGGCTTTATGGCGTAATGACAAGCCAATCGAAGCGCCGGGCTATTTAACCCATAATTTAACCAATGAAGCGCTGCAATTTATTGATAAAGCAGGGGATAAACCATTCTTCTTAAATCTTGCGTATAGCGTACCGCACATTCCATTAGAAGAAGCTTCACCAGCAAAATATATGGATCAATTCAATACAGGTAACGTTGAAGCGGATAAATATTTTGCAGCAATTAATGCCGCAGATGAAGGTATCGGAAAAATTATCGACAAATTAAAAGCCGATGGCAAATTAGATAACACTATTATCTTCTTCTTATCCGATAACGGTTCTGTACACGAAGCGCCAATGCCATTAAATGGTATGGATCGCGGCTTCAAAGGGCAAATGTATAACGGCGGGGTGCGTGTGCCATTTATCGTATCTTGGCCGGGCCATATCCCAGCAAACAGCAAAAGCGATATGTTAATTTCTGCGATGGATATTCTTCCAACCGCATTGAAAGCCGCAAATATCAAAGTGCCAGATTCATTGAAATTAGATGGCCGTGATATTCTGCCTGTGTTAGAAGGGAAAGAAAAAGTTTCTCCGCATAAATACTTATATTGGGCAGGCCCTGGTGCGAAACATTATAGTGAAGAAAACCAACAATTCTGGGCGGATTATTGGAAATACATCACCTATAACACCAACGAAGCACCGAAAAATCCAAACTTAGAGAAACTCTCGAAAAGCTCTTGGGCAATTCGAGATCAAGATTGGGCGTTATATTTCTACAATGACGGAAGTAACAAACTTCATCTTTATCACGACAAAGTTGACCCAGCAGAAAGCCAAGATGTGGCTGATAAATATCCAGAAAAAGTAAAAGAATTGCAAAAAGCATTTTACGACTGGATCAGCACACAACCAAAACCAATGGCGTGGAATCCTGAAGAATTCCAAGCGATTGAGGCTTCAGCAAAAGCAAAATAATCTGATTAATCAGCCACTATTATTGTGGCTGATTTTTTTGAGGAAGAATGATGACAAAAATTACGCTAAGCATTCTAGATAAAGACGATAATATTAAACTGTGTAAAAGTGCGTTTGATTTCTTAATGCTCACCTACAAAGGTGAGTATCAAACAGGCGATCGCATTTGTATTGAAACAGATAATGCACCTTGCTATTTAAAATTACGTTTAGAAGACAGCCTTGAAAGCAGCCTTGTTTATTTAACTGAAAATCGCTTTGAATACCGCATTCCCTTTGGCGATGACAGACGTTTATTTAACAGCGATAAGGCATTCCAAGGGGGCATTCATTTTCTATGGGTACGCGTAGCCAGAGATTACGAAGTGGCGCAATATGGCAATCTTGCCTTTAATCCGTATTTTCAACCACAGCAAACGAGCGTTTATCCACGCATCAGTAGCAACATTGTAGCGAGCAACATTCGTTTTGCGCCATACAATGTGATTGACGGTGTTTTTGACAGCAATGCACACGGTTCTTACCCTTTCACTTCTTGGAGTAACGCACAAGATCCGAATGCAGAATTAAAAATTGAATTTGGACGCAACGTAGAAGTTGATGGACTTGTGCTAATTTTGCGCGCAGATTTTCCGCACGATGCGTGGTGGCAACAAGTTAGCGTACAGTTTTCTGATGGCTCAGAAGAAATCTTAAATTTAGCAAGAACAGGGCAACCCCAGTTTTTCCAATTTGCCAAACGGCAATGCGACTATCTGCAATTAACGCATTTTGTGAAAGCGAAAGATCCATCACCGTTTACGGCATTAAGCCAAATTGAAGTATTAGGCAGAAATATTTAAGAATGAAAAAAAGATAAGAAAATGAAAGTAAAATAAAATTTTGTGCTGATAAGTTAATCTTTTTTCAATATCTTGGTTTTCGTTTTGTTTCATTTTGCTTTATTTTGGTCTATAATTTTTAATGTCACATCTTAAAGGACGAAAAGATGAAAAGTGCAATTGAAAGACGAATGGAGATTGTCGCAATAGTCAATAAAAATTCTTCTGCCCGTGTGGAAGATTTGGCTGAAACCTTTTCTGTTTCTACCGTTACTATTCGGCAAGATCTCAATTTTTTAGAAAAAAATGGCTATATTGTGCGTTCACACGGTGGTGCTGTACCAAATAAAGGAATGATCGCAGAATTAAGCAATGCCGAAAAAAGACATCGTAATTTAGGGGCAAAAAATAAGATTGCGGAAGCCGCGCTAAAACTGATTAATGACGATGATATTATTATTTTAGATTCAGGCACGACCACGCGAGAAATTGCTGCTGCGTTGAAAAAATCCACAGTGAAAAATGTGCTGGTAATGACAAATGGACTGGATATTGCTTCTGAATTAGCCGATGCGGAAAATGTGGAAGTGCTAATGACAGGCGGGAAATTACGCAAAAATGCGATGTCTTTCTCTGGCCCACAAGCAGATGCGAGTTTAGCAAATTACTGCTTCAGCAAAGTATTTTTGGGCGTTGATGGATTTGATATTCAAGCAGGTATTACTACGCATAATGAGCAAGAGGCGAATCTCAACCGCATTATGTGTGAGATTTCTAATCAAGTGATTGCGGTAACGGATTCCAGTAAATTTGGTAAAAAAAGTTGCCACGTTATCCGCAAATTTGCCGATATTGATGTATTAATTACCGATTCTGGCATTTCTCCTGAATATTTGACCGCACTTCAGGAAAATAATATTGAAGTGATTATTGTAGATTAAGAGGAAAAAACAATGCGTTATGCCATTAAACCTGAAAAAGTGATGACGTCATCAGGGGAGTTACTGAATAAATATGTGGTGATAAATCAAGGTAAAATCGAACGTATCCAAGTAGAAAAGCCCACTGATTGCGATGTGCATTATTATCCTGACAGCTACCTTTCAGCGGGTTTCATTGATGTGCATATTCACGGCCGTGCTGGTGCCGATGTGATGGACGAAAACGACACCGCACTGGCGACCATTGCACAAGCGCTACCACAAACAGGGGTTACTGCGTGGGTGGGAACAACGGTTTCAGCGCCTTGGCAAAATATTCTTTCATCAATGCAACGAATGAAAGATTACATTCAACAAGGCAAGCAATCGGGCGCAGAATTATTGGGTAGCTTTATGGAAGGGCCTTATTTCACTGAACGCCATCGTGGCTCGCACCCAACCGAATATTTAATGCCACCAACGATTCCACAGCTAGAAGAATTATTGCAAATTTCCGACCGCACTTTATTACGGGTTGCCATTGCACCTGAAATTGAAAATGCCGAACCTGCTATTAAATGGTTGGTGGAAAATGGCGTGAAGGTGTCTGTAGCTCATACTAATGCCACCTTTGAGCAGATAACCAAAGCTTATTATTTAGGGGCAGATTGTGGCGTGCATTTATTCAATGGAATGAGTGCCTTGCATCACCGTGAGCCGGGTTGTACGGGGGCGGTGTTATATCACGATATGCTGGCAGAAATTATTGCAGACGGCATTCACGTTCACCCAGCTGTATTAAATTTAGCGTATAAATTAAAAACTTACCGCAGAATGGTACTGATCACGGATTGTATGCGTGCAGGTGGTTTGCCAGATGGTGAGTACACATTAGGCGTGCAAACCGTGCGTGTAGAAAACGGGCAAGCGAGAACCTTTGACGGATCGCTCGCAGGTAGCACTTGCAGCCTAGATCAAGCCTTGCGTAATATGGTATTTAAAGCTGATGTGCCTGTATGGGAAGCCATTCAAATGGTTACCACCATTCCCGCCACTTATTTAGGTGTGGCAGATCGCATTGGTGATATTGCTGTCGGCAAAGAAGCAAATTTCACCTTATTAAATAAAGAATTACAAGTTCAAGCCACTTATATTCAAGGGGAACAAGTTTATAAGTGCGGTGAAAAATTTTAAGATTTTTATATTTACAAAGATGGAGAAACAACTATGTCAAAGTTAAGAACTGAACGTTTAAAAAAATTATGTAGCCAAGACAATCTAATCGCAGCACTTGCTATTGACCAACGTGGTGCATTACGCCGTATGTTGGGCGAAGACGCAACGAATGAGCAACTTGCTGAGTTTAAAGTATTGGTGTCTGAATACTTAACCCCTTATGCCTCGTCTATTTTGCTTGACCCAGAAGTGGGCTGGAAAGCGGCTGAAAAACGTGCTTCCAACGCAGGCTTATTAATGGCTTATGAAAAAACAGGTTATGACAAAACCCAACCGGGTCGTTACCCTGATTTGATTGACGATGTTTCCGTGCAACGCTTAAAAGCCAAAGGTGCAGATGGGATCAAATTATTGCTTTATATCGACATTGACGAAGGCAAAGAAGTGAATGATCGCAAAGAAGCCTTTGTAGAACGCGTGGCTTCAGAATGTAAAGAAGAAGAAATGCCATTCTTCCTTGAGCTTGTAAGCTATGATGCGAATATTTCTGATCCAAAAGAATATGCGAAAATCAAACCGCGTAAAGTGATCGAAGCAATGAAATTATTCTCCGAGCCACGTTTTGGTGTTGATGTGCTAAAAGTGGAAGTGCCAGTAGATATGAAATTTGTCGAAGGTTTCGCAGAGCAAGATGTGGTATATAGCCAAGCTCAAGCTAAAGCTTACTTCAAAGAACAAAGCGATGCGACGGATCTTCCATTTATCTTCCTAAGTGCTGGCGTGAGTTCCTCCTTATTCCTTGATACGTTACGTTTTGCTAAAGAGGCCGGTTGCGATTTCAACGGTGTATTATGCGGACGTGCCACTTGGGCCGGTGCTGCGGAAATCTTTAAAGCAGAAGGGGCAGAAGCAGCAAAACAATGGCTACTCAATGAAGGCAAAGCCAACATTGAAGCCCTTAATGCCGTATTAAAAGAAACCGCACAGCCTTTAGTATTATAAAGCCCAGATTGTTTTAACTAACTTAAAAAGTGCGGTGAAAAAAGACCGCACTTTTTCTTTTATTCTAAAAAATCAAAACGCTGTTTCTAAATTTTAGATCAAGATCACAAAATTAAACATTGTTTATAGACGAGCTTTCTATTCTAGTTTACATTTGACACGTGTTTTCTTTAAGGAAATAAGGTGTAAGAAAGCGGTAATTTACAGATAAAATGATATTTTTTTGCGTATGATAGCGAAGCGGATTTTTCTTCTGTATTAGACAGTATGAGAAAGAAGAATAAGGCAATCTGTGCATTATTTACGGCTTGCTGTACCATCTTATTTTTAACTTAAATGATTATAAAATTTCTATGTTAGATAAATTTATCACTTTTCCACAATTCCTTGGCATTTTGGCGTTTATTTTAGGCGTGATTTGTTTTTATCAACGGAATGATCGGAAATTAAAAATCGTGATGTTGATTCAAAATATCACCTATATGAGCCATTTTATTTTGCTTGATGCCAAAGTGGCAGCGTTGAGTTCGTTGCTTTCGACGTTGAGAACGGCAACTTCGATTTATATTTCCTCGAAGTATATCGCCTTAGGCTTTGTGATTGTGGGGATTATTTTTGGTTATGTGATTGCGGATTCCGTGTGGCAGGTGTTTCCTATCATTGCTTCGACCATTGGGACAATTTCTTTATTTTTATTGAAAGGCATTCCAATGCGATTATTTATGCTGGTCGGCTCTGCCTGCTGGCTCACGAATAATATTCTAGTAGGATCGCTCGGTGGAGTATTGCTAGAAAGTACAGTGATGTTTGTTAATACCATTACCATTATTCGCCTAATGCGGCAAAAGCATCGCTAACTGGTTTTTATATCAAAATAGGAGAAAAAATGATGAAAAAATTACTGATTGCTTCGCTTTTTACCACCGCACTTTCGTTTCACGCCTTGGCGGCGGATAATCCCGCTAAAAGTTATAAAGTCGCTTTTGAGTCACAAATGCCTGTTTTAGATGGAAAACTTGACGAGGCTGTTTGGGGAAAAGTGCAAGGCGTTACGGATTTTGTGAACCCTTGGGAACAAGCGCAAATGCCAAAAACAGAATTTAAGGCGTTTCACGATGATCAAAATTTTTATTTCTCTTTTGATGTAGAAGATCCGAATGTTTTAATTTATGACACCACCGATCACGAATGGATGGTTGCGCGTGAAGACCGTGTAGAATTATTTATGGCACCAGGCGAAATTGATAAACAGCAAGCAGATGGAAAATATCCAAAATATGTTGCTTTAGAAATGGATTACAAAGGCCGCACATTATCAATGTTGCGTGATGTTGAAAAAAATATTAATGCAGAATGGGATCCAAAAACCTTAGAAACCGTCGGCGTCCGCACAGAAAAAGGTTATACCCTTGAAGGTAAAATTGCGCTTAGTGAATTAAAAGAACATAATTTAATTCAAGGCAATAAAATTCGTGCAGGGGCTTATCGTGCAGAATTTTCTATTATTAAAGGAAAAGGCAAAGAGCAAGCAAATTGGATTACTTGGGTTGATCCAAAAACAGAAAAACCAAATTTCCATATTAATTCTTCATTCGGTGAATTTGTGTTAGAGCCGAAGAAATAATAATCACTTAAAAACAAAAGTGCGGTGAAAAATTCACAAAATTTCCACCGCACTTATTTTTTGATAAGAAATTAAATGTTCCAGCCACCTAAGTAGAATGCTAATAATGCGACTGCGATTAACACTGTGCCGATATTGAGTTTTTTCACTTCACCGCTGATGATTCGACCAATCACAAGAGTAGTAAAACCAAGCATAATACCAGTTACGATATTTGCAGTAAGAACGATGAATACCGCACAAACTAAGCCGCTCATTGCGCCGATGAAATCAGAAAAATCTAATTTGTTTACGTTGCTAAGCATTAATAAGCCCACATACATTAACGCTGGTGCGGTGGCATAGCTAGGCACAAGGCTCGCGAGTGGTTGGAAAAAGAGCATTAATAGGAATAGCACGCCCACGACAATCGCTGTGATCCCTGTTTTACCGCCAGCGGCTGTACCTGCGGCAGATTCAATATATACCGCAGCCGGTGCTGTACCAAATAAGCCGGAGAATAAGCTACTTACTGAGTCGGAAGTTAAGGCTTTGCCACCGTTAATGATTTGTCCGTCTTTATCCAATAAATTGGCTTGTCCTGCTACGGCGCGGATTGCCCCTGTGGCATCAAATACCGCCGTCATTACTAAGGCGAATACCACAGGCAAGATGGCAGGTTGTAATGCGCCCATTAAATCCAGTTCAAGGAACAATGAGTGTTCACCAAAAGTTGGCATTTTGAATAATTCACCGCTGAATTTCACATTAGGATCAACCGCCAAACCGATAAGCGTGATCGCAATAATCACCCACAAAATACCACCTTTGATTTGCAATCTTTCTAAACCAATGATTGCCGCTAAGCCACTAAGGGAAATTAACACAGGGAATGTGGTGAAATCACCAAGTTTTACCGGCAAACCTGCTTGGTTGCCCACCACAATGCCCACGCCATTGGCTGCGATTAATAGTAAAAACAAACCAATCCCGATGCCTGCGCCCTGTGCAATGCTGGCTGGCAAGTTGCGTAAAATCCACGCACGAATGCCTGTTGCGGAAATTAAGGTGAACACGATCCCCATAAAGAATACCGCACCCAGTGCGACAGGAACGCTCACGCCTTGCCCTAATACAAGGCTAAATGCGGTAAACGCGGTTAATGAAATAGCGCAACCAATGGCCATTGGCGCGTTTGCCCATAAGCCAATAAGAATAGAACCTAAGCCTGATACCAAACAGGTGGCAATAAACACGCTTTCAGGGGGAAAGCCTGCGGCACTCAGCATATTTGGCACTACAATCACGGAGTACACCATTGCCAAGAAGGTGGTTAAACCTGCGATAATTTCTTGGCGTACCGTTGAGCCACGCTTAGTGATCTCAAAAAGTTTTTCTGCGAACATAAATTTCCTTTCGTTAATAAAGTTAAAATAAAATCTTGTTGAAAAAATGGCGCTATTTTACAGAAAAGAAAAGAATAGTAAACGTTTGCTTAATAGAAAGTGCGGTGATTTTTGCGGAAATTTTTGGGCTTGTTTTATAAATCGTTTATAATAGCGCGCAATAATCGTAATAATTAAGGCAAATAATCTAAGCGAGGAAAAAATGGCTATCTTAGTAACTGGCGGCGCAGGCTACATTGGCTCTCATACCGTTGTGGAATTATTAAATACTGGCAAAGACGTGGTGGTGCTGGACAATTTATCCAACTCTTCCGCCAAATCATTACAACGTGTAAAAGAAATCACGGGCAAAGCGGTGAAGTTCTACCAAGGCGATGTGTTAGATCGTGCAATGTTGCAGAAAATCTTTGCAGAAAACCAAATTGATTCCGTAATTCATTTTGCTGGTTTGAAAGCCGTGGGCGAAAGTGTGCGTAAACCAATCGAATATTATATGAACAATGTAACGGGTTCATTAGTGTTAGTTGATGAAATGCGCAAGGCTGGCGTGTGGAATTTAGTGTTTAGCTCATCGGCAACAGTCTATGGCGATCCTGAAATTGTGCCAATCACCGAACAATGCAAAGTGGGTGGCACGACCAATCCTTACGGCACATCGAAATTAATGGTAGAACAAATTTTAACAGACGTTGCCAAAGCAGAAGATAAATTTAGCTTTACGATTTTGCGTTATTTCAACCCAGTGGGCGCGCACCACAGCGGCTTGATCGGCGAAGATCCAACGGGCATTCCAAATAATTTATTGCCTTATATTAGCCAAGTGGCTATCGGCAAATTACCACAACTTTCCGTTTTTGGAAGTGATTATGACACCCACGATGGCACGGGCGTGCGTGATTATATCCACGTTGTAGATCTGGCTATTGGGCATTTAAAAGCCTTAGATCGTCATCAAAACGATGCAGGATTGCACATTTATAACCTTGGCACAGGCACAGGTTATTCCGTGTTGGATATGGTGAAAGCCTTTGAGCAAGCCAACGATATTCAAATTCCGTATCAATTAGTGGCGCGCCGTCCAGGGGATATTGCAACGTGCTATTCCGATCCTTCTCTTGCGGCCAAAGAATTAGGCTGGAAAGCGGAACGTGGCTTAACGGAAATGATGCAAGACACTTGGAATTGGCAGAAAAAGAACCCACAAGGGTATCGTGATTAATCGTTAATCTCATTGTGCTGTAAGGAAACTTGCAGCACAATTTGTTTGAAAAACACACCGCACTTTATGGCTATGACCACACAATCGAATTTACTTTCACAAATTTTCAGCCGTAATATGCTGATCTGCGTATTCACGGGATTTAGCTCGGGTTTGCCCCTTTATGTTTTGGTTTCTTTGTTGCCTATTTGGTTACGCGCAGAAAACGTTGATCTCAAAACCTTGGGCTATTTCACCCTGATAATGCTCCCTTTTTCGTGGAAGTTTGTCTGGGCGCCCTTGCTTGATCGCTTTGTGCCGCCTTTTTTAGGTCGCCGCCGCGGCTGGATGCTGATCTCACAAATTTTATTGTTAATCAGCTTGGCATTATTTGGCTTTTTAGATCCAAGCAAACAATTTGGACTCAGTTTAATCGCCGCCTTGGGCGTGCTTTGTTCCTTCTTTTCCGCCACGCAAGACATTGTGCTAGATGCCTATCGGCGAGAAATTTTAACCGACAATGAATTAGGTTTAGGTAACTCCATTCACGTAAATGCTTATCGTATTGCAGGCCTTGTTCCCGGTTCGCTTTCATTGATTTTGGCGGATCATTTCCCTTGGCAAACGGTGTTTATCATTACCGCAATGTTTATGTTGCCAGGGATTTTAATGTGTCTATTTTTAAGTACCGAACCTAATATTGCGCTAAAAAAACACCGCACTTTAGAAGAAAGTGTCCTCGAACCTTTTCGCGAATTTTTTCAACGCAAAGGCGTTTGGTCAGCCTTAGGGATTTTGGCGTTTATTTTTCTGTATAAATTAGGCGACAGTATGGCAACGGCACTGATTTCCCCCTTCTATTTAGATATGGGATTTAGCAAAACCCAGATCGGTTTGGTTGTGAAAAATGCCTCTTTATGGCCAATGGTGGTCGCCAGTATTTTTGGTGGAATTTTAATGCTGAAAGTGGGCATTAACCGCGCCTTATGGTTATTTGGATTTGTGCAAATTATCACCATTCTTGGCTTTGCTTGGCTCGCCCAACAAGGGCCTTTTGAAACCGTAGATAGCCGCGCCTTATGGTCGCTTAGTCTTGTGGTGGCCGCGGAATATATCGGTATCGGTTTAGGCACAGCCGCCTTTGTTGCCTTTATGGCAAGGGAAACCAATCCCCTTTACACCGCTACTCAGCTCGCCTTATTCACCAGCCTTGCCGCATTACCAAGAGCTACGCTCAACACCCAAGCTGGCACGTTGATCGATTGGCTGGGCTACTATGATTATTTCTGGCTTTGCTTCTGGCTCGCGATCCCCGGAATGTTATGCTTAGTTAAAGTTGCCCCTTGGAATCAAGTAGAGTAGTACGTTTATTGACGAAGAAATTTAGGAGAAAGTAATGCAATTTCTGAAAAAACTCAGTTTTTTATTAGCAAAATTTACCGCACTTTTTATTATTGTGCTGGCGTTAATCACCTTTTATAAACCTGAATTATTCACTTGGGTAAAAGGCGATACGCAGGTTTTCATCATCAGTATTATTATGCTTTCAATGGGAATGACCTTAGGTAAAAAAGATTATCAAGTGTTAGCGCAACGCCCACTGGATATTCTTATTGGTACCATTGTGCAATATACCGTAATGCCTTTTGTGGCGATTGCTATTGCAAAAAGTTTTGATCTTTCTCCTGCGCTCACCCTTGGTTTAGTTTTAGTTGGCTCTTGCCCTGGTGGTGTGGCATCTAACATTATGACGTTCCTATGCAAAGGCGATGTAGCATTTTCAGTGGGAATGACCACCGTTTCAACCTTACTAGCGCCAGTAATGACGCCATTATTGCTAAATTATTTGGTAGGCCAAAGCGTGGAAATGAACGGCTGGGCAATGTTTAAATTTATGCTTTTAGTGACTGTGTTGCCTGTGGCGGTGGGCTCGATTTTAAACATCAGCTTACACCGCAAACAATGGTTCCAAGACATCAAAGCGTTAATGCCGGGCGTGGCAGTGATTAACTTCGCCTTTATTGTGGGCGGTGTGGTCGCCATTTATGGGGATTATTTCTTACAATCAGGCTTAATGATTTTGCTTTGTATCGTGGTGCATAACCTTATCGGCTACGCCCTTGGCTATTCTTCAGGCAAATTATTTGGAATGAGCTTAGCAAAAAAGAAAACTATTTCCTTGGAAGTGGGCGTGCAAAACGCAGGCTTAGCCACCGGATTAAGTATGAAGTTCTTCCCAACTATTCCAGAATCAGCGGTGGTTTGTGCCGTGGCGTGCGTGTGGCACTCTGTGGCAGGAACGGTTTATGCTAATTTCTTATTATGGGTGGATAAATACCGCAAATCCCCTTCACAAAAGGAACTTGCGGAAGAGATTTCGTGAGAGCAAGGAAAATAAAGTGCGGTGCTTTTTTATGAATTTTTTGCAAATTAGTTAATTTTGATTTTCATCGCCCTTGAGTTTTCGACTTATTAAAGGTATGTTATCGCAGATTTTTTTATAAACGAGGTTGATATGAAGATTATTCTTTTAGGTGCGCCGGGTGCAGGTAAAGGCACGCAAGCACAATTTATTATGAACAAATTCGGTATTCCGCAAATTTCTACGGGCGATATGTTGCGCGCGGCAATTAAAGCGGGAACAGAATTAGGCAAACAAGCGAAAACCTTAATGGACGCAGGGCAGCTTGTGCCAGATGATTTAATTATTTCGCTCGTGAAAGAGCGTGTTGCACAAGAAGATTGCGCGAAAGGCTTTTTATTAGACGGCTTCCCGCGCACCATTCCGCAAGCGGACGCCTTAAAAAGCGCAGGCATCAGCATTGATTATGTGTTGGAATTTGATGTGCCAGATGAAGTGATTGTTGAGCGTATGAGTGGTCGCCGTGTTCACCAAGCTTCTGGACGTACTTACCACGTTGTGTATAACCCGCCAAAAGTGGAAGGTAAAGATGATGTAACCGGTGAAGATTTAATTATCCGTGCTGATGACAAGCCTGAAACCGTATTAGATCGCTTGAAAGTGTATCACAACACCACCAAACCGTTGGTTGATTATTACCAAGCTGAAGCCGAAGCGGGCAATACAAAATATTTCCGTTTAGACGGTACGCAAAAAGTGGAAGAAGTGAGTGCAGAATTAGATAAAATTCTCGCTTAATTTCCACCGCACTTTATCAATCCCCTTGATTTCAAGGGGATTTTTTATGCGCTATTATTCCTTCTTCCGCCAATAAGTGGCAAATCGTGGCAGCCCTTTTTGTGTCAAACCACGGTATTTGTAGGTAATGATTGAACCGATTGGTGGTGGATTTTCTCTATCCGATAATTTAAAACCTGAACCGATACGAAATTCGCCACGCTGATTTTTACAAGTAATCGCACCGAGTTTATCAGCAAATTGCCCCTTGCCTTTATGGTGTGCAATCACTTCACATTCTTCATCAAGTGCGGTCTTTAATTTCAAAATTTGCTGACTGCGTTTGTTTTCATAAGGTGCATTAGGGTTACGCAGCACCAAGCCTTCCCCTTGTTTTTGTTCTACTTCACGCAAAAAATCTTGTACTTGGGCATAATGTTTGATTGGAATTTGTTTAATAATTTCAATATATTGGCTTGGGTGCTGGGCTAAATAATTTTCCAACACGGCTAAACGTTCAAATAAATTGCCTTTGGCATTAGGCACATCAAACACATAAAGCTTTAATTTTTCCCAACCTTTATCTTTTTGCGAACGCACAATAGAAGAAATTTGCTCAAACGCATTGCGTTGGCTAAACAGTTCACCATCAATGGCAAAAGGCGGAAAATCTTTAATGAAATAATATGGCGGCGTGAGAATTTTATTCTGTCTTGTAAAAAGCTGTTTACCGTCCCAATATCCCCTGATGCCGTCTAACTTTTCGCTCATCACCCAACCTTGCACATTTTGATTGTGGTAAGTGCCAAGTAGCATTAAATCTGGCGGATTGGCCTTAGCTAATGCTGAGCATAGTGCGAATAAAATGAGCAGGATACGCTGAATATAAAGCATAATTTTTTCCCCGATTTTTCTGCGCAATAAAAATTTGGTTGGGATATTAAGCGACTTTTTAGTGCTTGTGGAAAATGCAATTTGGTTTTGCGATCTCGATCGTAAAAATTATTGTGGTTTTAAAAGTGCGGTGGTGTTTTGGGATTTTTTTAGAATATGTGTGAATTTTTTGTTAAAATTACGGCTTTCTATCTAAATATAACTAAAAGAGAGTGATTATGAGCAAACTATTTCCTAATGCACAACTTCGTGATAAAGCGCCCTATCGTTTTGATATTGTTGGCAGTTTTTTACGTCCTGAAAGTTTAAAACAGGCGTGCCAATAATGTAGCTGTGGGGATATTTCTTGTGCGGTTCTTACCCAAGTGGAAGATAAAGAAATTGCCAATTTAGTGGCGCAACAAAAAGCAGTGGGCTTACCAGCCGTAATTGATGCGGAGTTTCGCCCGTACCTTTTGGCCTTTAGATTTTTAAGTGCGTTAGATGGCGTGGAAGAAGTGGAAGCAGAAAAATTTTCTGTTCAATTTAAACATCATAATGTTCGTCCTAAGACGTTGAAAATTGTTGATAAAATCGGTTTCTCGGATACTCACCCATTCCTTGAACATTACCGTTCCTTACAGCAAATCGCTGGTGATTATCCTGTCAAATTCACCATTCCATCGCCTTCAATGTTACATTTAATTTGTACGGTGCGTGAAACGGATTATCAGCCAATTGAGCGTTACAAAAATAACAATCAGCAATTACTTGATGATATTGCAGACGCTTATATTAGTGCGATGCAAAAATTCTATGCGCTAGGCTGCCGTAACCTGCAATTAGATGACACGAGCTGGGGTGAATTATGTTCTGAAGAAAAGCGTCAAGCTTATCAAGAACGTGGCTTCGATTTAGAGCAACTGGCGAAAGATTATGTGTATATGGTGAACCGCATTATTGCCGCGAAACCAGCGGATATGACGATTACAATGCACATTTGCCGTGGTAACTTCCGCTCAACTTGGTTCTCATCAGGCGGCTATGAACCTGTGGCAGAAACGCTATTTGGGCATTGTAACGTTGATGGCTTCTTCCTTGAGTACGATAGCGATCGTTCGGGCGATTTCAAACCATTGCGCTTTATTAAAGATCAGCAAGTAGTGCTAGGTTTGGTTACTTCAAAAGACGGCAATCTTGAAGATAAAAACGAAATCATCAAACGTATTCAAGAGGCCGCACAATATGTGGACATCAACCAGCTTTGTTTAAGCCCGCAATGTGGCTTTGCTTCAACGGAAGAAGGCAATATCCTGACAGAAGAGCAACAATGGAACAAACTGAATTTTATTCGTGAAATTGTTGAGGAAGTTTGGGGTAAGGCGTAATTTCTAACCTTTCATTCCTGATGATAGAAGAATACCGCTTTTTTATAGAGCGGTATTATTTTTGCAAATTTTTCTCTTTGTGATTTAGATCACGATTTTCTCTTTTCGTTAAAATTCTATTTCTCTTTGAAGTTAATCTTATTTTATAATGAAAATTATGAAATGATACTTCAAAATAATGAAATTGAGATAGCAAACAGGAGAGAGCTATGCGTTTAATTCCTTTAAAAACCGCCGAGCAAGTCAGCAAATGGGCTGCACGTCATATTGTTGATCGTATTAATGAATTTAAACCAACGGAAGAACGCCCTTTTGTGTTGGGATTGCCCACAGGCGGCACGCCGTTACAAACCTATAAAGAATTAATCAAACTTTATCAAGCTGGAGAAGTGAGCTTTAAGAACGTGGTGACCTTTAATATGGACGAATATGTTGGGCTGCCAAAAGATCACCCAGAAAGTTACCGCTCTTTTATGTATAAGAATTTTTTCGATCACGTTGATATTCAAGAAAAAAATATTAACTTATTAGACGGCAATGCGCCTGATCTTGATGCTGAATGTCGCCGTTATGAAGAAAAAATGCAATCTTACGGCAAGGTCAATTTATTTATGGGCGGCGTTGGCGTGGACGGCCATATCGCCTTTAACGAACCAGCGTCATCGCTGGCTTCTCGCACCAGAATTAAAACCCTGACAGAAGATACCCTTATCGCTAATTCACGTTTTTTTGATAATGATGTGAATAAAGTGCCAAAATATGCCTTAACCATTGGGGTTGCCACGTTGCTTGACGCAGCAGAAGTGATGCTTTTAGTCACAGGGCATAATAAAGCCCTTGCTTTGCAAGCGGGTGTAGAGGGAAGTGTGAACCATTTTTGGACGATCAGTGCGTTACAGCTACACCGCCACGCAATCTTTGTTTGTGATGAACCTGCAACGCAGGAATTAAAAGTGAAAACCGTGAAATATTTCACTGAGTTAGAAGCCAAAGCCATTCATAGTGTGTTATAGCGAATAAAAAAGAAGGTGAAAAAATGCGTTATGCGTTAGTTAATGGCGTGATTTATACCGCCCAAGCCGTGCTTTATGGACACGCGGTGATTGTGGAAGATGAAAAAATCCTTTCTATCTTGCCACAAGAAAATCTGCCTGAAGGAATGCAACAAATTGATCTAAAAGGGAATAATCTCACAGCAGGATTTATTGATCTGCAATTAAACGGCTGTGGTGGCGTGATGTTTAATGGCGATACCTCCGTGAAGACCCTTGAAATTATGCAGCAAACCAATTTGCGTTCTGGCACAACAAGTTATCTGCCAACCTTTATCACAGCAGATGATGAGGGCATTAAGCAAGCTGTTTCGGTAATGGGGGAATATCTTAAAAAGCATAAAAATCAAGCCCTTGGTTTGCATTTGGAAGGCCCTTATTTAAGTGTCGAAAAGAAAGGCGTGCATCAGGCAGAATATATTCGAGCCATAAGCTCTGAAATGAAAGATTTTCTATGCCAAAATTCAGCGGTGATCACTAAAATCACCCTTGCCCCTGAAAATCCAACGGCAAAATATATTGGTGATTTTGTACAAAGTGGGATTGTGGTTTCTATTGGGCATTCTAACGCTACTTATGATGTGGCTAAACAAGCCATTGCCAATGGCGCAACGTTCGCCACTCACTTGCACAATGCGATGTCGCCAATTAGCTCAGGACGTGAAATGGGCGTTGTCGGCGCGGTGTTAGATAGCGATATTTACACGGGTATTATCGTTGATGGCTTGCACGTTGAATTCGGTAATATCAAAATTGATAAAAAAGTGAAAGGCGATAAACTGTGCATTGTTACAGATGCCACAGCCGCCGCAGGCGCGGATATTGAATCTTTCGACTTTGTCGGCAAAACCGTGTATGTGCGTGATGGCAAATGCTATGACGCCAACGGCACGCTCGGCGGTTCTGCAATCACAATGATTGAATCGGTAGAAAATGCGGTGAAACAAGTGGGCATTCCACTTGATGAAACCCTAAGAATGTGCAATTACTACCCAGCCAAAGCCATTGGTGTCGATGATCATTTAGGCGATATTGCAGAAGGAAAAATCGCTAATTTGACTGTGTTTAACAATGATTTTGACGTGCTAGGCAGCGCAGTCAATGGGCAGTGGACGTGGTATAAAAACGAGTAAAAATCACCGCACTTTGAGTGCTATTTAAATACGAAATAAAGGCAGCTTCGGTTGCCTTTTTGTTTAGCCATTTTCTAGTCTAGGCATTTTGCCCAATTCATTTTAAAATACAGCATTATTCGTTTTATGTATTTTATGTGTGGGAAAAAGAATGCGGGATAATCATCAAATCGCGAATGTTGATTTTGTTAAACAGATGAATAGTGCGGTGGTTTATAAATTAATTGACCAGCAAGGGCCGATTTCTCGTATTCAAATTTCTGAACTGAGCCAACTTGCCCCAGCGAGTGTGACCAAAATCACGCGTAACCTGTTAGGGCGAGGGCTGATTAAAGAGGTGGAACAGCAGCAATCTACGGGGGGGCGTCGCGCCACCTCGATTGTCGCTGAGCATAAAGCTTTTCGTACTATTCTAATTCATCTAGGGCGTAAACAGGTAACCTTTGCTACTATGGATCTTTCTACCAAGCTGTTAAAAAGAGAAATTGTGCTGTTGCCTGACTATCAAAGTGCGGTGCAAATTGAGCAATTTTTAATAACGCACCTTGCGCAGTTTATCGAAAAAAATCAGCGTAAAAATGCGGAATTTATTGCCATTGGCATTACTGTGCCGGGCTTTGTGGATGTGAAGACCAACGACATTCAATATTTACCGCATTTATCCCTTGATAAACCTTGGGCGCTGGCGAATCACCTTGCAGAACACTTCCAATTAATGACTTTTATTGGCCACGATGTGCGAAGTTTAGCCTTAGCGGAGCATTATTTTGGTGTTACCAAAGATTGCTATGATTCCTTATTATTGCGTATTCATCGTGGCGTTGGCGCAGGCATTGTGATTAATCACGAAGTCTTTCTCGGCTATAAAAATAATGTGGGAGAAATTGGGCATATTCAGGTGGACCCTTTGGGTAAGCGTTGTTTATGCGGCAATGTGGGGTGCTTGGAAACGGTGGTGAGCAATGCCGCAATTGAAGAAAAAATGCAGCGTTTGCTAGAAGATGGTTATCAAAGCAAATGGATTTCTTTAGAAAGTCACGATATTGAAGCGATTTGTAAAGCGGTAAATAAGCAAGATGCCGTGGCAGTGGATTTGATCGAACACGTTGGCGTGCAGATTGGACGCGTATTGGCGATGAGTGTCAATATGTTTAATCCTGAAAAAATTGTTATTTCAGGGGAGATTACGCAAGCACAAAGCGTGCTGTTTGCGGCCATTCGCCGAACCTTAGACAATTTAGCTTTACCCGCGTTTGTGAAAAGCACGCCACTGGTGGCATCTGAATTAAAAAATGAAGATGTGATTGGCGCATTTGCATTGATTAAACAAGCCTTATTAGATGGCAGATTGCTACAACATTTATTAACCGAGTAAAGTGCGGTTGCTTTTACGCCGATTTGTATAATCTCTATGCGAATGAGAAAGAATTTAGAAAAAAGCATAAAAAAAGAGTTGACGAAGGGGAGTCAGATCAGCATAATTAGCCCCGCAAAGCCGATGAGGTGAATGCAAAGTGTTTGGCTATGTAGCTCAGTTGGTTAGAGCACAACACTCATAATGTTGGGGTCACAGGTTCGAATCCCGTCATAGCCACCATATTGCGGGACTGGCGAAATTGGTAGACGCACCAGATTTAGGTTCTGGCGCCGCGAGGTGTGTGGGTTCAAGTCCCTCGTCCCGCACCATTCATTAGCTTGCAGTTCTTTAGTAGGTGGGGTATCGCCAAGCGGTAAGGCACCGGGTTTTGATCTCGGCATTCCTAGGTTCGAATCCTAGTACCCCAGCCATACTATCTAATATTTCAATCTTCTTTTCTTAAAGAATTTCCTATTGGGGTATCGCCAAGCGGTAAGGCACCGGGTTTTGATCTCGGCATTCCTAGGTTCGAATCCTAGTACCCCAGCCATTATCTTTCCTAATAGATTTTCCTTTATTCTTCTTTTTATAGTGTAAAAAAGTTGTAAAAAATTACACCGCACTTATGTTTTTTGCATTTATATCAATTATAATCATTTCCTTTTTTCATAAGGAATAACTATGACCACAAACACAACAAAAACAGGCTGGACAACTAAGTTTAGCTCCCTAGGGCCGGGGATTTTAATGGCATCAGCCGCCATCGGCGGATCGCATATTATTGCTTCTACCCAAGCTGGGGCAATTTATGGTTGGCAACTTGCAATTATCATTATTCTTGCAAATTTTTTTAAATATCCTTTTTTCCGTTTCGGTGTGCAATACACGCTAGATACAGGCAATACCTTACTTGACGGTTATCGCCAAAAAGGAAAATTATATTTATGGGTTTTCTTTTTACTTAATATTTTCTCAACCGCCATTAATATGACAGCGATTTCCTTGTTGTGTGCGGTTATTCTTAATTTTGTGTTACCTACACCAGTTAATATGTCTATCTTAAGCGCAATAATGATTTCTTCCGCTGCAGTGATTTTACTTTTTGGGAAGTATCGCTTATTAGATGGTTTAGCGAAAGTGATTATGATTGCATTAACGGTAACGACCGTTGCCGCCGTGGTAATCGCACTGATGCGTAATGGCGTGCAAGGAATTGCAGCCGATGATTATATTTCCCCATCACCTTGGAATTTAAGCGCATTAGCTTTTATTGTGGCGCTAATGGGGTGGATGCCAGCTCCGATTGAACTTTCCGTCATTAATTCAATGTGGGTGGTGGCAAAACGCCGTTTAACTAAAGTATCTTATAAAGATGGGATTTTTGATTTTAATGTTGGCTATGTTAGCACTGCGATTTTAGCGTTAGTGTTTCTTGCATTGGGTGCGCTAGTGCAATTTGGCTCCAACGAAACCGTTGAAATGGTAGGGGGGAAATATATTGCACAGCTTATCAATATGTATTCTTCAACCATTGGTGAATGGGCAAAAGACCTCATTGCCTTTATCGCATTTATGTGTATTTTCGGTACGACATTATCAATGCTAGATGGTTATTCTCGCACTAATCTTGAAAGTTTGAGATTACTAGCGGGCAAAAAAGAAAGCCGCGTAAGTTTTTTAAATTTATCTATCTTATGTTCAACAATCGCAGTTTTAGTGATTATTTTCTGTTTCAGTGATGCCGTAGGAC
>NZ_JBMMGT010000013.1:0-67106 GCF_049366555.1 Avibacterium volantium | reverse complement strand
CTTTTCCCCTTTTTTAACCGCCTGCAATGCCTGTTCAGTCAGTTCATTTAAGGCATCAACGGCTTGGTGGGTAGCAAATTCTTCCGTTTGCCAGCCTGTGCTAGTGCTAGGCTGGTAATGCCCATTTTGCGTGGCGTAGATGATCTTTTTTTGCCCGCGAAAAATGCGACTATTGTCTTGGGGAATGTCATCAATTTCCATTCACCACCTCCAACAGCATAAAACAAGAGGAAAAACGACCGCTCTCAGGAATATAGCACAGCACTTTCTGCCCATTTTTGAGTGGGAAAGTGCGCATAAACTCTTCTAAAATAATGTAAATGGAAGCGGAGCCTGTGTTTCCTTTTTCGGCAAGGTTGGTAAACCATTTTTCTTGCGGAATATCAAACTGAATGCGCTGTAACCCTTCCGATAATTTGTTACGGAAAAAGCCTGAAGAATAGTGCGGTAGAAAATAATCAATTTTTTCAGCGCTGAGCTGATATTTGTCGATTAAACGCGATAAGGCTTTTTCCACCGTGTAACTAACGATATTTTCATTGAGCAATTTTACATCTTGTTTAATTGCCATTAGGCTGTATTTGTCGCGGTGTTCGTTATCCACCGCTTTCCAGCTAATAAACTTGCCATTGTCGATTTCTGCCCCTGCATACATACAAACAGGCATTTCATTGGCGTAGGAGATGAGATCAATCCAATGAATTTTAAAGCTAATGCCTTGTGGATTTGGGCGGTGGCTGAGTTGTGCTGCACCAGCTCCATCTGATAGCATCCAACGTAAAAAATCTTTTTCAAAGCCGATTTCAGGCTTGGCATTGTCTAATTGTTTATGATTGATTTCTGAACGAAAATTTTCGCTCCGCATTACTGCTGAAGCCGTTTCGGAAGCAACCGCAATCGCATTTTGATGCTCCCCTGTGCGAATGGCATTATAAGCGTGTTTCATCGCCGCCATTCCCGCCACGCAAACCCCAGCGGTGGTTAGCACTTCGCAAGCCGGCGCATTGGGAATTAAGCCGTGTACCATCACCCCTTGCCCCGGCATAATTTGATCAGGGTAAGAGGTGCCGCAGGCTAAACAGTCAAGCTGCTGTATATCAAAGCCCTGTTCCACTAATTTTTCAATGGCACAGACTGCAAGTTCTGTGCTGCTGTGCGTAGCTTGGCGTGTTTTTGGATCAAGGGCGTAATAGCGTGTGCGAATGGCATTAGAACGTAAAATCATATTGCGGACACGGGAAGGCACATCACCGACCATTCCCAACACGGCTTCCATTTGATCATTGGTAACGGGATCATTTGGCAAAAAACTTGTCACAGAATTAATATAAACCTCAGAAAGTTGCGACATCATTATTCTCCAGATGGTGCAGCAAAATAGCGTTTTTGGCGTTCAAGTTTTTCTTTTAATAAAGGTTTTAGTAAACGCTTAATTAGGGCAGAAATTGGCACAACGGTAATAATTAATAAGACTAAAAAAGCAATATAAACATACAGCACCGCTTGGCGTAAACGTGGCGAAATTTGACCGCACTTGAGTAATAATTTCCCCCATAAATAAAAACTGCGGTGTCCCACTTTTTCACTCATCATCAGTTTCTCATCAATTTGCACCGCGCCCATATGTTGAAATAGCGGTTGATCGAGCGAGGCATTTTCTGCTAATTTTTCTGCAAGTTCTCGACCAAATCGCTGCATATCGGTAATATTTTCTTCACTAATGCCGGCGCTAGGTAACCATTCATAAGGACGCTTTTTGCCTGTAAACAGCCATAAGGGCGTGGTGATAAAACTTGCCCACGCATTAGATTGATCGGTTTTAACAATATTGCCCACCAGCGTTGCGCCCGCTTGATGTAACAAGGCTTTGACTTTTTCTTGTGCCATTAACCACATATTACGACAGCCGATTAAGGTGATCACAGGCGTGTTGTGCAAGACTTGTTTACCTTGCTCACTTTGCAAAAACGCAGTAATGGGTTGAGAGGGGGAAAGAAACCAAACGCTATAGGCGATGATCACTAAATCATAGTGATCACGCTGTAATTGTGGTGGTTCAATTGGCGCAGGTTGTAAGTGAACACTTTCAGGAAAGGTGTTAAAAAATGGGGTAAATTTCCACGGAAACGCATAATCTTGCTGCGGTTTCACCTGAAATTCTTCAATAATGATCTCTTGCTGTGTGCATAATGGTTGCAGAAAATTCTCTACTAAACGAGAAAGTTGCCCTGTTTGTGAATAAGAAACCACAAGGATATGTTTAGGTGAATGCGTGTCCATAAAGTTAAATGCTAAAAAATGTGTGCCAATAAAATTCGGCGCGAAATTATAAATTTGATAATGTGATTGTCAAGCCAGCTAAAATGTTAAGTGCGGTGTAAAATTTCCAAATTTTCGACCGCACTTAAAGAAATGAATTAGCGAACAATATCGCCTTTTAAGGCAACGCCACTCATTAAATTACCAGCGTGGCATTCGTATTGTGTTGTACTACGATAAGGATTTTTCTTATAGAAACTAATAAGGTTGCCCACTTTGGTTGCACCTTGTTTTTTCGCTGTATCTTGGAATTGTTTCACTACAGTTAGAAACGCCCATTGACAAGATTTTTCATCGCTCTTATTTGCCGCATTGGTTTTACGATTACTCACTAACCCCGCTTTGACAACTTTACCTGGCGCAGGTTTGCCAAAATAAAGTTTAATTTTTGGATCTAACACTTCTTTTGCTTCAGGAGAATTTAATGCTTCCTGAATGGAGTAATAATGGGTGGTATCTCTAGGGGCGCAAGCTGCGAGTAAAAGGGCTGTTAAAGCAATAGCAAGTTTTCCTGAATGTTTCATAGTTTTTCCTTTTTTTGTGAGCATTAATAAAATGCGTGAGATTAGGTGATTATTCTATCGTAAACGGTTGCTTTTCCGCTTGGTAATTTAACGTAAATTAAGGTAAACTTCCACAATATTTTTTATTAATAACTAATTAGGTTTTTATAATGAAAAAATTATTTTCCATTTGTTTATGTGCCGCGACTTTAGTGAGTTGCGCTGCTGGTATTAGTGATTCACAACCTGTGCAATTAAGCAGCCTTAAACAGCCATTATGCGTTACCACTGATTTACGAAAAGCCCCTGAAGATTTTGCTGACGCGATTTTAGCGAGCTTAAAGAAACGTGGCATTAAGGCAAATTTTGTTAAATCACGTGAACTAGCAGGCTGTACATCAATTTTAAAAGCAGCTGTTCGCGGTAATCGCACCATTATTGCCCGTGCGCGTTTAACTGTTGTGCAAGATAAGCAAGTGCTTGGCTCTATCACATACAAAAGACGTGGCGATGAAGCAGAGCGTGTAAAAGAAGTGGGCTTGCAAGGTCAAACAGACTTAATGATTAATGAATTATTTCAATAATATTCCTTAGTTCTTATTATTAATTCACTGAGTTTCTTCCTGAGTAAATATTTGAAGGATTTGACAATGAAAAAACTACTGGCAATAAGCGCATTAGCGTTCGTTTTAACGGGGTGTATTTCAGCAGATCCCGTGCCAGTCCCTGTGCCCTTGTTAAAACAGCCATTATGTGTTACCGCAGATTTGAAACACGCTCCAGTCGGCTTTTCTAATGCCATTTTGACGAGTTTGCAAAAGCGTGGAATTCGTGCATATTTTGCTAAACCAAATGAATTAGTAAACTGTAGTTCTGTATTAAGAGTAAGCTTGCGTAACAACCGCGCTATTATTGGTCGAGCTCGTTTGACCGTTGAGCAAAATAAACGAATTGTTGGTCTTGCTGTGTATAACAAGCGCCAAGAGCGAGTGAAGCTGGATTTACAAAGCCAAACTGATGTAATGATTAACAAATTATTTAGATGATAATCAATGAACACCGAAATTTGTCAGTTTAATTTTTCCTTGCGTGGCTGGAAAGTGATTACTAACCGTGAACTTTCTCGCCAAGATTGGCAATTAGGCGAAGCTCATTGGGCGAAGAATAGCCATTTATGGCAGCCTTTTGCACCTAAGTTAGCCTTTCTTCCCCCTTTAAAACGGCGACGTTTAAGTGAGCTGGCTCGCTTATTTTTTGAAGCCGCTTGGGATCTTATGGAAGAACAACCAAATATCCCTGTGGTTTATGCCTCTGCCAATAGCGAAATCAATCGAAACTTTGCCCTTTGGCATAGTCTTTTAACAGAGGGTGATGTTTCACCGACTTCATTCAATTTATCTGTGCATAATGCGCTGGTGGGGCAATGGTCGGAAATGCGCCAAGTCAAAGCAGAAACCACGGCAATTATGGCACAACAAGATAATTTGGAAGTGGCATTGCTTGAGGCTTATTTATTGTTGCAAGAAGGGCAAGAACGCGTGCTTGTGGTGGTTGCAGAATCCCCATTGGCAGAACAATATAATGCCGAACCTGTGGTGCGTCAGCCTTTTGGTTATGCGTTAGCCTTAGTAGTAGAAAAAGGCAACCAATATCAACTTAGCTTACATTGCTCTGAAAAACGTGGCGATCTTGCAGAAAAATATAGTGATAATGCGTTATTTTGGGTGCAGCAACAATATTTAGACCAATCTCAGTGGCAAACCCCAAGTTCGCGTGGAGATATTTGGTTATGGCAGAAAAATTAGATTGGCTACGCCGTTTTCTTGCCACTGCCATAGGATTCGTTTTTTGGGGCGTGGCAGGAACATTATTGCAACTGGTGTTATACCCTTATGCACGCCGCCCACAAAACTTAGCTACGCAATTAAAAGTACGCCGTTTTGTTGGAAAAATTTGGCATTATTTTGTGCGTTTTACTGTTTGGAGTGGCGTGCTAGAAGTCAAATATCAAGGTTTTGAAAAATTAGGGCGTGCCGGGCAATTAGTTATCGCCAATCACCCCTCTTTGCTTGATGTGGTGCTGACTTTAGCTAAAACACCAGAGCTAAATTGCATTGTGAAACAAGATTTATTGCGTAACCCAACAATGCGAAACCAAATTTTGGCTTGTGGATTTTTGCCGAACACAGAATCCCTTGAGCTGTTAGAACAATGCGATAACGTGCTGAAAGAACAGGCAATTTTACTTTTCCCTGAGGGAACTAGAACAGGTTGGGACGGTGTGGTGAAACTTAACCGTGGTGCAGTATCTATTGGTTTGCGTAGCGCAAAAGTGATTACTCCTGTGGTGATCAAAATGCACCCGCTGAATTTCAAAAAGGGGCAACCTTGGTATCAATTACCTAAAAGCCGCATTACTTATGAGCTCTCTGTGGGAGAGGACATTGACCCACAAACTTGGCTTGCTGAAAAACCTTTACCTTTGGCAGCACGTCGCTTAACACAATATTTAAACGATTATTTTAATTCTCAAACTCAACAAAAAGGATAAATAAAATGGAATTAGAACAACAACTTAAAAATATCATTATCGAAAGTTTAGCATTGGAAGACATTAGCCCAGAAGATATTGAAAATGATACATTGCTGTTTAGCGATGAGGGCTTAGGACTAGATTCTGTTGATGCGCTAGAACTCGGTTTAGCAGTACAAAAAGCCTTTAATTTACAATTAGATAGTGAACAGCACGCATTGCGCGATCACTTCACTAATGTCAATACTTTAGCCGCCTTTATTCGCTCACAACAAGGTTAATGACGATGATGACAGAACAACAAATCCAAGATTTACTTTCTGAAGCCCTGGTATCTTTATTTGAAATTGATCCCAATAAAATCACACCAGAAACGAATCTTTATGAAGATCTAGAAATTGATAGCATTGACGCCATTGATTTAATTGACTACATCAAACGCAACACAGGATACAAAGTGAAACCTGAAGATTTCCGCAATGTGCGTACGGTAAATGATGTGGTGCAAGCAGTGTTAAAAATGAGCCAAAAAGCCCAACAAGCCACAGACGACTCTCAGAATGCCTAATTACACGGAACATAGTCTTATCGCCACGCAGCCCGATTGGCGCTATGGCGATTTTGCTTACAAAGCCCTACAAATGGCGCAAGCGTTCAAACAGCAAAAAGTGAAATCTATTGCAGTTTGGTTAGAAGACGGCGCAAATCTTGCCTGCACCTTGCTTGCTGCTTGGCAGGCTGATGTACGCGTGCTTTTTCCACCCAATTTAACCCAAGAAAGCCGTGAATGGGTTGCGCAGCACGCTCAGTTCTGGTTATGTGATAATGACGCTGAACTCTCACCTTATATGGCGTTTAAGGATTTTGGTGGCGATCAGCAGGTACAAAAACAAGAAAATTTTGCACCGCACTTTGATCGTAACGCCCAAACAGAAATTTGGCTGAAAACCTCAGGCAGCACGGGGGAAGCTAAAACCATCGTGAAAACCGCGCAGCAAATGTGGCGCAGTGCGCAAGTGTTGGCAGAGGCTCTGCCTTTCCCAGCGGATAATCAATGGCGTGCCATTAGCACGGTGAGCATTCAGCACGTTTATGGCTTAACCGTGCATATTATGATGTCGTTAGCGCTTGGCTGGCAAATTGGGCGTAAGCAATTATTTTATCCTGAGTGTATCAAATCAGCGCTTAACCAATCAGAAAATGCCGTGCTTGTGAGTAGCCCTGCAATGTTATCAAGTATTGCTTGGGACACAATGGCAATGCCAAAAAATCTGCGTGGTATTGTTTCTTCAGGTGGCGCATTGGCTGAAGATGTTTCAACTCAAATCCGTGCAGCAACTCACGCTCCTGTGGTAGAAATTTACGGCAGTACGGAAACAGGCCCAATTGCAATCCGTGATGATATTCATCTTTGGCAAAGGTTACCAAATAGCCAGCTTGGGCAAGATGAACAAGATGCCTTATGGATTGAAGCGGACTGGATTTCAGGACGCGAGCAAACCGCAGATGTAGTGGAATTTGAAGACTCAGGCTTTCGTTTACTTGGACGTTGTGATCGTATTGTGAAAATTGGTGATAAGCGCACATCTTTAGTGAGCATTGAACGCCAGTTATTACAACATCCTTTTGTGGAAGATTGTTATATCGCACGCCACCCCGAGCAAAATCGTTTAGCGGCGTGGGTGGGATTAACGGAGGTTGGCATTAATGCTTTCCGTGAGCAAGGTCGCCGTGCATTAATCGCCGGGCTGAAACAAGCTGTTGCTGCAAATCAAGATAAATCCGCCATTCCACGTTTTTGGCGTTTTACTGATAAATTACCGCGCAATAGTCAATCGAAAATTAATAAATTAGCCTTTAATCAAGTTTGTGTGGAAAGCGTGCTTGATCCTATTTGGTCTAGGCCTGAGCTCGATGGCAATCAATATGTTATCAAAGGCAAAGTGCCGTTAGAGTTGCGTTTCTTAAAAGATCATTTTGCTGAATTTCCCTTAGTGCCGGGCGTGATTGAGTTACAATGGATCAGCGAAAAAATGCAGGATTTTTTAGGTAGGAATCTTAATTTTTCGAGCATTGATCGTTTGAAGTTCCAGCATTTTTTACGTCCAAATGATGAATTTGAACTCACGCTTAGTTGGCAGCCTGAAAAGCGGCGGATCGCGTTCCAGCTTAAAGTTGCCGAAGAAACTTGCTGTAGCGGTGTGGCACTTTTAACGGAATAACATAATGAAAGCCCTAACTTCCGTTCTTATCACCTTATTCCTTGCAGTAAGTGCGGTGGCTTTTCCCATTGTTTTTTGGTGGCAAGGGGCAAATAGCCCCATTTTGTTTTATCTGCCGTGGATAATGGCGGCATTATGGGCGGTGAAAGGGCTGCTACAAAAGCCCTCAGCGCAGCGTTATTTCTCTTTTTGCCTAGCATTAATTTTAGCGGTGATCGCAGGCACACGCGCCTTAGTGGGAATGTTTTGGTATCCCGTGATTATCAATGGATTAATGCTCACCTTATTTGCAAGCAGCCTATGGCAATCGCAAACCTTTGTAGAGCGTTTAGCCCGCTTGCAAGAACCGAATTTAACCGCAGAAGGTGTGCGTTACACCCGAACCGTAACCCAAGTATGGTGTGTTGTGTTTATTATCAATATCGTGATTACGGGCGCACTAATATTCGGGCAATATTATGATTATTGGGCATTATATTCTGGGGTGATTTCCTATGTGTTCATTGGTTTAGTGATGGGCATTGAATGGATCATTCGACAACAAGTAAAAAAACATCATGCAAATTAATTTTTCAGCAATGAAGGACATCACCTTAAATCCTTCTTGGTCAAAACAAGATTTTACCTTGCGTGCGTGGCAAATTAGTCAGCAATTACAACAGCAACAGATACATAGCCTAGGTTTATGGCTTGACGATGCAGCCCAAATGGCGTGTGTGTTGCTGGCGTGTTTTCAGGCAAAAGTGCGCGTGTTATTGCCGCCAAATTTATTGGCGGAAAACCAACAATGGCTAGCACAAGAAAATGCGATGTTGATGGATAATGAATGCTTTGCCACCTTTGGTTTAGCACAACAAATTAATGCTGAAACTTTAGCTCAGCCTTTAATTGATCCTCATTGTCAAAGTGAAATTTGGCTTAAAACCTCAGGTAGCAGTGGTGAGCCAAAAATTTTAGTTAAAACCGCAGAAAAAATGTGGCAAGAGGCTCAAGCTATTGCGCAGAGTGTCGCATTTTCAGAGAATACACCGCTATATGTGGTATCAAGTGTATCAGCCCAACATCATTACGGTTTATCTTACCGAATTTTCTTACCGCTCTATTTAGGCTGGCCGTTGGCACGCTTGCAATATCATTATCCCGAATATTTGATGAGCGAAAGTTTACACGCAGAAAATGTATTATGGGTAAGCAGCCCTGCCTTGCTGACTCACCTTAATTTAAAAGATCCCAAACTTGCGCGTTGTGGCATTCGTGCTGTTGTTTCCGCAGGTTCGCCTTTACCTTTGGATACGGCACAACGTATTCGTGACACTTTATCTTGCCGAATGATCGAATGCTACGGTAGCACGGAAACAGGGGCAATAGCGTTTCGTGAGCAAGAAACATTATGGACGCCGACCATATTTACCACAGTAGGATTAACAGAAAATGGCACGCTTTGGGTGAAATCCCCTTGGCTTGATCTGCCAGAAATTATGGGAGACGCGGCGGAAATGCACGGCGAGCGTTTTTTACTGCTTGGGCGTGTAGATCGCATAGTGAAACTGGGTGATAAACGCATTTCGCTGGTTAATATAGAACAAGCCTTGCAGCAGCATTCTTGGGTGGTGGATTGCTTTATTGCGCAGCACCCTAATCAGGCTCGCCCTGCGGCTTGGGTGGCGTTAAATAAAGAAGGGGTAAACCAATATCGCACACAAGGGCGTAATGCGGTCATTCATTCACTTCGCCAGCATCTTAGCCAAACTCAAGAAGCCGCAGCGTTGCCACGTTTTTGGCGTTTTACCGAGAAACTGCCACGCAACAGCCAATCAAAAATTTTAAAAGCAGATTTCGAGCAGGCCTTTCTCCGCCAGCAAGAGGAATTAACCAATGCATAATCAGCCAATAAATCAACAAGTGATTGCCCTTATTCCTCATTACAATCATTCCAACACCGTAGGTGCCGTGGCACATCAGCTACGCCAACTTAATTTACCTGTGCTGATTATTGATGATGGTTCAACAGCTGAGCACAAAGTGGCACTTCACGAACTTGCACAACAAGACGGTATTCAAGTTCATTTTTGTCCGCAGAATGGGGGCAAAGGCGCAGCAATGAAAGTGGGATTTAAGCTAGCTTGGGAACAGGGTTTTGCCTATGCTGTACAAGTTGATGCAGACGGACAACATCAACTTTCTGATGTGGCGATCTTTTTACAAAAAAGTGCGGAAAATCCCACCGCACTTATTTGTGGACGTCCTATTTATGGCGATGATGCACCAAAATCCCGTTTATACGGTAGAAAGATTACCGATTTTTGGAATGCTATTCACACCCATTCTCGGGATATTCTAGATGGAATGTGTGGTTTTCGGCTTTATCCTGTGGTGGCAATGATGGATTTGTTGAAACAGGAAAAAATTGGCGATCGAATGGACTTTGACATTGAAATTATTGTCAAAGCACATTGGTATCAAATTCCAATGGTGTGGGTGGATACCCCCGTGCGTTATGATAAGAATGGCACATCACATTTCCGAACTTTTGCGGATAACTGGAAAATCAGCAAAATGCACACCAAACTTTTTTGGCAAATGGTATGGCGAATGATACGAGGCAAACCGTTATGAGCCAACAAGAAAAACATTGGGCAAAGCAACAAGAACGCGGTACTCGATTCTTTCTCAATCTCACTCGATTGATTGTGGCATATCTGCCTTTGTGGGCGATCCGCTTTGCGACCTTCGTGGTAGTGAGCTATTTTTTTGCCACTTCAAAGAAAGCGCGTCAATATATTGCTGAATATCAGCAACGTTTGTGTCAAACCTTTCCAGAAGTGAAATTACCAACTTGGGCGGTTTTTCGTCAATTTTTGACTTTTGGCGAAGCAATCACGGATCGCTTTGCGGTGTGGCAAAATAAAATTAACTATCACGATTTGCATATTGATGATGCGGATAATCTTTATCACGACATTGATCATCAAAGCCGTGGACAAATTTTATTATGCTCCCATTTTGGCAACATTGAAATTTGTCGCGCGTTAGTTGATAGCGGACATCATCCTAATTTTGTGCTGAACGTGTTAGTACATAGCCACCACGCAGAGGCCTTCAATGAAGCCTTAGAAAAAGCGGGGGCAAAATCGCTTCCTGTCATTCAGGTAACGGATTTAGATGCACAAAAGATGTTTGAATTACACCAACGTATAGAACGTGGTGAATGGATTGCCATTGCCGCAGATCGCATTCCTGTGCGTGGCGATAAAACACAAAAAGTTAATTTTCTTGGCAAGCCAGCAGATTTTCCACAAGGCGCTTGGTTGCTTTCGGCATTGCTTAAAGCACCGCTTAATACGGTGTTTTGTGTGAAATTGCAAGGACGCTATCAATTAAAATTGCGCCGTTTCAGCCCTGCCATTTCAGGACGTGGTGAAGTGCGTCAACAACATATTCAACAGGCAATGCAGCAATATGCTGATGTATTGGCGCAAGCCTGCCGTGAGCAGCCATTACAATGGTTTAATTTTTACGATTTTTGGAACGATAACAAAGAATGAAAGCGAAAAAACACGTTTATTGCCAACATCAATCTGATTATGAAATTCCCTTTTTTGATGTGGATTCTGCGCATATTATGTGGCACGGGCATTATATTAAATATTTTGAGATGGCACGTTGTGCGTTGCTAGAAGACATTGGCTACACTTATGATGATATTCGTGCCGACGGTTATGGTTGGCCTATTGTGCAACTGAATGTGAAATACGTTCGCCCTGCGCTTTTTCGTCAAAAAATCCGCGTAACCCTTTCCGTAGTGGAATATGATACCTGCCTGCGTATTGATTATGTGATTACTGATTTAGCAACAGGCAAAAAACTCACCGTTGCCAGCACCACACAAGTGGTGGTGGACGCCCAAACAGGCGAAATGCAATTAGAGGCAACGGAAAATTGGCGTAAAGCCTTTGAAGCCTACAAAGGCTTTCAACCGTTAGCCTAAGGTACAGGAAAAACAGAAATGAAAAAATATTTGGTGTTATTGTTATGGGTAATCAGCTTGCCCCTTTGGGCGTTCTCTGAGCAAGATCTGATCAAGCAACTTCAACAAAGCCATAATGTACAAGGGGATTTTGTGCAACAACGCTTTCTCAAAGCATTACCCCAACCGATTGAAAGCAGTGGGCAATTTGCCTTGGTGACAGAAAAGGGATTGCTGTGGAAAATGCAACAGCCGTTTAACACGGAATTACGCATCACGCCACAAGGCATTGAGCAATGGAATGGGCAACACTGGATTTCCAACGGAAATATGGCGCAATCGCAACAAATTCGCTTATTTTTAGGGTTGTTGTCGGGCGATTTGTCAGGACTAAAAAGCCATTTTGACGTGGCATTAAGTGGCGATGCAAAACAATGGACATTGCACCTTACGCCTAGTTCACTCTTAATCAAACAGATCTTTACGTCAATTATTGTGCAGGGAAATCAAAGCGTTACCGCAATGCAATTGAATGAAGTGCAAGGTGATAGCACCCAAATTCACTTTCAGCACATTCAGCTTAATCAACCCTTACCACCTGCGGTGAAGCAAGCACTAGAATAAAAAGTGAGAGCCAAAATGTCGCACTTGCCAATAAAAACAGCAAAATTTTCCACCGCACTTTTTTCTACATTAGTTCGTCTTGCCTATGTAATGAGCTTGGTGTTTTGTGTGGTTGTGCTGGCGGTGTTTATTTGGCGTGGGAATTGGCTACAAACAGATTTACAAGCGCTGCTTCCTAAGGATCAACAATGGCAAGCGGTGCAGCAGCAAGTGGATAAACAACAGGAACAACAACTTAACCGCAAAATTATTGCCCTTGTCGGCGCACCGCAAGCTCACCAAGCATTGCAACTTTCGCAACAAATCGCACAGCGCTGGCGTGAGAGCGGATTGTTCAGCCAAGTGGCGAGTGAATTTCAACCCGATCTTAATCAGCTTCGTGAAGGCGTAAAAGCCCTTGCTTTCGCCACCTTGCCTGTGGATATTCGTACACAATTAATTCAACAGCCCCATCAATATTTTCAGCAATATGCACAACAAATTAGTAACCCTTTCGCGGCACAAAGTTTATTGCCCTTAGATCAAGATTGGCTTGGCTTCGGACGATTTACACTCGCGCAAGCACAGTCACAAAGCAATGTGCAATGGCAGGCAGAAAGTGGCGCATTAACAGTCAATGAGCAAGGAAAAACTTGGGTATTATTGCAAGGCGAATTAGCCCCACAAAACTGGCTTACTCCACCTTTGGCATTGCAGCAACTGATTGCGCAAAATCAGCACCTTGTGCAAGAACAGGGGGCGGAAATGGCGATCACTGGCGCAAGTTTATTTGCGCTGCAAGCCAAACAAGGGGCGGAACGAGAAAGCCAATTAATGAGCGGTTTTGGCATTGGGCTGACTTTAATCTTATTGCTGGTGGTATTTCGCTCGTTACGCGTGTTATGGCTATTTTTCCCCATTGCAGCTGGCGTGTTGGTCGGCTTAGTGGCAACCCTTGCTTGGTTTGGACAAGTGCATATTTTAACCCTGGTCATCGGTACGAGCTTAATCGGTGTGTTGATTGACTTTCCGCTACATTGGTTATCTGGCTCATTGCTTTCTCGCCACTGGCGACCGCAGCCTGCAATGCAGAAATTACGCCTAACCTTTAGCGTGAGTTTATTGGTCACCTTGCTTGGCTACGGTTTGCTGGGTTTCACCACCTTGCCCGTGTTACAGCAAACCGCGCTATTTTCAGCGGCGGCACTATTGGCAGCGGTGTTGTGTACGCAACTTTTATTGCCTTATTTTTTCCGCCATTATCAAACTAAACGCCCAACAAATTTGTTATATGCCTTTTACAAAGTGCGGTGCTTTTTGCAAAAGTTTTTGGTTTACCGAAAAGCCTTACTCGCTATGCTCAGTCTTTTTGTGGTAAGCGGAATTACGCAATCTAAATGGCAAGATGATATTCGCCAATGGGTGGCATTGTCGCCCAACTTAGTCAGCCAAGCGCAGAAAATTGGTGAATTAACCGGAATGCAGTTAAGCGGGCAATATTTTTTAGTGCGAGCAGAAAATGATGAAAAATTACTCGAAAAATTGACCGCACTTGATATTCGATTAAAGCAAGCCAAGCAGCAACAGCAGCTAGAAAGTTATCAATCTTTGAGCCAATGGTTAATGAGCGAAAAGCAGCAGCATAATTTTGCCCAACAATTACAGAATTTATCTGAACAGGATTTCGCACCGCTCACCGCAATGGGTATTACTGCTGAAATTGTGCAACAACAGCTTAACGCGCTGATAACTCAACCAACGGTATCTTTACAAGCCGCGCTAAAAAGTCCCTTAGGGCAAGGGTGGCAAAGTTTATATTTAGGGCAAATAAACGGACAATGCGCAGCGATTGTTCCAGTTAATGGTGGAGTTCACCAAGCCTTATCGCAACTTGCGAATGATCAAGATATTTTCTGGCAAGACAAGCGTAGCCACTTAAACGAATCTTTCCAACAAACCCGTAATCAAGCCGCGTGGTTGAAACTGCTTTCTTTCGCGTTGGCGGGATTGTTGTTATGGCGTTATTTCGGGGCGAAAACCAGTGGCAAAATGTTATTTGTGCCAGTTTGTGCGGTGCTTGCCACCTTGGGGATTTTCGGCTGGCTTGGCTTGCCAATCAGTTTGTTTGCGATGTTTGGAATGTTATTAGTTTCCGCCATTGCAGTGGATTATGTGGCGTGTTTGCAAAGTGTGTCGGCATTGACTGCGCATAAACAATTCGCCATTTTACTCGCGGCCAGTACCACGCTGATTTCTTTCGGTTTGCTCACGTTAAGCAGCACGCCAGCGGTGGCGTTGTTTGGACTAAGCGTGAGTATCGGCGTGATCTGTGCAGTGGGGATTGCGTTTATAATGTATCGTAAATAATAACTAAACTTTTTAGGGAGAAAAAAATGAGTCAATATGATGTTGCAATTATTGGTGCAGGACCTTCAGGTTCAGTGGCTGCGGCATTGTTAGCAAAGCAAGGGTTGTCTGTATGCGTGTTAGAGAAACAATATTTCCCACGCTTTGTGATTGGTGAGAGCCTACTGCCTTATTGTATGGAAATTTTGCGTGAAGCAGAATTGGTGGACGCAGTAAACCGCGAACCGAGTTTCCAATTTAAAAATGGCGCAGCGTTCACTTGGGGCAATCGCTATACTTATTTTGATTTTACCGACAAATTTACCACTGGTGCTGGCACAACCTTTCAAGTTAGACGGGGAATTTTCGATAAAATTTTAATTGATGAAGTGGCAAAGCGTGGCGTTGATGTGCGTTTTGGCAATGAAGTGTTAGCTTTTGAACCTCAAGACAATGGTGTGCAATTGCAGGTGCGTAACGATAAAGGTGAAAGCTACAATTTGCACGCGAAATTTGTTCTTGATGCAAGTGGTTACGGGCGCGTATTACCACGCTTATTAGATTTAGAGTTACCTTCGCACTTGCCTGCTCGTGTGGCTCGTTTCACCCATATTGATGACAATATTGATGATCCTGAGTTTGATCGAAACAAAATTCTTATTACCACTCACCCAGTGCATCGTGATGTGTGGTTATGGTTAATTCCGTTTGCCGATAATCGTTGCTCAATTGGCGTGGTAGGCTTGCCAGAAACCCTTGATGGTGATGATGAACAGGTGTTGAAAAAGTTTGCGTTAGAATGCCCTATGCTAAAACGGATATTAAAAAATGCAGTGTGGGAAAACGACTTCCCTTATCGCCATATTCAGGGCTATTCTGCGAATGTAAAAACCTTGCACGGCAAAGGCTTTGCTTTATTGGGTAATGCGGCGGAGTTTTTAGATCCCGTATTTTCATCAGGGGTAACCATTGCGTTGCATTCCGCGCATCTTGCAGCACCGTTAATTGTACGTCAATTAAAAGGCGAGAGCGTTGATTGGCAAAAAGAATTTGCCGAGCCATTAATGCTTGGCGTTGATACCTTCCGCACTTATGTGAATGGCTGGTATGATGGTTCGTTCCAAGATGTGGTGTATGCCAAAGATCCACAGCCTGAAATTCGCCGTATGATTTCTTCTATCTTAGCTGGCTATGCGTGGGATAGTGCCAATCCATTTGTGGCGAAATCAAAACAGCGCCTTGCTGCGTTAGCTGAGATTTGTGGTGCGGCAAGCCAAGAGTAATGAGAAATAAAAATAGATAGAAAATTAAAGTGCGGTGGGATTTTTGCGTGTTTTTCCAAATTCGTTAGTACATAGCATAAGGTTCTCGTTTTTCTGTGAATTGAAATAAAAAGAAATATGCTACAATCGAAAAAATAAAAAAAAACAACCGCACTTAATATGATGATAAAAAGAATGAATCAATGGCGAGCTGGGGTTATTACTGTTGTGCTATGTGGTTTGATGGGCTGTCAGAATTTGCCGCAACCGCAAGATTTTCCAGCGAATACGCCAGCGAGCCAATTATTTAAAATTGAACGGCAAGATGAGCAACATCTCTCACAGCAACAAAGTTTACTTGCCTTACAATATCAGCCTAAGCAATGGCGTTGGGTGCAAACCGATCCCCTTGGTGCGCCCTTAGCACGAGCGATTTTAACGCCGCAAGGTTGGCAAAATGATGGTTTTGTAATGCCAAATCCACAAGCGAAGTGGTTATTTTCTGCGATCGCAACGGCGTTATACCCAGACGCTTCGCTTTTTCCATTTAGCGCAGTGGAAATGCAAGGTAAACAACGAGTTTATTTTATTAATCACAAACCAGTGTGGTCGATTGAAGGGCAATCCCCTGCGTGGAAAATTGATTTAACCGACCACAGCCACTGGCGTGTAACGTTACTAAATTAAGGAATAATGTGAGTAAATTGTATTTATCGCAACCTGCGGTGGTAAGTAGTTTAGGCGAGGGGCTGGTAGCCCATATTTCAACCTTATTATCAGGCGCACCTTCTACGTTAAGTTTGTGTGATACGCCATTTAGTGAAAATGGGCTGTCAGACAATGCACGAATGTATGGTGCGGTGAATGTGCCACTTCGCCCTTTTCAAGATACTGTTCCCGCCGAACATCGTAGCCGTAATAATCAGCTTTTGTGGCATTGTTTAGCCCAGCTAGAAACGCAGATTGAGCAAGCCATTCAGACGTTCGGCAAACATCGCATTGCCGTGGTGGTGGGGACATCTACCACAGGCGTAGATGAAAATATTGAGGTGTTTAAGCAAGCGGCGGAACATCAAGATTGGTCGAAAGTTCCTTTTAAACAGCAACAACAATATTTTTCAGCACCCGCAGATTTTGTTGCGTGGCAATATGGTTTGAATGGCTTATGTTATGGCATTTCCACCGCTTGCACGTCTGGCGCAAGAGCCTTAATGAGTGCGGCACGATTATTGAAAAATAATCTATGTGATGCGGTGATTTGTGGCGGTGTGGATACCTTATCGCCTTTAACCATTAAGGGCTTTCAATCCTTGTCTGTGTTATCTGATCGCCAAACGAATCCGCTTTCTGCAAATCGTAAAGGGATTAATATTGGCGAGGGTGCAGCAATGTTTGTACTGTCCAAACAATCTTTAGGACAATCGGTGGAATTATTAGGCTATGGCGCGAGCAGTGATGCGTATCATATGTCTTCCCCACACCCCGAGGGCGAAGGAGCGATTGCGGCATTTCGAGCCGCTTTAGCAAATAGCCAGCTTGCGGCAGATGAAATCGGTTGGATCAATTTGCACGGCACAGGCACGCTCCATAACGATCAAATGGAAATTTTAGCGGTGCATAATGTGTTTGGTGAAAATACCCCTTGCACCACAACAAAACCCTACACAGGGCATACATTAGGCGCTGCCGGTGCTGTAGAAGCGGCAATTTTGTGGGGAATGATTCATTCTGATTTCAATCCCGAGGGGAAATTGCCTCCACAATTATGGGACGGCGAGCCAGATCCTGCCTTACCAAAAGTTGCGATTACAGATGATAACAGCCGCTGGACGCACAGAAAACGCATTGGTGCAAGCAGCTCCTTTGCTTTTGGCGGCAATAATACGGTGATCATTTTGGGAGAAAGTGATGTTTGATTTAACCTGCCCGATTACCCATATTGCACCACTTTTGCCACATAGTGGTGAAATGGTGTTATTACAGCAAATTGATGAATTTGGGGAAGATTTTCTCATTGCGCAAGCGCAGGTAAGTGCGGATCATATTTTGCTAAAAAATGGCAAACTAGCAAGTTTTGTAGGGGCTGAAATTATGGCTCAGGGCATTGCGGCTTGGGCGGGTTGTAAATGTGTTCGAGCAGGTCAGCCTATTGGGCTAGGTTATTGGCTTGGTACAAGAAAATTACATATTTATCAGCAAGATATTCCTGTTGGCAGCACATTAGAAATTCGCATTCAGCGCTCTCTTGAAGATGACACTGGCTTTGGCGTATTTGATTGCCAACTTCGAGATAAAAACACCGATCAACTGATTATTGAAGGGACGCTCAATGTATTGCGTCCACCAAAAGAGAAAAAAGAATGACAAATAGTGTATTAATTACAGGATCTAGCCGTGGTATCGGTAAAGCTATTGCCTTACAGTTGGCACAGTCAGGCTTTGACATTGTGCTACATTGCCGTAGCCGTGTAGCAGAAGCCGAGACGGTTGCCGAACAAATTCGCACAATGGGACGACAAGTGCGTGTTTTGCAATTTGACGTAAGTAATCGTAATGACACCGCTCAAAAACTCTTAGCTGATGTGGAACAGTTCGGGGCTTATTATGGCGTAGTGTTAAACGCTGGGCTTACCCGCGATAATGCGTTTCCCGCTTTAACGGATAATGATTGGGATATTGTGTTACGCACCAATTTAGATGGCTTTTACAATGTTCTTCACCCCATTATGATGCCGATGATCCGCCGCCGAAAAGCAGGGCGAATTGTGTGTATCACATCCGTGTCAGGCTTAATTGGAAATCGTGGACAAGTGAATTACAGCGCCTCAAAAGCGGGCATTATTGGCGCGGCAAAAGCCCTTGCTGTGGAATTAGCAAAACGCAAAATCACGGTAAATTGTGTTGCTCCGGGGTTAATTAATACAGAAATTTTAGACGAAAATGTGCCTGTTGAAGAGATTCTCAAAGCTATTCCCGCGGCAAGAATGGGGGAACCTGAAGAAGTGGCACACGCAGTAGATTTCTTAATGAATGAAAAAGCCGGCTATATTACTCGCCAAGTGATCGCCGTAAATGGCGGATTATGCTAAGGAACAAATGATGAAACGAGTTGTGGTAACAGGTGTTGGCGGTATTACCGCATTTGGGCGTGATTGGGCGAGCATTAAGCAAGCCTTCGCAAAACAAAAAAATGCGGTGCAAACTATGGATTGGGGCAAGTTAGACGGAGAAATTGAATCTCGTCTTGGTGCACCGATCAACAACTACACACCGCCAAGCCATTGGAATCGTAAGCAGTTACGCAGTATGGGGAAAGTGGCTCAGCTTTGTGTTGATGCTGCTGAAATGGCGCTAACAAATGCAGGGTTATTGCAAAATGGCGAACTAGATCCCTGTGTACTCAATGGCAATATGGGGGTAGCAAGTGGTTCATCATCAGGTAGTACCAAAGATATTCAAGATCTTGGCTTAATGATGGCAGGCTATCCGAACACCAGCAGCGCTAATACCTATGTGCGAATGATGCCCCATACCACAGCGGCAAATATCGGCATTTTCTTTGGCTTAAGCGGACGCATTATTCCTACCTCCAGCGCCTGCTCATCAGGCAGCCAAGGCATTGGTTATGCCTATGAGGCGATCAAATATGGAATGATCCCAATGATGTTAGCTGGAGGCGGTGAAGAATTCTGCCCTTCACAAGTTTATGTGTTTGATTCCCTTTACGCCGCAAGTCGTCGCAATGACCAACCACAGCAAACACCGCGCCCTTATGATCAGGATCGTGATGGCTTGGTGATCGGTGAGGGGGCTGGGATCTTCGTCTTAGAAGAACTTGAACACGCCAAAGCGCGTAATGCAACAATCTTAGCAGAAGTCGTAGGCTATGGAGCGAACAGCGATGGTAGCCATATCACGCGTCCGCAAAAAGAAACGATGCAACGCTGTATGGAATTGGCTTTAAAAGACGCAGGCTTACGTCCTGAGCAAATTGGCTATGTAAATGGACACGGCACCGCCACAGAACAAGGTGATATTGCAGAAACCCTTGCCACCGCCGCTTTATTTGGCAACGTACCTCTTAGTTCTCAAAAAAGCTATCTTGGACACACACTCGGTGCGTGCGGTGCATTAGAATCTTGGTTCTCCATTGAAATGATGCGGGATAGCTGGTTTGCCCCAACTCTCAACCTAGACAATATCGATCCACGTTGTGGTGAGTTAGATTATATCCGCCACGCCGCAAGAGAAATTCACACAGATTATGTTATGAATAATAACTTCGCTTTTGGTGGAGTGAATACGTCGCTTATTTTTAAACGCTGGACGGAAAACTAAGCCTGTAGTGGATATTTAGAAATAGAATTTTCTGTAGCCACAAAAAATTCAATGATTTTCAACCGCACTTTATTTTTATACGAAAAAATAAGTGATCATCTCCCAAAAAATTGGACACCATCCACAAATTAAGGAGCAGATTTTTTATAGGAAAACATTATTCAACAGAATTTAAACTACAAGCAATCTCATTAGTTTCAAAACAATAAATGAGCATGCGTTAGACGGCGGAATATTGTGGTCTTTCCAACCATAGCCAAATTGTGATTTGGTTGCAACGCGTTAAGAAATACGGTATTAATGGCCTCATCCGTCAGCCTAATCGGAAGAAGAATGTGATGAAATTACCCAAACGCTCCGTCAAAACTGATAAAAAAACTTTTATTACAATAACTTAAATACCTTCGTGCGGAGAATGCCTATTTAAAAAAGTCTTTGGCGCTCAGAGATCTCAAACTCAAGCGGAAAAATGTGCCACCGTCCGAGAGTTTAGGACGCAATTTCCCCTTTCCGAATTACTGAAAGTAGCGCAACTGCCTCGCGCTACGTTCTATTATGCAAGAAGAGTCAAGGGGTTAGACGACATTGATAACTTGATACTGGACATATTTAGGGCGAATCAAGGAAGAGATGGTTACCGTATTATTTAAGAGAAAGGACATTATCTAAGTGCTGAAACAAATGCGTCACCTAAATATCCGTTCCTGCGCAAAAGCGAAAAAGCGTATGAAGACGGGAAGAACCGCTTATCTCGCCCCAAATTTGATGGCAAGAAATTTTGAAGCGAAGGCGTTAAACGAGAAGTGGGTCACTGATGTGACCGAATTTCGCGTAGGGAATGAAAAACTGTATCTTTCGCCGATGATGGATTTGGAGAAGGCGATTCAAAGCATGAGTCGCAAGGGGAATTGGTATGATACGGTGATAGAGCGCTTTTTTAGCATTGTGAAGTCGGAATGTTTTTACCCGAATCGCTTTGTCAATATCGTAGAGCTGTAGGAGGCGCTGCATGAGTATATTCGCTATCATAACAAAGTGCGGATTAAACCTGCATTAAACAACTTGAGCCCTGTGCAATACAGAGCTCAATATTTAACTTTCTAGATGTATAGGATTAGGGAAAGTTGAAAAACAACGGAGATTTGAAAGATAGCAAATATTTGAAAATCTAGGGAGATTTAGCCACCTTACAAAATCATCTTCACCAATTTATCCGCTTTGATACGGGCGAATTTTTTTAGTAGTTTTTGCACGGGGGCTGGGTATTGTGAGAGTTCGTCCAGTTCCGTGTAGTGTTTTAGTTGGGTGGTGTGTTGGCGGATGCAGGCTAGCTCTTGTTGCACTTGGGCTTGCAGCTGTTGGGCTGGGTCTTGAATGAGCAAGCCATTTTCTGCATCTAAACGCCAAGCGCGAGGATTTAGGTTGTTGCCAGTTAATAAAATATGGCTATCGTCCACCCATACACCTTTTAGGTGATAGCTGTTCTCGCCGTCTTTCCAAGTGCGAATAACAAGCTGGCCTTGGTCAATTTGCTGTTCAAATTTTTGGCTGAAACTGCGTAAATTGCTTTCATATAAATAAGGCAGTGCGCCCGCCATTTTGAACGGCTGTGAAGGGGGAATGTAAAAATCGTTAGCGGTTTTGTCGCCCACGATAATTTCAATGTGTTTGCCTTTTTGTAGTAAACGGCGTATTTTTTGTTGTAATGGACGTGGAAAATTGAAATATGGCGTACAGATCACCAATTTTTCTTGCACGATTTGGAAAAGATCTTCAATCGTACGGTTAAGCAGGTTTGCACCACCGCCTAAGCCAAAAAGTGGGGTGATTTTTAAGCCAGAATTTTCTTCGTTGACAAACTTATACTGCCCATCTGCTGCCAAGCCTTTACGGAAAGCACGAATATGCTGGCGAATTTCTTTGGTTTTTGGACGTTCAGAATTATCCAACGGTAGCACCGCTTGATTACTCAGGAGATACTGTTGCAGGAACCTCACCATTGAATCCGCAAGGGCGGAATGGGTGATTTTATGATAACGGTCGTAGCGGTATTTTTCATTTTGCTGCAAATACACATTATTAATGCTCGCCCCGCTATATAACAAGGTATCATCAAAAATAAAGCCTTTAATATGCAACACGCCAAACACTTCGCGCGTGTTCACTGGCACACCGAAAAACAAATGGGCGTGTTCACCATATTGATGAATGGCACGTTGTTCGCAGTACCAATCGGCGTTGGTGGCAGATTTTTCTGCGCCAAGCAAATTGCGCTGCGCGCGATGCCAATCGACAAAAATTTTCACGTCAAGCTCGGGATTACGGCTTTTAGCGGCAAACACTTCATTTAAAATTTCTTGCCCCGCGTCATCATTTTGCCAATAAAGTGCGGTGATATAAATGCGCGTTTTTGCTTCACGAATAAGCTGGATAATTTGTTGCTTAAATTCCGCAGGGTGATGAAGAAAATCAATTTGCGAGGGTTGTAGCGCCAAACTCGGCAAAGCTTGCAAATTTTCTTCTGCCCTTTTCGTTTTATTTATCAACATAATTTTTTACTCTAATTTTGATAATCCATTTTTTCAGCCTTGTAGTTTACAATATTTACTTCTTGGCTTGGTAGAAAAAAGATATTTTTTCGCTATAATGCATTCAATTTCTCACAAAGTGCGGTGAAAATTCGCCCACTTTTCCCATTTTTATCACAATTTGGCAACATAAAATGAACGCAAAAAAACCGACTTTCCAGCAAGCAGATTCCAGCAAACGCTTCAATGAACGCTATTCTGGCGAAAAACAAGATAAAAAAGCACCGCACTTTTCCCCTCATTCTTCGCGTGGCAAAAAGGACGACAAACGCACTTTCTCGCGTGAAAGAACAGCGACAAAATCTGCTGAAAAAGTGCAACAACGCACAGAATTGACGATGGGAAATGCGCGTGGTACAGCCAATGTGAAAGTGGTGATAAAAAGCACGGGCGTGAAAGAAAAGCAGAAAAAAACCGGCCCACTTTCCCCTCGCGCGCCAGAAAAAATTAAGAAAAATCGTGCAGAAGAAATGAAAGTGTATGGCGAAAATACGTGCCTTGCGTTATTTGCAGAGCGTCCTGAAAGCATTGTTCGCGTGTGGACAACCGTGGAAATGGCGCACCGTGTGGGTGAGTTATTTAGCTATTTGGCGGCGAATAAAAAAGTCTATCACGTTGTCGATAGCAAAGAGCTTACACTGGTGAGCGGCACGGAACATCACAACGGCATTTGTATGTTGGTGAAAAAGCCACGTCATTTTACATTGAGCGGTTATTTGGATATTCCACGCGAAAAAGATGCGTTGATCTTACTCGATAATGTGCATAACGCGCATAATATTGGTGGGATCGTGCGAACTTGTGCGGTCTATGGCGTGAAAGGTTTAGTATTAAGCGAAGCAGATTTACTCAATTCTGCTGCGGCAATGCGTGTAGCAGAAGGTGGTGCAGAATATGTGCATACTTTGCTTGTCGATAGCAGTGAACAGGCGTTAGAAAAATTGCGTGAAAAAGGCTATCAAATCGTGCATTTAAGCCAAAGCAAGCAAGCGAAGCCGTTCGCTCAGCTAAAATTGAGCGATAAAGTGGTCTTTGTTTTAAGCGAAAGTGCGGGTGAAAATTTGGCAAAAAATCACGATGAAGTAGTGAATTTATCCCTTGCCAATCCGCTGAAAGCGGGCTTGAATGTTGCGGTGGCAGCGGGCGTGTTATTGGCAAAATGGGCGGAGAAAACCCTTTAAATGGCTATAACTGATCAGAATGATGAATTAACACAAAGCGTTCCCACAATTGGGCTTCGCTTTCTTGATGCTCGGGATCGGGCTTAATGCAGTTGGTGATCGGGCAAACTTTTTGGCAAGTTGGGGTATCATAATGCCCCACACATTCTGTACAAAGATTGGGATCGATCACATAAATGTCATCGCCCACGGAAATGGCATCATTCGGGCATTCTGGCAAGCACATATCGCAATTTGTGCATTTATCTGTAATTAAAAGTGCCATAATTTCCCCTAAAATCATTGAAAGGGCGAGATTATAAAGAATCGGCAAGGAAAATTAAATAGGCAAAACAAAATGAGCAAGAAAAACAACAAAGGACTTTCTTTTTTAGGCACATTAATCATTGCAGGCATTGCATTGATTTGGAATTATTTTCAGCCTAGCGAAAAAACACACCAACCTGAAGCTACGGCGCAATCTCAGCAAAATCAAGCAAAGACACCAACGCAACAAAATACACCAGCACCGCTTGGCGAGAATTATGATTACATTATGCGCGATGACGCCATTGGGCAAAATAAAAGCGCACCTGTGGATTATTATATGCTCGCGTTGTCTTGGTCGCCGGGATTTTGCCAAGCGCAAAAAGAACGTTACAACGGCAACTTGCCGCAATCTTTAATGAGCCAATGTGGCACGCAACAATATGGCTGGGTGATCCACGGCTTATGGCCGCAAAATGCCAATGCGCGTTCGGTCAGCGATCATCCGCGTTTTTGTCAGGGCGATTTGCCGATGGTCGATCCTGCGGTGATTAAACCTTATCTAGCAGATAGCCCGAGTGCGAATTTATTACAAGGGGAATGGGAAAAGCACGGCGCTTGCGCTTTCAAAAATGCCAACGCTTATTTTGAAAAACAGCAAAATTTATACCGCACTTTGAATTTACCTGATCGCAATTTACCGCGTAAAGAATTGTTTGCCTGGTTAAAAAAACATAACCCGCAGCTGAAAGGGGCGTATTTGGGCGCAAGCCATAATGAATTATTTATTTGCTATGATTTGCAGTGGCAAGTGATGGATTGTCCGCGCTAGAGGAATTTGGCTCGATTTGAAGTATTAAAAGATCTATTATTTCTGAGAATTAAAAAAATCCAGCGGATAATTTGATCTAAAGCAGTTACAATCTAGCTTGAACTAGGTATAATGCGAGCAGTTCTATTTATTTTTAAACTATATAAAGAGGGTAAATTATGTCAGTAATTAAAATGACCGACCTAGATTTAGCAGGCAAACGCGTATTTATTCGTGCAGACCTGAATGTGCCAGTAAAAGACGGCAAAGTAACGTCTGATGCGCGTATTCAAGCAACCATTCCAACCTTAAAACTCGCCCTTGAAAAAGGCGCGAAAGTGATGGTTACCTCTCACTTAGGTCGCCCAACCGAAGGCGAATTTAAACCTGAAGATTCCCTCCAACCTGTGGTTGATTATTTAAAAGACGCAGGTTTTAACGTGCGTTTAGCGCGTGATTATTTAGACGGCGTAGAAGTGAATGACGGTGAAATCGTTGTACTTGAAAACGTGCGTATCAATAAAGGCGAAAAGAAAAATGATCCAGAATTAGGTAAAAAATACGCCGCACTTTGTGATGTTTTCGTAATGGACGCATTCGGTACGGCACACCGCGCGCAAGCCTCAACCTATGGTGTGGCAGAATTTGCACCAATCGCCTGTGCAGGCCCATTATTAGCGGCGGAATTAGATGCCTTAGGCAAAGCCTTAAAAGAGCCACAACGTCCAATGTTAGCCATTGTGGGTGGTTCAAAAGTATCAACCAAATTAACCGTGTTAGATTCCCTTTCTAGAGTAGCAGATCAGTTGATCGTAGGTGGCGGTATCGCCAACACCTTTATCGCTGCAGAAGGCAAAGATGTGGGTAAATCTTTATACGAAGCAGATTTAATCCCTGAAGCACAACGCTTAGCAAAAGCAACACAAATCCCAGTGCCAACAGATGTGCGCGTAGGCTTAGAATTCTCTGAAACTGCGCCAGCGATTGAAAAATCTGTTGATGACATTAAAGCAGATGAATCTATCTTCGATATTGGCGAAAAATCCGCAGAAGAATTAGCGAAAATCATTAGAAGCGCAAAAACTATCCTTTGGAATGGACCAGTGGGCGTGTTTGAATTCCCGAATTTCCGTAACGGGACAAAAGTCGTGGCTGATGCCATTGTAGAAGCAACAGAAAACGGGGCGTTCTCTATTGCAGGCGGCGGTGATACCCTTGCAGCGATCGATCTTTTCGGCATCAAAGATAAAATTTCTTACATTTCAACTGGTGGCGGTGCGTTCTTAGAATTCGTAGAAGGCAAAGTATTACCAGCCGTTGAAATCTTAGAAAAACGTGCAAAAAACTAATTCATTGATTTTAGGGCGTGGCGAATGCAGTACGCCCTTTTCATATTAAAAACCACTATTCACTAAATAGGAAACAGAAAAATGGCAAAATTATTAGACATTGTAAAACCGGGCGTATTAACTGGCGATGATGTACAAAAAGTTTTCAACTATGCAAAAGAACACAATTTCGCAATCCCAGCAGTAAACTGCGTGGGGACAGACTCTGTTAATGCCGTATTAGAAACCGCAGCACGCGTTAAAGCGCCTGTGATTATCCAGTTCTCTAACGGTGGTGCACAATTCTATGCGGGTAAAGGCATTAAACCAGCAAGCGGCGCTCGTCCTGATGTATTAGGTGCGATTGCAGGAGCAAAACACGTTCACGAATTAGCCGCGGAATACGGTGTGCCAGTAATTCTTCACACTGACCACGCAGCGAAAAAATTATTACCTTGGATTGACGGCTTATTAGAAGCGGGTGAAAAACATTTCGCAGAAACTGGCAAACCGCTTTTCTCATCACATATGATCGATCTTTCTGAAGAGCCAATGGAAGAAAATATGGCGATCTGCCGTGAATACCTTGCGCGTATGAGCAAAATGGGTATGACCCTTGAAATTGAAATCGGTATCACTGGTGGGGAAGAAGACGGCGTAGATAACTCTGATGTTGATGAATCTCGTTTATACACTCAACCTGAAGACGTACTTTACGTTTACGATCAATTAAACCCAGTAAGCCCACGTTTCACCATTGCTGCGGCATTTGGTAACGTACACGGTGTTTACAAACCAGGTAACGTGAAATTAAAACCGTCAATCTTAGGTGCATCACAAGAGTTCGTTTCTAAAGAACGTGGTCTTCCACCAAAATCATTAGATTTCGTTTTCCACGGCGGTTCTGGTTCATCAACGGAAGAAATCCGTGAAGCAATCAGCTACGGTGCAGTGAAAATGAACATTGATACAGATACACAATGGGCAGCTTGGGAAGGTGTCTTAAACTTCTACAAAGCCAACGAAGCTTATCTTCAAGGTCAGCTTGGTAACCCAGAAGGCGAAGACGCACCAAACAAAAAATACTACGATCCACGTGTTTGGTTACGCAAATCTGAAGAATCAATGTCTAAACGCTTAGAAAAATCTTTCCAAGATTTAAATTGCGTTGATGTGCTTTAATTATTAAAGACATAGTTTGGAATATAAAGGCGCTGAGAAACTCAGCGCTTTTTTATTTCATCGAATTTTTCCTATCAGCTAAATCACAAAACACAATACGCAAAATGCAAAATAAAATTGATCAGGATTGCGATCTCACAGAAAAACTCAAAATTTTTGCACCGCACTTTTATTTTCTGTTAGAAAAAAAGGATAGCACCCCAGGTTAGCGCAACGATAATCAACGTTACAAACACGGCGGCTGAGCCTTGATCTTTGGCGCGTCCTGAAAGCTCGTGATGTTCCGTGCCAATGCGATCCACTACGGCTTCAACTGCGCTATTGAGCAACTCTACCGCTAACACTAACAACACTGAACCAATCATCAAGATCAATTCGATTTTGTCGTCAGCCAAGAAAAACGCCAAAGGGATTAAAATGCACGCACAAAATACTTCGTGGCGAAAGGCAGTTTCGTTTTTGAAAGCACTTTTTAAGCCTTGCATTGAATAGCCTGTGGATTTGATTAAATGGGTCAAGCCCGTTGTTTTTTCCAATTTTCTTTCCTTATTAACTTATTGAATGGGATAACTCAATTTTTCGCTTTAATCGCAACAAAATTACACGAAAAACCACCGCACTTATTTTTGCTTATAACCGCTTTTCTTATAAACGTTTTGCTTCGATCACATCATCTAATTTTGCTAAACGAGCGAGGATTTTACTCAGCATTTGCACGTTGTTTAGCTCAATTTCCATATCCATCGTGGCGATTTGTTTTTTCGTATCCGTACGGCTAGACACGCCTAGCACGCTGATCTTTTCATTAGCCAACACCGTGGTAATATCACGCAACAAGCCGTGGCGATCACTGGCGATAATACGAATACTAATGCGGAAACCGCTGGCATAGCTCTCGCCCCAAACGGATTCCACCACGCGTTCTGGGTGGCTGGCTTGCAATTCTAAAAACTGTTCGCAATCACTGCGGTGAATAGAAATGCCACGCCCCATTGTGATGTAGCCCACAATGTCATCACCGGGAATTGGCTGGCAACAGCGCGCGATGTGGTGCATTAAGTTGCCCACGCCTTCTACGATCACATAGCCTTTTGACTCATTTTTTTGCGCAGAATTCACCGCACTTTTCTGTGCAACGTGGCGTAAAATCTGTTCATCGGTTTCTTGTGGCGTGGTTTTAATCAGTTTGCTTTGCAAAAAGTTAATCAGCTGATTAAGGCGAATATCGCCGCCGCCAATGCCTGCATACAAATCTTCTAAATTTTTCAGATTGTAACGCGGCAAGGCATACTGCTCCACTTGCTTGAGCGCAATGCCTAAACGTGCAATTTCATTTTCCAACAGCTCTTTACCTGCTGGAATATTTTTATCGCGATCTAATTTCTTAAACCACGCCGCAATTTTGGCACGCGATTTGCTGGTGTTGGTGAAGCCTAAATTCGGATTAAGCCAATCTCGGCTTGGGTTTGGCGTTTTTTGCGTGATGATTTCAATTTGATCGCCCATTTGCAGCTGATAAGTAAAGGGGACAATGCGTCCACCCACTTTCGCGCCAATGCAACGATGCCCGATCTCACTATGAATGGCATAAGCAAAATCCAACGGCGTTGAGCCAGTTGGCAGGTCGATCACTTCACCTTTTGGGGTAAACACATAAACCCGATCATCAAACACTTGGCTGCGTAACTCGGCAATCACTTCGCCAGAATCGGTAATATCATCTTGCCACGCTAATAATTTACGCAACCACGCAATTTTATCTTCATAGGCAGAACGCCCTGTTACGCCCTCTTTATATTTCCAGTGTGCCGCCACGCCAAGCTCAGCATCATCGTGCATTTGTTGGGTGCGAATTTGCACTTCCACGGGCTTGCCGCCTTTGCCCAACACCACGGTATGAATGGATTGATAACCGTTCGGTTTCGGGTTTGCCACATAATCATCAAATTCTTTCGGCAAATGTTTAAAGTGGGTATGCACAATGCCAAGGGCAGAATAACAATCTTGCAGCTTTTGGACGATCACTCGCACCGCGCGAACATCATATAAATCACTAAATTCTAAGTGTTTTTTCTGCATTTTTCGCCAAATGCTATAAATATGTTTCGGGCGACCATACACTTCCACTTGATCGATATTTTCTTGTAAATAGCGGGTCAGATCTGCCACAAAATCCGCAATATATTGCTCACGATCTAAACGGCGTTCTTTCAGCAACTTGGCGATCATTCGATACTGTTCAGGGTGCAAATAGCGGAAGCAATAATCTTCCAACTCCCATTTCAGTTGCCCAATGCCTAAACGATTGGCAAGGGGCGCATAAATATTGGCACATTCTTTTGCTGCCAGCACTTTCTCTTCTTCCGAGCAGCAATTTTCCGCATCACGCAAAAAGGCAATGCGTTCAGCCAGTTTGATAATCACGCAACGGAAATCGTCCACCATCGCCAACAGCATACGGCGCACATTATCCACTTGCAGGGAATTGGCAGAATGACTCGCGTTTAACTGGCGAATGTTATCCATTTCCAGCACGCCTTTCACCAGCTTGCTAATCGCTGTGCCAAAATCTTCGCTAATTTGCTCCAGCGCAACGATATTATGGCTCACCACAGGATAAATCATTGCCGTGATCAGGCTTTCGCTATCCATATTCAGGCTGTGCAAAATTTCCACCATTTCCACCCCTGAAAATAGCGAACAGTGCAGCTGCGGATTTTCCACCGTGTTTTGGTGCTGCTGGATTTTATCTTGCGAATAATGCCAAGCCAGCACCAACTTCTCTGCCAGCTCGGAAGAAAGCCCTAAGCTTTCGCTCCATTGTTCAATCACAAAATCTTTCGGGTTAAGTAGGTGTGAACCTCGAACAGCAACCATAACGCCTTCCTATTTATTATTTCCGTTCAAAGAGAGTAATGCTCTCCAAATGCCCCGTATTTGGGAACATATCGATCATTGCCACTTGGGTTAATTGATAGCCTGCTTGCAACAACATTTGTGCATCGCGCACGAGCGTTGCGGGATTACAAGACACATACAACACTTTTTCTGCCTGTAACTGACACAAAAACGGCATTGCAAATGCTGCGCCCGTGCGTGGGGGATCGAGCAAAATCTTGCTAAATGCTTGGCTTGCCCATTGTTGTTCAGCAAAAGATTGTGCCAGATCACCTTGATAAAATTGGACATTTTTACAGCCATTTCGTTCCGCATTTTGTGTCGCTTTCTGCACCATTTCCGCCACGCCTTCTACGCCCACCACTTGCTTGGCTTGACGGCTTATAGGCAAGGTGAAATTACCCATTCCACAGAATAAATCCAGCACCTGATCTTGGGCACTTAACTCGAGCCAATCTAGTGCAGTGTCAATCATTGCTTGATTGAGTCGCGGATTGATCTGAATAAAATCACGCACATCAAAATGCAGCCGTTGCCCATTGTTCAATTCATAATAAGGGCTTTCGCCATAAAGCTGCTGGATTTGCACATCATCTTGCACGAACAGCATTAAGCGCTCTTGGCGAGCAAACTCAAGCAACAAAGTGCGGTCGTTTTCTGCCAAATTTTTTTGATGACGTAGCAATAATGCCACACCGTTATCCGCTCGCACCAGTTCAATATGGCCTAAATTTTTCGGGTTAGACCAGTTTTGCAAAAGTGCGGTGATTTTTGGCAACAAATGATTGAGTGCCGTTTCAATCACAAGGCAAGATTGCACTGGCTCAATATTTTGTGAATTTTTTTGCCGAAAACCAATGCGCAGCCCCTGCTTTTTATCCCAATTTATACTCAAACGCAAACGGCGGCGATAATGCCATTGGCTGCCCACGATTCGGGGCATTAAGGTAATAGGTTCAGCTTGCAATTTCGTTAAACGCTGAAATAAGGCGCGCTCTTTAGCTTCCCGCTGCATTGCCAAGGGAATATGCTGAGTTTGGCAGCCACCACATTTTGCATAATGCGCACAAGCAGGCTGCACACGCTGTGGGCTAGTTTGCAGCCATTTTTTCGCTACCCCTTTGCCATATTGACGCTTTTCTTCCAACACATCAATCTGCACTTTTTCATCAGGCAGCGCATTTTCGATAAACCACGTTTTACCTTGAATTTTTGCCACGCCTAGCCCTTGATAATCTAAATCTTGCACTTGCGCAGTAAAAGTGCGGTGGTTTTTTTCCACTTTTTTCGGGGAGTAAAGTAATGCCATAGGTTATTTCTGATACAAAATATGTTGGGTGAATAATTCTCGACTTTTCAAAGGCTTACTGCCTAAATAAGGCTTCAAAGCAATGCGAATAAAGCGTTTCGCCGCTTGCAACACCGCCTGATCGTGAAACTCTCGCCGCTCAAACGCCAACAGTTCTCTGCCATAAAAAGTGAGATTATCCTTAATTAAAGAAGCAATAAAGCCTTTTTCTTCGCGATAACGATAGGTCATATTTTCATCGACAGGCTCGCCTGAACCTGCGCAATGGCAAAAATCAATGCCATAGCCCATTGCTGTAAGTAATTGAAATTCAAAGGTTCGCAGACTTGGTTCAACAGACTCAGACACACTCGCCAAGCCCGTAATACATTTTAGATAGTCTTGGAAAATCTCAGGATAAGGGGTCTCAACAGCCAGCAAACGCATCAGCAACTCATTCACATAAAAACCGCTATAAAGCGCCGTAGGCTGCATTGGCAAAGTGAGCGATGCCGCTTCGGCTTTAGTCAGGGTTTTTAGCTCCCCCTTTCCAGTCCAACGCAGAAGCAACGGCGTAAACGGCTGCAAAATGCTTTTCCACGCTGAACGCTTTGTTCTCGCCCCTTTCGCAATCACCGTCAAACGCCCCGTTTCTTCCGTAAACAAATCCACCAATAAACTCGTTTCGCTGTACGCCCTACGATGCAAAACAAAGCCCCGCTGCCAATTTTCGATAACCGTATCCTTAGCTAATCATTCGTTGAAGTGAGGATATTTTAACAGATTTTTGGCAGAGTTAGGGGGAAAAGTGCGGTGGGATTTTTTGGTGTTTTTTGTAAAACAAAAATGTTATTTCTAAAAATAACAAAAAATATATTGACGAAGAATCATACAAGCATATAATGCAAATTAACTTTGTAATTTCAATAAGGAACAAAATGAAACTACAAGATCTTGTACGATTTGAAATCGGTACGCCGCTTTCTCGGCTAAATGAACAAGCTGGCAGCCCTTGCTACTTATTATATGATCAAGCAGATCTACAAGCGGATTTTGAAACTCGAACAGAATCTACGCAGGGCAAGCAAATTTGTACGCCAGACACTCCTACTCTGCTACAAGAAGACGATGTCATTTTTAGCTTAATCTCAGGAACGGCAGTGCAAGTCTGTCAGGCGCGTGCTGGCTATGCGTTTTCTCACAACTATGCTCGTCTGTGTCCATCGGAAGAACTTGATAAGGGCTTTTTGGTTTATTTACTGAATAATGATGCTGATATAAAACGACAATTAGCAGCCAGTTTGCAAGGATCTATTGTAATGAAATATAGTCTTAACCAATTAAAAAACTTGCAACTTTCGACACTTCCTACATTGTCTGTGCAACAGGCTATCGGGCAAGTTGATCGTCTGCAATGCCGTATCACAATGCTTAAAAAACGGGTAGCAGATAATGAAGCACAACTTACCGCACACTTACTAAATAATTTTCAAAAACAATGCAAATCTAACATCAAGAATTAAGGAATGATTATGTCTAACTATCAATACGAATCCGAGTTTGAACAATCCCTTATTGAATATCTCTCCACGGGAAACATTACTACCGCTGATCATTTGCAAGGCTTAAGCCATTATTTGGATTTTCCTAGAAAAACAAGAATTTGGGAATATCTTCCTGACATAAAAACAACAGAACAACTTTGGGATAATTTTAAAGGTATTTTAGAACGCTTAAATAGGCAATCATTAAAATCGCCGTTAAGTGAAAATGAATTTAATCAGGTAAAAACTAAACTGGCGGAACAAACTCGCACACCGTTTGACGCGGGTAAATTTCTTTATGGAACCAATGGCGTTTCACAAATCGAGATCGATTTAGACGATGGTCGCCACGTTTTTTTAACCGTTTTTGATCAGAAACAAGTTGGAGCTGGCAACACGGTTTATCAAATTGTGAATCAAATTGAACGCCCTGCTGTTATCCCCGGTAAACAAAATCGCCGCTTTGATGTAACTTTGCTAATCAATGGATTGCCCATTATTCAATTAGAGCTAAAAGCAGATGCGCATTCCGTTGATGAATCGCTCAATCAAATGGAGCAATATATTAAAGAGCAACAATACCAAGGAATTTTCTCTACGGTACAAATCTTGGTTGGAATGACGCCACATAATGCAAGATATATGGCAAATACCACGGCGGATTATTTTAATAAGGATTTTTCCTTTGCTTGGCAAAAACGCAGTGACAACAGTATTGTGCGTTCGTGGAAAGACTTTGCAGACTCAATGCTATCTATCCCAATGGCACATCAGATGGCAACCAACTATATGATATTAGACGGCACGCCGAATAAAACAATGCTGAAAGTAATGCGTCCTTACCAAGTTTATGCCACGCAGGCAGTCATTGAGGGGATCAAAAAAGCTGATTTTGAAATGGGGGATAAAAAAATTGGCTATATTTGGCATACCACAGGATCAGGAAAAACCATCACCAGTTTCAAAACCGCTTGGCTAGCAAGCCGTTTACCAAAAGTAAACAAGGTGGTTTTTGTCGTTGATCGTATCGCATTAACTAAACAAACCTTTGAAAACTATCGTGCTTATGATCCTGATAACAATGATGATGTCGGCTCAATTCTTGATACCAATAACACCCGAGATTTACGCAAAAAGCTCAAAAGCAATGCAAACGGCATTATTGTTACCAGTGTACAAAAGCTTGGCAAGCTAGCGAAAAGTCGTGATTTTACCGCCCCTAATAAAAATATCGTTTTTATTGTTGATGAAGCTCACCGCTCCACCGCAGGGGAACAGTTCCAACTCATTAAAGACAAATTCAAGCATAGCGTTTGGGTGGGATATACTGGCACCCCAATGTTTGATGGGAAAACCACAAAAGAAATTTTTGGTGAATTATTACACGCTTACACGATTAAAGAAGCCATTGCAGATCGCAACGTGCTAGGCTTTAAAGTGGATTTCAAAAGCACCGTAGATATTCGCGAACTACTTAAACAAAAATACCCTGATTGGTCGGAAGAGAAAATTGATGCTGAGCTTGAAGCGATGCGTAAAGAAGAATTTGATGAAGCCAAATTCTTAGATAATGATAACAAAAGCACGATCACCAAAGGCGAAAAAGTGGAACGCACGCTCACCCGTAATTTTTATGATGAAAGTGATGAACATATCCGCCTTGTGGTTGCGGATATTTTTAAAAATTGGCGTAACCGTTCCAATGATTTCAAATATAACGCCATGTTCACCACCCACGTCAGCGGCACTGGCGCTAGCACACCACTTGCTTCAAGATACTATCGAGAATTCCAACGTGTAAACAAAGAGCGGTCGGAAAAAGGTGAATTTATCTTAAAAGTTGCCTTAACTTATAGCCTTAATACAGAAAACAGCGATGGAATGGCACAAACAAATCAAGCCTTACACGATGCAATCAATGACTATAACGCAATCTTTGGCACAAACTGGGGCTTAAATACAATTCCAGAATATTTTGATGATCTCAGTTCACGCTTAAATAAAACCGTTTATGACCGAAATTATCTTGATCTGGTCATCGTTGTCGATCAACTGCTCACGGGTTTTGATGCCCCAGGGCTTAACACACTCTATGTCGATCGTATCCTAAAAGGTGCTGGGCTAGTGCAAGCCTATTCACGCACCAACCGAATCGCAGATCTGCAAGAAAAACCTTGGGGACAGGTGGTGAACTACCGCTGGCCGGTACAAAATGAACGCCTAATGAATGAAGCACTCGCCACATACGCAAACAAAGATTCTGCCAATAAAGTGGAAGAACCTGCACCTGTCTATGGTGGTGATGACCCAACTCCGCCTTGGCTAGTTAAGCCTTTCAATCAACAGTTAGAAGAAGTCAAAAAGGTTGTTCAAACACTTGCTAAATGTACGAAAAACCCAAGCGGCGAACCATTTATGCAACTTCCACCTAGCGAAAAAGCGAAAGAAGAAATGCTGGGACAGCTACGCGAGTTTAATGCTGGCATTACCAAATTAAAACAATATCCTGCTGAGCAAATTGACGGTCATCTTGCAGGATTTGACTACGATAATCCAGATGCATTGATTGAAGCACTTGGAATGACTCCAAGCCAATATGAAATGCTCACCACCGTGCTTGCAGGAGAATTAAAACACCATTTAGCCAAAGAAAAGAATATTCCAATCTCTCAAATTGAGCTGCGAATGACGCACATTAAGGACATTAAAGTTGATTATGACTATCTCACCGAATTAGTGAATCAACTTATTGCCCAAGTACAAGCGGGCGAAACCGAAGCAGCAGAAAAAACGGAAGAAAAAATCCAACAATTTGCCAACGGTATGGAAGATACTTCCTATGCTGAACAAATTCGCCGTGCTACGCAAGCTATTATGGCAGGAGATTACCCTCTTAATGGTCAAGCCTGGAAAAAGATTTCTCCATCGGAACTTTCAAATACCATTAATGCTGCAAGCAATATCACAATCGATCGAAAATTATTAGATTTTCGCAACAAATGGGGCATTACCGACATCATTAATAATGCTCAAATTCGCAATCTTATTGCGAACCATCACTATGGCGAAAAAGATTTGGACGATGATAAAAAACTCACCAATATCATCACAGAAGGCAGCAAAAATTACACCGCACTTGCCACCGATGCAAACACACAACAATTAACCAACATCAAATACCGTACCGCATTACGCGAAGCGTTTTATCAGTTGGCTGACGGGTTGGTGCAGGACTAGAAGAGTAAGGAGGTAATATGCAATTAGATCAATTATTACAGCAGTCTGAGAATGAACTTATTGAGTTTAAAGAAGCCAAAAACCAATTTGATGACGACAAATTAGGTAAATATTGCTCCGCACTTGCTAATGAAGCTAACCTTCATAAAAAAACTTATGCTTTTCTCATCTTGGGTGTAAGTAATGATAAAAGTATTGTTGGGACACAATATTGCAGCGGAAAAAATAGCTTTAACGAAATTAAGAAAAAGTTAGCAGATAGCTTATCAGAGCGCTTTACAATCCAAGAGATTCAAGAGGAATATGTAGATAAAAAAAGAATTCTTATCTTCAAAATTCCCGCGGCTCCAAAAGGTATTCCCATCGCCTGGAAAGGACATTATTACGCTCGTGAAGGTGAATCGTTAAGCTCATTAGGATTAGAAAAAATAGAGCGTGTCCGTTTACAAAATCAACAGCACGATTGGAGCTGTGAAATTGTCCAAAATGCCGATCTTGATGATTTAGATCCACAGGCTATCTTAATCGCACGTAAGAATTTTATCGTAAAAAATCCTAAGTTTTCTAAAGAAATAGAAAGCTGGGACGATATTACTTTCCTGAACAAAGCCAAATTGACAATTAAAGGGAAAATAACTCGAGCTGCAATTCTCTTACTCGGCAAAGAAGAGTCTGAATCGTTAATTAATCCTGCTAGTGCAACTATCACTTGGATTTTAAAAAATGAACAAGGCAGTGAAATGGATTATGAGCATTTTTCCTGCCCACTACTACTTAATGTAGAAAAAGTATTCGATAAAGTTCGTAACTTAAAATATCGCTACATCAAAAACGGTAATCTGTTTCCAGAAGAAGTTGAACAATATGACCCGTACATAATACGAGAAGCTCTACACAATGCCATTGCACATCAAGATTATGAGTTAGGTGGCAAAATTACATTGGTCGAGTTCCAAAATAGTAAGCTCTATTTTACTAACTCAGGGAAATTTATTCCTCAAAGTATTGAAACAGTTTTATCTGAAAACGCACCAGAAAACCGCTATCGTAATCGTTTTTTAGCGAATGCAATGGTTAATCTTAACATGATTGACACGATCGGTAGTGGCATTAGAAAAATGTTTACTATTCAAAAAGAACGATTTTTCCCCTTACCTGAATACCAACTTTCCGATCAAAAAGTACAAGTATGCATCGTAGGTAAAGTATTAGATATTGCCTATGCACAGAAGTTAGCTTCCTCTCCTGATTTATCGCTAGAAGACATTGTGCTACTTGATAAAGTGCAGAAAAAACTCCCTATTTCAGATCAGGCAGCAAAGCATTTAAAAAGTAAAAAGCTCATTGAAGGTAGAAGACCCAATTACTACATTTCAGCTTCAATCGCGCAAACTAGTGATGAAGAAGTAACCTATATTCACCAAAAAGGCCTTAACGACAAATATTATCAAAAACTGATCATTGAATATTTGACACAATTTAAAACAGCTGAGAGAAAAGACTTTGATCGACTATTATTGGATAAACTGCCATCTATTTTAGATGAAAAACAAAAATATCATAAAGTTAAAAATCTTCTTCAATCCCTTAAAAATAAAGGAGTTATTAATAGTGAAAATCGGATATGGAAATTGTCTAGCTAAACAATGTAAAAAATCATTTAGACAATTTTAGACGATAATTTTAGACAAGATAGCTATACCACTAATAAAATTCATTTTAAAATCAAATAGATAGACAAATATAAAAATTGTCTAGATACAGACAAGTAAAAAAATAATTTAAACGATTTTAGACATTAAAGGAAAACAAAATGCCCACAAAACACCCCAAAACCCTACAAATCTTCCTGCCAACAGGCGAACCGCAGGGAATTCGGATTATTGAAGAAAGCACATCGATTATGCGTGTGATCGAAGTGCCACGCCGTGATTTAGCCACCTTTCTAAAGATGGAAGAATCCGCCCAAGTGGCAGTGTATTTTCTCATCGGTGGTGCGGATAATGATGAAGTTTATATCGGGCAATCGGGCGAAGTGGGGAAACGCATTGAACGGCACCATATCGAAGATAAAAAAGATTGGTCGCGTGCATTGGTGCTGATTTCCCTCACGCAGAATCTCACTCAAACTCACGCTCTGTATTTGGAATGGCTTGCTATTGAAAAAGCCAAATCCTGCCAGCGCTTTAGCCTTTCTAATGGTAATAAAGGGCAGAAAACGCACACCCCGCCACCACTGAAAGCGGCTTGTGAAACGATGTTTGAAATTGCAGATTTACTGCTTTCCACCTTAGGCTACCCAATTTTTGAGCCATTACGCAAAGCACAATCAGAAACCAAAAAAGAAATGATTTTCTACTGCCCACGCAATGGCATACAAGCTCAGGCAATTTATACTCAAGATGGAATGATCGTATTGAAAGGCTCAAATTTCCCTTATATTGAGAAATCAAATGCCCCCAATTATCGTCTGAGAGCCATTGCACAATGTGATGAAATGATTGAAAAAGGCATACTCACCTTAGACAAAGAGCGGTGCTTTTTTAGCAAAGATTTTCGCTTTAATAGCCCAAGTACCGCTGCATCATTACTGATTTTAGGCAATGCCAATGGCTGGACGGAATTTAAAACCGCAGAAGGCAAAACCTTAAAAGAAATTTATGCAAGTGAAACGGAAGCCCTAAATGAATAACCCAATTATCATCTACAACACCGAGGACGGCAAAACCAAAGTGTCGCTTTATGCCCAAGATGGCACGGTTTGGCTGAATCAAAATCAGCTGGCAGAACTTTTTGCCACCTCAGTCCCTAATATCAATAGGCATATAAATAACATATTGAAAGATAAAGAATTAGATAAAAATTCAGTTATTCAGTATTTCTTAATAACTGCCATCAATGGCAGTTATTACAATCTAGTACTTTAGTTCTCCAACGTAGCTGCGATCTCTAAAATCATTGCTTTTTCGCTGTATCTAAGCATTAGCCTATGGGCTAGATGCTTAGTGATGTAGATTAGTAGGAAAATTACTTTTTTATTAAAAATAATCGCATTTTTCCTACTAAAGCAGTTAAAATTATACAATTTTTCCTATTTACTCAAACTATCACCGTATTTGAGTATAAGCAATTTAATAAAGAGATAAGCTGATGAAAAATCATAACATACCAAAACTACGTTACCCTGAATTCACGGACGCTTGGGAAAAGTGGGAGCTGGGAAAAATTGTGAATATTGTTGGAGGTGGTACACCAGATACAAATAATGCTACTTATTGGAATGGAAATATTGATTGGTATTCGCCTACGGAAATTGGGAATGAAATTTATGTTTCTAATAGCTTAAAAAAGATCTCTAAACTCGGTCTAGAAAAAAGTTCAGCAAAACTTTTACCTGCACATAAGACAATCCTGTTCACTTCAAGAGCTAGCATTGGAGATATGGCAATCCTTTTAAAATCAAGTACTACTAATCAAGGGTTTCAATCTTTTGTTGTTGATGAGGAGAAAGCTGATATTTATTTTCTCTATTCTTTGGGATTTAAAATTAAACATTTTGCATTAAAAAATGCTACTGGTTCAACCTTTCTGGAAATCTCTAAAAAACAATTAGAAAAAATGGAAATTTCTATCCCCACTCTCCCCGAACAACAAAAAATCGGCAATCTATTTAAACAGCTAGATCGCCTTATTACTCTTCATAAGCGTAAGTGGGACGATGTAATCTTGCTAAAAAAAGCACTTTTGCAAAAAATGTTCCCGAAAAATGGAGCAGATTTTCCAGAAATTCGTTTTCCTGAATTTACTGACGCTTGGGAAAAGTGCAAGCTGGGGGAGGTGGCGGAAATTTATGATGGAACACACCAAACACCTAATTATAAAAAGTCAGGAATAATGTTTTTAAGTGTTGAAAATATTGAAACTATGATTTCTGATAAGTTTATATCAGAAGATGACTTTAAGAGAGAGTTTAAAACATATCCTACTAGCGGTGATGTTTTAATGACAAGAATAGGTGATATAGGAACAGTTAATATAGTCAATACAAATCAAAGACTTGCTTATTATGTAAGTCTAGCTTTACTAAAGCCTAAATTAGTTTTATCTGAATATCTAAAGCCATTAATAGAAAGCGATCTAATTCAAAAAGAACTTTGGAAAAGAACGCTACACGTTGCATTTCCTAAAAAAATCAATAAAGGTGAAATTGAAGAAATTCCTATTATTCACCCCACCCTCCCCGAACAACAAAAAATCGGCACGTTTTTCAGACGGCTGGATCGGCTGATTACTCTTCATAAGCGACAGCACGAGCATTATCAGCTTTTGAAAAAAGCCTTATTACAGCAAATGTTTGTTTAAGTTTTAAGTTAAAGAATTTATTTTACGGAGTTTTTATGACAACTATCTCAAATATCACCAACCAAATTTGGGCAATGGCAAATGACTTACGCGGAAATATGGACGCCTCAGAATATAAAAATTATATTTTAGGTTTTATTTTCTATCGCTATCTTTCTGAACATCAAGAAGCCTATTTGCTTGAGAATGGCATTATTACACCAAAACCGCACCAAAGTGCTAATGACGCCTATTTCGAGGCTGTGAAACAAGATGGCTTAGAAGATTATTTAAATGATATTGCAAACACCTTGGGTTATGCTATTGAACCTGCGGATACTTGGACAACGCTAATCCAAAAAATTGAGCAAAATCAGATTGTTCCAAGTGATTATCAAGCACTTATTGATAATTTCAACCAAAATAGTGAAATTAACCCTGAAGCACAAAAAGATTTCCGTGGCATATTTAGTGATCTTAATTTAAGTGATTCTCGCCTTGGGACTAACACCAATGACCGCACGAAAGCGTTAAATAAAGTAGTGCGGTTGGTTAATGAAGTGCAGTACAAAGACGATAACGGCAGAGATATTTTAGGCGAAATTTATGAAGAACTGATCGGCAAATTCGCTGCAAATGCGGGCAAAAAAGGGGGGGAATTTTACACCCCTCACGCCGTCAGCCAAATTCTCGCTAGAATTGTCACTCAAGATGCTAAAACAGACGATGTGTTCACGGTTTACGACCCAACTTGTGGCTCGGGTTCTTTATTGCTTACTGTAGGAAATGCCTTACCAAACGGCAAAAAAGAGGGGGTAATCAAGTATTACGGACAAGAACTTTCCACCACAACTTATAACTTGGCAAGAATGAATTTAATGATGCACGGTGTCAGTTTTGCCAATATGACATTATCTAACGCCAATACGCTAGAATCCGACTGGCCAGACGGCTTGGTTGATGGCATCGACAAGCCTCGCAGTTTTGATGCCGTGGTTGCTAACCCCCCTTATTCCGCCAACTGGGATAATGACGACCGTAAACTAAAAGACCCACGTTTTGCCGAATATGGCAAGCTCGCACCAAAATCCAAAGCCGATTTTGCCTTTATTTTGCACAGCCTTTACCACCTCAACAGCACAGGTACAATGGCGATTGTACTGCCGCACGGCGTGCTATTCCGCGGTGCAGCAGAGGGGCATATCCGCAAAATTCTGATTGAAAAGAATTATTTACACGCCGTAATCGGGCTGCCTGCCAACCTCTTTTTTGGTACATCAATCCCCACTTGTATTTTGGTGCTGAAAAAAAACCGCACTTCAAAAGATATCCTCTTTATTGATGCCAGCCAACACTTTGAGAAAGGCAAAAATCAAAACCATCTCAGCGAACAGCACATTAACGCCATTGTTGAGGCTTATCAAAAACGCGAGAATATTGAGAAATTCGCTCAACTTGCCCCTCTAGAGGAAGTACAAGCTAATGAATACAATCTCAATATTCCTCGCTATGTAGATACCTTCGAAGCAGAAGAAGAAATCGATCTTGATGAAGTGCTTGCCAAAATTGCTGAAGATAAAGCAGAAATTGCTCAACTTGAAGCCGAAATCAACGAACAGTTAAACATTCTCGGGGTTAAATCAATACTTTAGTTAATTGATTTATAAATAAAATTTTAATTTTAACTATTTTTTAAAAGCCATTTAGCCAATTATTCTAAATGGCTTTTTTATCACCAAAAATCCTTACGCTTGGGAAAAGTGCAAGCTGGGGGAGGTGGCGGAAATTTATGATGGAACACACCAAACACCTAATTATAAAAAGTCAGGAATAATGTTTTTAAGTGTTGAAAATATTGAAACTATGATTTCTGATAAGTTTATATCAGAAGATGACTTTAAGAGAGAGTTTAAAACATATCCTACTAGCGGTGATGTTTTAATGACAAGAATAGGTGATATAGGAACAGTTAATATAGTCAATACAAATCAAAGACTTGCTTATTATGTAAGTCTAGCTTTACTAAAGCCTAAATTAGTTTTATCTGAATATCTAAAGCCATTAATAGAAAGCGATCTAATTCAAAAAGAACTTTGGAAAAGAACGCTACACGTTGCATTTCCTAAAAAAATCAATAAAGGTGAAATTGAAGAAATTCCTATTATTCACCCCACCCTCCCCGAACAACAAAAAATCGGCACGTTTTTCAGACGGCTGGATCGGCTGATTACTCTTCATAAGCGAGAGTGGATAAAATCACCGCTCTAAAGAGCGGTGAAAAATCCTTTATTTTCTATAAGTTAAGTAATATTTAGATTTGATAATGATCGCATTACAATATCCACATCTTTATTTTCCAATTCGTGAATAATATGTAAATAGGTTTTTTGTGTGGTGGTAATGCTGGCGTGCCCTAAACGGCGGGCAACGCTAGCAATGGATACCCCGGCAAATAACAGTAGTGAGGCGTGGGTGTGGCGGAGTCCGTGTACCGTAATAATTGGGATTGCCGCCTTTTTACAATAACGAGCAATGAGATCATTAATCGTAGAATTATAAACTTTTTCGTGATTCGGCAGAAAAATAGGAATATTTTCAGGGCAATGACGGATCAATTGTGCAAATTGAATAATTGTTTGCCAATCCAACTGAACTTTACGAATGGAAGAGCGATTTTTAGTGGGTAAAAATCCGCCGCCATTTTTATAATCCCAGGTTTTATTTATGGTTAATGTTTGTCGTGCAAAATCAAAATCTTTTGGGGTAACCGCAAGGGCTTCTGAAAAACGCAATCCGGTTTTGGCAATCAATAAAATCAACCAGTCAAAACTTAATTTTTCACTTAAATTAAGCTGATGAATAAGGGTTTGTAATTCATATTGGCTGAGATATTTCGGTTTTTTCTCGCGTGGAATTTTGCCTTTAATAATTGCTTTACGCGTAGGATCACGAATAACTAATCCTTCATCAACCGCACCTAAAATTGCTCCTTTAATTTGATGATGAAAATCCATCACAGTTTGCCGCTCGTGGCTACTTGCATAGTCATTTAATAGCTGTTGATAGCTAATTCGGTTGAGATCACATAGCCTTAATTTAGGTGCGAGACGAATAAGCCAGGTATGCGTCATTTTATATTTGGCCAGCGTAACAGGGCGAATTGCCCCCTCTTTATAAATGCGAATCCAACGTTTGAAATAGCGATGAAAAAGCTCTTGATTAGTTAATCGCATAGTGATGTCCTCCGTTTTATTGGGTTGAAAATTACACAATACAACGTGAGAACTATTCAGCGATTTTATCTATTTTGCAAGATTTTCACTTTGTTTTTATTATACTTTTTCTAATGCTATCACTTATGAAGAGTAATAAGGCGATCTAGCTGTTTAAATAGATTGCCGATTTTTTGTTGTTCGGGGAGGGTGGGGAGGGTGATGTTTAGTTTTAAAAAGTCTTTTTCGTGAATCCTCCACTGACCATATACAACGCCTTGTCTATATCTTGTCATCTGATAGACAAAATCCCTAAGAACTAATCTTTGTCCTATGCAATCCATATCAGCTAATTTTTTAGCATAGAAAATACTATAAACTGGTGAAATACAAGCATTTCCATATTTATTTAACCCAATTGAACCCGTTTCCAGATTATTAGAGCTATATATAAAGTCATTGTATTCTGTTTGCTTATACTTTTTCCCCTCTTCATCTGTAACTAAAAAATCCCTGTTATATCTTTCTCCTTTGTCTGCAATCCCTTGACCTGATACAAAAGCCATTAGTGGGTATTTATCAGATTTTGGAAATTGGCTATTTCGCTCTGCCAGCACCTCCCCCAGCTTGCACTTTTCCCAAGCGTAAAAATTATTTTTGGTACAGCTACGCCAAAAATCTCACAAAAAACGACTGCACTTTTGTAAAAACAATCACCGCCTATCACCTCAATTTCTGATATGATAGACAAACCTTAATTAACAGTAAGAAAAAATGCGAGTACCAAGAATTTATCACCCCGTTTCTTTGTTGGGGCAGACTCAGTGTGAATTAACGGAAGAGGCGGCGAATCACGTTGGGCGGGTGTTGCGGATGCAGGTGGGGGAGCGCCTTGAATTATTTGATGGTAGCAACCATATTTACCCCTCAGTGATTACGCAAGTGAGCAAAAAAGCGGTGGACGTGGAGATTTTAGATTGTCAGTTTGATGATCGGGAAAGTCCGCTGCACATTCATCTTGGGCAGGTGATGTCCCGTGGTGAGAAAATGGAATTTACTATTCAAAAATCCGTTGAGCTTGGGGTAAAGGTGATCACGCCGTTGTGGTCGGAACGCTGTGGGGTGAAGCTCGATGCAGAACGTATGGCGAAAAAAATTCAGCAATGGCAGAAAATTGCGATTTCGGCTTGTGAGCAGTGCGGACGAAATGTGATCCCAGAAATCCGTCCAATGATGAAATTAGAAGAATGGTGTGCCGAGCAAGATGGTATGTTAAAGCTGAATTTGCACCCACGCGCGAAATATTCCATTCGCACCTTGCCCACAATGCCGCCTGAAGGGGTGCGCTTGCTCATTGGTTCAGAAGGTGGCTTGTCGCCGCAAGAAATTGCGCAAACGGAGCAACAAGGCTTCACCGAAGTGTTGCTTGGCAAGCGTGTGTTACGCACAGAAACCGCGGCGTTAAGCGCAATCACCGCATTACAGGTTTGTTTTGGGGATTTAGCCTAACCCCTTGAATTTAGGAAAGAAAATATGCAATTACAAAACCATTTTTTAATCGCAATGCCCCATTTGGAAGACGATCATTTTTATCGTTCCGTGGTGTATATTTGCGAGCATAATGAGCAAGGTGCAATGGGATTGGTGCTAACTCAGCCCACCGATCTGAGCATTGCAGAATTATGTATTAAGATGAATTTTATGATGGCTGATGACCGCAAATACCCTGACGATCTCGTCTTGGCAGGCGGTCCAACCAACCTTGAACGGGGCTTTATTTTACACACAGAAACAGCAAAACCCTTTATGAATAGTCATAAAGTTGCCGATAATTTATGGCTCACCACCTCTGCTGATGTGATTGATACGCTTGGTACGCCGCAAGCCCCTGAAAAATGTTTAGTGGCCTTAGGTTGCGCCAGTTGGTCGCCTGAGCAATTAGAAAGAGAGATTGCGAATAACGATTGGCTTGTTGTGCCAGCCAATGAACATATTTTATTTGATGTGCCTTATTTAGAGCGCTGGTTAGCGGCAAATCAACTATTAGGTATTCAGCAACATAATTTTGCTTATCAAGCGGGGCATTGCTAATGGGGATTACCGCCGTAGCTTTCGATTTTGGTACGAAAAGTATCGGCTGCGCAGTGGGGCAAAGCATCACCGGCTCTGCCCAGCCGTTACCCGCGTTTAAAGCACAAGATGGCATTCCAAATTGGGCAGCTATCGAAAAATGTCTAAACGAATGGAAGCCTAACATTGTTGTAGTCGGTTTACCCTTAAATATGGACGGTACAGAACAGCCCCTAACCCAACGTGCCAGAAAATTCGCCAATCGCTTACACGGACGATTTGGCGTAACCGTTACCTTACAAGATGAACGCCTTACCACCACCGAAGCGCGCGCCGAGATTTTCCAACGTGGCGGCTTTAAAGCACTTGAAAAAGGCAAGGTGGACAGCATTTCTGCCTGTATTATTTTAGAAAGTTGGTTTGAAAGCTGTGAAGAATAATACTTTTGAAAACAATATATTACGCAGAATTTGAAAACAATATATTACGCAGAATTTGCAAGAGAATTGTCAATTCTGCGTTTTCTTTTTAATTCTCTTTGCACTCAATTTTCACTCACCCAACCCTACTTCTTTTGAATTATCTCTTTATAGGTAGAAAATTCCTTGACTAATTCCCAATTAGGCATAGAATTGCCAACGATTTTATTTATTTAATAAAATTTAATAAATCAACAACCATTATTTTATTTGGAGCATTATATGTCAGGTATTTTCACTCAAACCGATCCTGCACGTCGCCGTTATGGGATTGCAGCTTTTGTCGGTATTATTGCGGGTTTACTTTCTGCTTTCGTAAAATGGGGTGCAGAACACCCATTCCCACCACGCAGTCCATTTGATTTATTCGTTGCGGCTTGTCAAGATCCATCACAAGCTTTAGAAGTGTGTTCTCGTGCGTTTTTAAACCCACCACACGTTTTCTTGCGTGATTATCTTGGTATTGATCCAACTGAAGCTGTGTTTACTTTCGCTGATCACGGGTTTAACTGGATTGGAGTAACCCACATCACCTTCTCAATCGTATTTGCGGTGGGTTACTGTGTGGTTGCAGAGCGTTTCCCTAAAATTAAATTCTGGCAAGGTGTGGGCGCAGGTTTAATCGCTGATGTTTGTGTACACTACATCACATTCCCTGCTTTAGGTTTAACACCACCAGTATTAGACTGGCCATTATACGAACACGTTTCTGAATTAGTGGGTCACGTTTTCTGGTTCTGGACAATTGAGATTGTGCGCCGTGATTTACGTAACCGCATCACGCACCAACCAGACCCTGAAGTTCCATTAGATCAACCTTATCGTTAATCAAGTAAAGCCCGAGCCATTCGGGCTTTATTTTTGCTAAAAATAAAGTGCGGTGTAAATTTCACCCATTTTTATTCAAACACCTTCAACACATCTAAGCTCACCCCTTCACCATTTAAATAATCTTGCAGGGCTTGGCTGACAAGTGGGTTGCGTTCTGCTTGTCCTTCTTGTTGGATATAATGCTGAAATTCTGCGGGAGTCAGCCATAAACCGCCTTCAATATCAGGATCCCTTGGGCGAATAGGCAGCTGCTCTGCAAGCTCTACTGCAAACACAAAACGCAAATAATCTTTTTGGCTGCGTGGGGCGTGCCATTGGTAGATTTTGATCAGCTTGCTTGGCGTTGCGTCAATCCCCGTTTCTTCACGCAATTCGCGTATTGCGCCGGCAAGGATCGTTTCGTTTTGCTCTAAATGCCCCGCTGGTTGGTTTAAGGTCATTTTGCCGTATTCAAATTCTTTGACAAATAAAAATTTGCCTTGGCAATGCACTACGCACGCCATTGTAATATAAGGTCTATGCATTGGATTTCCTTAATTTTAACCGTTGATAAAGTGCTTCTAGCTCTTGGGAATTCAATTGATAATACTGCCCTAATGGCAAATTTTCTACACGAAATCCTGCCATTTTGCCACGAATTAAACGCAAAGTGGGAAAGCCGATATGCGCGGTCATTCTACGAACTTGGCGATTTTTGCCCTCACAAATTTTGATTTCTAGCCAACTTGTGGGAATGTTTTTTCGCTCGCGAATAGGCGGATTGCGTTGCCATAAAAAATTTGGCGCAGAAATCAACCGCACTTTCGCCGGCAAGGTTTTGCCATCTTTTAGCATTACGCCTTGGCGCAGCGGTTCAAGCTCGCTCTCTGTTGGCTCCCCCTCCACTTGCACGAAATAGGTTTTCTCTGTTTTGTATTTAGGATCAGCCAAGCGGTGCTGAATTTCGCCGTTGTTGGTAAGAATTAACAAACCCTCACTATCACGATCCAAACGCCCAGCAGGGTAAATCTGCGCAATGGGAATAAAATCTTTCAGCGTTTGCCGCCCATTTTCATCGCTAAATTGGCTTAGCACATCAAAGGGCTTGTTAAACAGCACCACTTTGGTTTGGGAGAAATTCGGTGTGCTTGTTTTTTTACGCGCAAAATGCTGAACCGTTTTTTTGCGTAAATTTTGCCGTTCTTGATGATTACGGCTTGAAAGAAATTTTGCCTTCATATATGTTATGGAAATGTTGATTCGTTACTTAACAAAAGACACATTTTTAACAATCATTAATGCCGCTTTTGTTAAACATTTCATTCACTATAACACAACATCAAGCATAAAGGAGAAATCCAATGAGTCAAACCCAATCCGCCGTTGTTATCCCACAAGGTGAAAAAATTCGTTTAGATGCACAGGGCGCAATAATCGTGCCGGATAATCCAATTATTCCATTTATTGAGGGCGATGGCATTGGCGTAGATGTAACGCCTGCAATGCAACGCGTGATCGATGCGGCTGTGGAAAAAGCCTATCAAGGCAAACGCAAAATTTCTTGGTTAGAAATTTATGCCGGTGGCAAAGCCAATGAAGTTTATGGCGAAAACACTTGGCTTCCAGCCGAAACCCTTGATTTTATTAAAGAATATCACGTTGCGATCAAAGGCCCGTTGATGACCCCAGTGGGCGGTGGCATTCGCTCGCTCAACGTAGCAATGCGTCAAGGCTTGGATCTTTACAACTGCTTGCGTCCAATTCGCTATTACAGCGGCACGCCAAGCCCAGTGAAACACCCTGAAAAAGTGAATATGGTGATTTTCCGTGAAAATTCAGAAGATATTTACGCCGGCGTAGAATGGAAAGCTGGCTCGCCTGAAGCGGACAAAGTGATCCAATTTTTGCAACAAGAAATGGGTGTGAACAAAATTCGTTTCCCACAAGATTGTGGTATTGGTATCAAGCCTGTTTCAAAACAAGGTACACAGCGTTTAGTGCGTGCGGCTTTGCAATATGTGATTGATAATGATAGAAAATCCCTCACCCTTGTGCATAAAGGCAACATTATGAAATTCACTGAAGGCGCATTTAAAGAATGGGGTTATGAAGTGGCGAAAGAATTTGGCGCAACGCTCATCGATGAGGGCCCGTGGATGAAACTGACGAATCCAAAAACAGGGCGTGAAATTATCATCAAAGACTCCATTGCCGATGCGTTCTTGCAAGAAGTGTTGCTCCACCCAGCCGATTACGATGTCATCGCCACACTCAACCTAAACGGCGACTACATTTCCGATGCCCTTGCCGCACAAGTAGGCGGAATTGGTATCTCACCGGGGGCAAATATCGGTGCGGAAGCGGCAATTTTTGAAGCCACCCACGGCACAGCACCAAAAATCGCAGGGCAAAACAAAGGCAACCCTGGTTCATTAATCCTAAGCGGTGAAATGATGTTACGCCATTTAGGCTGGACAGAAGCCGCGGATTTAGTGGTAAACGCAGTCGCCAAAGCCATTGAAAACAAAACCGTTACTTTTGATTTTGCAGAAATGTTAGAAGGCGCGAAATTATGCTCCACGTCCGAATTTGCTGAAGAAATTGTGGCGAATATGTAACTTAGCGGCAAATCTTTCCCCTTTACTAAATTCGAGAGATTTTGATGCGGGCGAACACATCGGTCCGCCCCTACGGGAAAGTGCAATGATAAATGGGAAAAGAGCGGTAAAAAATCTCTAAATTTTTCACCGCTCTTTTTCTTTGCTTTTATTTGTTAATTCAAATAATCATATTCCTCTTGGCTGATGACGGTGTCGTAGCCGCCCATAAGTCGCCTTGGTGTTTGCGGATTCCCGTGTATTCGAGGCTGGCATCTTCGTAGCGTTTGAAGCTGAAAACAGCTTCGTTCATTTGCGATTGGTTGAAGACGTTGAGGTTCACCAGCAGTTGGAAATCTTTTTGCGTTAAGCCCGTTACAGTGAAGAAAAGTTCGGGTTCTAGCACTTCGATCACTTCTCGCAAGGTGTGTTACCGTTATTGGATCTCACCTTGTTCATATTCGGCGGCATAGGTTTGCTTGATCTGCAAAAAATCGCATAGGCTGGATTGAAAAACCGTGCGATAAGGGTGCGATTGGGCAGCGTTGCCATTTGGCGTGATGGTGTATTCTTCCCCAACCAAGCCTGAGTAGATAAACGGCGCGCGCTTGATTTTTCTCTCGTTAATAAAACTCCACTGAGAAAAAATAATGGCTTTTTTCGCCCACTCTTCTTCCGCACAGCTTAAATTCGGAATGGGAGAATGCTCGCGCGGGTATTTCACCTCCATTTTTAACGCATCGCCCAACACAATGTTGAAATGCAACAGGCAATCAATGGCATCAAGACATTCGGTTTTTTGGCTGTGCGGAAACAGCTACGCGTATTCTTGCGCAGCAAAATCAAACAGCCGTTTGCGGCAGGCTTTTACGTTATCTTCCAACAGCTCAATACCGTAAAGACTACTTACCGCAAGGATTAAATCTCGTTCATAGGAAAGCTGGCTTGGCGATTTAACGTGTTTTTTTCGCTTACTTTTATCTTGGTAATTTTCTGCCGCCACCGCCAACTTTCGGTGCAAAATTTTGATCAAAAAATTGCCTGTTCCGCACGCAGGTTCTAAAAAAGTGGCAGAAAGTGATTGTGGCTGTATCGCGACTAAATCCAACATTGCATTCACTTCACGCTCTCGGGTATAAACTTCCCCGTGATCCGCCACACGTTTTTTTGAAACTATTTGTTTTTCGTCTTTCATTAATAATGACTTTTTCTATCAGAAATAGCCGCTCCATTTTTATGTAACTATTTTTGATCGTTTTGTAACTTTTATCAAATCATAGTTACAATTTTTTATGTGAGAGTGATAGCTTTCGCAACTATGAAAAAAGATGAAAAAACGCAACAAGATCAGCGAGAAAGACTACGTTTTGCTGAAAATTTAAAGAAAGGATTAATTGCCAAGGGTTATGCAGCCCGTGGCAATGTTCTTGAACGTGAATTTAATTTGCGTTATTACGGTGCGTCTATTACTCCACACACTGCAGGAAAATGGTTGCGGGGTGAGAGTATTCCACGTCTTGATAAACTGAAAACACTTGCTAGTTGGCTACAAATTAATTTGACGGACTTGGTATCCCCTGAAAAACTAGAACGCCTAGAAGCTGGCGAACTTCGCCGTTCAGATATTTTGGAACAACATCGCTGGGAAAACATCGCTACCCAACAAGACAAAGCCCTTTTCAGCCACTTCCTTGATCTCCCCGAACCTCAACGCAATGTTATGCGAGAAGTGATTATGGCGCTATATAAACAACACTGCGAATAATTGGTTTTGTTGCGCTTTGCCTATTTGTTGTTTGGAAATATTGTTTGGGCAATAGACAAATCTCCCCTCTTTAGCAAAGAGGGGTTAGGGGAGATTTGTCAGCACTGATTACGGACGTGGATAAAGCCTGCGACTATGAATAATGGTTTTGATATGCACTTCATCGCCTAAAATATCATAAACAATACGATAACCACGGCAAAAGGCTTCGCGTTGATTTTTACCAATAAGCCTTCCAGCACCTTCTGGAATAAAGCAATAACGTCAATTTTGTTGAAAATATCTTCCGCAAGTTTTATTCCACTGTTTTCATAACCCGTGTATTCAATTATATTAGCGATAATTTCACGCAAATCTTGTTGTGCATTACTGGAGAGAATGACTTTAGCCATAAATCAAAAATTCACGCTCTGCTATGGCTAATTCTTTCGATTTTTGTTCGATCAATTGGCGGATATCTTCTTTGGATTCCGCTAATGAAATAACATTACCAGCCTTAAAATCCTCATCACCACGGCGGATTTTTTCCGCCAAAAATTCATCATAACCTTTTTCTTTAAACATTTGGCTTCTCTCTAATAGACTTGAACGAATATTGAACCGATCCTAGCACCTTTTTTCTTTATCAACAATCAAAAAGACTTCTGGCTTTTACTAAAAATAATCCCCCATTATCAAAAAATATTCATAGAAAGAAGTGGAAAATTTATGTTTTTTTACCGCACTTTGTGATTTTAGGGTATGCTAGACACTTTCCTTATTGGCTAAAATTGTTAAAAGATAGATACAATGAGCAACGACATTAAACTGAATTATCACAAAACCCATTTTCTAACGAGCGCGCCGAATATTCGTGTGTTGCCTGAAGATAGCGGTATGGAAATTGCCTTTGCAGGGCGTTCTAACGCAGGAAAATCCACTGCGCTTAACGCCTTGACCAATCAGAAAAACCTTGCCCGTACCTCCAAAACTCCAGGTCGGACGCAATTAATTAATGTGTTTGAAGTGGAACCGTTCTACAAATTGGTGGATTTACCGGGCTATGGCTATGCTGCCGTACCTGAGCAAATGAAAATCCAATGGCAGAAGGCTTTGGGTGAATATTTGCAAAAACGTGAATGTTTAGGCGGTGTGGTGATTTTAATGGACATTCGCCATCCTTTGAAAGATTTAGACCAACAGATGATTGAATGGGCGGTGTCCGCTGATTTGCCTGTACTATTATTGCTCACCAAAGCGGATAAACTGAGCCAAAGCGCCGTGAGCAAGCAAGTGAAAATGGTGCGCGAAGCCATTTTGCCATTCCAAGGCGATGTGCAAGTAGAAGCCTTTTCCGCCCTGAAAAAACAAGGCATTGATAAACTAGCAAGAAAATTGGATAGCTGGTTTAGTGCTGTAATTGTGGAAGATGAAGAAGCGTAATCAATGAAAAAGTGCAGGAGAAATTCTGCACTTTTTAAAATCATCAACAATTCTGTAAAAATCCCCTACCTAAAAAACTTTCTCACTACATCAATCGACTGTCTGATCAATTTTCTCGATCCCGATCGCAAAAAAGTGCGGTGGGAATTTTCTTTGTTTTTGGCTTTTTCTATATTAGGTCTTCAAATGAAATGAGATAAAGGATAATAAATGTCGTTAGCCATTGTTTATAGCCGTGCATCAATGGGGGTGCAAGCGCCGCTGGTTACTATTGAAGTGCATTTAAGTAACGGGAAACCGGGTTTTACCCTTGTGGGCTTGCCAGAAAAAACGGTGAAAGAAGCACAAGATCGCGTGCGAAGTGCGTTGTTGAATGCTAACTTTAAATACCCTGCCAAGCGAATTACGGTGAACCTTGCGCCTGCGGATTTACCCAAAGACGGCGGGCGTTTTGATTTGCCCATTGCTATTGGGATTTTAGCGGCTTCTGAACAAGTTAATCCTGAACGTTTAAAGCAATTTGAGTTACTGGGTGAGCTGGCTTTAACGGGGCAATTGCGTGGGGTTCACGGCATTATTCCTGCGATTTTAGCGGCTAAAAAAGTGCGCCGTTGCCCGATTATTGCCAGACAAAATGCGAATGAGGCGTCTTTGGTCGCCGATCAAAAAAGTTATTTCGCACAGAATTTATTAGAGGTGGTGCAATTTATTAATGAACAAGAAAAACTCCCCCTTGCCACGGATTTAGCCACGCAAAGTGCGGTAGATTTTCCCTTTAAAAATCAAGCAGATTTAACGGATATTATTGGTCAGCAACACGCTAAACGAGCCTTAACCATTGCCGCTGCAGGGCAACATAATTTATTGCTTTTAGGGCCACCCGGTACGGGAAAAACAATGCTGGCAAGCCGTTTAACGGGGTTATTGCCAGAAATGACCGAGCAAGAAGCCATAGAAACTGCTTCCGTCACTAGCCTTGTACAAAATGAGCTAAATTTTCAAAACTGGAAACAACGTCCATTTCGTGCGCCCCACCACAGTGCGTCTTTGCCTGCTTTGGTGGGTGGGGGGACGATCCCAAGACCGGGGGAAATTTCTCTTTCGCATAACGGCGTGTTGTTTTTAGATGAGCTACCAGAGTTTGACCGCAAGGTGCTAGATGCTTTGCGTCAGCCGTTAGAAAGTGGTGAAATCATTATTTCACGCGCTAATGCGAAAATCTGTTTTCCAGCAAAATTTCAACTGATTGCGGCAATGAATCCTAGCCCTACTGGGCATTATACTGGTGTGCATAATCGTACTTCACCGCAACAAGTGATGCGCTATTTGAATCGTCTTTCAGGGCCATTTCTAGATCGCTTTGATTTATCCATTGAAGTTCCCCTTTTGCCTAAAGGCGCATTACAACATATTGAAAATAAAGGAGAAACCAGTGAGCAAGTGCGGTCTAAAATTATTAAGGTTCGTGAAATTCAATTCGCCCGCGCTGGAAAAATCAACGCACATTTAAGTAGTAAAGAAATTGAGCGAGATTGCAAAATTAGCTCGCAAGACGGTATTTTCCTTGAAAATACGCTCACTCAATTAGGGCTTTCTGTGCGTGCTTATCACCGTATTTTAAAAGTGGCTCGCACCATTGCGGATCTGAATAATGAAAAGCAAATCCAACGCCCTCATTTGGCCGAAGCACTTTCCTATCGGGCGATGGATCGGCTGTTGCAGAAACTTTCAAAGAATTTAGGATAGGCTGAAATTTTATAAAATTTCTAACCGCACTTTATATTTGGTCTGAAAAAGAAAACGAGAAACTTATTTTCTATCGTCAATATTTTTTAGCAAATAATTCCCTTGTTCATCGCATAGGCTGCGGAAGCCTACGTTGGTGATTTTGAGTTTGGGATCACGGTTAATCTGGGAATAATCAAAATTTTCGTGGTGGTGGCCGTGGAAAATGTGCGTTGCGCCCATTTTTTTTGCCAGTTTGTTGAACACGGCAAAGCCAAGAGGGTGGGGTCTTGGTGCTTCGTGGGAAATGAGGATATCCGCTTGCAGATTTTCTAGTTGTTCAAAATCAGAAGGAAAAATTGAGGTGCGGTGGCGTAATGGCAAACCACCGCGCCAGATTTTCTCTTGTGGGCAATATTGGCAATAATGGATTGGGTCGAAAAAAACAGGTTTATTGGGTGGCATCCAAATTTGTCCGCGGAATACGCCGCCTAATCCTGCAATGCGTTTACCTTGAATGGTTTGTACGCGTCCGTGTAGGTTTCGGCTTTTCCATTCTGTTCCCCAAATGGCTTCAAAGGCGGCAACAGTTTTGCTGTCGTGATTGCCGTGAATAAACCAGAGGTCGCAATATTGCGCTAATTTATCCAATTCTTCGGTGGTGGTGAGTTGTAAATCCCCGAGTATGACAAGGGCGATACCCTCTTGCTCTTGCACAAAAGGGTAAAGATGGTCGTATCTTCCGTGTGGATCGCCTGCAAATAAGATCATAGGGGCTGTTATTCCTCAAAAATGGATTTATCGTTGTTTAGTTCGGGGAGTTCTTCTTCATTGAGAATTTTTTCTACAATGGATTTCACCTTATTATAACGCTCTAAATAGCTTGGTGATTCAATTTCAATATAAGGCACATTATATTTATCCAATAATTTTTTCAATAATTGTTGGAAACGTTGGCGCTGTTTGTGGCTACCAAGGCTACGCAAGCCGTCATCTACCCACTTGGTATTGTTGTTCAATAAAATCGTAATATCAAAAGGATATTCTTTGATCATTGAATCCAAAAACGGGTGCGCTTTGCCTTCATATTGAATACAAAAAGCTTGCGTGGTGATGAAGTCTGTATCCACAATCGCGACTTTATGGGCGTGGCGCACAGCGTAATCAATATAACGTTGATGACCTAGCGCCATTTGTGGGTAATCAGAATATTGCATCGCCTGCTCATCACCCCCTAATTTTTCAAACACAAATTCACGCCCATATTCCCACGCTGACGTGGTGTTGAATACGGTGGCAAGTTTATTAACTAGCACGGTTTTTCCGCTGCTTTCGCCGCCTAAAATAGCAATAGTTTTGGCGAAAAACGGACGCACTTCTTTCGGGATAAATTTCCAATAATGGAAAGGCGTATTACGAATTTTGGTGGCGGAAACGTTAAAGAATTGACGCTGCGGATCAACCAATTCCACCTGTAAATTCAAATATTTTTCGTAAGGTGCTTTGTCTTGCGGTTCGCTACTAAATACCACGCTAGGATTAACCTGTTTTTCTTCAAAAAGCTGTTTAACCCGTTCTGCCCACGCAGGCCAGCCGTTAGGATAGCTCGGCAAGCCATCTTCCACCAAATGATGAATGAAGATTTGGTTTTTCTGATATTTAAAAATTTGTTGCATCCAGCGCAGGCGATCTTGCACCGTTGGCATACGTTTCATTTTGCTGTCATAAAATAACTTCAGATCGCGCTCTGTATCGCTACACACCACAACGTGGACTTCATCTACCTTACTGAACGCTTCATAAATCATATTAATATGCCCAGTATGTACAGGGTAAAATTTACCAAAAATCACTCCTACTTTTTTATCTTGTAGATCCGTGATTTGTAGCACTTTATGCAAGGCAGACAACTTGGTCGCGCTTGGGTTTTTGATTTTGCCACTCACCAACTGATTAAAATAAGCACGGGTAATGTTGGCTTGCTCACAAACCTCGTTCACTTTTAGATTTAGCTGCTTGCGTTTTTGTTGTAGATAGGCGAAAGCGGACATCTTGAAATTCCTTATATTGCCAAATTTATTCAGAAAAAAGACCGCACTTTTCATTTAATATCAAAGTGCGGTGAGATTTTAGCGCGTTTCTTGCCCTTGATTTTGCGCTTGCAACAGGGCATCAACACGCTTTTCTAGCTCGTTCAGTTTCTCACGAGTACGTATTAAAACTTGGGTTTGCACATCAAATTCTTCACGGGTTACAACATCTAATTTCGCTAATTGAGCTTGCAAAACTTGCTTAAATTTTGCTTCTGCATCTTTACCAAGCTCTTTCATTCCTTGCGGTAAAGAATTTTGCACTTGTTGTATAATTTGCTCTATTTTTTGTGGATTTAGCATAAAGACCTCACATTATTGCGTCAATGTGGCATATTGTATGCAATATCGGCGCAAAGAAAAACATTTTTTCTCTATTTAGATTGCGTTATACTATGCAGGCATTCTCAGGGCAGGGCGAAATTCCCTACCGGTGGTAAGTGCAGCACGCATAAGCCCACGAGCGTTTACTTGCAAAAGTAAAGTCAGCAGATTTGGTGAAAATCCAAAGCCGACAGTTAAAGTCTGGATGAAAGAGAATAAACAGATTTACCTTAGGTAAAATCTGCCTTTGTTATTGGATTTTCTCATCTAATGAAAAGCCTTTCCTCATCAGCCCTGATTCAAGTATCCATTAATTTTTTAACAGGTTTTTTACTATGAATCAGTCAATTTTATCCGCATTTGGCACGCCACAAGAGCGTGTTGAAAAAGCCATTGAAGCGTTCAAACAAGGCAATGGCGTACTCGTTTTAGACGATGAAGATCGCGAAAATGAAGGGGATTTAATTTTCCCAGCGCAAACCATCGAACCTGCGCAAATGGCAAAACTTATTCGTTACGGCAGCGGCATTGTTTGCTTATGTTTAAGCGATGAAATTTGCCAACAGCTTGATTTGCCGCCAATGGTACAAAATAATACCAGCGTCAATAAAACGGCATTTACCGTAACCATTGAAGCCGCAGAGGGCGTATCCACAGGCGTTTCCGCAGCAGATCGTGTAACCACTATAAAAGCCGCCGTTGCAGATAATGCGAAACCACAAGATTTACACCGCCCAGGACATATCTTCCCATTAAGAGCCGCAGAAGGTGGCGTGTTAAAACGCCGTGGACATACCGAAGCCTCCGTAGATCTTGCCGTGCTTGCAGGCTACAAACCCGCTGCGGTAATCTGTGAAATCACCAACGATGATGGCACAATGGCACGCACACCTGAAATCATTAAATTCGCGAAAGAATTTGGTTATCCCGTGATGACGATTGAAGATTTAGTGCAGTATCGTTTAAAAGGTGAGTAAAGAAATAGTGAAATAGCAGGATTTTCCCTGCTATTTTTTTATCTATAGGCTTTAAACTGTTTTATACCTAGGTTTTTTTGCATTAAATTAACTAGGTAACTTTATTGAATATATAAAAGCCTTTATCTAGAAGGTGGTATAAATTAACCGATCCGTAAGGTTACTAATAATAAAAAAGCCTGCATATAGCAGGCTTTTCAATATCAAAATTATATTATTCAGCTGATGAAGCTTCTTCAGCAACAGCTGGACGATCTACTAGCTCAATGTATGCCATTGGAGCATTATCACCAGCACGGAAACCACATTTTAAGATACGAGTATAACCACCCGCACGTTGTGCAAAACGTGGACCTAATTCATTGAATAATTTAGCAACAGTTTCAATGTTGCGGGTACGAGCAAAAGCTAAACGACGGTTTGCAACACTATCTTCTTTTGCTAATGTAATTAACGGCTCAACTACACGACGTAATTCTTTTGCTTTTGGCAATGTTGTCTTGATGATTTCATGACTAACTAATGCACTTGCTAAATTACGGAACAGCGCTTTACGATGGCTGCTATTACGGTTTAGTTGACGACCACTCTTACGATGGCGCATGATCTTATCCTTCTCAGAAAAATCTTAACCTAATGACCACTAATCTTCAGCAATACTTGCTGGTGGCCAATTTTCAAGGCGCATACCAAGTGATAAGCCACGAGAAGCCAGCACATCCTTAATTTCAGTAAGTGATTTCTTACCAAGGTTAGGTGTTTTTAATAACTCAACTTCTGTACGTTGTACTAAATCACCGATATAGTGAATTGTTTCTGCTTTCAAACAGTTAGCAGAACGAACTGTCAACTCTAAGTCATCAACAGGACGTAAAAGAATCGGATCAAATTCCGGTTTTTCTTCCTTGACTTCAGGCTGACGAACATCTCGCAAATCAACGAATGCATCAAGTTGCTCTGCTAAAATTGTTGCTGCACGGCGAATCGCTTCTTCCGGATCAATAGTGCCATTTGTTTCTAGCTCAATAACTAACTTATCTAAGTCAGTACGCTGTTCTACACGCGTTGCTTCAACATTGTAAGCGATACGTTGAACCGGGCTATAACAAGCATCTACTAATAAACGACCAATAGGACGTTCTTCATCTTGAGAATGAACTCGAGCAGAAGCAGGAACATATCCTCTACCACGTTGTACACGAATACGCATATTGATTGATGCATTTTCATCGGTAAGATGGCAAATAACATGTTCAGGATTCACAATTTCAACATCTCCATCATGGGTGATGTCTGCTGCAACAACAGGGCCAATTCCAGATTTGCTTAGTGTCAGAAATACATTATCTTTATTCTGTACTTTAACCGCTAGGCCTTTTAAGTTTAGAAGCACTTCAAGAATATCTTCTTGAACACCTTCTTTGCTACTATACTCATGCAATACCCCATCAATTTCCACTTCAGTTACAGCACAACCTGGCATTGAAGATAGAAGAATTCGGCGTAATGCATTACCTAGAGTATGGCCGAAACCACGCTCTAACGGTTCTAAGATCACTTTAGCGTGAGTAGAGCTAATTTGCTCAATATCAACTAAATGTGGTTTTAAAAATTCTGTAACAGAACCCTGCATTTTATCCTCTCTTTGCTACGAAGCTTTAACTATTATTTAGAGTAAAGCTCTACGATCAGATGTTCGTTAATGTCTGCTGATAAATCAGAACGTTCAGGAACACGTTTGAACACACCTTCCATTTTAGCAGCATCAATTTCTAACCAAGTTGGTTTTTCTCTTTGCTCTGCTAATTCTAATGATGCTTTAATACGAGCTTGTTTCTTAGATTTTTCACGAATAGCTACAACATCATTTACTGACACTTGGAAAGATGGAATGTTAACCACACGACCATTAACAACAACTGCTTTATGGCTCACTAATTGGCGAGCTTCTGCACGAGTTGCAGCAAAGCCCATGCGATAAACAACGTTATCCAATCGACCTTCTAGTAATACTAATAAATTTTCACCAGTATTACCTTTTAGACGGTTTGCCTCTTTGTAGTAGTTACGGAATTGACGCTCTAAAATACCATAGATACGACGAACTTTTTGTTTCTCACGTAACTGACTACCATAGTCTGACAAACGAGGTTTACGAGCACCATGTTGACCTGGCGCTGTATCAATTTTACATTTTGAATCAATCGCGCGTACTCCTGACTTAAGGAATAAGTCAGTACCTTCACGACGGCTTAGCTTGAGTTTTGGACCCAAATATCTTGCCATTTTCTTTCTCCAACTATCCTAATACGTCTTATACACGACGTTTTTTCGGTGGACGACAACCGTTATGTGGAATCGGGGTAACATCAGTGATGTTTGTGATGCGGAAACCCGCTGCATTTAATGCACGGATTGTCGATTCACGACCAGGACCCGGTCCTTTTACCATAACTTCCAAGTTCTTTAAGCCAAATTCTTTGACCATTTCCGCACAACGCTCTGCTGCAACCTGTGCAGCAAACGGTGTTGATTTACGAGAACCACGGAAACCTGAACCACCAGCAGTAGCCCATGCTAGAGCATTACCTTGACGGTCAGTAATAGTAACGATTGTATTATTGAAAGATGCGTGAATGTGAGCAACGCCATCTACTACTTGTTTTTTTACACGTTTACGTGCACGAACTGGTGTTTTTGCCATTTAATTTACCCCGACTTATTTCTTGATCGGCTTACGTGGACCCTTACGGGTACGCGCATTAGTTTTAGTACGTTGACCACGCACCGGTAAGCTACGACGATGACGTAAACCACGATAACAACCTAAATCTAATAGGCGTTTAATGTTAAGTGTTACTTCACGACGTAAGTCACCTTCAACGGTAAATTTACCAACTTCGTCACGCAGTTTATCAATCTGCTCTTCAGACAATTCTCTGATCTTAACGTCTTCAGCAATTCCTGTTGCAGCACAAATAGCTTTTGCTCTAGTTTTGCCGATACCGTAAATTGATGTTAATGCAATTACAGTATGTTTTTGATCAGGAATGTTAATGCCTGCAATACGGGCCACTATGCACTCCTATTATTTTAACTAATTTGACATACTGATCTTGAAAAGCCCGTTTTCAGGATACTCAAACAGTATGTCAAGGACATAAATGAGCTGAGCATTATATATGCCCAGCTGGTTCTTTGCAAGAAAAATATGAATTAACCTTGACGTTGTTTATGTTTAGGGTCGCTACATAATACACGAACAACACCTTCACGTTTAACAATTTTACAGTTACGACATAATTTCTTTACGGAAGCACGAACTTTCATTGCTTATCCCTTTTACTATATGAGCATTACTGCCCAAAACCTTTAAGGTTTGCTTTTTTCAACGCAGATTCATATTTTGTTGACATTAAATGACTTTGAACCTGAACGATGAAATCCATAATTACCACTACAACAATCAGCAAAGATGTACCACCGAAATCGAATTGAACATTCCAAGCTGACGTCATAATATAAGGAACTAAACACACGAACGTAATATATAGACCACCAATTAAAGTCAAACGGGTCATAATCTTATCAATATAACGTGATGTTTGTTCACCTGGTCTAATTCCGGGAATAAATGCACCAGATTTCTTCAAGTTTTCTGCTGTATCACGCGGATTGTACTGCATCGCCGTATAGAAGAAACTAAAGAAGATAATAGCTACTGCATAAACAATCAAATATAAAGGCTGACCTGGATGCAATAGCATTGATAAGTCAGTTAACCAATCTAAACTTGCCCCTTGTCCAAACCAAGATGTAATAGTGGCCGGAAACAAAATAATACTTGAAGCAAAGATAGCAGGAATTACACCAGCCATATTTACTTTAAGAGGTAAGTGAGTGGTATGACCGCCAAGAATTTGACGACCTTGTTGACGTTTTGCATATTCAACTTTAATTCTACGCTGTCCTCTCTCAACGAAAACAACAAAATAAGTTACAGCAAAAACAATAACTACGATGAGCAACAGAACTAACAAGTGCATTTGCCCTTGACGCGCTTGCTCAATTGTTGCGCCAATTGCTGATGGTAAACCAGCAACAATACCTGCAAAAATAATTAAAGAAATACCATTCCCAATGCCTCGCTCGGTGATCTGCTCACCTAGCCACATTAAGAACATTGTACCTGTAACTAAACTAATCACAGCAGTAAAGTAAAAACCAAATCCTAAATTAGGCACCAATCCTGGCAACATATTAGGTAATCCAGTAGAAATACCAATTGCCTGAATCGTTGCAAGAACTAGCGTCGAATAGCGAGTATATTTACTAATTTTTCGACGACCGGCTTCACCTTCTTTCTTTAATTCTACTAAAGCAGGATGAACCGTTGTCAGTAGCTGAATAATAATTGATGCCGAAATATACGGCATAATACCCAACGCAAATACTGAGGCTCGGCTCAAAGCACCACCAGAGAACATATTAAACATATCAATAATGGTGCCTTTTTGCTGCTCAAGTAATTGAGCCAAAACAGCCGCATCAATACCAGGAACCGGAATGAAAGAACCAATACGGAAAACAATAAGTGCACCGAGCACAAATAACAATCGACTTTTCAGTTCACTTGTACCGCTTTGAGTACTTCTACTTTGATAACCTGGTTGTTTAGCCATTTATTAATTATTCCTCAACAGAACCGCCAGCTGCTTCAATTGCTGCTTTAGCGCCTTTAGTTACGCGTAAACCACGAACAGTTACAGCGCCTTTTACTTCGCCTGAAAGAATAACTTTTGCAAATTGAATATCTTTAGTTAATACATTAGCCGCTTTTAAGGTATCTAATGTTACAACATTACCTTCAACTTTTGCTAAATCATTCAAACGAACTTCCGCAGTTACCGCTGATTTCATTGAGGTAAAACCGAATTTCGGTAAACGACGATATAAAGGCATTTGACCACCTTCGAACCCGCGACGAACACCGCCACCAGTACGAGATTTTTGACCTTTATGACCACGACCACCTGTTTTACCTAAGCCAGAACCAATACCACGACCTAAGCGTTTTGCACTATGTTTAGCACCTTCAGCCGGAGATAGAGTATTTAAACGCATTCTCTTATTCCTCCACTTTAACCATATATGAAACTTGGTTAATCATCCCACGTACTGCAGGAGTATCGATTAACTCAACAGTATGGTGCATACGGCGAAGACCTAATCCACGCAAGGTAGCTTTATGCTTCGGTAAACGAGCGATAGAACTACGAACTTGAGTTACTTTAATAGTTTTAGCCATTGTCCATTACCCCAAAATTTCATCAACGGTTTTGCCACGTTTAGCAGCAACCATTTCTGGTGATTTCATATTTGCTAGTGCATCAATTGTTGCACGAACAACGTTAATTGGGTTAGTTGAACCGTATGCTTTAGAAAGAACGTTACGAATACCAGCAACTTCTAATACTGCACGCATTGCACCGCCTGCAATAATACCAGTACCCTCACTCGCAGGTTGCATAAACACACGAGAACCTGTGTGAGTACCTTTAATGGGGTGTTGTAAAGTGCCTTCATTCAAAGCCACAGTAATCATATTGCGACGAGCTTTCTCCATCGCTTTTTGGATCGCTGCCGGAACTTCGCGCGCTTTACCATAACCAAAACCAATACGACCATTACCATCGCCAACTACTGTCAATGCAGTAAAGCTCATGATACGACCACCTTTAACTGTTTTTGATACACGGTTTACCGCGATTAGCTTCTCTTGCAGTTCACCAGCTTGTTTTTCGATGTTTGCCATCTAAAATTACCTCTATTAGAACTGTAGACCAGCTTCACGGGCAGCGTCCGCTAAAGATTGGACACGACCATGATATTTAAAACCGGAACGGTCAAAAGCAACGTCTTTAACGCCTTTTGCTAATGCTCTTTCTGCAATAATTTTACCAACTACTGCAGCAGCATCTTTATTACCGGTATATTTCACTTGCTCACTAATTGCTTTTTCAACTGTAGAAGCAGCAGCAAGCACTTCTGAACCGTTTGGTGCAATCACTTGTGCATAAATATGACGAGGAGTACGGTGAACAACCAAACGAGTTGCACCTTGTTCACGCATCATATGACGAGCACGAGCTGCACGACGGATACGAGCTGATTTCTTATCCATAGTGTTACCTTAATTATTTCTTCTTAGCCTCTTTTGTACGTACAACTTCATCAGCATAACGTACACCTTTACCCTTGTAAGGTTCAGGACGGCGATAAGCACGAATATCTGCTGCAACTTGACCGATTAATTGTTTGTCAGCACTTTTCAGAACGATTTCTGTTTGTGATGGACATTCAGCAGTTACACCTGCAGGTAATGTATGCTCAACAGGGTGTGAAAAACCTAAACTTAATGCAACTACGTTGCCTTTCATCTGTGCTCTATAACCAACACCCACCAATTGTAACTTCTTAGTGAAGCCTTCAGTAACACCGATAACCATTGCATTAACTAATGCACGCGCTGTACCCGCTTGTGCGTCAGCACCAACTACCCCTGCACGAGGAGCAAAAGTTAATTCATTATTATCTTGTTTAACTTCAACTGAGTTATGAATAGTGCGAGATAACTCGCCATTTTTACCTTTAACTGTTAGTAGCTGTCCGTCAAGTTTTACCTCAACGCCGGCAGGAATACTAACAGGTGCTTTTGCAACACGAGACATTTTCTTCCTACCTCTCTATTAAGCTACATAACAAATAACTTCACCGCCCAAACCCGCTTGGCGAGCTGCACGATCAGTCATTACACCTTTAGATGTAGAAATTACAGCCACACCCAAACCACCCATAACTTTTGGTAATTCGTCTTTACGTTTATAAATACGAAGACCAGGACGGCTTACGCGTTGAATGCTCTCTACAACTGGTTTCCCTTGGAAATATTTTAAAGTAATTTCCAATTCAGGCTTAGCGCCTTCTAAAACTTTAACGTTTTCAATATAACCTTCTGCAGCTAATACATTGGCAATTGCCACTTTTAGCTTGGATGAAGGCATATTGATCACAATTTTATTCGCAGCTTGACCATTACGAATACGGGTCAACATATCTGCGATTGGATCTTGCATACTCATTGTGCTTTTACTCCGATTCCAAAATAAAGTAGTAAATTACCAACTAGCTTTTTTAAGGCCAGGAATTTCGCCACGCATTGCTGCTTCACGAACCTTAATACGGCTTAATCCAAACTTACGTAAGAAACCGTGTGGACGGCCAGTTTGGTTGCAACGGTTACGTTGGCGGCTAGGACTTGAATCACGTGGTAAAGATTGTAACTTTAACACGGCTGCCCAACGATCTTCGTCTGACGCATTTACATCAGAGATGATTTTTTTCAATTCCATACGTTTTGCATAGAATTTCTCAGCGAGTTTTACGCGTTTTACATCGCGTGCTTTCATTGATTGTTTAGCCATTTGTAACCTGCCTTATTTACGGAATGGGAAATTAAAGGCAGCCAATAGTGCTTGACCTTCTTCATCGCTGTTAGCAGTCGTTGTGATAGTGATATCTAAGCCACGAACGCGATCTACTTTATCGTAGTCGATTTCTGGGAAGATAATTTGCTCACGCACACCCATACTGTAGTTACCACGACCATCAAATGATTTTGCGCTTAAACCGCGGAAGTCACGAATACGTGGAACAGCAATTGTAATTAAACGTTCAAAGAACTCCCACATACGCTCACCGCGTAGTGTTACTTTACAACCGATTGGATATCCCTGACGGATTTTAAAGCCTGCAACAGATTTGCGCGCTTTAGTAATTAAAGGTTTTTGACCAGTAATCGCTGCTAAATCCGCAACTGCGTTATCTAGCAATTTCTTATCGGTCAATGCTTCACCCACACCCATATTCAGGGTAATCTTTTCGATTCGTGGGACTTGCATGACAGACGAGTAGTTGAATTTCTCTTTTAATTCATTAACTACTTGATCTCTGTAGTAATCATGCAGTTTCGCCATCGCATTACTCCAGTTTTTGATTAAATAATTTCATTGTTAGATTTAAAGAAACGTACTTTTTTACCGTCTTCAAATCTAAAACCTACACGGTCAGCTTTGTTTGTTTTCGGGTTAAAAATTGCAACATTTGACGCATCAATTGGTGCTTCTTTTTTCACTAAACCACCTTCTTTTCCTAATGCAGGAACTGGTTTTTCGTGTTTAGTGATAATGTTGATACCTTCAACAACAACTTTACCGTTTGGTAACACTTTAGTTACCTTACCACGTTTGCCTTTGCTTTTACCAGCAAGAACAATCACTTCATCATTTTGACGAATTTTTGCAGCCATTTCTTACTCCTTATAGTACTTCTGGTGCCAAAGAAATGATCTTCATAAACTTCTCAGAACGAAGTTCACGAGTCACAGGTCCAAAAATACGAGTACCGATTGGTTGCTCTGTGTTATTGTTTAAAATTACACAAGCATTACCATCGAAGCGAATGACTGATCCATCTGGGCGACGAACACCCTTCTTGGTGCGCACAACAACTGCTTTTAATACATCACCTTTTTTAACTTTACCGCGTGGAATTGCTTCTTTCACAGTAATTTTGATGATATCACCAATAGCAGCGTAACGACGGTGCGATCCACCTAGAACCTTGATACACATTACACTGCGAGCGCCTGAGTTATCAGCAACGTCCAGCATAGTCTGTTCTTGGATCATCTTAGTACTCCGCTAAAATTAATAACACCCTTTCGGGACGAATCTATCCTTATAGGATAGGAAAAGAATTCTACTATAAAAAATGCTATGAATGCAAGATAAAACTGAGCTTCAAGTCGTATTTTCTTCTAAAAGAGCTATTAGACTT
>NZ_JBMMGT010000012.1:0-73279 GCF_049366555.1 Avibacterium volantium | reverse complement strand
ATATGCTCTTTTTCATTATTGTCGGCCAACTCATCGCCGCCGCCATCATCGATCATTTCGGCTTAATCGGAATGACCGCCCGCCCAATCCAAATCTGGCAACTCATCGGCTTTGTGTTTATGGGATTAGGCCTCGTGCTGTTTTTCTTTGGGAAAAGGTTGTTTGGGTAGGTTTTTCAAATCTACCCTATTTTTTAATCTCCGTTGTTTTTCAAATCTCCTGTACAACCCAAACATCGTTTACATTAGTTGGACTGCACAGGAGATTTGGAAAAATAAACCTAAAAAACACCGCACTTTGATCTGCCTACCAAATCCTAGGCACCTAGGAAGTTAAATATTGAGCCTGTATTGCACAGGGGTTAAGTTGTTTAATGCTGGTTTAATCCGCTGTTCGTTATAATAGCGAATATACTCGTGCAAAGCCTTCTCTAGCTCCGCAATCAGTTGATAAAGGCAATCTTGGTCACTATGATTGCGGTTGAATTTTTACAGATTTTTTTCTTTGAAGAAAATATTAAGCAACGGCTTAATTCTTTATTCTTTTTATATTAAGTAAAAAATGCCTGTTTATTATCGTGGAAAATATCAGTTTCATTAACCTTTCCCACGATAAAAAATTATTTTATTTAAGAGATACGATACAAGAAAATAAAAAGCACCTAGTTAATCTCCCCCCTTGTGTTAAATTATTTAATTCAACTTTTAGTGGGCAATAAAACAAGGTGCTTTTATTGTAGGACTATGCCCAACCTAACGCTTTCTTAATACCTTCGCCATAGGCTGGATCGCACTTGGTGCAGTTGTCAATATGACGTTGCTTGATGAAATCAGGGGCATCGCCCAAGGCGCGTGCGGTGTTTTCAAAAAGCACTTGCTTTTGTTCTTCAGTCATTAGCTGGAACAACGCGCGAGGTTGGCTGAAGTAATCTGCATCATCTTCGCGATAATCCCAGAAATCCGCATCACCAGTGATTTTCAATGGTGGCTCTTTGTATTGCGGTTGCTCTTGCCATTGGCTGAAGCTATTTGGCTCATAATGCGGCAGGCTACCATAGTTTGCGTCCACTCGCCCTTGACCATCGCGGTGGTTACTGTGTACAGGGCAACGCGCACGGTTTACAGGGATTTGCTGATAATTCACGCCTAAACGATAACGCTGTGCGTCTGCATAGTTGAACAGACGTGCTTGCAGCATACGGTCTGGTGATACACTAATTCCCGGCACTAAATTGCTTGGTGCAAATGCAGATTGCTCTACATCTAAGAAGAAATTTTCTGGATTGCGATTGAGTTCAAACTCACCCACCTCAATTAATGGATAATCTTTTTTCGGCCATACTTTGGTAAGATCGAAAGGGTGATAAGGCACTTTTTCCGCGTCTTTTTCTGGCATAATTTGCACAAACATCGTCCATTTCGGGAAATCACCACGCTCAATGGCTTCATATAAATCACGTTGGTGACTTTCGCGATCTTTACCGATAATCGCTTCTGCTTCAGCATCGGTAAGATTTTTAATGCCTTGTTGTGTGCGGAAGTGAAATTTCACCCAAAAACGCTCATTTTCCGCATTGATAAAGCTATAAGTGTGCGAGCCATAGCCGTGCATATGACGATAACTTGCTGGGATACCGCGATCGCTCATCACGATGGTTACTTGATGGAGTGCTTCTGGTAACAATGTCCAGAAATCCCAGTTATAGGTCGCTGAACGCATATTGGTACGTGGATCGCGTTTTACTGCTTTGTTAAGATCAGGGAACTTACGCGGATCACGCAAGAAGAATACAGGCGTGTTATTGCCCACCATATCCCAGTTACCTTCTTCGGTATAAAATTTCAGTGCGAAACCACGAATATCACGCTCTGCATCTGCTGCCCCACGCTCACCGGCTACTGTGGTAAAACGCGCGAACATCTCCGTTTTCTTACCAATTTCACTAAAAATTTTCGCTCGGGTATATTTGGTAATATCGTGGGTAACGGTGAATGTCCCGAATGCACCAGAACCTTTCGCGTGCATACGGCGTTCAGGAATCACTTCACGCACAAAGTTCGCTAATTTTTCTTGCAGCCACACATCTTGGGCTAAAAGTGGCCCACGTGGCCCTGCAGTTAAGCTGTTTTGGTTATCCACCACTGGCGCACCAAAATCGGTGGTTAAGTGAGTAACCGGACATTTTTTGATTGAATTATCAGTCATTTTTGTTTCCTTAGTTTAGTTAGTAGGAGTTAATTGCCGTAAATCATAGCAGTATTGAGCTAGACCTGACTAAATGATAATTTGTATTGATTTAATAGGGAGAAGGGGCAAAAAATAGAGAGAAATAAAAGTGTGGTGAAAAAGAGTGAATCTCCCTAAAACCTAGGAAACTTAAAGACGGGATTCTGTATAGCACAGAATCCATCCTTTTTGATTTTACGTGAACTCGTTCATAATCATACTTAATAAATATGATCATAAATAACTTATTTCAAGCTCATCTTATCATCACTCAGGAAATTTTCTATGATATATTCACCAATACAGTATCAATTCAATGGTAAGATTGAAAAAATATAGAGCTGTACTATATATTCAAAAAGAATCCTTCCTTAATAGTTAGAGTTAATTTCAACTTTTAAGGACTGATTCTTTTATATAGTTTTTCTGATAGAATACATTAAATTATAATAACTTTATTATTTGTGCGATTTTATCTGCGCTTTTTCCTAAAATAATCTGCAGTTGTTTCTCTCCAACTCTAATATTACCTTTAGAGCCTAAATCAGTTAATTTTTTCTCATTAACTTTAGAAAAGTCTGCGATATCAAGACGTAGCCTGGTGATACAAGCATTGATACCAGTTAAATTTTCTTTACCTCCTACAGCATCTAATAAATTTTTAGCTTGCTCTTTTAAGTAGGGAGAAATTGTTTCACTCTCTTTTTTAGAAAAAAACATAACTACCTCACATGACATCTTTTAATTTTGTTGTTTATTCTTAAGGCTTTCTAATAATACTGCAAGGATAATAATCCCACCTTTTACTACTTGTTGGTGATAACCAGGTATATTTAACAAATTCATTAAGTTAGAAATAATGCTTAAAATTAATACACCAATTAATGTATTAGTTACTGTCCCTTTACCACCTGATAAACTTGCCCCACCAACAACAACTGCCGCAATAGCATCAAGTTCAAATCCAATTCCAAATACCGGTGAGCCAACCCCCGTTCTTGTTGTTGCAAGAACACCCGCTAAAGCACAAGCAACACCGCAGATAACATAAACGAGAAACTTATAACGCTCGACCTGAATGCCTGCAAAACGAGTAGCTACTTCATTACTTCCGATAGAGATAATTAAACGCCCGAATACTGTCTTTTTATATACAAATAATGCACCAAAGAAACAAATTAATAATACATAAAAAGGTAATGGTAAACCAAGAAAATAACCTGTTCCAAAATCAGTGAACGCATCATCCTCTACGAAAATTGGCTGCCCTTTGGACACAATTAATCCCAATCCTCGAGCAACAGTCATCATCGCAAGCGTAGCCACAAAAGGGGCTACTTTAAAATAAGAGATTAATCCCCCTGCAGCCGCTCCAATTACCGCACCTACTAATAAAGCAATAAATGTACTTCCAAAGATACCATAATCTGGCATTAATAACGCGACAATAACAGATACCAAAGCCATTATCGAGCCTACCGATAAATCAATTCCACCAGTTAAAATGACAAACAGTAATCCAAGGGAAACAATACCAAGTGGCACACTCTGTCTAAGCACATTAGTAATATTTTCTAATGAATAAAAACGATCTGTCAATAGTCCTGCAATCACTAACATTAAGATAAAAAACATTAATGTGGAGTGTTTTAAACAAAATAAATATAGCTTTTTCATACTTCTCTCCTAGTTTATTGTTTCTCGTTTTGGAATAGCTAATCTCATAATATTTTCTTCTGTCATTTCATTTTCTTGCAACTCACCGGTAATTGCTCCATCACTCATGACATAAATGCGATGACACAACCCAATAAGCTCAACTAATTCAGAAGAAATAACTAATAAGCCATATCCTAATTTTGCTAAATCAGAAATAATACGATAAATTTCTGCTTTAGCCCCCACATCAACTCCCCTTGTGGGCTCATCAAGAATGATGAAATCACAATCTGTACTCAACCATTTTGCTAGTACTACCTTTTGTTGATTTCCTCCACTTAAACTAGAAATAGGATCTGTTAATTTACCTAGTTTAATCTGTAATAATCGTTGTAATTTTTCGCCAGCTTCTTTTTCTGAACCGTGATTAATTACACCTGCTGTAGAATATTTATTTAATGTTGACATTGTCATATTTTCTACAATTGACAAATTTAGCACCGCACCTTGTTCTTTCCTGCTCTCAGGAACTAATCCAATGCCATAATTAATTGCTGAAGGTACATTATGTACGCTAATTAGCTCCTCATTTTTATAAATATCTCCACTGGAATATTTATCAATTCCAAAAATACATCTTGCTACTTCTGTTCTTCCTGCACCGACTAACCCAGCTAAACCGACAATCTCACCTTTTCTAACATTGAAATTAATATCTTTTAATATTTTTCTACGGTTTAAATTAACAACTCTAAAAATATCTTTTTCTTGTGGGATATTTTTCTCTGGATATAAAGACTCTAATTCCCGTCCGACCATATAACGAATAATGTCATCTTCTGTAGAAGTTTTAGGATCGAGTTCAGCAACGGTTTGTCCATCTTTAATGACTGTAATTGAATCAGAAATTCTGAATAGTTCTTCTAAGCGATGAGAAATATAAATAATAGTAACGCCTTGTGCTTGAAGCTTCTTAAGATTTTCAAAAAGAATATCAATTTCAGGATCAGCTAATACTGCCGTTGGCTCGTCAAGAATGAGAATATTGACATTTTTAGTTAATGCTTTGGCAATTTCAACCATTTGTTGATAAGCAACACTTAAATCACCTAATCGCATCTGAGGGGAAATATCAAATCCTAATGTTTTTAACGCCTCTTGCGCTCTATCATTAATTGATTTCCAGTTGATAGTTTGTTTTCCATTCCCTAAATCATCTAAAAAAATATTTTCTGCGACAGAAAGATCTGGAGATAATGCAAGTTCTTGATGAATAATACCAATTCCTTTCTTTTGACTGCTTTTAGGATTTGAGAAATTAACCTCTTCTCCATTTATCCTAATGGTGCCACTATCTTTAATATAGATACCAGAAAGAATTTTCATCAAGGTCGATTTACCTGCTCCATTCTCACCAATTAAAGCGTGGATACTTGCTTTCTTAACATTAAGACTGATATCAGTTAACGCTCTAACGCCACCAAAATGCTTACTTACATTGCTAATTTCAATTGCAAATTCAGACATAATTTTTTCTCCTAAAACAAGGTTGTGGTAAATCCACAACCTATGGGAAGATAATTTATTGAATTAGTATAAAGAATCTGGGTTATATACCTCATCAACATTTTCTTTGGTAATCAATAACGGTTTGATGTATAAATAGTCAGGGAAATCACGTTTACCAGCTTGGTAAGCTTTAATAGTGTCAATAGTTAACTTAGTTAAAGCATCTGGATTATTTGAGGCGGTAGCTTGCAATGTTCCTTTTTTAATGGCTTCTAAACCAAATTTATAACCATCATGCGCATAAACTTTCACATTTTTTAATTTACCCGCAGCTTTTAATGCTCGAATACCACCTAATGCCATATCATCCATCTCAGCGTATACAGCATTAATTTTGTCACCATGAGCAACTAAAGCATCTTCCATTGCTTTTAGACCACCTTGTTGATCCCAATTTCCCCAAACTTGAGAAATAACATTAACATTAGACTGATTATATTGACGGATTTGAGCATCCATTACACCAATGAGGAAATTATTACGGCGTGCTTCACCCACTAAATTACCTTGGTTACCACTAATTAATACAAGATTAATTGGCTCTTTACCGAATTGACTCACAGCAAATTCACCAATCATTTTATTATTTGCTGCATTATTAGCCTGAATACGTGTAATTACAGGTGCAGAAAGTGCAATATCACTATCCAATGCAATCGTTGGCACTTTAGTGCGTTTTGCCATTTCTGTAATTTTAATTCCAGCAACGGGATCTTGTGGGTTCAGGACTAGATAATCGATTCCCTGAGATAACATATCTTCTACATCAGCAATTTGCTTATTAAGATCTCCACGAGCATCAGTTGTAATTAATTCATATCCTGCATCTTTAGCATGAATTTTCATATATTCTGTTAGCCCATTAAAGAAAGCCCCATTGAGTGTTCGATTGGCAAATCCCACTTTAATTTTGTCATCTGCCACAGCGGTTGCAGCAACTGAAAGAGAAAGCGCTAATGCAGTAATTAATTTTTTCATATAAACCACCTTAGTAAAGTGAATGTAGAATACGAAACTATGCCAACGAAAGTGCGGTCATAATTTCCCTAAAAATGGGTTTCCCCATAAATTTAATGTACAGTTGTTGTAGCAAATTTTGCCGCTTGACGCTCAATCGGTAATCCTTCTTTATAGCGTTGAATAAAACTTTCATAGCCTTCGACCCAAGCTGGATCTGGCTTTTTAACATTATCTTCTACGCCGGCAAAAACGATTTGATCAAGATATTCTGTTAATAACAAGCCTTTTTGTTGGCTATATGCGGCGAGTAACGCAATTCCCCAAGCGCCGCCCTCACCTGCTGTATCAAGCACTGCAACAGGAACGTCTAATGCAGCAGCAAGCACATTTTGTGCTACATCTTTACTTTTGAATAAGCCACCATGAGCAAAAATCTTTTCAATTTTTACCTTCTCTTTTTTTGTTAGCGTATCCATACCTAGTTTCATTGCACCAAATGCGGTATAAAGTTGGACAAGAATAAAATTTGCTAAAGAAAAATTGGCTTTGGCTGGATGGGCAAAGAGTGGGCAACCCTCAGTCAAATCCACACCATGCTCCCCAGAATAGAAACAATAAGAAAGCAATCCTCCAGCATCAGGCTGAGCAGTCAAGGCTTGATTAAATAATGTGCTATACAATTTGTCAGGGTTTACCGTTAAACCAAAACTCAACAGCACCTCATTAAATAACTGAAACCAAGCATTAAGATCTGAGCTGCAATTTTGTGAATGCGCCATCGCAACAAGATCGCCCGCTGGTGTGGTCACCATATCTAAATCACGATAAACCTGTGAAAGTGGTTTCTCTAACACAACCATAGCAAAAGCAGAAGTTCCGGCAGAAACATTTCCCGTTTTAACTTTTATACTGTTAGTTGCCATCATTCCCGTTCCAGCATCACCTTCTGGAGGGCAAAGTGGACAACCCGCCTGCAGGTTACCTGTTGGATCAAGTAATGCAGCCCCCTTCTCTGTCAATGTACCTGCATTTTCTCCAGCAACTAAGACTTTCGGTAAAATCTGTTCTAATTTCCAATTGAAGCCATTCGGTTCTATAAGATGTTCAAAAGTCTCAATCATTGGACGATCATAATTCTTGTAAGTAGAATCAATAGGAAACATTCCTGAAGCATCACCGATTCCCAATACTTTTTCATCTGTAAGCTGCCAATGCACATAGCCTGCCAATGTCGTAATATAAGCAACATCTGAGATATGAGATTCTTTATTAAGAATAGCTTGGTAGAGATGAGCAATACTCCAACGTTGCGGAATGTTATATTGTAGTAAATCAGTTAATTTATCTGCAGCTACTGCAGTAGTGTTATTACGCCAAGTCCGAAACTCTGCAAGTTGTTTTTCCTGAGAATCGAACGCTAAATAACCGTGCATCATTGCACTTACACCAATTGCAGCTAAACGTTGTATAACAACACCATATTGTTTTTCTACATTATTCGATAAATCACGATAACTTTCTGCTATACCAGACCAAACTTCATTTAAAGGATAAGTCCAAATACCATTAACAAAATGATTTTCCCAATCGAATGAACCTTTTGCTAAAATAAAGCCCTTTTCGTCAATAAGCACAGATTTAATTCTTGTTGAACCTAATTCAATGCCTAAATAGGCTTGACCATTTTCAATTACACTTTTTGCTGAAGGCTGCATATATCCCTCCTCTTAATACCAAATGAATAATGGCAATATATCTCAAGGATGCTCATAAATTATTATAATGAGCATTCCTTATATTTAATTAGAAACAAGTAAATGCGCCATCAACGATAAAGTCAGAACCCGTTGTAAATGAACTTGTATCTCCTGCTAAATATACGCAAATAGATTGCAACTCCTCTGGTTTCCCTAGACGATGTAATGGAGCCATTTCATTCCAAGTTTTAATAAGCGGCTGCAAAGATTCTGAATTCAAAGTAAGTTCTGTACCAATATAGCCTGGGCTTAAACTATTTACTCGAATACCATATTTAGCCCATTCAATTGCTAAAGACTTGGTCAACTGAATTACACCTGCTTTTGAAGCGTTATAGGCACATTGTGGTTGAGGAACATTCACGATATGTGCGGACATTGATGCAGTATTAATGATTGATCCACCTTTTCCTTGCTCAATCATTAATTTTCCCGCGGCTTGCGCAGTTAAAAATACTCCTGTTAGATTCACATTAATCACTTTCTGCCATTGCGCTAATGTCATTTCTTCTGCAGGAACATTGATACAAATTCCAGCATTACAGAAAGCGATATCTAGTGAATCAAACTCCTGCTTAATTACATCCATTAAATGATTTACACTTGCTTCATCTGTTACATCTGTTTGTACTGCAATTGCTTTGACTTGCTCTAATTGGGCAATTTCGTTTGCTGTTTTTTCTGCTTCTGCAATATCAAAATCTGCAATAACAATATTGGCTCCTGCTTGAGCAAAAGCTACTGCCACACTTTTACCAATACCTCTTGCACCACCAGTAACAAATGCCGTTTTTCCAGTTAATTTCATTTTTTCTAAAATACCCATAATGCACTCCTAATGTTAATAGCAATCAATAGAAATTTAAGAAAACAACTTATATAAAGCCATTTAACTTAAGCGCCTTTATATTAGTTGCTTTAGTATATTTCCACAACAGACTTTGCTAAAATAACTTACGTAAAAAAGAACTTTTTAACAAATTTGTGACATAGTTCACATAATTTTAAAATAAAGAAATTTTGGGGAATATGATTTAAGGAAAGATATAAATGATTGATAATAAAGAACTTATAGATATAAAAGAAAAGAATTACCGGCAAATTTATAAATTGTTTTTTGAAAATGAAGCGCTCGCAAAACCACAAATCGCAAAGACATTGGGTCTTAGCTTGCCCACAGTAGTACATAATATCAATAAATTACTTTTCGAAAATAAAATTAAAGAATATGGGCTTGCTCCTTCTCAAGGTGGGCGACCAGCTACGGCTTATACTCTTATTCCTGATGCATTTATTGCAATTGGTGTCGAAATTCAACAAAAAGATATCAAAGTATTAGCACTAAATTTGAAAGGAAAAACTACCGCACTTAAGATTTTCCCTGCGCCATTTTCTAACACTGAGAAATACATTACCGAAATCTGTCATCACATTCATTCTTTTATCACAGAACATCAATATGAGCCACAACAAATTTTAGGCATTGGCATCTCAATTCAAGGCATTGTCAATCACACAGGCGATAGCATTCTGTATGGCAGAGTGCTTGATTGTGAAAAATTAAATATCATTCAAATACAGCAACATTTCAACGTTCCAGTAAAATTTTTTCACGATGTAAAATGTGCAGCAGCTGCGGAGCTTTGGACTGTAAAATACATTGATAATGCTATTTATGTTTCTATTAGCGAACATTTAGGCGGAGCAATTATCCTAAATAACCAAATTGATCTTGGTAAACAGGGCTATTCTGGAGCACTAGAACATCTACAAATAAATCCTACAGGTAAAGCTTGCTACTGTGGTAAGAAAGGTTGTTTAGAAACTTATTGCTCTGTTTCCGCTCTTATTGAGCCATCAGAAAACTTAACGCAATTTTTTACAAGGCTGGAACAAAACGACTCTAATACTTTACAACGTTGGAATAGCTACCTAGATGCTCTTGCTCAAGGGCTAAATTACGTCTATTTACTGCTAGAGCGCGATATTATCCTTGGGGGAGAAATAGCACAATATCTTTATCAAACGGACATTATTGAACAATTACAAGAACGCATAGAAAAACTTAACCCATTTCCAATAAAGGGGAATTTTATAAGGATTGCTGAGCAGCATAATAATGCGACTGCAATGGGGGCGGCTTTGCCATTTATTAAAGCATACTTACCCTAAAACTTATTCCTTTCTCCCCCTAATTACAGTATTATTTAGCACTTTATTATCCAAGGTAAGGAACTGTTATGAAATGTCATCGTCTAAATGAGGTGTTGGAATTGTTGCAACCTTATTGGTCGCAAGATCCTGATTTGAGCTTAACCCAGATTTTGCAGAAAATCGCTGATGAGGCAGGGTTTGATAAACCTGTGGCAGAATTAACGGACGAAGTGATTATCTATCATTTGAAAATGTATGGCACAGATAAGCACGAGCCGATCCCTGGGATTAAAAAAGATTATGAAGAAGATTTTAAAACCGCGTTGCTAAAAGCGCGTGGCATTATTGAATAAGGAAAGTTGTAATGAAAAAATTTCTTGTTGCCTTAGCATCATTATTTTTTGTGGCGAATGTACAAGCCGCGGATTTAACAGAAGGAAAACAATACATTGCGTTAAACACTGAACGCGCGGTTCAGCCTGAAGTGATTGAGTTTTTCTCTTTTTATTGCCCACATTGTTATGCCTTTGAAATGGATTATCACATTCCTGAGAAAGTGAAAGCAGCCCTGCCTGAAGGCACAAAATTTAAGCAATATCACGTGAATTTCTTAGGTTTTCAATCAGAAAATCTCACTCGCGCTTGGGCATTAGCAATGGCCTTAGGCGTGGAAGAGAAAGTCAAAGCACCATTATTTGAAGCAGCGCAAACTGCGGTGAAAAATCGTGATCAAAGTGCGCCAAGTTTAGATGCTATTCGTCAAATTTTTATTGATAGCGGAGTAAGTGCAGAACAATTTGATGGCGGGATTAACAGCTTTGCGGTAACAGGTTTGTACAATCAGCAAGTGCAAGCGGCTGAGCGTTTTAATGTACACGGTGTGCCAGATTTCTATGTAAATGGTAAATATCGTGTGAACCCTGAAGGGCTATCGCACAGTGAAGAAGGTTTCATTCAAGATTATGTAGAAACCGTGAAAGCCTTGCTACAAAAGTAACAAATAAATTGCAAAACTAGGCAAAAATTGGTTTAATGCGTGCCGATTTTGAATTCGCAATATTGAGGATATTATGGCAGAAAGTTTTAGCGTAACGCGTCGCTTTTTTGACGATAAAAACTATCCCCGCGGTTTTGCTCGCCACGGTGATTATACAATCAAAGAATCCCAAGCTTTAGAGCAATATGGTCAAGCATTTAAAGCCTTAGATAGTGGTGAGCGTGCGCCTGTAACAGAAGAAGAAAAAGCCTTTGTGGCATTTTGTCAAGGTGAGCGTCAGCCAGAAACGTTCTTTGAAAAAACGTGGAATAAATACCGCACATTAACCAGCACCACAAAACGTGTTTATACTTTATCTGGCGTGGTAGCGGATAACCTAGAAGAGATGAGCAACGCGGATTAATCTGCCTAGCAAGATCATAAGGCTTGAGCAATCAAGCCTTTTCTTTTTGTTGGCAACGAATAATGAGAACTATCAATGCAAGCCTTACCTATCGAAAAATATGATGAATTATTGGCAGAAAAACGCCAAAAATTGACCGCACTTTTAGCGCCCTTTAATGCACCAGAATTAGCAGTATTTGATTCGCCAAAACAACATTATCGTATGCGTGCTGAATTTCGTGTTTGGCATCAAGATGATGATTTTTATCATATTATGTTTGACCGTCAAACGCGTAAGCCTTATCGCATTGATCATTTTCCGATTGCCAGCCAGCTTATCAATCAGATGATGCAAGCGCTTTTGCCGTTGCTCAAACAGCAAACCATTCTCAAGCATCGTTTATTCCAAATTGATTATCTCAGCACCCTGAGCAATAAAATTATCGTCAGCCTGCTTTATCACAAAGTCTTAGATGAACAATGGCAACAGGCGGCGGTAGCATTACGCCAAACCCTGCAACAACAAGGTTTTGACGTGCAGATCATCGGGCGTGCCTCTAAACAAAAAATTTGTTTAGATCAAGATTATGTGGACGAAATTCTGCCTGTAAACGGCAAAGAATATATTTATCGCCAAGTGGAAAACAGTTTCACGCAGCCTAATGCGGTGGTAAATGGCAAAATGTTGCAATGGGCGATTGATTGCACCCAAAACAGCCAAGGGGATTTGCTCGAGCTTTATTGTGGCAACGGCAATTTTTCTATCGCGTTGGCGCAAAACTTTCGTAAGGTGCTGGCAACAGAAATTGCTAAGCCTTCAGTTGCCGCCGCGCAATTTAACATCGCTGCGAATCATATTGATAATTTGCAGATTATCAGAATGTCGGCAGAAGAATTTACCCAAGCAATGAACGGCGTGCGTGCTTTTAATCGTTTAAGAGGCATTGATTTACAAGCTTATGATTGCAATACCATTTTTGTTGATCCACCACGGGCAGGGCTTGATCCTGACACGGTAAAATTGGTGCAACAATATGATCGCATTTTGTATATTTCCTGCAATCCGTACACTCTATGCGACAACTTGCAAACCCTATGTCAAACCCACCGCATTGCGCGTGCGGCGCTGTTTGATCAGTTCCCTTATACTGAACATATGGAATCTGGTGTATGGTTGATCCGAAAATAGCCGTGCAACTGATTTGCGAAACAAAAAATTCGCAAAATTTCACCGCACTTTGTGAACAACAAGGTTTAATTCACCAGCCAGACAGCCCGTTGGCCTTAGTACAAACGGAACAAAACGGCATTGAGCGTTTAGAATTACGCAAATTAGACGAACCCAAATTAGGCGCGGTGTATGTAGATTTTGTCAGCGGTGCAATGGCGCATCGGCGCAAATTCGGCGGCGGACGCGGCGAAGCTGTCGCCAAAGCCGTTGGCATCAAAAAAGATTATCTGCCTAGCGTCATTGACGCCACCGCAGGGCTAGGGCGTGATGCCTTTGTCCTTGCTGCTATTGGCTGCCAAGTGCGCTTAGTAGAACGCCACCCTGTGGTCTATTTATTACTACAAGACGGCTTGCAACGAGCTTATCAAGACGCAGAAATCGGCGCAATGATGCAGCAAAATATGCAGTTATTGCCCATAAAACAGATTGATGAACTTGCTCAACAAGGCTCGCAAGCAGACGTGGTGTACCTCGACCCAATGTATCCCCACAAAGCGAAAAGTGCCTTAGTGAAAAAAGAAATGCGTGTTTTTCAGCATTTGGTGGGTGCAGATGAAGACGCAGACCAACTGCTCGTCCCCGCCTTACAAATCGCACAAAAACGTGTGGTGGTAAAACGCCCCGACTACGCCCAATTTCTCGCCGAAAAAGCCCCGCACTTTAGCCGCGAAACAAAAAATCATCGCTTTGATATTTATACTGTGATTTAGCCACGCAGCTTAATAAAGGGAATAAAAAAAGCAGATCAAAGGATCTGCTTTTTGCGTTCTTATACTTATTTTAATATAAGCTAAATGATTGGATATAAGGCAATTTTCCTGCTTTTAGCATTTTCTCAATGCCGCTACGGTGATCTGTTGTACCTAAACCTCGCAGCTCAAAATTGATGCTAAAGCTATTGTCGTAAACCACTTCATTTGCTTTTTGTCCGTCTTTACTGGTTACATAACGGCGCGCGCCAACACCGACTGCCCAGCAGCAAGTGTTATATTTCACGCCGAGATATTGCTCAACAGGTTTGTTTAAAGCCAGATCTTGATAGTAATGGCCAACCACGGCCCATCTGTCGGCAATTTCCCACGCGGCCACTAAACCGAGCTGTTTAATATCTTGGTTATACGCATTTGCGCCGGTGAGGTTTTGGTCAATATATTCCTGACTTGCGTAGCGATAACTCAGCTGAATCAGATTATTGCCACTTGGGTTATATTCCAACACGGTATTGGCAAGGGAGGTTTGGTGTAAGCTGGTATCGTATTGATAGCTACCACGCCAATTCCATTTTGGGCTAATACGCCAGTTGCTTTCTAATGACCAAGATGAGGTGGAACGATCACTGCTATTGCTTGGATTATTATCAATACGCGAATCGTTGAGATAATAAATTTGCCCTAAAGAGAGATTAAAACGTTCGTTTCCTTCTTGATCGTAAAAACGTGTTGTTCCCCCTAAGGTGAACTGATTTGCCGAAGCGATACGGTCTAAGCCACTATAACGGCGATCACGGAATAAGGAAAAGTAATCTTGCTGCAATAAAGCAGAGTCATAACCAAAACCAAGATATTGGCTATTTAATTTTGAGCCGATATTGCTTTGATCTTTATAAGGACGATAAAGATACTGAATGTGCGGTTCAATTGTTTGCGTATAGCCATCAAATAAGGTCTCTTTGCTGGCAAGCAAGGTTTGCAAATCTACTTTCACTTGCGGCAACACACGGGTTACAGAGCGTTCAATCTCTTCTGCATTTTGCCCTTTCCCTTTGGTTTGATTATAGTGCGTGGCGTAAAGTTTGGTTTCGATATTCAAACTGCCGTAACGGTTCGCAAGGGGAATATTAAGGCTTGGCTCAATGTGATAACGCCAAGCTTTTGGCATTAAGGCGCTGTCATTCTCAAAACGAGAAATTTGTGAGAATAAACGGAAATCCATTAAACCGTTAGCAAGCCCATCACGATAATAATTAAAATCTAGCTGTGGAAAAACGCGGTAAGGCCCAATATCCACGTCATCAAACACTTGGAATTGCTTCGCCGATAGAGAGAAATTGTAGTTTGGCTGATAGTACGCGATGCGGAAATTTTGATCAGCATAACCGTCCGTGCTGCGTCCGTAAGCGGAGTCAAAATCTGAGAAATAACGCTTATCGCTGACTCTGGTGTAATCCACGTTTAAACGCCAATTTTGTAAGAAACTGGAACTGTGTCGCCAGTGGAATAAATGACGCGAACGGTTATCCCCTTGGTAATCATCAAGCCGATCACGGCCTAAATATTCGCCTGCAATTAACCCTTCGCCAAGCTGCGTGAGATAGCGTGCTTCACCATTAAATTGCCAGCCACGTTTTGACATAAATTTTGGTGTTACTGTCATATCAAAATTGGGTGCAATGTTCCAATAAATAGGCTGAGCATACCAATAACCATCACGGCTAGATGTGCCCGCATTTGGAATGAGCAAACCAGAACGGCGACGATCGCCAATAGGCAATTGTAAATAAGGGGTATAGAAAATCGGCACGCCGTGAACTTTAAAGCGCGCGTGCCACATTTCGGCATATTCTTCTTGGATATGCTGACGCATTTCAGAGGCTTCAATCGCCCAGCTATTATCATCAGGCAAACAAGAAGTGAACGTGGCGTTTTTCAACAAGCGATAATCATTGCGTAGCTCAACTTGCTGTGCTTTACCACGCCCTTGACGGCCGACAAATTGGTAATCTGCGCCTTCGACATCGGCATCTTTATTATTCAGATCCACCTTGGCAGAATCACCTAACAGATTGATTAGATTATCTTTATAATCAAAACCATTCTTCGCATAGGCAAAGCGTTGCACATTTTGCCCTTCGCCTGTTTGAATCACTTCCGCCACTTGCGTTTTTAAATGGCGATTGCCTTGTTGAATATCCACGTCCCCTTCGTAACGTGCATTAACAGGCTGATTTAACTCCACGCGATCGGCTTCAATATAAACTGGCAATTCATTTGGATCGCCTTGCACCACTTCCCCTTGAAACTGTGGTACGCCAGCTAAACATTGCTGCTGCAAACTTGCCCAACTTGGCGCGCCATAAAGTGCGGTCAAAATTGAGAAAGAAAGCATTGTGTAGTAATTTTTTTTCATTAATAACCCATTTTGTTTTCAGGTGTAGAAATTAACCTGATTATAAAGAAAAACCGCTCAAAAAGCATTTTATTTATGCTTACAAAAACAGGTGTTGAGATGATCATTCACCAACCCCATTGATTGCATAAAGGCATAACAGGTGGTTTCGCCCACAAAGACAAAGCCACGTTTTTTCAACGCTTTCGACAAATTTTTTGAGGTTTCGGTTTTTGCTGGCACGGCAGATAAATCCGGCACATCATTCATTTGTGGCTGATGATTAACGAATGCCCAAATAAAATCGCTGAAATTTTCACCGCACTTTTCCATCGCTAAATAGGCTTTGGCGTTTTTCACAATGGCTTCTAACTTGGCACGATGGCGAATTAATCCTGCATTTTGCATACATTCATCAAGATCTTGTTCTGTCATCTTGGCAATTTTTTCAGGATTAAAATGAAAAAAGGCTTGCCGATAATGTTCACGTTTTTTCAACACCGTGATCCACGAAAGCCCGGCTTGTTGCCCTTCTAAACAAATTTTTTCAAATAATTTCAAACTGTTATATTCTGGCTTGCCCCATTCATTATCGTGGTAATCTTGATAAATCGCCGAACCTTCCGCCCAGCTACAACGTGTTTTCATTTTGTTTTCCTTATATTGTGATCCTGATCACAGATTTTATTTCTCTAAGGTTTTCTACCGCATCAAATTTAATTTAGAATCTACCTATCAATACCAAAGCTAAAATAGCTATATGTGCATCGCTAAGATGTGATATTGTATGCGAACTTAACTAACAATCAAATGAGAGGTAACTATGACAACACAATTAGAAGCATTACGCGAAATGACCGTGGTTGTGGCAGATACAGGGGATATTGAAGCCATTAAAACCTACCAACCACAAGACGCCACCACCAACCCATCACTCATTTTAAGCGCCTCTGCTTTGCCTCAATATGCACCATTAATTGATGAAGCCATTGCTTATGCCAAAAGCAAAAGTGCCGACAAAGCACAGCAACTTATTGATGCAGAAGATAAATTAGCGGTAAACATCGGTTTAGAAATCCTCAAAATTGTTCCAGGACGCATTTCTACCGAAGTGGACGCACGTCTTTCTTACGACACCCAAGCAACCGTTGAAAAAGCGCGTAAATTAATCGCTCTTTATAATGAAGCAGGCGTATCTAACGATCGTATTTTAATTAAAATCGCCTCTACTTGGCAGGGTATCCGTGCAGCAGAAATCCTTGAAAAAGAAGGCATTAACTGTAACCTAACCCTGTTATTCTCAGAAGCGCAAGCACGTGCTTGTGCGGAAGCGGGTGTATATTTAATTTCCCCATTCGTGGGCCGTATTCTTGACTGGTACAAAGCGAACAGCGACAAAAAAGAATACGCTACCGCCGAAGATCCGGGCGTGATTTCAGTGACGAAAATTTACAACTATTACAAACAACACGGCTATCAAACCGTAGTAATGGGCGCAAGTTTCCGTAACGTAGGCGAAATTACTGAGCTTGCAGGTTGCGACCGCTTAACCATCGCCCCAGCGTTGTTAAAAGAATTGCAAGAAAATAACACCGCACTTGTGCGTAAATTAGATTACACTGGTGAAGTGAAAGCCAAACCACAACCGCTTACTGAAAGCGAGTTCTACTGGCAGCACAACAGCGATCCAATGGCAGTAGAAAAACTGGCTGAAGGGATTCGCAAATTCGCCATCGACCAAGAAAAATTAGAAGCGATGCTATTGGCGAAGTTCTAATCGAAATCTGATAAAACAAAGCCCCAAAAATCAATGGGGCTTTTGCTATGCGTGCAAATTCTGCCAAAAATCCAACCGCACTTTTAATTCTTGCAATGGCACAAAGCGGGCGAAGCGCTCCACTTCTTTTTGTTGATAAAAAATAAGTACCACTGGGGCAGTGAGTGCGTGGAAATAACTCGCCATTTCGGGAATATCCGCGATGCTCGCTTGCATTGCGGAAAGTGTTGGATAAGTCGGCAAAAGTGCTTCAAGCTGCTGCGCTACGGCAGTACACACTCCACAGTTTGGTGCTTTAATAAGCAACAAAGCAAAAGGGTTTTCATTAATATGTTGTTCAATTTCCTTTAATGTCGTTGCGATTTTCATTATTTAAACCTAATGAAAGTAGTTCCTAAAAAGAATTTCTTCACAATAAAGTGCGGTGCAAATTTTAGGAATTTTTTCTTTATCCTTCCATATAACTTTTTAGTGCCTCGCCTTGTAATCCGGCATTAAGAGCAATCAACAATTTTAAGCGTGCTTTTGGCGCATTGAGTTCTTTCACAAACATCACGCCTTGTTCTTGCAAACTTGCACCACCGCCGTCATAACCATAAACAGGCTCTGCAATGCCGTTAAAACAACGAGAAACCAAGGCAACAGGAATGTTATGCGCAAGCAGCCGTTGTAATCCTTTTTCTGCTTGCGGTGGAATATTCCCTGCGCCGAGTGCTTCAATAATCAAGCCGTCTAACTGTTGCAGATCTAATTGCTCAAACAGCCAACTGTCCATTCCTGCATACGCTTTGATGATTTGCACATTTCCTCTCACCGTTTCTAAATCAAAACGCACACGCGGCTCAGCAGTTTTGAAAAAGAGAATGTCTTTTTTCATAATCACACCCAAAGGCCCGTGCGTTGGTGTTTGGAAAGTGGAAACGTTGGTGGTGTGGGTTTTGGTGACATATTTTGCGGCGTGAATTTCATCATTCATCACCACTAATACGCCTTTATCGGCACTTTTTTCAAAACTCGCCACACGCAATGCGGAAAGGTAATTATAAATGCCATCACTGCCAAGTTCATTATTGGAACGCATTGCGCCCGTGATCACAATCGGCATTTTCGGCAGCTGCATTGTATCTAGAAAATAGGCGGTTTCTTCCAATGTATCCGTACCGTGTGTAATCACCACGCCATCATAATTTGCACCGTCTTGTTTAATTTTCTGGCTCAACGCCAACATATGCTCAAGGCGAATATGCGGACTAGGAAGATTGAGAAAATCCACCGATTCCACTTCAACATTATGCAAATCAAACCCGACTTTGGTCATAGGATTAGTGGCATTTGGCGCCACTTTCCCTTGACTGTCCGCGTGCATTGAAATTGTTCCACCCGTGTGGAGAACAAGGAGTTTTTTCATTATTTTTCGATCTTCTATTCTGTTTTAATTGCACTATTTTAGCATAGCTATTCACAAAAAATTTGTTACAAGCCTTCAATCACACTAAAGTGCGGTAGAAATTTTCATTATTTTTAGTTAATCAGCCAAGCACTGCGAAGTTTAGTCAGAGTAGGAGGAGAGGTTAAACCTGTTAAAAGTCTTTTCTGAAGCTGGAACTTCTGTTTTACCGCCTTGTCCATATTTCAAACAAAGAAATATTTTTTATACAAGGAGTTCATTATGCGCAGACACAAATTAACCGAGAACGATGTTACGCCGGAAGAAATTTTCTATCATCGACGCAAACTGATTGCTGGACTTGGCGCAATAGGTGGAATGTCTCTATTACCGCAAATTTCACAAGCAGATCCTATGCCTCAAGAGAATTTACTTCTCTTCAAAAAAGACAGCTTAAACACCGCATTATCCTTAACGCCAGAAGATAAAGTAACTGGTTATAATAACTTCTATGAATTTGGCATAGACAAGGGCTCTCCCGCTCAATATGCACACACATTAAAAACCGCTCCTTGGCAAGTAGAAATTTCTGGTGAAGTTGAAAAACCATTAATCTTGGATTTACAGGATCTTTATACACGTTATCCCTTGCAAGAAAGAATTTATCGTTTCCGTTGTGTAGAGGCGTGGGCAATGGTTATTCCTTGGATTGGTTTTGAATTAAATGCTCTCTTACGCGAAGTTAGACCAACCAGTCGAGCGAAATATGTTGAGTTTGAAACGCTCTATGATCCAGAGCAAATGCCGGGGCAAAAAAATTTCTTCTGGGGAGGTGGAATTAATTACCCTTATCGGGAAGGTTTAACGATTGCTGAAGCAATGCACCCACTCACGCTGCTCTCCGTTGGACTTTATGGCAAAAAGCTAACGCCTCAAAATGGTGCTCCAATACGTCTAGTCGTTCCTTGGAAATATGGATTTAAAAGCATAAAGTCGATTGTAAAAATTCGTTTAACCGAAACTCGTCCGCTCAATACTTGGCAACAACTTGCGCCGCATGAATATGGCTTTTATGCCAACGTGAACCCAAATGTGCCTCACCCTCGATGGTCACAAGCCAGTGAACGTGTTATTGGTGCAGGCGGATTATTCAATGTGAAGCGACAACCCACCTTGCTGTTTAATGGTTATGATGAAGTTGCCTCACTGTACCAAGGATTAGATTTAACGGTTAATTACTAATGAAATCAGCACGTTTCTTACTGCATTTTACTGCTGGCGCCCCTTTTATATGGCTAGGTCATGAACTCATTATCAACCAAGGACAATATTTTGGGGCCGATCCGATTAAAGAATTAATTCACTTTTTAGGATGGATGGCACTTAGCCTATTTCTAGGTGTTTTTCTCTTCAGAGAGGCGATAGGGCTATTCAAATGGCATAAATTAAAAACCTATCACCCTATTTTAGGGCTATGGGCAATGGTATGGGCGAGTTTACATATTATTGCCTATTTTTATCTTGAATTAGGCTTAGACACTTCTCTATTTATTGAAGAGTTAATCTTACGCCCTTATCTTCTATTCGGTGCATTAGCTTTTTTAATCTTCATTTTTACTTCGGTGATCATGCTGCCAGCTATAAAACGTTATTTACAAAGAACTGTTTTTCCCTTACATCAACTCAGTTATATCGCCCTATTTTTTGCCTCCGTGCATTATGTTTGGTCATCAAAAAGTTTTCAATTAGGGGCATGGATTTACTTGCTTACAGCAATCCTGCTTCTGATATTGAAAGTGTGGAAATATTTAAAAAGCCATAAACGTTGAATAAATCATAATGCAACAAAAAAGCCAATGGCATACACCATTGGCTATTGTTTTATTTAAAGCGATAACTAATAAATTAGATTACTGCTTTTTCTACAACGCGAACTAAAGTCCAAGACTTAGTTTTTGAAATTGGGCGACATTCGCGAACTTCTACTACATCACCTAATTTCGCTTCGTTGTTTTCATCGTGCACGTGTAATTTTGTTGTGCGGCGGATAAACTTACCATAAAGTGGGTGTTTCACTTTGCGTTCGATCGCAACTGTGAATGATTTATCCATTTTGTCGCTAATTACACGACCTTGCACGGTACGAATATTATCAGTCATTACTCACCCGCCTTCTCGGTTAATACAGTTTTCACTTGTGCAATACTGCGACGCACTTGTTTTAACTGATGGGTTTGTTGAAGCTGACCGGTGGCTGCTTGCATACGCAATTTGAATTGCTCACCTAACAAGTTAACCAATTCAGCATTCAGCTCTTCAACAGTTTTTGTACGTAGTTCTTGAGCTTTCATTACATCACCGTTTTAGTTACGAATGTGGTCTTGATTGGCAATTTCGCTGCTGCAAGTGCAAATGCGTTTCTTGCTAATTCTTCAGACACACCATCCATTTCATAAAGTACTTTACCCGGCTGGATTAAAGCTACCCAGTATTCAACGTTACCTTTACCTTTACCCATACGGACTTCTAATGGTTTTTCAGTAATTGGTTTATCTGGGAATACACGGATCCAGATTTTACCTTGACGTTTAATCGCACGAGTCATCGCACGACGTGCTGCCTCAATTTGGCGAGCGGTTAAACGACCACGACCAACTGCTTTCAAACCGAAGGTACCGAAGCTAACTTCTGTACCACCTGCAATTCCACGGTTACGACCTTTTTGGACTTTACGGAATTTTGTACGTTTTGGTTGCAACATTTAGCAATTCTCCTTACTTACGACCTTTACCACGTGGTTTTTTAGGCGTGGTAGGTTGTTGTTCTGGTTGTTGTTCAATTGCAGCCATTCCACCAAGAATCTCACCTTTGAAGATCCACACTTTAACGCCGATTACGCCGTATGTTGTGTGAGCTTCTGCAGTGTTATAATCGATGTCCGCACGCAGTGTATGTAATGGTACACGACCTTCACGATACCACTCTGAACGAGCAATCTCTGCACCACCTAAACGACCGCTTACTTCAACTTTGATACCTTTAGCACCTAAACGCATTGCGTTTTGTACTGCACGTTTCATTGCACGGCGGAACATTACACGGCGTTCAAGTTGTGAAGCGATGCTATCAGCAACTAATTTTGCATCTAATTCAGGTTTTTTCACTTCAGCGATGTTGATTTGTGCTGGAACACCTGCGATTGCCGCAACAGCGTTACGTAATTTTTCAACATCTTCGCCTTTTTTACCGATTACGATACCTGGACGAGCTGTGTGAATTGTTACACGAATACTTTTCGCTGGACGCTCAATAGTGATGCGTGAAACGGAAGCATTCGCTAATTCTTTATTTAAGAATTGACGCACTTTGAAATCGCCATCTAAGTTAGATGCGAAATCTTGTGTATTCGCAAACCAAGTAGAGCTCCAAGGCTTAACAATACCTAGGCGAATACCATTTGGATGGACTTTTTGACCCATTGCTATTCCTCTACTAAATTAACGATCTGACACAACCACTGTGATGTGGCTTGTACGTTTTAAAATACGATCTGCACGACCTTTAGCACGTGGCATAACACGTTTCATACTAGGACCTTCATCTACGAAAATCTTAGTCACTTTAAGATCATCGATATCTGCACCATCATTATGCTCAGCATTAGCGATTGCAGACTCAAGCACTTTCTTAACTAGCGATGCCGCTTTTTTGTTAGTGAAAGTTAAAATTTCTAACGCTTGATCTACTTTTTTGCCACGGATTAAATCCGCAACTAAGCGAGCTTTTTGCGCTGAAGTGCGAGCGTAACGATGTTTAGCTATAGTTTCCATCTTTTACCCCTTACTTCTTAGCTTTCTTATCCGCAGCATGTCCGCGGTAAGTACGAGTCGGTGCAAATTCACCGAGTTTATGACCAATCATTTCGTCCGATACATAAACTGGAACGTGCTGACGACCATTATGGACTGCGATGGTCAATCCGATCATTGAAGGAATGATCATTGAACGACGGGACCAAGTTTTAATTGGTTTTTTATCCCCGCTTTCCACCGCCTTCTCTACCTTCTTCAACAAGTGTAGGTCAAGGAAAGGACCTTTCTTGAGAGAACGTGGCATGGCTTATCCTCTTTAATTGATTAAAAAATTATTTACCACGACGACGTACAATGTATTTATCAGTACGTTTGTTATGGCGAGTTTTCTTACCTTTGGTTTGAACGCCCCAAGGAGTAACTGGGTGTTTACCGAAGTTACGACCTTCACCACCACCGTGAGGGTGATCAACAGGGTTCATTGCTGTACCACGAACTGTTGGGCGAACGCCTCTCCAGCGGTTAGCACCAGCTTTACCAAGAACGCGAAGCATATGCTCTGAATTGCCCACTTCACCGATGGTTGCAGAACATTCAGCTAATACTTTACGCATTTCACCTGAGCGAAGACGTAAAGTTACATAGTTACCTTCACGAGCAATAATTTGTACATAAGCACCAGCAGAACGTGCAAGTTGTCCGCCTTTACCAGGTTTTAATTCAACGTTATGTACAGTTGAACCAACAGGGATATTACGCATTGGTAATGAGTTACCAACTTTAATAGGTGCGTTTACGCCTGCTTGGATTTGATCGCCTGCGCTTAAACCTTTAGGTGCTAAGATATAACGGCGTTCACCATCTTTATAAAGCACTAAAGCAATATTTGCACTGCGATTTGGATCATATTCAAGACGCTCAACAACCGCTGGGATATCTAACTTGTTACGTTTGAAATCGATTAAACGGTAATGTTGTTTATGACCACCACCGATATGGCGAGTAGTAATACGTCCTAAATTATTACGACCACCAGTTTTAGATTTGCTATCTAATAATGGTGCGTAAGGTTTCCCTTTATGTAATTCAGGGTTTACGATTTTAACAACGTGACGACGACCAGCGGAGGTCGGCTTACATTTTACGATAGCCATTTATTTCTTTCTCCTCCGTAATTACTCTGCACCTTCAACGAAGTCAAGTGATTGACCTTCTTGAAGAGTTACATAAGCTTTTTTCCAGTCACTGCGATGTCCCATCTTCGTACCACGACGTTTAGTTTTACCTTTAACTACAACAGTACGAACAGAATCTACTTTCACTTCAAATAATTCTGCAACAGCTTTTGCAATCTCTGCTTTGTTGGCATCTAAAGCGACTTTGAAAACGATGGTGTTTGACTTCTCAGCGTTATTTGTTGCTTTCTCAGAGACGTGAGGTGCTTTTAACACTTTTAGCAAACGTTCTTGTTGAATCATGCTAACATCTCCTCAATTTGTTTCACTGCATCAACAGTTAAAACCACTTTATCAAAAGCGATTAAACTTACTGGATCAATACCTTGAACATCACGTACATCTACTTTGTATAAGTTACGCGCTGCTAAGAATAAATTCTCATCTAAGTTTGCAGTGATGATAAGAGCGTCAGTTAACGCCATATCTTTTAATTTTTGAACTAAGGCTTTAGTTTTTGGTGCATCGATTTCGAATTTTTCAACAACAACTAAACGATCTTGACGAACAAGCTCAGATAGAATGCTTTTGATTGCACCACGGTACATTTTTTTGTTCACTTTTTGGCTGTGATCTTGTGGTTTCGCTGCGAAAGTTACACCACCTGAACGCCAAATTGGTGATTTCACATCACCAGCGCGAGCGCGACCTGTACCTTTTTGACGCCAAGGTTTTTTACCTGAACCAGACACTTCAGCACGAGTTTTTTGTGCGCGAGAACCTTGACGAGCACCTGCTGCATAAGCAACAACTACTTGGTGGATTAACGCTTCATTAAACTCACGTCCGAAGGTAGTTTCAGAAACAGTTAGTGCGTTTGCACCTACAACTTGTAATTCCATCTCTATCTCCTAGACTTATGCTTTAACTGCTGGTTTAACGATAACATCACTATTAGTTGCACCAGGTACAGAACCTTTAACTAATAATAAATTACGCTCAGCATCTACACGAACAACTTCAAGTGATTGAACGGTTACACGCTCAGCACCTAAGTGTCCAGCCATTTTTTTACCTTTAAACACACGACCTGGAGTTTGGTTTTGACCAATAGAACCAAGTACACGATGTGATAAAGAGTTACCGTGGCTTGCATCTTGAGTACGGAAATTCCAACGTTTAACACCACCTTGGAAACCTTTACCTTTAGATGTACCAGTAACATCAACTTTCTTAACATCTGCAAAGATGTCAACATTAATTTCTTGACCTAAAGTGAATTCTTCACCTTCAGTTGTACGAAATTCCCATAAACCGCGACCAGCTTCAACACCTGCTTTCACGAAATGGCCTGCTTCAGGCTTAGTTACACGGCTCGCTTTTTTAGAACCAGTAGTAACTTGAATTGCAGTATAGCCATCGTTTTCAAGAGTTTTAACTTGAGTTACACGGTTTGCTTGGATTTCGATAACAGTAACCGGTACAGACACACCATCTTCATTGAAGATACGAGTCATACCAACTTTACGACCGACTAAACCAATCATTGTCATAACCTCTTAATTAACCTAGGCTGATCTGCACGTCAACGCCGGCAGCCAAATCTAAACGCATTAATGCATCAACAGTTTTTTCTGTTGGTTCTACGATATCTACTAAACGTTTGTGTGTACGAATTTCGTATTGGTCACGAGCGTCTTTATTAACGTGTGGAGAAATCAACACGGTAAAACGTTCCTTACGCGTTGGTAAAGGAATTGGACCACGAACTTGTGCGCCAGTACGTTTAGCTGTTTCTACGATCTCCGCTGTAGATTGATCGATCAAACGATGATCAAAGGCTTTTAAGCGGATACGGATTCTTTGGTTCTGCATTAGACCAGAGCTCCAATAATTTTTAGCTAAAATAAAACTGACACCATCACCTTTCATAAACTTCATTGAAAGGGAAGTGCAGTAACCTAATATTATAGTCCCCCAATCGGGAACATTTTATGTATTACAAAATCTGTAACACGCCTTTAATAAATGATTACATCAAAGGGCTTTCTAAGAAAGCTTGTGGATTATACTTAGCTCAGCTAGGAATTGCAACCAATTTCTCAGCAAAATCTGAAATTTAGTATTCCCACTTCTCAGGATTAATCCCTAGTTCACGCATAATTTCTTTTGCCTGCTCAGGAATCTCATCGTGGCGTTCTTTTAGTAAATCCTCATCGGTCGGTAATGGCTGCCCTGTAAATGCGTGCAAAAACGCCTCACACAACAACTCACTATTTGTTGCGTGGCGTAAATTTTTGAGCTGACGTCTTGTCCGCTCATTAGTTAAAATTTCCAGCACCTTAATTGGAATAGATACCGTAATCTTCTTTACTTGCTCACTCTTCTTACCGTGCTCTGCATAAGGGCTAATATATTTACCGTCCCAATTTGCCATAATGCCACCTTAAATCTCCACAAAAATTGTGTTTATTTTAAAGAAAAATCGCCGAAATAACAATCTAGACATTAAGACTGCTAGACAGCCAGATGAAACTCTTGAAAAATCCACAAAAAAAACACCGCACTTCAGTTTTATGCAAACCCTAAGTGCGGTGTAAATTTTCGTAGTTTTTATATGATTAAGCTTTTGGCCCTGCTGCGATCAAGGCTTTACCTTCTTCGTTGGTCGCATATTTTTCAAAGTTTTTCACAAAGCGGTTTGCTAAGTCTTCCGCTTTGGCTTGCCATTGTGCCTTGTCTGCATAAGTATCACGCGGATCTAAAATTGCAGGATCAACCCCTGGCAAAGCTTTTGGAATGGCTAAGTTGAAGATTGGTAATTCAGACATTTCAGCTTTATCAATTGATCCATCTAAGATCGCATCAATAATGCCACGAGTATCTTTAATTGAGATACGTTTGCCTGTGCCGTTCCAACCTGTATTCACAAGGTAGGCTTCTGCGCCAGCGGCTTCCATACGTTTCACTAACACTTCTGCGTATTGTGTTGGGTGAAGTGATAAGAATGCGGCACCAAAACAGGCTGAGAAAGTAGGCGTTGGTTCAGTGATACCACGTTCTGTTCCCGCTAATTTTGCGGTGAAACCAGATAAGAAGTAGTATTTCGTTTGCTCTGGCGTTAATTTTGCAACTGGCGGTAACACACCGAACGCATCAGCGGTTAAGAAGATCACTTTTTTCGCGTGACCTGCTTTAGAAACTGGTTTTACAATGTTTTCAATGTGATAGATTGGGTAAGAAACACGAGTATTTTCGGTTTTTGAACCGTCATCATAATCCACTGAACCATCTGGACGCACTACCACGTTTTCTAACAAAGCATCACGTTTAATTGCGCGATAAATATCTGGCTCGCTTTCTTCAGAAAGTTTAATGGTTTTCGCATAACAACCGCCCTCATAGTTGAACACGCCATCATCGTCCCAACCGTGTTCATCATCACCAATTAATTGGCGTTTTGGATCTGTTGAAAGGGTGGTTTTACCAGTACCTGATAAACCGAAGAATACCGCAACATCGCCATCTTCACCCACGTTCGCAGAACAGTGCATTGAAGCGATACCTTTGAGCGGGAGGAAATAGTTCATCATTGAGAACATTCCTTTCTTCATCTCACCGCCGTACCAAGTACCGCCGATTAATTGAATGCCCTCAGTAATGTTGAATGCAACAAAGTTTTCAGAATTTAAACCTTGTTCTTTCCAATTTGGATTGGTTACTTTTGAACCGTTCATTACCACAAAATCAGGTTTGAAGTTTTCTAATTCCTCGGCAGAAGGACGAATAAACATATTGGTTACAAAGTGCGCTTGCCACGCCACTTCTGTAATAATACGCACGGCTAAGCGAGTATCTGGGTTTGCACCACAGAATGCGTCCACCACAAATAGGCGTTTGCCTGAAAGCTGTTTGGTTACTAACTCTTTTAAACTTTGCCAAGTGGCTTGGTTCATAGGCTTGTTATCGTTTTTCGCCGCATCGCTAGTCCACCACACGGTGTCTTTGGTTTTCTCATCTAATACGATGTATTTATCTTTCGGTGAACGACCTGTGAAAATCCCTGTATCCACCGCAACAGCACCAGATTGGGTAACCGTTCCTTTCTCAAAGCCTTCTAAACCTTCCTTAGTTTCTTCCTCGAAAAGCTGCTCATAACTTGGGTTATACACCACATCTTTTACATCATAAATACCCAAGTTACCCAATTCTGCCACTAGTTTTTTTACATCAGTCATAAGATATACCTCAATTAAGTTAATATTAAAAAAGATAGCGGTATTCTATGTGAAGTACGAAAAAAAAAATGTTAGGTAGATCTCAAAATCAGAAAAAAACCATTCCATTACTCAAAATAGTTAAGTTTTGTGATGTAAATCAAGGAAAAGGTAAGGAAAGAGAAATAAAAAAGCACGAACCAAAGTTCGTGCTAGTTGGATTATTGTGCGGAATCACGCAATTTTTCAATGGCTTCTTTATTAAAGAAATAATGCGTGCCGCAACATTCGCATTGCATATCAATGCTGCCGTTGTGTTCGGCGAGAATTTCGTCAATTTCATTTTCTGGTAATAATAGCAATGCACCGCCTGAGCGTTCTTGGGTGCAACCACAGAAAAATTCCACATTTTGTGCAGGGTAAATTTCCACGGTTTCTTCGTGATATAAACGGTAAAGCATTTCCTCTGCGCTTAGGCCAAAGATTTCTTCATCTTTTACCGTCGCCGTAAGAGTAGCAAGATGCTCAAAATCCCCTTCTTCGCCCACGCCATCTGGCATCACTTGCAATAACATTCCTGCCGCCACAGGTTCGCCATTAAATTCGCCTGTACGGATAATTAACTGGGTTTGCAACTGCTCAGAACGCACGAAATAATCTTCTAAACATTCCGTAATCGTTGGTTTATCTAAACCAATCACGCCCTGATAACGCTCGCCTTCATTTGGCGTGATGGTGATCACTAACACCCCTTTGCCAATCATTTCGCTTAGGCTCATATCATCACGCACTTCCCCTTGTAAACGGGCTAGCGCACGCATTTTTTGATCATCAGAACCATTCACTAAAGCCAAAGAGAGCGGGCCGTCCCCTTGAATTTGCACGGTAATGCTGCCGTTAAATTTTAGCGTTGCGGTTAAAAGGCTGGTCGCCACCATCATTTCGCCCAATAAATTTTGCACCACTTTCGGATAATGATGGGTGTTTAAGGTGTCTTTAAAACTTTGGTTTAAGCGTACCCACTCACCGCGTACAGCACGGTTTTTGAATAAATAGCGGTAAAGTTTGTCATTGTCTGCTTGATATGTCATTTTGTCCTCAATAAATCTTTAGGTTGTACCATTTGCTGAGTGCATTAAGAAAAGAATAGATTTCGCTTTAGGAATATGCTCCCCACGATGCTCACACTCAGCTTGGCAATGGGCTTAATATTGGGACGATTTTGCCGATCACAAGATCAATCCTGATATTTAAACTTAAGCAAATCTCTCCGCTCTTTTTTATTTGGGCGGCGTTCTGGGTTGGGCATTGCTAACGCCTGATATTTGCGAGCGATAGCGAATTTCTCACGTTTTTCTATGCTCTCGGGTGTTTCTTGATATAACAACTGAGTCTCTGGTGCACCGCGGCGTTGGTTGGAAAGGGCAAGCACTTGCACTTCTTTTTCCTCATTGCCTTGGCGTAATTTAATCAATGCCCCCACTTCCACGGTTTTGTTAGGTTTGGTACGCTGATTGTTATAATGCACCTTACCGCCGTCAATCATTTCTTTCGCAATGGTGCGAGTTTTATAAAAACGTGCCGCCCATAGCCATTTGTCTAAACGAACCTCGTTATCTTCTTGATTATCCCGTTGCTTTGCAGAATTTTTGGCCATTTTGCTTTTCCCCTTATTTTTAAAGTGCGGTGTTTTTTTCCGTATTTTATGCCATAAGACAAGATTTAGACAAAAATCTGATCCGAACTAATAAAATTCAGATAGAATGAAGCATTTTTATAACAAAATCGAGGAAAAAACGATGCAACATTCAACTTCTTCGCCTAGTTTGAAAGAGCTGACCTTTCGCGGAATGTTCTTAGGGGCGTTAATTACGGTGATTTTCACCGCATCAAATGTTTATCTTGGGCTAAAAGTGGGGCTGACGTTCGCCTCATCAATCCCTGCCGCAGTAATATCAATGGCGGTGCTGAAAATGTTTTCAGGCTCAAATATTTTAGAAAATAATATGGTGCAAACCCAAGCCTCAGCCGCGGGTACGCTTTCTTCAGTGATTTTCGTCATCCCAGGATTGTTGATGATGGGATACTGGCAAGACTTTTCCTTTTGGCAAACCTTATTAATTTGTGCTGCTGGGGGGATTTTAGGGGTGATTTTCACCGTGCCATTACGCCAAGTGATGGTGGCAAAAAGTGATTTACCTTATCCAGAAGGCGTTGCCGCAGCGGAAATTCTCAAAGCGGGCAACCACGAAGAAGGAAAAGGCGATAGCGGCATTAAAGAGATCGCAGCAGGTGGTGTGATTGCCGCCGTGGTGAGCTTTGCCACCAATGGATTACGCCTGATTGCCGATGGTGCAAGTCTGTGGTTTAAAGGGGGAAATGCCGTTTTCCAAGTGCCGATGGGCTTCTCCCTCGCCTTATTAGGGGCAGGTTATTTAGTGGGAATTGTAGGGGGTATCGCCATTTTAGTGGGAATTTTCCTCACTTGGGGCGTTGCTGTACCTTATTTCACCAGCGCCTCACCAGTGCCTGTGGACGCGGATATGGTGGGCTATGCGATGGGTATTTGGAAAAGTAAAGTGCGTTTTATCGGTGTGGGAACCATCGGCATTGCGGCAATTTGGACATTGCTGGTGTTAATGAAACCGATGATCCAAGGAATGGCACAATCTTTCCGTGCGTTAAAAGATCCTTCAGCACAAACCAATGATCGCACACAACTTGATTTATCCCCTAAATCAATGATTTATATCACAATCGCCGCAATCGCCTTAATTATGGTGGCACTTCACCACTTCATCGCACAAGCACCGATTGCTACAGAATATGCCCTGTTATTTGTTATTGTGTGTACCTTCTTAGCGGTGTTTATCGGCTTTTTCGTTGCCGCAGCCTGTGGTTATATGGCAGGGCTTGTGGGATCATCATCTAGCCCAATCTCTGGTATTGGGATTATTTCCGTGGTCATCACCTCCCTCACCTTATTCTTACTCGGCAAAATGACGGGCTTAATCGACTCGCCAGAGGGAATGAAATTTCTCACTGCATTGACCATTTTTACTGGCTCAATCGTCATCACCACTGCGGCGATTTCTAACGACAACCTGCAAGATCTCAAAACTGGGTTGTTGGTGCAAGCTACCCCTTGGCGTCAACAAGTGGCATTAATTATCGGCTGTGTGGTAGGTGCGTTCGTCATCGCCCCCGTGCTAGAAATTCTCTACCACGCCTATGGCTTCACAGGGGCATTACCGCGTGCGGATATGGATCCAAGCCAAGCGCTTTCTGCACCGCAAGCCACCTTAATGACCACCATCGCCACAGGAATTTTCTCCAGTAATTTAGAATGGCGTTATATCTTTATGGGGATCGGATTAGGCTTAGCCCTCATCATCATTGATACGCTATTGAAAAAAGCCAGCCAACATCGCTTTGCCCTGCCTGCCCTCGCTGTGGGAATGGGGATTTATTTACCTCCAGTTGTAAATATGCCTATCGTCATTGGTGCTGTGCTAGCTTGGTTTATCAACCGACACTTAACGGCTTATGCACAACGCAACGGTAAAAATCTTAATGATGTGAAGAAAAAAGCAGAACGCTACGGCACCTTATTCGCCGCAGGTTTGATTGTGGGGGAAAGCTTAATTGGCGTGATTCTCGCCTTTATCATCGCCGCTTCTGTTACTTCTGGCGGTTCAGATGCACCGCTTGCACTTTCATTAGAAAACTGGGACAGCACCGCAGAATGGCTCGGATTAGCCGTTTTCATTCTCGGCGTGATCATCTACGCCCTGCGTGTCCTACGTGCGAAAAATACATAAAAATCCCACCGCACTTTGAATGTTGAAAGTAAAACGAAAGTGCGGTGTTTTTTACCGTTATTTTTGTATTGAGAAAATTAAGAAAAAATAGCGTTAAAAAGCACCGCACTATTTGTTTATTTTTATAAAACAAGAATTATTCAACCAACTGCAGGGACGTATCACATACGCTGCCATCATAAGGTCAAGCCACTATAGACTGCCCTCCCCCCACTTTTGCCCTTTGCTAGCCCCTTTGTTATACTCTCCCTATTGTTTCATTGTTTAGGTCGTGGTTGTGTTACTTCATTCTTCTTTGTTGCAATCGGTATTGGCACTCGCGGAGCAGGCGGGTGAGCATCTCAATCAGTTTTATCACAAAAATCTTCAGTCGGAACTTAAGGCAGACAATACGCCCGTAACGGAAGCGGATTTGTTTGTGAGCCAATTTTTGATCGAAAAACTCACCGCACTTACCCCTCGGCTTCCCGTGTTGTCAGAAGAAAGTTGCAAGATGCCTTTTGCTGAACGTCAACAATGGCAGACTTATTGGCTGGTTGATCCGTTGGACGGCACGCAGCAATTTATTAATCGCACGGGTAACTTTTCCGTATTGATTGCTTTGGTACATCACAACCGCCCTGTGCTTGGGGTGATTCATTCCCCGCAATCGCAAAGCACTTATTACGCGATGCAAGGTAGCGGAGCGTATAAAAAAACCTCGCACAAAACCACCGCACTTTTACCGCAGCCCCTTGATTTTACACAGCCGATCCGCATTGCCGTCGGTTCACACTCGGCGGCAAAGAAAGTGCGGTCTGTTTTGAACCCTGTTTTTTCTTATGATTTCCATATCATCGGCTCAAGTGGGATTAAAAGTGCGTTGGTGGCGGAGGGTTCGGCGGATTGTTATGTGCGATTGGGTGAAACCGGCGAATGGGACACGGCAGCGGCAGAAATTATTTTAGCGGAAATGGGCGGCAAAATTTTTGATCCGCATTTCCAGCCACTCACTTATAATCAGCGGGAAACCTTGGTGAACCCTGATTTTGTGATGGTGGCAGACGCGCAGTTAAACTGGCACAACATCTTTCAATTTAATTAATGAGAACTATTGGTAATTTGCCAAATTTGGGCATATTATTACCACTCTTTTAAAAATGGATAGCAATCATATGACAAACCTCAACGCAGAAAAAAACTGTATCGTGATTTTTGGGGCTTCGGGCGATTTGACCCACCGTAAATTAATCCCCGCACTGTACAATTTATATAAACTCGGGCGTTTAGCGGAAGATTTTTCCGTGCTAGGCGTAGCAAGAACAGAAATGACCGATGAGCAATTCCGTGAAAAAATGCGTCAGGCATTGATCAAAACGGAAAAAGCGGAAGGCGAGATGCTTGAGCATTTTTGTAGCCATCTGTATTACCAAACCATCAACACTTCTGATGCGAAAGATTATGGCAAACTGGTGCCTCGTTTAGCAGAATTACACGAAAAATATCACACCGAAGGCAACACGCTTTATTATATGTCCACACCGCCAAGCCTTTATGGCGTGATTCCAGAATGCCTTGCCGCACACGGTTTAAATACCGAAGAACATGGCTGGAAGCGTTTAATAGTGGAAAAACCGTTTGGTTACGACATTAAAACTGCCAAAACCTTAGATATTCAAATTCACCGTTTCTTTGAAGAGCATCAAATTTACCGTATCGACCATTATCTTGGTAAAGAAACTGTGCAAAACCTGTTGGTGTTGCGTTTTTCTAACGGCTTATTTGAACCCTTATGGAACCGCAACTTCATTGATTATATTGAGATCACTGGCGCTGAAAAACTTGGTGTGGAAGAGCGTGGTGGCTATTATGACGGTTCTGGCGCAATGCGTGATATGTTCCAAAACCACTTATTGCAAGTGTTGGCGATGATCGCTATGGAACCGCCAGCAATTATTAACGCTGATTCAATGCGTGATGAAGTGGCGAAAGTGCTACATTGCTTGCACCCATTGAGCGAAGAAGACGTGAAAAACAATCTCGTACTCGGGCAATACACACGCGGTTTCATTGATGGCAAAGAAGTGAAAGGCTATCTTGAAGAAAAAGGCGTGCCGCCAGATTCTAATACGGAAACCTATATGGCGCTGCGTTGCGAAATTGACAACTGGCGTTGGGCAGGTGTGCCATTTTATGTGCGTACCGGAAAACGCTTACCTGCGCGCGTAACAGAAGTGGTGATTCATTTTAAAACCACACCACACCCAGTATTTAGCCAAAATGCGCCAGAAAACAAATTGATCATTCGCATTCAACCTGATGAAGGCATTTCAATGCGTTTCGGCTTGAAAAAACCGGGTGCTGGCTTTGAAGCCAAAGAAGTGTCAATGGATTTCCGCTATGCGGATCTAGCGCAACCAAGTTTATTAAGCGCTTACGACCGTTTATTGCTTGATGCAATGAAAGGTGATGCCACCCTATTCGCGCGTACCGATGCCGTACACGCCTGCTGGAAATTTGTACAACCGATTTTGGATTACAAAGCCGCACGCGGCCGTATTTACGATTACGAAGCAGGCACTTGGGGGCCAACAGAAGCGGATAAATTGATTGCTCGCACAGGGCGCGTTTGGCGTAAACCAAGTGGTTTAATGAAGAAAAAAGTCTAACCCAATCCCCCCGCTCTTACGGGAGCGAGGGGATCTTCGGAGAACAGAATGAACAACGTTATTTTTGAAAATGCACAAAGTGCAGTGGAAAAAATCGCTGAAGAACTCAAGCAATACAGCCTTGAAGGTCGCCCTGTGCATATTTCACTTTCAGGCGGCAGCACGCCAAAACTTTTGTTTAAAACCTTGGCAGCCGCACCGTACAACCAAGCTATCCAATGGAAAAACTTGCATTTCTGGTGGGGCGATGATCGTATGGTTGCCCCTTCTGATCCTGAAAGCAATTATGGTGAAGTACAAAAATTATTGTTCGATCATATTGAGATTCCAGCAGAAAACATTCACCGCATTCGTGGTGAAGCCCCAGTGGAGCAGGAACTCGCACGCTTTCAAAATGAACTGGCAGAAGTCGTGCCGAACGGCGAGTTTGATTGGATTATTTTAGGAATGGGGGCAGACGGGCATACCGCCTCATTATTCCCGCATCAAACCAATTTTGATGATGAAAATTTAGCGGTGATCGCCAAACACCCAGAAACAGGGCAAGTGCGAATTTCTAAAACCTCCAAATTACTTGAGCAAGCTAAACGCATTACCTATTTGGTAACAGGCGCGGGCAAAGCGGAGATCTTAAAAGAAATCCAAAGCACACCAGCGGAAAACCTGCCTTACCCTGCGGCGAAAATCAAGGCAAAAAATGGCGTAACGGAATGGTATTTGGATAAAGACGCAGCGAAGTTGTTGTAATAAAATGAAAGTGCGGTGATTTTTTGGGAAATTTTTATTGGGAAAATAAATGGAGCAACTGGATCTTTCAGCGTTAGAAAAAGCGTTTCACTCACTTGAAATGACCTTAGCCAAACTGGCGGATAAACAATGGTTTGCTGCACAAGAAAACATTGTGCAAGACACTCTTATCGCTGGCTGCATTCAAAAATTTGAATTTGTTTATGAGCTAAGCATTAAAATGATGAAGCGCCAATTAAAGCTGATTGCCGAAGCTCCCGATAAAATTGACAGTGCAGATTTCCGTGATATTTTACGTTTGAGTGCCAAAGCAGGCTTGATTGAGCAAGTGGAAGATTGGCTGCTCTATCGTAAAATGCGAAACATCACCTCGCACACTTATGATCAAAATAAGGCTCAGGAAATTTATGAGCAAATGATCGGCTTTCTAGCTTCTGCCAGAAACTTGCTTAGCCAATTACAACAGCGTAATAACGATGATTGATATTCAACCCCAACATCTTGAAATTGTGGCAAAAATCCTCCGCACTTATTTGAGCGAGTATGAAGTGCGTGCTTTTGGCTCAAGAGTAAAAGGCACGGCTCGCCCTTTTTCAGATCTTGATTTAGTGGTAATGACAACACAGCCCCTTTCTTTAAGAACGCTATGCGAAGTCGAAAATGCGTTTTCAGAAAGTGATTTACCTTGGCAAGTGGATATTGTGGATTGGGCAACAACATCAGCAGAATTTCAGCAGATTATTTTGCAGAAATCCGTTGTGATTCAACAACAGATTTCATCAACCTAGCCTAAAAAGGCAAGCAACAGATTATAACGAAACAGGAGAAAGTAAAGTTATGAGTCAAAAAGGCGATATCGGCGTTATCGGTTTAGCGGTAATGGGACAAAACTTAATTTTAAATATGAACGACCACGGCTTTAAAGTGGTGGCGTATAACCGTACCACCTCAAAAGTGGACGAGTTCTTAGAAGGGCCAGCGAAAGGCACAAATATTATCGGTGCTTATTCCTTAGAAGATCTGGTGAACAAACTCGAAAAACCACGCAAAGTGATGTTAATGGTGCGTGCGGGTGAAGTGGTTGATCAATTCATCAACGCGTTACTACCTTATTTAGAAGAAGGCGACATCATTATTGATGGTGGAAACTCAAACTATCCAGACACCAACCGCCGCGTAAAAGAATTAGCGGAAAAAGGCATTCGCTTTGTGGGTGCGGGCGTATCAGGCGGTGAAGAAGGCGCGCGTCACGGGCCATCAATTATGCCAGGTGGTAACGCAGAAGCTTGGCCTTATGTAAAACCTATCCTGCAAGCAATCTCTGCCAAAACGGACAAAGGCGAACCTTGCTGTGACTGGGTAGGCCAAGAAGGTGCAGGGCATTTCGTGAAAATGGTGCATAACGGCATTGAATACGGCGATATGCAACTTATCTGTGAAGCCTATCAATTCTTAAAAGATGGCTTAGGTTTAAGCTATGACGAAATGCAAAAAATCTTCGCTGAATGGAAAAAAACCGAGCTGGATAGCTATTTAATCGACATCACCACCGATATTCTTGGTTATAAAGATGCCGATGGCGAGCCATTGGTAGAAAAAATCTTAGACACCGCAGGACAAAAAGGGACTGGTAAATGGACAGGGATCAACGCCCTTGATTTCGGTATTCCATTAACCTTAATCACCGAATCTGTGTTTGCCCGCTGCGTATCTTCATTTAAAGATCAACGTGTTGCCGCAGCAAAATTATTCCACAAAACCATTCAACCAGTGGAAGGGGATAAACAAGTTTGGATCGAGGCGGTACGCAAAGCCTTGCTCGCGTCAAAAATTATTTCATACGCACAAGGATTTATGCTGATCCGTGAAGCCTCAGAAAACTTTGGTTGGAACATTAACTACGGCGCAACGGCCTTATTATGGCGTGAAGGTTGTATCATTCGTAGCCGTTTCTTAGGCAATATTCGTGATGCTTATGAATCCAACCCAGATCTGATTTTCTTAGGCTCAGATCCATACTTCAAAAACATCTTAGAAAACGCCTTAGGCGACTGGCGTAAAGTGGTCGCAAAATCTATCGAAGTGGGAATTCCAATGCCTTGTATGGCGTCTGCAATCACGTTCTTAGATGGCTATACTTCCGCTGACTTACCAGCTAACTTACTACAAGCGCAGCGTGATTACTTTGGTGCGCACACTTATGAACGCAAAGACAAACCACGCGGTGAGTTCTTCCACACAAACTGGACAGGACGTGGCGGTAACACTGCATCAACCACTTATGATGTATAATTAATATGACGAGCGATGGGCCTGCCTATCGCTCTTTTTGCATAAAATAAAGTGCGGTGTAAAATTTCGTACTTTTTCCATTCATAAAAAATAGGAGTCATAAAATGAAAAAAGAGAATCCCGTAGAATGCGTAGGCTGCAACACCTTTGACGTTGGCACTATCATCGACAATAGCAACTGCACCAGCCACGTTGAACGTGTTTATGCCACAGAAGCAGAAGCTGATCTTGCCTTACAAGAATTCACCCAAAAAGCGAGCGCTGCAGAAACCGAACCTTGCCAAATTCAAGCCACAATCAGCCCCATTGACGGCGGATTTTTACTCAACGCTGATTTCACATTTAGCTGCCAAGCGGAATCCTTAATTTTTGAATTAGGCTTACGTTAATCAAACCAACACAAGGGGCTAAATTTAGCCCCTAAATTCAATTCCTGAGCATCAAATGAAATTTACAGTAAAACGCATTTACGACAAAGATTTTTCCCCAAATGATTTCCGTGTCCTGATCGACCGTCTTTGGCCAAGAGGCATTGCTAAACTAGAAGCCCACATTGCCCTTTGGGAAAAAGACATCACCCCATCTTCCGAGCTAAGAACTCGCTATCACCACGCTGAAATCACTTACCCCGAATTTGCCCAACAATACGCCCAAGAACTCCAACAAAACACGTCATTAGTACAAGATTTCCTACAAAAAATCGCTAATCAAAAGGAAGTCGTATTAGTTACCGCAGTGAAAGATATTGAACACAGCCATATTCCTGTGTTATTAAATGTTTTAGAACAAAAATATTCTTTAACCCATAAAAAAATGAGAGCCGTTTGGCTCTCATTTACTCTATTCTTAAACTATTTAAATATTCTTGAGAATGAGTTACTTATTTTTACCTCTAATCCATAAATCGGCATATTTAACAAAGGTAGAATGCCCCGAAAGAACGGCTAATAAAAAGCCTTCTTTTCCATCTAAAAATCCTGCTTTTAATAGATACATTTTTGCGAAAGTTGCAATGCCGTGCGTAATCCCTTGAAACAGCGTGGCTTTTTTGCCTTGTCTATGGCGTTGTTCCGCCCAAGCTTGCGCATAGTTAGCTGATTTCACCAAGTAATGATGTAAATTTTTATAAGGATAATGCAGCAAGTTACCCGCCAATTTTTCCACTTTTGTATTGACAGGATACACCACTTTTTCGTGAACTAAGGCATCGTTATAGCCTGCATACTGGGTTTGATACAAACGCACTACATAATCAGGATACCAACCCGAATGGCGAATTAAGCGCCCGAACACTTCGCTAATGCGTGGAATATCGTACACCACATTCGGCAAATTGTTTGCCACCGCTTGCTGAATATTTTCCCGTAACTCATCGGTTACCCGTTCATCAGCGTCTAGCCATAGCACATAATCGGACGTAACATATTGCTGGGCAAGTTGGCGTTGTTTGCCAAAGCCTTGCCAATCGGTATTTTCATAGAATTTCGCGCCATATTGTAGGGCGATTTCTTTGGTATTATCGGTACTGCCCGAATCTAAAATCACAATCTCGTCCACCCAATCTTTCACACTGGCTAAGCATTGTGCAAGATCTTGCTGTTCATTTTTTACAATCATTGCAACGCTAATGGTTGGCATAATTTATCCCTTTTTTAAAATCACTTTTGCGCTAGTGTAACGGATCTTTGCTGAAAAGAAAAAAGAATGAAAAAATCACCGCACTTTATTTTTCAGGGGATAAGCAATTAACCATTATGCTTAATGTTGCTTGCACCACCCAGCCAATAGAAAAAGCAAACAATAATGTGCCAATGCCCACTGTGCCGCCGAGCATAAAGCCTAATACACAAACGGTAACTTCCATAATGGTTCTGACAATACCAACCTTGCAGTGAAAGCGGTGGCAAAGCCCAACCATTAGTCCATCTCTTGGTCCGCCACCTTGATGGCAGGTGAGATAAAACGCGGAGGCGATCCCAAAGAGCAAAATCCCGATGATGGCATAGCCAATACGCAATAGAATTCCACTTGGAGCTGGCAGAAAAGCAACACTAATGCCTAAAGCCAAGGCAACCAAAAGCATATTTAAGATTGTCCCTAAGCCGACACGGAGTTTGAGTGGCAGCCACATTAGCATCACCAATGCGCTAATCAATAATGATGCCCAGCCTACGCTAAATCCTGCCTGTAACGCAATGCCTTGTGAAAGTACTGTCCAAGGGGCTGAGCCGAGGTTAGAAAGCAAAAGCAATCCTTCGCCAAGCCCTAAAATCAATAAAGAAAGGATAAGTACGCATAAGGGCTGAAGCTCCACAGACCAGAAGTTTTTTGCTGTCCAAGGCGTTTTAGGGAGAACTTTAAATTGATTTTTCATAAATAAATTTGTCGTAAATTTGCACCGCACTTTTAGTTGTGATGATAAAGGAAATTTGCCTAAATCCCAACTTCTTAATCTCTATAACATATAGCTAAAACGTTTAAGAAATTGTTGCTTTTTACAGCAAAGCAATCGCTTGCCTTCACATTTTTGTACATTTTTGCAAGCATTTCATTACAAAAAACTGTAGAATTAGCTCGCTTTTTTATATCAATTTTACATTTAAGGAAATTCTAATATGAGTAGCTTAATAAGTGTGCTAGGCATTGTTGTACTTCTTGCTATTGCCGTTCTATTATCCAGCAATCGCCGTGCGATTAGTTTGCGTACTGTAGGAGGTGCGTTATTAATTCAAATTCTGATCGGTGCATTTATTCTTTATGTGCCTGTTGGTCGTGATATTTTGCTGTCCTTATCCAATGGCGTAAGCAAAGTGATTAATTACGGTAACGAAGGGGTTCAATTTGTCTTTGGTGGGTTAGCCACTGACGCCTCTTTCAAAGCCTTTGGTAATGATGGTTTTATTTTCGCCATTCGTGTGTTACCGATCATCGTGTTCTTCTCTGCGTTAATTTCCTTACTTTATTACATTGGCATTATGCAATTTATTATCCGCATTATCGGTGGCGGCTTGCAAAAAGTGTTAGGCACATCGAAAGCCGAATCAATGTCGGCAGCGGCAAACATTTTCGTAGGACAAACAGAAGCGCCATTAGTGGTGAAACCTTATATCAGCAAAATGACTGAATCCGAATTATTTGCTGTAATGTGTGGTGGTTTAGCTTCTATCGCAGGTTCTGTATTGGCAGGTTATGCTGGCTTAGGCGTGCCATTGCCATACTTGATTGCTGCTTCTTTTATGGCTGCACCAGCAGGTTTATTATTTGCAAAATTAATTATGCCACAAACCGAAAAATTCAATGATGACATTGAAAAAGTAGATTTGGAACAGCCTTCTAATATTTTAGATGCAGCAGCAGCAGGGGCTTCATCTGGTATGCAGTTGGCAATGAATGTGGGCGCAATGTTGATTGCCTTCGTAGCATTAATTGCCTTAGTCAATGGTTTATTAGGTGGTATCGGCAACTGGTTTGGTATGCCTGAACTTTCTCTTGGCTTAATTTTAGGTTGGATTTTCCGCCCTCTGGCTTGGGTAATTGGTGTACCTTGGGACGAAGCTGCGGTTGCAGGTCAAATGATCGGGATTAAATTAGCGGTGAACGAATTTGTTGGCTACTTAGAATTTGCCCCTTACCTTGCTGCGGACGCTGCGGTACAATTAAGCGATAAAACCAAAGCGATTATTACTTTCGCCCTTTGTGGTTTCGCCAACTTCAGCTCTATCGCCATCTTAATCGGTGGATTAGGTGGAATGGCACCAAGCCGCCGTGGTGATATTGCGCGTCTTGGTATCAAAGCGGTGATCGCAGGATCATTAGCAAATCTGATGAGTGCAACCATTGCAGGTTTATTTATCGGTTTAAGTGGTGCTGCACTATAAAATGTAAGAAAAGTGCGGTAAAATTTCACCGAATTTTTTCGATAACACCACGACATTGTTCGTGGTGTTGTCATATTAAGGCAAAGAAAACGTTTGCTATTGTAATAACGGTAATCACACACAAGGTAAGAGATTTCCTTGAGCAATCATTTTTCAACATAACGCAAACATTCTGTTGCCTGAAAAACAGAGTTCAATAATTAAGGAGCTTAAAATGAAACGCGTATTTATAATGATGTTAGACTCTTTCGGTATCGGTTCAAGTGAAGATGCAGAAAAATTTGGCGATAAAGGAGCGAACACCTTAGGCCATATTGCACAACGTTGTGCGGAAGGGCTAGAAGACAAAAATGGCCGCAAAGGCCCACTTCATCTGCCTAACTTTGAAAAACTCGGCTTAGGCTTGGCTGCGAAAGAATCTTGCGGTGAATTGCCAGCGGGTTTTAACCCTACGCCAAATTTAATCGGCGGTTATGCTTATGCAAAAGAAATTTCTTCAGGTAAAGACACTCCATCAGGACACTGGGAGATCGCAGGCGTTCCCGTGTTATTTGATTGGGGCTACTTCCCAGAACACGAAAACAGCTTCCCACAAGCGCTTTTAGATCGTATTGTTGAACGTGCGGGGCTTGATGGCTATCTCGGCAACTGTCATTCTTCTGGCACGGTGATCTTAGATCAGCTTGGTGAAGAACATATGAAAACGGGCAAACCGATTTTCTACACCTCGGCAGATTCCGTTTTCCAAATTGCTTGCCACGAAGAAACCTACGGCTTGGAAAAACTTTACGAATTATGTGAAATCGTGCGTGAAGAACTGGCTGATTACAACATTGGCCGCGTAATCGCTCGCCCATTTGTGGGCAACAAAGCGGGCGAATTTTCTCGCACAGGTAACCGTAAAGACTACGCCATTGAGCCACCTGCCAAAACCGTATTACAAAAACTAGTGGAAGAAAAACAAGGCGATGTGATTTCTATCGGCAAAATTGCGGATATTTACGCACACACGGGAATCACCGAAAAAGTGAAAGCCACGGGCTTGGAAGAATTATTCGACAAAACCCTTGTGGAAGTGAAAAGAGCGGGTGAAAATTCCATTGTTTTCACCAACTTTGTAAACTTTGACTCTGATTTCGGCCATCGCCGTGATGTAGCAGGTTATGCTGCTGCATTAGAATACTTCGACAGCCGTATTCCAGAATTATTAGCCTTAATGAACGAAGATGATTTACTCATTTTCACAGCTGACCACGGTTGCGACCCAACTTGGCACGGCACGGATCACACTCGCGAGCATATCCCTGTGCTATTATACGGTTCGCAAGTGCCAAAACAATTCTTAGGCAAACGCGACACTTTCGCTGACGTAGGGCAAACTGTCGCTGATTATTTTGATCTGCCGCCAATGGATTACGGCAAATCAATCATTGATTTTCACCATCAAGATTAACTTTAAGAGGATAGATTATGACTCCACATATTAACGCACCCGCTGGGGCTTTTGCTGACGTAGTATTAATGCCTGGCGACCCGTTGCGTGCTAAATATATTGCTGAAACCTTTTTAGACGATGCCAAAGAAGTAACCAACGTGCGTAATATGCTTGGCTACACAGGCACATACAAAGGTCGTAAAATCTCTGTAATGGGACACGGAATGGGTATTCCGTCTTGCTCTATTTATGCCAAAGAGCTGATCACTGAATACGGCGTAAAAAAAATTATCCGCGTCGGTTCGTGCGGTGCCGTGCGTCCAGATGTGAAATTGCGTGAAGTGATCATCGGGCTTGGCGCTTGTACGGATTCCAAAGTGAACCGCATTCGCTTTAAAGATAACGATTTTGCTGCTATTGCCGATTTTGATATGACCCAAGCTGCCGTGCAAGCGGCAAAAAACAAAGGCATCAATGTGCGTGTGGGAAACCTTTATTCTGCTGATCTGTTCTATACGCCAGATGTGGAAATGTTTGACGTAATGGAAAAATACGGCATTTTGGGCGTAGAAATGGAAGCCGCGGGCATTTATGGTGTTGCTGCAGAATTTGGTGCAAAAGCCTTAACTATCTGTACCGTATCAGACCACATTCGCACACACGAGCAAACCACCGCAGAAGAACGCCAACTTACGTTCAATGAGATGATTGAAATTGCGTTAGAAAGCGTATTGCTTGGTGAGCAGGCTTAATTTTTAACAAAATCTCACCGCACTTTACTTTATTTGCGAAATAAGTGCGGTGATTTTTTTGCCTATTTTTCATCTTCTTGATCCTTGCCATATCTCACGCACGAAAATATTGCTATAATTTTCCGCAATTTATTTTCATCTCAATCATCTAAAATGTTAAAGCGATTCACCCAAAAAATTCGTCATTTTATTCACCGAAAATTACGCCAAAGTTATCGTATTTCGCGTAAAACCATTGAGTTTTCCTGCTTATTGATCGGCGCGGCGTTGGTGTCCTTATTCTCACTAGGCTTTGCGAAATTTGCCGATCTTGCCTTACATTGGAATGCCCAATGGAGTGCAAAATATACTTATGCCGTATGGCTAGTGCTGCCCTTAGGCTTAGCCTTTTTGGCTTGGGTAACGGCCAAATATACTCCTTATGTTTCGGGCAGTGGTATTCCTCAAGTTATCGCCTCTATTGATATGCCTTACAGTGCCAATAAAAGTAAACTCATCGCTTTTGGGCAAACCCTGTGGAAAATCCCGCTCACTTTTTTGGCGATGCTGTTTGGGGCTTCCGTTGGACGGGAAGGGCCTTCAGTGCAAGTGGGGGCAGCGGTGATGTATGCGTGGGGCAATGTTTGCCGTCGCCACGGCTTAGCATTCAAAGGACTAAACGCCAATGAACTAATGGCAACAGGGGCGGCGGGAGGATTGGCTGCGGCGTTCAATGCCCCATTAGGCGGTGTAATTTTTGCCATTGAAGAACTCGGGCGGGGCATTTTATTACGCTGGGAACGTCGTGTATTGCTCGGCGTATTGGCTGCTGGATTTATTTTAGTTGCTATTGAAGGCAATAATCCTTATTTCCCCAATTATCACGGGCAAACTTCCGTACCCTATATGTTTCTATGGGTGATCCTCTGCGGCGTAGTGAGCGGGGTGTTAGGCGGCGTTTTTGCGTGGTTACTCGCCAAAGGTGTTGCAGGCACAGCCCCCGCAAAAATGCGTGGTTGGATTCGCCGCCACCCTATTTACACGGCGTTTATTTTAGGCTTGATCCTTGCAGGACTTGGTACATTCACTCACGGACAAACTTACGGCACGGGTTACGAAGTCGTAACCAAAGCCCTTGATGGTCAAACCGTTGCCTCAGAAGTTGGGATAAGTAAATTATTTGCTACGGTTGCCACTTATTGGACTGGCACAGCAGGCGGAATTTTCACCCCAGCACTCACTACTGGGGCGGGGATTGGTGTTCAAGTTTGGTCGCTTACGGGAGAAATTGTCGATCAACGCCTTTTAGTTTTGCTCTGTATGGCAGCATTTTTGGCGGGAGCAACTCAATCCCCTGTTACGGCAAGTGTGATCGTGATGGAAATGACTGCGAGTGAGCCTGTATTATTTTGGCTCTTGATTTGTAGCCTAATCGCTTCTATTATTTCACGCCAATTTAACGCAAAACCGTTCTATCATTTTGCAGCGGGACGCTTTCGCCAACGTATCCAAGAGGAAGCGAAGCAACAAGAGCCCATAAAACAAGACGCAGTGAAACAAGAAGTAACAAAGCAAGCCGTACAAGAAGAAAACAAATAATGAATCAACAAAAATCAACAAAAAAAACACCGCACTTTTATCGTGGGCGATTTTCTGTCGCCCCAATGCTGGATTGGACAACCCGCCATTGCCGCTATTTTCACCGTCAGTTTAGCCAGCACGCCTTACTTTATACGGAAATGGTCACCATAGGGGCGATCATTCACGCCAAATACGATCATTTAGAATTTGATCTGGTGGAAAACCCTGTGGCACTTCAGCTTGGCGGTAGCGATCCCGAGCAGTTGCAACATTGTGCTAGGTTGGCAGAACAACGGGGCTATCAAGAAATTAATCTCAATGTAGGTTGCCCCTCTGATCGCGTACAAAATGGAATGTTCGGGGCGTGCTTAATGGCGAAAGCGGATTTAGTTGCTCAGTGTGTTGAACAAATGCAATCCGCCGTGAACATTCCCGTTACGGTGAAAACGCGTATTGGTATTGATGATTTAGACAGCTATGAATTTCTTTGTGATTTCGTGCAGAAAGTAAGTCAAGCAGGCTGCCAAGAATTGATTGTTCATGCGCGCAAAGCGTGGCTCAGCGGTTTAAGCCCAAAAGAAAATCGCGAAATCCCGCCGCTTGATTACGATCGTGTTTATCAGCTAAAACGCGATTTCCCACAGCTTTTGATTAGCATTAACGGCGGCATTAAAACCCTTGAAGAAATGCAACAGCATTTGCGTTATGTGGACGGCGTTATGGTGGGGCGTGAAGCCTATCAGAACCCAAGTTTATTAGGTTACATTGACCAAGCTTTGTTTGATCCGCAAAGCTCCATTGTGCGCCCAAGAGAAGCGGTGGAAAAAATGTTCCCTTATATTGAGCAACAGCTCACGCAAGGCGTTCACCTCAACCACATCACACGCCATATGCTTGGTGCATTCCAAAACTGTAAAGGCGCACGCCAATGGCGCAGACACCTCAGCGAAAACGCCCATAAAGCCGGGGCCGGCATAGAAGTTGTGGAGCAAGCCTTGGCGTTTATAGGGGAATAAGGAGAGAAAAAGTGCGGTGTTTTTTTACAAATTTTCTCCTAAAAGAAAGCCCTTTTGAAAAGGGCTTAAACGAAAAATGAATTATTCTGCTAATCGGGTAGGAATTTCAGGGGCTACTAAGCGGCGTAATCGCGTACCTTCTAGATCAATATGCCCAAAGCGAGAATGCCCATTGTTCCAATCTGCTACAGCTTGACGTAATGCCTCTTGGCTGTCTGCCACGAAATTCCACCACACTAAGGTTTTATGTGGTAATGGTTCTCCGCCTAACAGCATAATATGGCTGCCTGCTTCACCTTTAATTTTGAATTCGTGAGATTGGCAATCCGTTAGGCTAACCAGTTGATCTTGTTGGTAAACTTGTCCTTCAATTTCTACTTCACCTTTCAGCACAAGTACGCCATATTCAAAGTTTGGCTGTTGTTCTATGGTAATAGTTTGTGCTTGCTGAAATTGAATATCTACACCAACTAACGGGCTATATTGCTGAGTTGGCGCAGTTCTGCCTTGATAGCTACCTGTGGTTAAAATGTAATTCACGCCATTTTCTTGCCATTCGGGCAATTCAGGATAATGTTGAAAATTTGGCTCAATATCTTGATCCATTGGAAGCGCAATCCAAAGTTGTACTGCGTGAAGCTGATGCACGCCCTCAGGGGTTTGTTCAGTATGGCTAATGCCACGCTGAGTGCCTGTGCCTGCGGTCATTAAGTTCACTTGTTTTGGCTTAATTAATTGACGATAACCAAGGCTGTCTTGGTGCCAAACTTCGCCCTCTAGCATCCAAGTGAAAGTTTGCAAATTAGTATGTGGGTGTGCGCCTACTTGTAAGCCTGCATTATCATCAGTAAACTCTGATGGCCCTGCGTGATCAAGAAAACACCACGCGCCAATGGTACGTTTACCCGCTTGTGGTAGCAGACGCGCGACAGGAATTCCGCCTACATCTTTAGTAATCGCATTTAATTTATCTACGCTCATTTTCGTTCCTTATGCCTTAGTTCATTGTTTATGCTTTCGCCCATTGAATAAAAGTTTGCGTAAACTTACTTAAGAAACCTGCGGTGCGTTCATCAGCCACTTCACCTTGCTCATTCAATGCCTGATTAGCTTTGCTTAAAAAGACTTCAGCGGTGGTTAGTACATTCGCACCAATGCTTTGCAAACTTTGGCGAATTTGCAAACCAGAATTAATTCCACCATAAACGCCTGGTGAAGCCGTAACAATCGCCACTTTCTTGCCCTGCCATAAATTTTGGCCATAAGGACGAGAAGCAATATCAATGATATTTTTAGTCGCGGCAGGCATTGCACGGTTATGCTCAGGGCTAACAATTAGCACCGCATCAGCGTTTTTAATTTGCTCACGCACGCGATCATATTCTGGCACGTCCATTTGATCGCGATCTTGGGTATAAAGAGGCAAATCATCAATGCGTACTTCGGTTACGTTTACGTCTACTGGAAATTGTGAAACGATATAATTGGCTACGCTACGGTTAATGGATTTTTGGCTTAAACTGCCGATAATCAGTGCAATGTTCATTATTTATACCTCAAAATGTTAGGGGAAATTTCAGCCAATTATAAATCCCCACGAAACCTCAAACAATTGGCATTTTAGAAATGATCTTTTTCTCTATCAGAAAAAATGCGGTGAAAAATCACCGCACTTTCTCTTTTCTAAGCGTTATTATTTCAACGCCACCCTCGCATTTCTGAATAATCGCATCCACGCGCCGTCTTCTGTCCAGTCTTCTGGATACCAGGAGTTAGAAACTGCACGGTAAACACGCTCTGGGTGTGGCATCATAATGGCAACACGTCCGTTGCGGTTAGTGAGTGCGGTAATGCCGTCCACTGAGCCATTTGGATTGGCTGGGTATTGGGTTGTTGGCTTGAGATCATTATCAATATATTGCGCGATAATCAGATTTTGCTCGCGCAACATCGCAAGTTGTTGATTGTTTTTGAACTCAACACGTCCTTCACCGTGCGAAACCGCGATTGGCATATGAGATCCTGCCATTCCGTTAAACCATAAAGACGCTGTATCATTGATGCGAACCATTGCAGCACGCGCTTCAAAACGCTCTGATTGGTTACGCACAAAACGTGGCCAGGCTTCTGTTCCTGGGATAATTTCAGCCAAATTCGCTAACATTTGACAACCATTACATACCCCTAAGGCAAGGGTGTTTTCACGCTCAAAGAAAGTGGCAAATTGATCACGAAGTGCGGTGTTAAATAGGATAGATTTTGCCCAGCCGCCGCCAGCACCTAGCACATCACCATAAGAGAAACCACCACAAGCAACAAGGGCTTGGAAGTCTTTTAAGTGGTGACGTTGCTGTTGCAAATCGCTCATATGCACATCAATAGCATCAAAACCTGCGCGGTCAAAGGCGGCAGCCATTTCATAATGGCTGTTCACCCCTTGCTCACGCAAAATGGCAATGCGTGGACGCACACCTTTAGCAATATAAGGGGCGGCAATGTCTTCATTGACATCATAAGTTAAAGACACGGAGAAGCCTTTATCATTTGGATTTTTCTTCGCAGTAAATTCTTGATCGGCACATTCTGGATTATCACGCAATGCCTGCATTTTGTGGGTCAATTCCGCCCAAATACCACGCAGTTCAGAACGCGTTTCTTTCAGTAACACTTTCGTGCTGCGCGTAATTTCAATTTGATTGTCTGTGGTTACCGTGCCAAGTTCTTTCAGTAAATGCAGTACGCCATTTTGCTCGAAAGCCTGACGAACAGCGGCCAGATCACTATCTTTCACTTGAATCACTGCACCTAATTCTTCATTAAACAGCACAGCTAGATCATTATCGCCCAACGCACTAATATCCACAGAAACACCACAATGCCCTGCAAAGGCCATTTCAGCAAGGGTGATGATCAAGCCGCCGTCTGAACGATCGTGGTAAGCCAGCAATTTTTGTTCATTCACCAGTTGTTGCATTGCATTGAAGAAGCCTTTCAGGCTTTCCACATTCACTACATCTGCGGGTTTATCACCTAATTGTTTATAAACCTGCGCCAATGCCGTTGCACCCAAGCGATTTTTGCCCTCACCTAAATCAATCAATAATAAACGGCTGCTGCCTTTATCTGTGCGTAATTGTGGCGTAACGGTTTTGCGTACATCTTCCACGCGCGCAAAGGCACTGATAACTAAGGAAAGCGGTGCGGTAACGGATTTTTGCTCACCGTTTTCCTGCCAAGTGGTTTTCATAGACATTGAGTCTTTCCCCACTGGAATGGTCAAGCCTAATTGTGGGCAAAGTTCTTCCCCCACGGCTTTCACGGCTTCATAAAGCCCGGCATCTTCGCCCGTATGCCCTGCGGCAGACATCCAGTTAGCAGAAAGTTTAATGCGTTTAATATCGCCAATATCCGTTGCGGCAATGTTGGTTAGGCTTTCTGCCACGGCTAATCGGGCAGAAGCAGCGAAATCTAACAATGCCACTGGAGCGCGTTCGCCCATTGCCATCGCTTCACCGTGGTAACTATCTAAGGCGGTGGTGGTTACTGCACAGTCAGCCACTGGCACTTGCCACGGGCCAACCATTTGATCGCGCGCTACCATACCCGTTACGGAGCGATCGCCAATGGTAATTAGGAAAGTTTTCTCTGCTACCACAGGCAAGCGTAATACGCGGTGTAGCGCTTCTTTTAGCTCAATAGTTGATTGATCAAGCGGTGGGTTATGCACTTGTTTAGACGCCACATCGCGCGTCATTTTTGGCGTTTTGCCGAGCAACACATTCATCGGCAAATCAATGGGATCATTATGGAAATGCTCATCGTGCAAGGTAAGATGCTCTTGTTCTGTGGCTTCACCAATCACGGCAAATGGCGCACGTTCACGCTGACAAAGTTGCTCAAATAAGGCTAATTTATCTGGCGCAACAGCTAGCACATAGCGTTCTTGCGATTCGTTACACCAAATTTCCAACGGCGACATTCCTTTTTCATCGCATAAAATATCACGCAATTCAAAGCGTCCGCCACGTCCGCCGTCGTGTACTAGTTCAGGCATTGCATTAGAAAGCCCACCAGCCCCTACATCGTGGATAAATAAAATCGGGTTGTCATCGCCCATTTGCCAACAGCGATCGATCACTTCTTGGCAGCGGCGTTCCATTTCAGGATTATCACGTTGCACGGAAGCAAAATCCAAATCTTCTTTCGATTTGCCTGATGCCATTGATGAAGCAGCCCCACCACCTAAACCGATATTCATCGCAGGGCCGCCAAGCACGATCAATTTCGCCCCCACGGGGATTTCCCCTTTTTGCACGTGTTCGGCACGGATATTCCCAATTCCGCCTGCTAGCATAATAGGCTTGTGATAGCCACGCACTTCTTCACCATTGAAACTGTTCACTTTTTCTTCATAAGTGCGGAAATAGCCCAATAACGCAGGGCGACCAAATTCATTATTAAATGCTGCACCGCCTAATGGGGCTTCAAGCATAATGTCGAGTGCGGAGGCAATGCGGTTAGGTTTTGATAATGGAGCTTCCCAAGGTTGTTCAAAATTAGGAATGACAAGGTTAGACACCGAAAAGCCCACCAAGCCCGCTTTCGGTTTTGCCCCTCGCCCTGTTGCCCCTTCATCACGGATTTCACCGCCCGATCCTGTTGCCGCACCTGGGAAAGGGGAAATCGCTGTTGGGTGGTTGTGGGTTTCCACTTTCATTAAAATGTGAGCATCTTCTTGGTGATAGCGATATTGTCCATCTTGATCAGGGAAAAAACGCCCGACTTTTGAGCCTTCCATTACCGCTGCATTATCTTTATAGGCGGAAAGGACATAGTCAGGCGTTTTTTCAAAGGTATTTTTGATCATTTTGAACAGGGATTTTTCTTGTTTTTCACCGTCAATGATCCAATCTGCATTAAAAATTTTGTGGCGACAATGCTCTGAATTGGCTTGGGCAAACATATAAAGTTCCACATCTGTTGGATTGCGTCCAAGTGCGGTGAAATTTTCCACTAAATAATCAATTTCATCTTCTGCCAATGCTAAACCCAATTCCACATTGGCTTTTTCTAGGGCTTGGCGACCGCCGTTTAAAATATCCACTCGAGTAAAGGCTTTTGGCGGCTGTTGTTGGAATAGCACTTCCGCTTCTTGTGGCGTGCGGATCACTGTTTCCATCATTCGGTCATAAATATGGCTAATGAGTTGAGCCTGTTCTTGCTCATTTAATGCACGTTCTAACTCAAAATAAAACGCCAACCCACGCTCTAAACGCTCCACTTTATTTAAACCGCAATTGTGTGCAATATCAGTGGCTTTTGATGACCAAGAAGAAATAGTGCCAACGCGTGGGATCACAATAAAACATTCCCCTTGCGGTTCGTGTTGTGCCAAGGTTGGGCCATAATGCAATAACTGGGTTAATTCTTGCTCTTCAAGAGCATTCAGTGCTTCGCTGAGTTCTGCAAAATGCAAATATTCTGCATAACAAGATTTCACTGGAAGTTGTGCTTGTTGAAAGCGTTGAGCGAGTTGATTTAAACGGAATGGGGAAAGGGCTGGTGAGCCACGAAAAATCTGCAACATAGACTTTACCATTGGTTAGATGAATAAAAAACTCGCCTATTATAAAAGAATTTCGCGCAAAACGAAAACGTTTGCGTAAAACTAACGATAAAGAAAAGAGCGGTTAAAAAGTAGTATCTTTTTTATAAATAAAAAATAATGAAAAAACAACCGCACTTTTGGTTTAAGACAACATAGTGAATTATGTTAGTAATTCATTGCTGTATCTAAATTTAAACATAATGGTTTATGTATTCTCTAAAGAAAAAACAGCGCAGTTGAAACCTTAATATAACAGCCACAAAAAACGCCCGAAAATGGGCGTTTTTTTGAAATCAAATCCCCAATCCCTGCCGAATAAGCTGTTCTTTCAACAAGCTGAATTGATTGGTAGCGCTAAGACCAATGCCGCGGGCAAGTTTTTTCAGAGGGTTGCTGCCAGCGAAGAGATCTTTTAAGCCTTGCATTGCAATGAGCATTTTTACCGCTTCGGCTTTGCGCGTGCGTTCGTAATAACGCAGGTTGCGGTATTCACCGATGTCTAAGCCCAGAGCAAAATGCTTTTCGATTTCTTGCGCGAGTAGTAGGGCATCTTGCAAGCCGAGATTTACCCCTTGTCCTGCCAGTGGGTGAATGGTGTGTGCGGCATCACCAATTAGGACGATACGCGGTTGGGCGAAGTTGCGTGCATAGCGCGCAGTAAGCGGAATGGCTTGGCGTTCGCTTTGCACTTCACATAATCCAAGCTGATTATCAAAAGCAATGCTAAGCTGTTTGTTGAATTGTTCAGCTTGGCATTGGCTAAGTTGTTTGGCTTGTTCTGGCGGAATCGACCACACGATAGAACACAGATTTTCTTGATGTAATGGCAAGAACGCCAAAATGCTATCTGGAGCAAAAATTTGTCTGGCGCAGTGTTGATGTGGTTCTGCGGTTTTCACATTGCACACTAAGGCATATTGCCCATAATCACGGAAAATCAGTGGAATGCTGGCTTTTTGACGTAGCCACGAATTTGCGCCGTCTGCACCCACAACCAGTTTCCCCGCTAACATTTGCCCGTCTGTTAAGGTGAGAATGGCGGTGCTTTCGTTAATGCCCAAGTGTTGCGCTGTTGCATTGAAAATTTCCACATTTTCTTGCGTGGCGACCTGTTGCCATAGGCTATGCTGAATAATCTGGTTTTCCACAATATGCCCAAGGTGGGAAATGCCTAAGCCTTTGGTGTCAAATTCAATTTTGGCGAAACTGTCTTTTTCCCACACTAGCATTTTATCGTAGGCGGTGGCACGTTCAGCTTGAATGGTTTGCCACGCGTTGAGTTCTTGCAATAAATGCTCGCTAGCAAGATTTAACGCACTGACACGATAAGCAATATTCGCTAAAGAAAAATGTGGCGGATTAGGTTCGAGCAGGGCGATACGCATTGCGGTATTTTTTAATTTGGCGGTCAGCGCAAGCCCGACCATTCCACCACCGATAATAATCAGATCAAAATTTTTCACTATTCTAACCACCCTAATGCTGGTTTGATAAATTGTTGTTTGAGTAAATGAGATTGCGCCATTGCCATTAGCCCCAGATTTCGCCCAATTTGTAACGCTAATAATTCATTGGCAAAGAGAGAAACCAAGCCGTTGGTTAAGTTAATGAGCGTTTTTTGATCCCCTTGACGTGCATTTTCATATTGGCTTAATAAAGAATAAGCGCCGAGATCTTGCCCTTGTTTAAAGGCTTGACTTAACAATTTAGCCAAGCAAATCACATCACGCATACCAAGATTAAAGCCTTGCCCTGCAATAGGGTGTAAGGTTTGTGCGGCATTGCCGACTAACGCAGTTCGGTGATGAATATGTTGGCTGGCTTGATATAACGCCAAAGGATAAGCAAAACGCTTGCCACATTGTTGCAATTTGCCAAGCCGCCAGCCGAATTGCTGTTGCAGACGAGCGAGAAATTCTTCATCGGACAATTCCATTAGCTCATCGGGCGATTTCACGCACCATACCAATGACATTAAATTCTCTTGCATTGGCAGAAGCGCCAGTGGGCCTTGCGCAGTGAAACGCTCAAAGGCGCGTTGCTGATGTGACTGTTGTGTTTGAATATTGGTAATAATGGCGGTTTGCTGATAATCGCGCAGTTTGTTGATCGCAATGTTGGCAGACTTCGCCACAAAAGATTGCGTGCCGTCTGCGCCGATAATCAGCTGACAAGATAAAGTGCGGTGATTTTTTAGCGAAATTTTAACCCGCACTTGATCAAATTGGATCTGCTCAATCTTCACTGGGGAAAAATAATCAATGTTGGCGTATTGCTTGATTGCAGTCAGCAAGATTTCTCCCACAGGCTGTAAGGCGACCACCGCGCCCAGTTGTTTTAGCTGAAATTCATCAGCGTGAAATTCGACTAAACCACTATGACCTTTATCAGAAACGTGAATATGCTCGATGGGGCAGGCTAGGGGCGAAATTTGTTGCCATAATGATTGTTGGTTGGGTAAATTGAGCTGTGCAAGCTGTTGGCAAGAACCCGCTGAAAGGGCAATGCAACGGGCATCAAAACCGCTTTGCTGATGTTGTTGTGGCGCTTGCTTTTCTAATACCGCAATGCGCATTTTACCTTGGGTTTGTGCGCTTAACGCTAAAGCAAGGGTGCAACCTGCCATTGCGCCGCCCAGGATAATCACATCATAATGCTCAATTTGTTCCATGTTTGCCCCGTTTTACTTCATTGTCATTACGCGTTATGAGCCATCACTTGTTCGATTTCATCAATTTCTTTTGGCACGGCGCTAGTTAGCACTTTGTTGCCATATTCAGTGATCACAATATCATCTTCAATACGCACGCCAATGCCCTTATATTGCGCTGGCACATCGGCATTGCTTGGAATATACAAGCCTGGTTCAACCGTCAGCACCATTCCCACTTCTAATGGACGATCGCGTAATTTGCTGTCTTTTTCAAGACTATAAAGCCCTACATCGTGAACATCAATGCCAAGCCAATGGCCTAATCCGTGCATATAAAAGGCTTTGTAGGCTTCATCGGTGATCAACTGATCCACTTCCCCTTGCAAAATGCCTAAGCGCACCAAACCTTCCACTTTAATGCGGATCACTTCTTGATTCACTTGCTGAATATTATTACCAGCCACCAAGGATTTTATGGCGTGTTTTTGTGCATTTAGCACGATTTCATAAATCTCACGTTGGGCTTGGCTGAATTTGCCATTAACGGGATAAGTACGGGTAATATCGCCAGCGTAGTAAGCAAATTCACAGCCTGCGTCCACCAGTACCAATTCGCCGTCTTTCAAAGGCTGATCGTTTTCGTTGTAATGCAGAATGCAGGCGTTTTCGCCGCCTGCTACAATGCAATTAAAGGACGGAAAACGTGCGCCAAAGCGATTAAATTCGTGTAGCAATTCCCCTTCAATTTCAAATTCTAAGCGGTTCGGGCGGGTTTGTTTCATTGCGCGTAAATGCCCCAATGCGGTGATTTGTCCTGCTTGTTGTAAAAGCGCAATTTCATTAGTGGATTTGATTAAACGCATTTCATCTAAAATTGCAGCCCAATCAAAAACTTGCGAAAATTGCACCGCACTTTTCTCCAACAATTTATTGCCCCAAGGCTGCGGCTCAGGGTTATGGTAAAGTGCGGTGAAATTTTGGCTGATTTTTTGCCATTGTGGCACAAAATCTTCAATAGAATAAGCTTCGTCTAAGTTTAATTTAGCGGCTGCTTTTTCCACGCCCAGACGGCGACCGTTCCAAGTTTCCATTAGCGGATCAGAAGGGCGTAAAAACAATATTGTGCGAGATTGTTGCGTGCTTTTGGCTAATACTAAGATCGCATCAGGCTCATTAAAGCCCGTTAAATACCAAAAATAGCTGTCTTGACGGAAAGGATAGTGCGTGTCTTTGTTGCGCACTTGTTCTTGCGCCGAGAAAATAATCGCCAAGGAATTCTCCGCCATTTGCGCCAACAATTTTTCACGGCGTTGCACAAATTCTTCGGCGGGGATTTGGGCTAAATAAGCAAGATCCATCTTCGTTCTCCTTAATGTAATACGGTTTTCTGCGTGGTTTGGTAAGGGCGATAATGGGAATAAAGCACCGCCACCAAGGTACGAACATATTCCGCCACTTGCTCTAAGGATTCCGCTAGCTCTTCAGGATCGTCATCTTCTTCATAAGCCAATACGGCAATATTTTGTAGATCATCTAAGGCTTCGCCAATTTCGCCTGTTTCTTTATCCATTTTCGCTTGCACTAAGCCTAAACCGAGCAAAAAGTGGCTTGTCCATTCTGAAAGGGCATCGATTTCGTTAAACACATCGCCGTTTTCGGGCAAGAAAAGTTGAAAGTTGAAGCTATCAATATCTTCTAAACTGTGCTGAATATCGTGGTAGAGCGCGGACACTTCTTTTAATAAAGCCGTAGGGTAGGCTTCGCCATTGTTGGTAAATTCATTCATAAAAATCGGCCATTTTTGCTCACTCGCACCGCCACAAATTAAACCAGTGAGAAAGCCGTGTAATTCGGCGGCGGTAACAGGAATGGTGGCTTGACGGAGTTTTTGTTCTAATTCGTCATAAGAGAGAATATCAGACATAATTTTTTCCTTTTACTAAAGATAGGTGTAGTTTAGCACTGTTAGATTAAGCTAACCACAATCAGGCGGATTTTTATGACGAAAAATATTTGCTATGGCATAATAGCGAAAAAATTTATTTTCACTGAGGATAAGTATGTCATCGCAAAGCATTGAATTGTCTGTATTAGGACAGGTTTTACGTTTAAATTGTCAAGAAGATCAACACGATGCCCTACGCCAAGCTGCTCGCGCATTAGATCAACGAGTATCTGAGATGAAGGAACGGACAGGCATATTACAGTTAGAAAAAGTCCTTTCTATCGTGGCGTTAAATCTAAGCTATGAGCTTATCCAACAGCAGCAAGTTACACAGAAAATTGAACAAGCAGTTAGCACACAAATCAAACAGCTAGATAACTCTTTGGAAGGCATTTTGGCGCAAAAAACGAATGTCTGATGAAATAATATGATCTTAGCTAAGAATTGGAAAAATTAAGCTAGTCAATACGGTTAAATTGCGTTAGTATTACCACAAATTTAAAGATTACCTGAGATGTTCGCTAGTGGGTTACGTCCCTGAGCCGATACTTAACATCTTATGAATCGGTTTCCTATTGTTGGTGTGCAAGCTTACCTTGGCGCAAGCCCTGATGTAAGAAGCCTAAAAACGATAACGACTGATTCCCTTGAACCGTAGGGTTCAAGGACCGACCACTCACAACGGCATCTCGGGTTCTTCCATAAAACAATGAATCTCACAACTCGCAATCAACAACGCCAAATTATTCGCCAACAAATTCGTCAATTACGCCAATCTCTTAGCCCAGCTGAGCAAAACCTTGCTGAACAAAAAATCTCTCAACAAGCCCTTGATCTCATAGAAAAAAAACAAGCTAAACATATCGGATTGTATCTTTCTTTTGATGGCGAAATCTCAACAAAACAGCTCATTCAGCAATTATGGAAAAAAAACATCTCCGTTTATCTACCCATTCTGCATCCTTTTTCAGCCAATAATTTGCTCTTTCTCCGCTATCACCCAAACAGCCCATTGCAAAAAAACAAATTTGGCATCTTAGAGCCCAAATTAGATGTCCGAAATGTTCTCCCAACCAATGAACTTGACATCATATTTACCCCACTTGTCGCCTTTGATAAACAAGGCAACCGCCTTGGAATGGGCGGAGGCTTTTACGACCGCACTTTGCAAAACTGGCAACAAAAAAATTTCCTCCCCATCGGCTTAGCCCACCAATGCCAACAAGTGGAGACATTACCCGTAGAAAGCTGGGACATTCCGCTGTTTGGGGTGTTGGTGGGGTGATTTTTAGCAATGTTTTTCTTTACGGATATGTTCTAGCAGCGCATCGCAACATTGATCCAATAATTCATAGGTTTGCGTGAAGTTTTTGGTGTACCAAGGATCAGGGATATGATCGATACCAAGGTTTGGACAAAGTTGGGTGATTTGAAATAATTTTTCAGGGTAATGCCCAAATAATTTTTCCAAATCCGCTAAATTTTGATTGTCCATTGCAATCAGATAATCAAAATCTTGCCAATCTTTTAACCGCACTTTTCGGCTAGTAAAGCCTTTATTATCAATATGATGTAATTCAAGGGTTTCTGCTGTGCCACAGTGCATATCTTCGCCATCGTGCCAGCCTGATGTCCCCGCACTGTCGCAGAGGATTTTATCGGCTAGCCCTGCTTGTTTCACTTTTTCGCGGAAAAGATATTCTGCCATTGGGGAACGGCAGATGTTCCCCAAGCAGACAAAAAGCACCTTCACTGTCATTAGCAAGTTCCCCATAAATCATATTCGTCCGCTTGTGTGATAGTAACGTTAATCACTTGCCCCACGCTAACCGCTTGGTTTGACAGGTTATCCACATACACCACGCCATCAATTTCTGGCGCATCCGCCATTGAACGTCCGATAATGCCTTCTTCATCAATTTCGTCCACAATAACAGGCAGGGTTTTGCCAATTTTTTGCTGTAAACGCTGTGCAGAAATGGCTTGTTGCACTTGCATAAAGCGATGGAAGCGTTCTTCTTTTACCTCTTCAGGCACTTGATCTGGCAGATCTGTGGCAACTGCCCCCTCTACCGGGCTAAATTTAAAACAGCCAACGCGATCTAGTTGTGCTTCTTGCAAGAAGTCCAATAATTGTTGGAAATCTTCTTCCGTTTCCCCTGGGAAGCCCACAATAAAGGTAGAACGCAAGGTTAATTCAGGGCAAATTTCACGCCATTTTTTAATTCGTTCAAGGGTGCGATCGATTGAACCGGGGCGTTTCATCGCTTTCAAAATTTTCGGGCTAGCGTGCTGTAATGGAATATCTAAATAAGGCAAGATTTTGCCCTCTGCCATGAGTGGAATTAAATTATCCACGTGCGGATAAGGATACACATAATGCAAACGCACCCAAATGCCTAAGGTTGCCAACTGTTCGCACAGGCTGATGAGATTGTTTTTAATCGGCTTGCCGTTCCAGAAAACCGTTTTGTTTTGATTTTCTTTGCTTTGATCTAAAGAATAAGCAGAGGTATCTTGCGACACGATAAGCAACTCTTTCACACCCGCATCGGCAAGGCGTTTGGCTTCATCTAACACTTGCGTAATTGGACGGCTATCTAAATCCCCACGCATTGAAGGGATAATGCAGAACGTGCAACGGTGATCGCAGCCTTCAGAAATTTTCAAATAAGCATAATGTTTTGGCGTGAGCTTCACCCCTTGCGCTGGCACAAGGCTGATATAAGGATTATGGGCAGGCTTTGGCACATATTTATGCACTTGCTCCATCACCGCTTCATAGCTATGAGGGCCAGTCACTTCCAACACTTTTGGGTGAACTTCACGAATGCGATCTTCTTTCGCTCCCAGACAGCCCGTTACAATCACCTTGCCGTTTTCTTCCAATGCTTCGCCGATCGCTTCTAGCGACTCTTGCACTGCGCTGTCAATAAATCCGCAGGTATTAACGATCACTAAATCGGCATTTTCATAACTCGGAATAATGTTATATCCGTCAGAACGCAACTCCGTTAAAATACGCTCTGAATCCACTAAATTCTTAGGACAACCTAAGCTAATAAAACCAATATTTGGCGCTGAACTCATACAATAATCTCAATAATCACTCAAAACGGTGCATTGTACAAAATTCGTATGCAAAAGGCGATAAGTGCGAGGAAATTTCGCGGAAAAAAGCACCGCACTTTATAACGAGAAAGCTCGTTAGGTTTTCAACAAAAACGGTAAAACAAGCAAGTGCGGTGAAAATTTGTTGAGTTTTTTCACCGCACTTTTATTTATTGTGCCTGTTTCATTAGAGCATAAATAATGCTAAAAATAGCACCGCAAGCACCATTCCTAAGCCAGTACGTTTGACAATTTCTACTGGGCTAACCATTGCTAGGCCCGCGCATACAATGGTTACGCCAGCAATAGGGGAAGCGGTGCGTCCGATAGCCCCTGCGATAGCCGCTGCCATACCAAGATTTAAGTGGGTATAGCCTAATTCGACCGCGTGTGGCGTTACCGCTGTGTTGAAAGCAATGGCTGCCGCATCGCCAGAACCAGTGAGCAAGCCCATTAAGAATGGCCCAATGGTTGCTCCCCAGCGTACGAATTCGTTGGAATGTTTAAGGAACTCGATGGCACTGTCAATGGCGCCAGTGGATTTTAATCCTGCCACAAAAACGCTGGCGGAAATAATGATACCTAGCACGTTTGCATAAGCACTGCCCATTCCATTAAAAAATTCTTCGGTAATTTTTGCCGGGGAAACTCGGGTTACAATGATGGCGTAAATCGCTCCAATTAACATTGCTTGTGGCACGCCCATTTTTGTCCACGCCAACGCTGGGATTTCTTGTAAAGATGTACCACCGATCACCAAAATTACCAACGGTAATAAAGGCGCAATGGCAAAAAGGAGGTTCGATTTTTGGAAAGATTGTTCCGCTTCTTTCGCTTCAGCTAAATAGGCTTGGCGGTGTTCTTCGCCGTAATCTTTCAACATTAATGCAACCAAGGTTAGTGAAACCGCCGCAATCGCCCCTGCGATCATTGTGTAAGGCGCGTGAGATAAGTTCACTTGCGTGATGGTTAAATTGGACATTTCCGCGATCATTGCGGAATGGGAAGAACCCGGACTCATCATTGAGCCGAACGTTCCTGCCAAAATCGCTGCCCCCGCGGTGGCTGGGCGTACGCCAGCACTTTTTAGCACAGGGATTAAGGTTGCGCCAACCGCAGCGGCACAACCAGCCGCAGAAGGGATCGCAATATTAATAAAGAAGGTGATGATCGTGGCAAAAGGGATTAAGAAAAATCTTAGCCCTGAAAGCGGTTTCGTCATTAAATGCACCAGATGAGTGTCGCATTTTGTGTATTTCATTACATAAGCAAAACCCATACTAGAACAGATCGCCATAATCAAGCCGCCGCTAGTCATTGATTTCGCAAAAGCGTCCAATGCGCCCATTGGGTTTAGGGTTAGTAAGGACATCATCAGCCCTAAGCCAATTAATACGGTGCGCGTTTCATATTTTTTTACCAGTAAATAAACCGCAGCGATAACGCCCAAAATCGCTACAAGAGATTTAAGTTCAAGCATTTTTCTTCTCCTTAGTAATCAAAGGTAACACCGCTTGCATAGCGTTCGCATTGGCCATTTTTACTGAATTTTAGCACCGCACTTTGCTGTGCTTCGCTAATGTCCAGCACGTTTGCTTGATTGCCTTGAATCTGTAATGCTGTGCCTTCAGGCAAGGCGTAGACGTGCGATTCAGGATTGACAATCAAAAATTCCGCTAAGCGCTCTTCACGGCTTTCACCGTTATGCCCTGCAATTTTGCCGGAAATAAAGTGTGGATTAATTTGATGTGGGAAAAGATTTAAGGCGTCAAAGGAAGGCGGATAAAGAATTGGCATATCATTGGTGGTCATAATGGTTTTGCCTGCCACATTGGCTCCTGCGCTCCAGCCGAAATAAGGCGTGCCTTGTTGCACTTTTTGGCGAATGGCATCTAATAAATGATGTTCATATAACCCATTAAGCAGGCAGAAGGTGTTGCCGCCGCCAATGGCAATCACATCAGCTTGCTCAATAATATCTAAATGGCGCTTGCCACGATGGACAGAAACCACGTCCATTTCTAGCTCTGCCAAGGCTTGTTGCACCAGCGCTTCATATTCATCATAACTACGGCTCACACCTGCATAAGGCACAAATCCAATAGTTTTTCCTTTGTATGTAGAAAGAAAGCTTTTCAGCCACGGCATACAATGCACGAGATAACCGGTATTTTGGTATTTGGAACCGCTCATTAAAAGCATATTTTTCATTCTTGCCTCCTTGTGAATGCGAAAGAATAACCTGTTAGGGTTAAGTGATTACAAGGAACATTATGCGTAGGAATGACAAAAAAGGCACTAGATTTACAATAAAAAGGTGAATTTCTTGATGTGTATCACAAAAAAATCCACACCCATTTAATCTTCGACTAAATGCGGTGTGGATTGAAGTGCGGTCGTTTTTTGACGAGAATTTAATTAGTGTTTACAACCACCGTTTCCGCAGCAACCTTCGCCATCGTGATGGTGGTGATCGTGGTCGTGATGATGGTGATGGTGATGACCGCCACAACCACAGCCGTGTCCTTCTTCATCGCTATCACCGTGTCCGCCACAGCAACCGCCCTCTTGGTGGATATGACCGTGTGCGATTTCCTCTAAAGTTGCTTCGCGGGTTCCCACCACTTCCACATCGAAAAGTAATTCTTGACCTGCAAGCATATGGTTGCCGTCCACTACCACATCATTTTCACCCACTTCTGTAATCACCACAGGTAATGGGCCGACATCCGTATCTGCAATGAAACGCATTCCAGCTACCAGCTCATCAACACCAACAAACACATCTTTTGGCACACGTTGCACTAAATTTTCATTGTATTCGCCATAACCTTCTTCTGGTTTTACACGAACTTCAAATTTATCGCCAACGGATTTTCCCTCTAAGGCTTTTTCTAAGCCAATCACTAAATTATTATGCCCTTGTAAATATTCTAAAGGCTGATTTACTGGGGCTTCATCAACTAATACACCGTCTTCGGTGCGAACTTGGTAAGCAATGCTCACCACAACATTTTTTGCAACTTTCATTTATAACCTCGTTGGCTTGTTAAAATTGCCCCATTGTATAGGAAATGGGGCAGGCTGTCATTATTCCTGAACAAGCTGAATTTTCGCCTCAATGCTTGCTCTTACGTTAGCTTTGCCGTTGCCTAATTGCACCTCATCATTCGACATTGAACTTGCCATTTTCGCCATTGCATAAGGGCGAGCTACAAAGCGCCCGCTTTCCATTGGCGTTCGGATATTCAATTCCACAATTTTATAGCCTTTCACCCCAAGTGATTGCTGAATTAATGTGGCTTTGCGGTTTAATTGTGTCAGCGCCTGTTGCATCATTTCATCTTCAATGCGATTAATTGCGTCAGAAGACACTTGAGAGTTCACATATTCAATCGCTAAAAGACCATTCAGCTCACTGATGGCTTTTGATAACGCCTCATTATTTTTACTTTGCAGCATTAACTGCCCACGCGCGATCCAACCATTTTGTTTTCCCTCACCATTATAACGCACGCGTGTGCTGCGAGAATTATCACGCAATTCCACGTCAGGATAGGCTTTTAAAATCTCAAAAGCACGATTTATTTTGCCGTTAATTTCCTTATTGGCTAACGCAAGATCTTTATTTTCTGCTTGGATAAATAATGTTGCTTGCAGTAGATCGTGGGCAATTTCTTTTTCAACTTCCACATCAAAATTAATCACATTATTGTTGCTCACAGGGGTTGCCAAGGCAGAAAGTGGTAATGCCATTAAGGCAAAAGTCAGTTGTTTTAAGCGCATAAAAATCCTTATAAGTTAATTGATTTGTTGCTATATCGACAGGTAAAAAGACGAATAGTTCCGAAAATAAAAAATCCATAAAAAAGCACCGCACTAATATTTTGGTAAAAATAAAGTGCGGTGGAATTTTTACAAATTTTGCTGAGTTTTATTCTTCGTCATCAAAAAACTCGCCGTCTTCTCCATATTCATCTTCTTGTGCATTAGGATCTTCAAAATAGGTTCCCCAGCCGTCATAAATGCCGTTAAATTTAGCAATCAATGGGAATAATTCTTTCTGTTGAGCATCAATTAATTCTGCCTTTAATTCAATTTCGCTAATGGCATCAAAGGAAAATAAGGTTTTGCCATCTTCATCTTGCCATTCTTCTGCGTCAGACACTTCATAACCTGCCTTAAACACATCAACGGCAATTTTTTCCAATTTATCAAAATCATAATGCGAAATATGATGCTCAATAATATAAAGCGCAGCAGGATCACTGCCGTCATTAAGCAGGTCACGAATAATTTCACGCGTTGTAGCTTGAGATTCTTCGACTGTTAGAATAGCGTCCATTGTTGTTCTCCTTTTAGAAATAAGTGAATATTGGGCATTATTTTACTACGTTATCCAAATTTAGGATAAAAAAAATCTTCCTACTTATGAGGAAGATTTTTTCTAATCAGCGAATTATTTTTTTAATAAATCACGGATTTCAGTTAATAATTTTTCTTCATTTGAAGGCTCAGCAGGTGCTGCTTCTGGCTCTTCTGCTGGTTTCTTCATTTTGTTCATACCTTTAACGACTAAGAAAATTGCGAACGCAATGATCACGAAGTCAACGATATTTTGTACGAATACACCGTAGTTTAACGTTACTGCTGGCACATCACCCACCGCTTCTTTCAATACAACGTGTAAATCTTTGAAATCTACGCCACCTGTGAGTAAACCTAAAACAGGCATAATCACATCAGCAACAAATGAACTTACGATTTTACCAAATGCACCGCCGATAACCACACCGACAGCCATATCCACAACATTACCGCGCATTGCAAATTCGCGGAACTCTTTCATAAAACTCATAAATGCTCCTAAATAAAAGGCTGAAAGGATTAATCAGCGGCGGCTATTATATGTACTAAAAAGGATAAGTACAGCATTTTTTTCATTTTTAGATAAAAAATGCACTTGGTTGGAATAATTTTTCTACATCAGGAATATATTTTTTATCACTCACATACACCACAATGCGATCATCTTCTTCAATTACCAAGCTTTTTCTCGCCACCATCACCTCTTCACCACGTAGCACCGCACCGAGAATAACGCCCGGCGGAAGTCGAATTTCAGACACTTGTCGTCCAATCACATTAGAAGATTCCGCCTCACCGTGTACCACAATTTCTAAGGCTTCGGCGATACCGTGACGTAATGACACCACACTGCCCACATCACCTTTACGAATATGGCCAAGCAAGGCAGAAATGGTCGCCTGCTGTGGTGAAACCACAATATCCAGCGTTCCCCCTTGCAATAAATTGATATATGCCATTCGTTGGATCAGCACCATCGCCTTTTTCGCCCCTAAGCGTTTAGCGAGCAAGGCGGACATAATGTTTGCCTCATCATCACTGGTGAGCGAAAGAAAAACATCAATATTTTCAATATGTTCTTCAAACAACAAGGATTGATCAGAAGCATCACCACAAAAAACCAGCGTCTTTGACAAACGTTCTGCCAACGCAGTGGCACGTTCAGGATTACGTTCAATCAATTTTACTGAACATTGCTCTTCCAAACGTTTCGCCACGCCGCTACCAATATTTCCGCCACCAATAATCATTATGCGTTTATAAGGTTTTTCCAAGCGCTGTAATTCGCTCATAATGGCTTTAATATGAATCGTATCGCAAATGAACGTGACTTCATCGCCCGCTTCAATAATGGTTGAACCTTGTGGACGAATCACTTTATCCTGACGCAAAATCGACACCACACGGCAATCAATATGGGGTAGATGCTCTTTAAGCGCCGACAAGGCATAGCCCACCAAAGGGCCACCATAATATGCTTTCACCACTACAATACTAATTCGCCCATTGGCAAAATGCGAAACCTGCAACGCCCCAGGGTAATCAATCAAGCGAACAATTTCATCGGTAACCAATTTTTCTGGCGAAATAATATGATCAATGGGGATCACATCAGGCTGAAAAAGTTTATTTTTCTCACGCAAATAATCCGCACTACGAATACGTGCGATTTTAGTTGGCGTGTTAAATAAGGTATAAGCCACTTGGCAAGCGATCATATTGGTTTCGTCTGAATTGGTTACTGCCACCACTAAATCCGCATCCGCCGCACCAGCCTCACGCAACACTTTCGGTGAAGATGCCACGCCATTCACCACCCTCAAATCGTGCTTATCTTGCAAAGCAAGCAGGCGATCCGCTTGGTTATCCACAAGGGTGATGTCGTTATCCTCACTCACTAAATTTTCCGCAAGGGTCGTGCCAACTTGGCCAGCGCCTAGAATGATGATTTTCATTGTTGTGCTCTCTTTGTTTGTGGCATTTAATTTTTATTTGGGTTTTAGCCATTTGGCTAATTGACTTTTTCTTTGTTGCTATAACGGGTTTCGCTCGTTGAGCGACTTACTTTCTTTTGTTTCCGCAAAAGAAAGTAAGCAAAGAAAAGCGTCCCCGATCAAATTGCTTTTCCTCATTTCGACAGAATTTTCTTAACGAAAAGTAAGCCCATACTCGCTACGCTGCGTTCAGGCGTTACTTTTCTAAAAATTCTCTCTTCATTCGGGCAATTTGGACGGGAAAATTTATCCTATTGCCCTTTTGTAGGCATTTTAACAGCATAAAGTGCGATGTTTATTTGAAAATTTTTATTTCCATTCGGGCAATTTACAAGGGGATTTACGCATTTTTATCTTGTCAGTAATGAAAAACCTTGTAGATGGCTCAATCATTTTTAATGTTACTTATTGATAATAAAAGTAAAAATAGCGTACAACAGTACGCTATTTGGGCTAAGATTGTTTTATATTCATTTCTCGCAAATTCTGTTCTGTGACTTTTAGGCTTGATAAAATCACCTTTGCCGCCTCAAATTTTTTCTTAAAAATTGGGGCTGTTGGTAACTTGTCTAGCTTTTTATTTGTTTTCACTTTCAATAATTTCTTCATAATATTACCTCTACTCTTTGCTTTACTAAGAATGCCTCAAATTTTTTCTTGGTATTAGGTAAAAAAAGATGAATGCTTCCCTCACTAATTCCTGAAATTATAAATCTTTCTGAGATCTCAGAATAGTATTTATTCAACATCATACGATAAAGCCTTGTCCTGGCTTTCGAACTTCCTTCAAATAAAATCAATGCGGAAGGATATTCAAGGAAAAATAGTTCCGCAGCGTAGGCTACCGTTCTTAAAATTACTTCCATATCACCATTATTAGTGACCACCTTATCATCGATCTCTACGCCATCTATCGTATCACCAAACCCCAAGTTAAATAAGGGAGTATCTTCAGGAAATACGGCATTATCCAATCGGCAAAACTCAATAATTTTTGTTTGCTGCTCTCCATTTTTCCCTTGGCTAACAAATTGATAGCGTAATCTAGCACTATCTGAACTTAAAACATAAGGTTTAATTTGCATAAAATATTATCAAATAATAGTTACTATTTTTAGTATTAATGTGACATTTATCTATCTACTAGTTTAAATTGACACAGGTTCAAGTGCCTTTTTTCCGCAATTTTGCGTAATAAAATCCATCACCATGATTTTCTTGTGGGAAGAATTGGTGGCCGACCTGCTCCTGTTCGGGGAATGGCAGGGGCATTAATTCTGCCTCGGGGTGTTGTTGTAAAAAGTCGCTGATTTGTTGGCTGTTTTCTTCTGGCAATAATGAGCAAGTGGCGTAAAGCAACACGCCGTTTGGTTTTAAGCGTTGCCATAATGCGGTTAAAATAGCTTTTTGTAAGGCAACTAAAGGGGCGATGTCGATTTCTTTGCGTAGCCATTTTATATCGGGGTGGCGGCGGATAACTCCAGTGGCGGAACAAGGGGCATCAAGCAAAATTCGGTCAAATTGCACCGCACTTTCGCCAAACTGCCGTTGAATTTGGGCGAACCATTGTTCTGGCTGGCTGGCATCGCCACAAATCACAAGGGCGTTTTGTCCCATTCGTGCGAGATTTTCTTCCACCCGTTTCAATCGATGCGGTTCAACGTCTAATGCCACCACCTTGGCTTGTGGCGCAAGTTCTAAAATATGCGTGGTTTTCCCACCGGGTGCAGCGCAGGCATCTAAAATCAATTCGCCATTTTGCGGCTCAAGCAATAAGCCCGACCATTGTGCGTGCAAGTCTTGCACCGTGAGCCAACCTTCAGCGAAATGCGGTAATTGTGTGACATTTTTCGCTTGCGCCAAGCGGATCGCCTGTGGATGATCCGCGCTTGCCGCTTCAATATCAGCCTCTTGCAACAAGGTTAAATACTCATTCATGTTGCTGTGTTGCGGGTTCAGCCGCAACCACATTGGTGGCCGTTGGTTATTCGCTTCCACAATCTCACGCCAATTTGGATAGGCTTTTTTCAGCTTATTCACGAGCCATTCAGGGTGCAAGGTTTGCCAATGCTTATCCACTTTCGCCAAAATGTGTTCTTGCTCGCGTAAGAAACGGCGTAGCACCGCATTCACCAAGCCTTTAAAACTGTCCAATTTTAGGCTTCTTGCGGCTTTTACCATCTCATCTACCACCGCGTGATCGGGCGTGCGTAAATATAATAATTGATACAATCCCACCAACAATAAACAATGCACAAGACGCGTTTTGCCTTTCAATGGCTTATCCACCAAGTGTTGAATAATTTGCTCTAAACGTGGCAACACGCGGCACACGCCAAAGCAAATTTCTTGTAATAAAGGGAGATCTTGCTCTTTCAGCGCAGGATTTTTTTCCGCCAACAAGGTGGAAAGCGATTGTCCCTTATCCAACACTTGCAAAAGATATTGTGCCGCCACGGCGCGCGCAGAAAGGGATTTTGCAGAAAGTGCGGTGCTTTTTTTGCTGATTTTTTGTTTCATTATGCCAACACCTTACCCACGCTGAACCAATCTGCTCGGCCATTGAGTAAATCCTGTGCCGACATTGGCTTTTTACCTGCAGGCTGCAGCTGCGTGAGATTTAACACGCCATCTGCGGTAGCAATTTGAATGCCATTTTTATCCGCTTGTAAAATCGTGCCTGCTGGCTGATTTTGATGTGGCAGCACCGTGGCTTGATACACTTTCAAGGTCTGCTCGTTACCCTCTTTATCCGTGGTCACAAAATAGCTAATCGGCCAAGGATTAAACGCACGAATACAGCGCTCAAGCTGTGCCGCTGAAAGCTGCCAATCCAATTTGGCTTCTTGTTTAGAAAGTTTATCGGCATAGTTGGCAAGGGCATCATCTTGCGCTTCGGGCGGAAACTCCCCTGCTTCCAAGCCATTTAACACATCAAGCAACGCATTTGGCGCAATCTGTTCCAACTTATGATAAAGGCTTAGAGAGGTGTCTTCTGAACTGATGTCGCAATACACTTTATGCAGCATATCGCCCGTATCCAAGCCTTCATTCATTTGCATAATGGTCACGCCAGTTTGCCCATCGCCCGCCCAAATCGCGCGCTGAATCGGCGCGGCCCCACGCCAACGGGGCAAAATCGAACCATGTACATTCAAGCAGCCTAATCTTGGCGCGTCCAGCACCGCTTTCGGCAAAATTAAGCCATAAGCTACCACTACCATCACATCGGCATTCAGTGCTGCCAATTCTTGCTGCGCTTCCGCTTTGCGCAGGGATTTAGGCTGATAAACTGGGATCTGATGCTGTTCCGCCAATTGTTTCACCGCGCTGGATTGCAGTTTCTTGCCTCGTCCAGCTGGCTTGTCTGGCTGTGTGTAAACTGCAATCACCTTATGTTCTGAATTCAACAGCGCCGCTAAGTGCTGCGCAGCAAATTCTGGCGTCCCCGCAAAAATAATATTTAAAGGTTTTGTCATCGCATTTCTCTTGATTATGCAAGGTTGGAATTGGCGTTAAGTATAATGTATTTTTGACTTGGGGTGAAAAGAATGCTGAAAGAAAGGTGGATTAAAAACAAAGTGCGGTGGAAAATTTGTGATTTTTTATCGTACCTTGTCCTTAATCTTTATTATTAAATTAATGGCAATTATTTCGCACCTTGCATTCATCTGATTTCATTAGAAATAATATATAAACAAAAAGGCTTGAGATTGCTCTCAAGCCCTTATAATTTTCGCTTGGAAAATTAGTCGCCAAGACGTTCTTTAATACGTGCAGATTTACCTGAACGCTCACGTAAGTAGTAAAGTTTCGCTTTACGAACCGCACCTTTACGTTTAACTGTGATGCTATCTACAACTGGTGAGTGAGTTTGGAATACACGCTCAACGCCTACACCGTTAGATACTTTGCGTAAAGTGAATGCACTGTGCAAGCCGCGGTTACGAATTGCAATAACCACGCCTTCGAATGCTTGCAGACGACGTTTACTTCCTTCAACAACCCATACTTTAACTTCTAAAGTATCACCTGGGCGGAAGCTAGGTACATTTTGTTTTAATTGTTCTTGTTCAATTTGTTTAATGATGTTACTCATTGTGTAATCCTTCTAAGATCCTAGTATTAACTGATGATTTTGCGAATGGTTAAACTCGCAATCAACTAATCAACTTTATTTGCTTGCTGTTCAAGTTTGACTTGCACCAGCAGTTTCCGTTGTTCGTCAGTCAGAGCTAGGCTTTCCAATAGCTCAGGGCGTCTTAACCAGGTTCGCAATAACGATTGTTTTAACCGCCATTTACGAATTTCTTCGTGGTTGCCCGACATCAACACCGCAGGTACAGACATTCCGTCTAGCACTTCTGGGCGAGTATAGTGAGGGCAGTCAAGCAAACCTTCGGCAAAAGAATCTTCTTCTGCGGAGGCCTGTTTGCCTAGCACTCCGGGGATAAAGCGTGCAACGGCATCAATTAATGTCATTGCAGGTAATTCACCACCAGTGAGAACGTAATCACCGACTGACCATTCTTCGTCAATCTCAGTTTGGATCACTCGTTCGTCAATACCTTCGTAACGACCACAGACTAAAATCAATTTTTGATTTTTTGCCAATTCTGTTACGCCATTTTGATCGAGTTTACGTCCTTGTGGCGAAAGATAAATCACCTTTGCCCCTTCTCCTGCTGCCGTTTTAGCCGCTTGGATTGCATCACGCAATGGTTGCACCATCATCAACATTCCAGGCCCACCGCCATAAGGACGGTCATCAACGGTTTTATGTTTATCCGTGGTGAAATCACGCGGATTCCAACACTGTACTTGCAAGAGGTTTTGTTTTACGGCTCTGCCCGTTACCCCATACTCAGTAATCGCTTTAAACATTTCGGGGAACAATGAAACAAGACCAATCCACATTGTTATTTTCCTAATTTGTAGGCTCGAAATGCTACAGCCTAAAGCTTACTGTATGCCTGAGTTTAGAAACCAGCGTCCCAATCCACTTCAATAGTCTTGGTGGTGAGATCTACTCTTTTAACTACTTGTTCATACAAAAACGGAATTAACCGTTCTTGTTTTCCAAAAGCATCTTTTTGACTTGCTCGTACAACTAATACATCATTTGAGCCAGTTTCCATCATTTCAGCCACCGTTCCCATATTGTAACCTTGTAGATTCACCACTTGGCAGCCAATTAAATCGTGCCAATAATAATCCCCCTCTTCAAGTTCAGGGAATACAGATAAATCTACGCCAATTTCAACATTAGTGAGGGTTTGTGCGATTTCACGATCATTAATGCCTTTTAATTTAACAATAAGTTCGTGATTATGATGTTTCCAACTTTCTAATTCTGTTGGTTGCCATTGGCCTTTAATTTTTAAAAACCAAGGTTGATAATCAAAAATACTTTCGGCTTGTTCTGTTGATGAATAAATGCGTAACCAACCACGAATTCCGTATGTTGAGCCTAATTTGCCAACGACTTCAATGCTTTGTTGCGTCATTTCATTCACCTATAAACCTTAAAAACTGCAATTAAGCTGCAGCTTTTTGAGCTTCTTTTACCAAAGAGCTAACGCGATCTGATAAGCTTGCTCCTTTCTCAACCCAAGCATTTACACGCTCAAGATTGATACGAAGACGCTCAGCTTTACCTGCCGCTAAAGGGTTGAAAAAGCCAACGCGCTCAATAAAACGACCATCGCGTGGGCAACGGCTGTCAGCTACTACAATTTGGTAAAATGGGCGTTTTTTAGAACCGCCACGAGATAAACGAATGGTTACCATAACCTTCCTCTAATTAATTAATACTAAAAGAAAACCCACATCGAAGGAGTGGGAATGCTTACTTTTTTCTCTGTATATATAGACAAAAAGCCTGTGGATTGTACTCTTTTTTATGAAAAAAGCAAGGTAAATAGTGCGTTGAAGTGAATTATTCTTTAATAAAAAAGCCTTCCTTTGCTACAATGTGGCAATCTATTTAAAAATAACCTGTGAACGTTAGAATGATGCAAAAACTTTTGGTAATCCGCAACGACAAACTGGGCGATTTTATGCTGATATTTCCTGCCTTAGCGCTGATAAAAAAGACAAATTCTCAGTTAAAAATCACCGCACTTGTGTCTAAATATACCGCTCCAATGGCTGAGCTTTGTCCTTACATTGACGACATTATTATTGATGTGCAAGATAAAAAAGATAAAACCCAATTTAAACAAGTCTTACAGGCCATTAAAGCGACGCATTTTGATGGCGTGATCAGCTTTTTCTCAAATTGGCATAATGCAAAATTGGTGTGGCTAAGTGGCATTAAATATCGTCTTGCACCAGCGACAAAATTGGCGCAACTGGCTTATAACCATCGTTTAACTCAACGCCGTTCACGTTCCCTTAAGCCAGAATTTGAATATAATCTGGATCTGGCAAGGACGTTTTTACAGGCGCAGCAATTGCCGATTACTGAACCGCACGCGCCTTATCTAGTCGTTCCACAAGAGATTTTACAAGCGCAAAAAAGTAAGCTCCAACAGCAGTTGGGGATTGTACAAAATAAAAAATGGATTTTCCTACATAGTGGCACGGGCGGTTCGGCAAATAGCCTTTCTTTAGCGCAATACGCCGAATTAATTCAAGATATTTTGCAACAATTTGATGCCTATATCGTTCTCACTGCAGGGCCAAATGAAAGCGAACAGGCGCATCAATTAGCCCAATTAGTGAATAATCCCAATGTGGTGATTTATGATAAGAATGAAGGGCTAGTGGATTTCACTTATTCTTTGGCTTGCGCAGATTTGTTTATCGCAGGTTCAACAGGGCCATTACACATTTGCGGTGCATTAAATGTGCCAACCATTGGTTTTTTTCCAAGCCATCGTTCCGCAACCCCATTGCGCTGGCAGCCAATTAATGATCCCGCACGCCATTTGGCTTTTTGTCCGCCAAATGAAGAGAAAGAACTCTTATTAATAAATATCAAAGAAATTTTTCCTAAAATTAAACATTTTATTGCAAAGTTATAATAGTAAAATATAA